>CAITIS010000011.1 GCA_903892515.1 uncultured Planctomycetota bacterium | reverse complement strand
TGGCCGCTGGACTCCGCGGCCACGGCCGGGTGCTGGGTGCCATGGTCAGGCCGTCGTTGGCCTGGCCATGCGCGGACCTTGCAGCGCGGAGGACCAGTTTCACAGGAACGGCATCGTCGTTGAGTCCCGCGGGGAAGCGACTCATCTGCCGGCCATGGCCGACGCATGGCCAGCCCTGAAAAACGGGCTGGCCATGGCACCCGGCAAACTGCCACGACGCGGAAGCATGGCCGAATGCCGCCCTACTCGGCCTCTTTGGCAAGCAACGCCTTCCACTCGTCGATGGTCCGCGATACCCAGTAACACGAAACCGTTCGTCCGGTGCGATGAAAGAAAACCACTCCGATAAGTCGGGGAACTTCCGCACCCGCCGTCGTTGCCGCTTGCGAATGAAGATCCATCTCGCAGGCGTACTTCACAAGAGGGATCGCGAGACTGATGGCTGGCTCTCGAGCCGTGGGCACGGCTTCAGGACTACCAGGGTCGTATTCGATCGTGTACTGAAGGCCATCAGGACGGTCCACGAGATATGTGCCGTATATATGGAGCTCGTTTCCACCTATCAGCCAGTCTTCTGGCCCGCCCACTGCTCCCACGACGTGATGGGCACCGGCACCAATAGCGGCCATGGCTCCAGAATAGCTGGCAGGCGCCACCAGTGCGACCGCGCAGTGCGCCACAAGACCCACCAAGCCCACCAAGCCCAAGATACGCTTTGGCAGGCTGAGCCTCTTGACCCATCGATACTGCAGTATCCCGAAAGAAACCGCGTACAGAGTTGCCAAGAAGCCCAAGCAACTGACAAGGTCAAACCTGGCCCCTGTCTCCTGACCGCCGCCAAACCACTTCAACGGGGTCCTGCCGAACGAGTAGAGCGTGAAAAGGAAGAGGACAAATGTGGCAACGCAACTCACGCCTGCTATCCGTGCCCTAATCGGCAAACGCTCACGCTGCGGCCCAACATTCTTCGGCCAAACATCCTGCGACCAAACATCCTGTCGATCATCCGCATTATCGGCCACTGTCTCCTCGCCTTCTTCCGCGCTGGGTGCCATGGTCAGCCCTGTCTTTGGGCTGGCCATACGTCGACCAGAGACTAACCGAGTGACGGCGATATATGGGAATCGTTTACACATGGCCAGACCTGGACAAAGGGCTGACCATGGCCCCTGGCCGGTGTGCATTCCCAGCCGCCGCCGGTGTGCAACGTCTGCGTGGCCGCTGGACTCCGCGGCCACGGCACCCGGCAGCAGCCCCGGCCAGTTCTGGATCGTTCCGCGGCGCTCGGCCGCTACGGCTGCGACGAAGGCTTCCTGCATGCACTCGTCGGCGTCGCTGCCGTTGCCCACCAGTCGGTAGGCAGTTCTCCAGACGGCTGGGCCATGCTCATGGATAATCGTGTCCCACGATGTCATGCCTTGGTTCTCGTATAGATAGTCGCACGCGAGGGCCGATTTACAACAGGCGGGTGAGTTTTCCGGCGAAAACGGTTGGCAAGCGAGCCGGCGGGCGGCTATTTCCTTGAACCGGCAGGCTCGCCGAAACGATACTATAAGACCGCAGCAAGATGCAGACTCGAACCATCCAGGTCATTGACGCACGGGACGCACTGCGGGCTGTCACGCCCGCGGCCGAGGCGCTGCGCGCTGGCCGACTCGTAGCTTTCCCCACCGAAACCGTTTACGGCATCGGGGCCATTGCCACACAGGCCGAGGCCTTTGAGAGCTTGAAGGAACTAAAGCAGCGTCCGACGGCGCCGTTTTCGCTGCACCTGGGCGAACCGGCTGAGGTGGACCGCTACCTTCGCGAGATTCCCCCGGCCGCTCGGCGGCTGATGGCCAAGGCCTGGCCCGGGCCGGTGACGATCCTGCTGCCCACGGGCGGCTCGCTGGCCGATCCCACGTTGGGTGCGGTGGTGCATGATCGGCTTGCCCCGCAGGGCGTGATCGGGCTGCGCTGCCCGGACCATCCGGTTTGCCATGCCCTGCTGACGCAAGTGGGCGAGCCCGTGGTGGCCAGCAGCGCCAATCTGGCGGGCAGGCGGCCGCCGCTGGACGCCGGTAGCGTGCTGAGCCAGTTGCAGGACCGCATCGATGTGCTGGTTGACGGCGGGCCGACGCGATTCAGCGAGGCCTCGACTATCGTGTCCTTCGACGAGGCCGGCGAGCTGAAGATTCTTCGCCCCGGCGTGTATGACGAGCGGATGATCCGCCGCATGCTGGCGCGGATCGTGCTGTTTGTCTGTAGCGGAAACACCTGCCGCAGCCCGATGGCGGCCGCACTGGCGACCAAGCTGCTGGCCGACAAGTTTCACTGCCGCGAGCGGGATCTGTCCAAGCATGGCATGGAAATCATCTCCGCCGGCACGATGGGGCTCGAAGGCATGGTGGCGACGCCCGAGGCGGTCGTGGCCGCTGCCGAGTTGGGGGCGGAGGTCGGCGAACATCGCAGCCGGAAGTTAACCAGCGAGTTGATTCAGCAGGCCGATGTGGTATTCTGTATGTCTCGGAGTCACCTCTCCGATGTCACGCGGATGCTGCCCTCGGCCAGTTCAAAGACGCATCTGCTGGACGAGTCGGGAGACATCTCCGACCCTATTGGCGCCGGGTCTGAAGTGTACGCAAAAGTTGCGGGCCGGATGGAAGAGTGCCTGCGCAAAAGGATGAAAGAGAATTTGCTATGAAGATTGCCCTTGCCGCCGATCATCGCGGGCGGACCATTAAAGAGAAGATCTCGGCCATGCTCAATGAGCGTGGTCACGTGATCGTCGACATGGGGACCAACTCCTCGCGGAGTTGCGACTACACCGATGTCGGCTACCTGGCCGCCAAGGCGGTTTCCGAAGGCAAGGTCGATCGTGGGATTCTAGTCTGCGGCACGGGCATCGGCATGAGCATCGTCGCCAACAAAGTGGCCGGCGTGCGAGCGGCCATTTGCCACGACGAGCTGACGGCCCAGATTTCGCGCCGGCACAACGACGCCAACGTGCTTTGCCTGGCCGCCGACGTGCTGGGCGAGGAAGTCATGCGGAGGATCGTGGAAAGCTGGCTGGCGACGGATTTCGAAAATGGCGGCCGGCACGCCCGGCGCGTGCTGAAACTGGGCCTGATCGAACGCGGCCAGGATCCGGGCCAGTTCGAGTCGGACTGCACGCAGTAGAGACCCAGCGATAGAGAGAATGACAAGGCCCGCCCTGATCGGCGGGCCTTTCTTTTGGCAGGACATGTGACGCCGGCCACACAAAGGACAAGGCGGAAACGTCGAGGTTTCACGAGATAGACAAAAAGGCACAGCCGCCGCGAAGGTAGCTGTGCCTTTGTCTTTGAAAGTCTTCTCTCTGCGGCCTCTGTGCCTCTGTGGCCCAGTAATTCTTGCTGCTACTTTCCCCGGCCCCGCATTTGCAGGCCGAAGAGCTTGATGAAGCCGATGGCGTCGGTGGGCGTGTATTCGCTGCCCATGGTGAAGCTGGCCAGCTTGCCCGAGTACAGGCTCTTGGGACTGGTCACGCCCGCAGCCGTCGCCCGGCCCTTGAAGCACTTGATCCGCACCGCCCCGGTCACGCCGGCCTGCGTGCGATCCACGAACGCGTCCAGGGCCTCGCGCAGCGGGCAGAACCACTGGCCGTTGTAGACCATCTCGGCGTACTTCAGTGCCACCTGCTGCTTGTAGTGGTAGGTCTCGCGGTCCAGCGTGATGCTCTCGATGGCCCGGTGGGCTTCAAACAGGATCGTGCCGCCGGGCGTCTCGTACGCGCCGCGGCTCTTGATGCCCACCAGCCGGTTCTCGACCAGGTCGACCTGGCCCACGCCGTGCTTGCCGCCGATTTCGTTGAGCCGGGCGATCAGTTCGTGCCCAGCCAGCCGCACGCCGTCCAACGCCAGTGGCACGCCGGCCTTGAAGTCGATGGTGACGTAGCTGGGCTTGGCCGGAGCCTTGCTCACCGGCACCGACATCACCCACAGGTTGTCCTGCGGTTCGTTGTTGGGATCTTCCAGGTCCGCGCCTTCGTGGCTGATGTGCCAGAGGTTGCGGTCGCGCGAGTAGATCTTCTTCTTGCTCTGGGCGATCGGGATATTGTGCAGCTTGGCGTAGTCAATCGCCGCCTCTCGGCTGGTCAATTGGAACTTCGTGTCCTTCCACGGCGCGATGATCGTCAGCTCCGGCGCCAAGGCCATGTACGTCAGCTCGAAGCGGACCTGGTCGTTGCCCTTGCCGGTTGATCCGTGGGCGACGGCGTCGGCCTTTTCCTTGTGGGCGCACTCGACCTGGCCCTTGGCGATCAGTGGCCGGGCGATGGATGTGCCGAGCATGTACCGGTCTTCATATAATGCCCCGGCCTTGAGCATCGGGAAGCAATACTGCTCGGCAAACTCCTTGCGGAGATCGCCCACGATGCACTTGCTGGCGCCGCTGGCCAAGGCCTTCTTCTCGATGCCGTCAAGTTCGCCTTTGCCCTGGCCGACGTCGCCGGCGTAGGCGATGACTTCGCAGCCGGGGTAGCGTTCATGCAGCCACGGCAGAATGACGGACGTGTCCAGCCCGCCGGAATACGCCAATACGATCTTCTTAACCTGCTTTTCCATGGGAAGCTCCTGAAAGAAGCCAGTGAGTATATGCACGTTACCGGGCGGCGTAAAGCCTTCGCAGCACGATCTGACGCAACGTTTCACGATGGGCAACCTGCCCGGTCCAGAACGCGAACTGCTGCATGGCCTGGTTGACGAACATTTCCACGCCCGAGGCGCAGCGGCAGGAGAGTTCATCAGCCCGCGCGAGCAGGCGTGTCTGCACGGGGTTGTACACGGTGTCGAAGACGACCAGGTCGGGTGTGGCCTTGGCCAGGCGGACAAGCGATTCCTCGGGCAACGGCATCGAATCGACCTGGGGGTGCATGCCGACGGAGGTGCAGTTGATGAGGATGTCCAGCGGCTCGCCCAGTGCGTCCAACGCTGCCCAGCGGCAGGCGAATTCTTCGGCCAGGGCATGGGCACGCTCGACAGTCCGGTTGTAGATGACGACGTCGGCGCCGTAGTGTCGCAAGCCGGCGACGATGGCGCGCGAAACGCCCCCGGCCCCGATCACGCCAGCCCGCCGGCTGTGCAGACCTTCGCGGGCGATGCCCATCGCGGCTGTCAACGCGTCGAGCGCACCGGCGTAGTCGGTGTTCGTGCCGCGCAGGCTGCCGTCACGGCCAAGGGTAATGGTGTTGATCGCGCCGATTTGCCGCGAGAGCTCGTCCACATTCGCTGAGCCCACGTACCGCAGCGCGTGTTCCTTGTGCGGGATCGTCACGCTCAGCCCGTCCACGTGCAGCCACGAAGCCTGACGGCACGCATCCATGAACGCGCGGAAATCATCCTCGCCCGGCTCGACGCGCAGCGGCAGGTACACGGCGTCCAGAGCATTGCCGGCGAAGGCGGCGTTATGAATGGCCGGACTCATCGAGTGGGCAATCGGGCAGCCCACCACGCCGTACACAGCCGTCGCGGGACTGATGCTGTCCCAGCGGTACAGTTGCTTCAGCTCCTGGATCGTCGGCTGGCCCGGGGCGGACTCGCTGCCTGCCGCCAAGGCAGCGAAGGTGCCGAAGGCGTTGAACTTCTTGGCGAGCACGCGACTGGCCAAACCGGCTTCGCCCATGGCCAGCACGATCACCGGCAACGGGCACTCGCGCAGGGCGGCCAAGGCGTCGATGGCATCTTGGGGCCCCTGGGCGGCAAAGGCAATTTTGCACACGGCGGGACGCTGAGCGGCCAGGTCAGCCAGGATGCCCGACAGATTGGCCGGCTTGGCGGAAAAGTCGTGATAGCTCAGGATGATTCGGCTCGATTCCCCAGCCGAGGGTGGCTGTGGCACGTGCGGCGCCGCGGGCTTTGCCGCGAGCGGCGCGGGTGCCACACCTGCGGCGTTTGCAGGTGTGTTGGCCGACACGGCTGCCGACTCCGCAGCCGTGGCACCAAAACTCACGTGCGGCCGGCGGTCGGGCGGCACGTCGCACTCGACATCCACATACTCTGCCCCGAGGTCAAGAGCTTCTTGCAGCAGGGCCAGGCGTCGCGACTCGTCGCCTGCATACAGGCCGCCTTGTCGCTTGGGCCGGCAGGTGATGATGACTGGCAGCGGCCGACCACGCAGCAGCTCGCGCAGCGAGGCACTGTCGCAGCCAGTGAGGAAGTCCAGCCGGCACTCGACCATGTCGGCACCGGCCGCGGCGGCCTGGGCCATCGCCGCTCGCATGGCGGGGGCGTCGCTGTGCGTCAGCGGCACGATCAAGTTGGTTCTTGCTGGCGGCATCATTGTCTAGACGATACCGCGCAAAGGCGTCGCGCAAAAGGCGAAGGTTACTCCGGCGACTCCATAGTTGGCGATTCCGCCGCGGGCTCTCGCGGCGCGGGCGTGGGAGTGGCCGCGGGCGTTTTGAGACTCTGCAACGAATCCTGCATCTTTCGCGGCGAGTCGGGCGCTAGCACGAACACGCCATCGACCATGCTGCTCAGGCCGTACAGGCCGTCGACGCCGACCGGGCCGGTGCGCGAGAAGCTCAGTTTCATCGGCTCGCCGGTGTCGTACTTGACCTCTACGGTCATGGTGGGGCTGTCCAGGCCGAATCGTTGCAAATCTGTCGGCTTGGCGTAATCCACGTATCGCTTGGCCTTGAGCCGGGCCAAATCGAAGAGGTAGCTCTTGATGCGTTCCTGCTCGACCTTCAGGAACGGGTCGTCGCTGTACCGCCACGTGTCGCCGCTGCGGACGAACTCCATCGAGTTCTTCTCCAGCGAAACCTTCAGAGAAATGGCCTTGCTCGGGTCGATGGGGAATACCATCCGGCTGCGGAATTCGGCGTCGAAGTGGTCGTACATCTGCGGGCTGATTTCGCCCACGGCTACGGGCTTTCGGCCCTCGATCCACGCATACGCCGTGTTGCCGTCCTTGACGATCAGGATTGCCGGCTGGGGCATCTGGGCGGGCGCGGTGGCGGGAGCACTGGCGGTCGTCGGCTGAATGGCCGGGGCGCTGGCGGCCATGCTGGTCGGCTCGCCCGACGGTGCGGACGTTGTGGCCGGGGTGCTGGCCGGCGCGGTCGCTGGCTGCGTGGCCGACGGCGGCGAGACCAACATGGTTGCAGTCGTCACGCGGATGGGCTTGAGCTTGGCAAAACGCTCGGGCAGGGCGTTGTCCAGGGAGATGATCTTGCTGGACTTGAACTCCCGCAGCGACTCCAGCAGGGCACGCAGACTTTCCACATCGGCCGGCCCGGACAACGGTTCGACCATGCGGAAGTCGTCGCGGGCGAACCGCTGTATCTCCACGGCCGGGGCGTCGGGCTTTTCGATGCGAATCCACGCGAAGTCGGCCAGGGGGGAAACCTCGAACAGCCGCAGCGGCCAATACGCCGGGGCAGGGCGGTTGAGCGTGGCGAAGTCGTTGGAGACCACCACGGCCACGGAGGGGCTGCCTTCCTCGCGCACGAAGCCGGCCTGGCCGCTCTCGCCCGTGGTGCCGCCAAGCAGCAGCACCGCTGGCGGCTCACCGTCTTTGAACTGGAGCACAATCTTGCCGTTGGGCGGGTCGAGCCCCAGAGGAGCGAACGTCGTGGGCTCGACGAACTCGCTGGCCTGCAGCTCGAACAGCGTGCTGAAGAGTTTCATCACGGCCGTCTGTTCCGCCGGGCCGGCAAAGGGCTCGACCATCTGCCACTGGCCGGCCTCGCCGCGTTCGAGCTTCACGCTCTGCCCGTGGGCCAGGACGATCTCGGCCTCCATCGGCATCTTGTTGGCCAGGTCCAGCACGTGGCGGTCGCGCAGCGCGTCGGCCTTGGGTTGCAAGTCGTCCAGTTTCGACAGGCCCACTTGGAACACCCACGGCTGATCGGCCAGCTTGGCGAAGGTCCTGCCGCCCGAGGCCGCGCCAAAGACAATCGTCATAGACTTTCCAGCGGGTTTGGACGCCGGCGCCGAAGCGGGGGCCGATGCCGGCTGCGTTGAGGGCGCTGTGCTCGCAGTCGATGTCGCCTGCACGGCGGTTCGGCTCGTCGGCCGGGCCCGCGGTTCGACAATCTCGACCGTCAGCATCAGCCGCGGATTGTCCAGGCCATAGCCTTTCAGGTCAGCCGGCGACGGGGCGTCGTTCACAAAGCGTTCAGCCCGCAGGGCCGCCAGCGACTGCACGAAGTCGCGGGCCTTTTCCTGGTTGGCCCGGCCCTGGATGGGCGATTCCAGCAGCCATCGCTGGGCGGCACGCTGGAGCACGAAGTTGGTCGCGCCGCGGGCCTCGACGCGGTCCACGCTAGCGGGCTCGAAGTCGAAAATGGCCGGGTCGCGGAAGTCATCGGGCGTCTTGGCGAGCAGTTCGGTCAGGTTCAGGGCGGTCATGTAGATGTTCGGATCGCCGACGACTTGCACATAGCTTTGCGTGGACAACGGCCGGTTCTTGCCGACGCGCACGGTTGCGCTCTTGCCCCGCTCGTCTGTGACCGTGACGACTCGCTCAGGCGAAGACAGTCCTGTCAGATCGTCGCCGGGGCGGTCGGCGTCCTTTGGGCCGAACTTATGGTCGTAGACCATCACGGTGACGTTCGCCACCGTCCGGGCGGCCTGGTTTTCAGCGGCTGGGGCGGAAACCGGCGATGTCAGATACCACTTCTTGTCGTCTTTCCGCTCCAGCACGATCGCAGGCGTGCCCCTGCCTTCCAACTGAAGCTTCTGAATCTCGCCTAAGCCCTTGATGACGTAATTCTGGCCGGCGCCCTCGCTGGGCTCGGTGTGCCCGGACCAGTGGTAATAGGCGAGCACGCCCAGGCCGGCCACCAACAGCACGAACAAAACGATCGTCGTCTTGAGATTCATCGTCAGATGGCTCCGTTCAACATCTTCACCGTGATCTTATCGCGATCTGTATTGTGACACGGGCGTCTCGCCCGTGCGTGTCACGGCCGTCTCGGCCGTGTTTGGCTAGCGTCCGGTTGCATTCGGTGCTGCACATCATTCCATCATGGGCGAGACGCCCATGGCACGTGACCTACCGTATCCGCCACAGCATGACCAGCCCGCCGGCCAGCAGCATCACCGCCGGCCAGACGCCGGCAAACAGGATTTGAATCCACAGCATGTCCGCCCGGGGGCAGTCGATGGGCTGGACCAGCACCGGCCCGGCGCCGATGTACTGCTGGTTGCCCGAGAGGTAGTACGCGCTGTTGATGACGACGTCCACGTCGCCCGTCGGCGGCGGCTCGGTGGTCACGCTCTGGCCCTTGATTTCGGGGATCCGCTGCGTGAGGTAGTCATCGAAGAAGGACATGCCGATGCCCATGAGGATGATGCTGTTGTCCTTGCCGTTGATCTGCCGGCGCGATTCGGTGATCAGCCCGAACGGAGGGCGGATGTCCTCAGATTCCGGGGCAATGTCGCCCTGGCCGCCCTGAAGCTTGGCCAGTATGCGGTCTGGCCGCGGGGTGGCCCACACGGCGTACACGCCCTCCATGCCGGCGGGCACGTACAGGATGTCCTCGACGATGGCTGGGTTGCCGTGTCGAACGGGCATGATCGGGGAGGCCGACATCCAGTAAAACCGTCGCGCCCGCAGCGGATTGCCTATCGGGTTGTGCGTGAAGGTGGACACGGGCATCCAGCTCCACTGCGCTAGCGGCAGCGTGAACTTGCCGGGGTTGTCCGGGTCGCGTTCGGCCCGCAGCACGCGCTGGTCGCCGCGCACGCCGATGCTCCAATTCTGGCTGAGGTATTCGTTCCATTCATACATTGGCGGGGGGCCGCCGGGATACTGTGGCTGGGAGTAGCCGGCCAGGAAGATGGCGGGCGTTCCGCTCTCGATCAGCTTGGTTACCTGCTCCATGTCCGCGGGTGTGACCTGTGGCCGCTTGGGGTCGGGAGCGGCAGAGGGGTCCTGCTGCCAGGGGAAGGGCAGGACGATGAGCACCTGCCTGCGGCCGTCCTTGGGCGCGGGCGGCGTCTTCTGCTTGTTGATATTCCATTCCGTCACTTCGAGGTTGGCCCGCACAAGCCGTTCCCGCAGCGTCGAAAGCGCCATCATGGGAATGGCGCCAAATAGCGGGTGCTGCTGCTGCCACATTTGCTGGGGCGGGACATCTTCAAAGAACGCGAAAACCACCTCCGCCAGCGGCGGGCGCGTCAGGTTCAGGAGCTTTGAACTGACGGCCATGTCGCCGTAGAAGACCCTCTTGACGGCGTCGCGCGGGTTGCTCTCGCCGGGCGTCTTGTCCGCGACGGGCCAAGCCTCGTCGAACGTCACCACGCCCAGCTTATTGTCGGGCGCCTCCACCAGCACGATGTTGTCCTGCTTGAGGCGGTCGATCAGGTCCGTCTGGGTGGCGATGGCCGGCAACTTGCCCGCCCGATCCAGCAGGCTGCCCAGCGGGCCGATGATATCTTCAAAGAAGTTCTCCTGCTTGACTCTCTCAAAGATGGCCGTGGTGGCCTCGTCGCGCTTGGTCAGATCGGCCAGCAGTTTGTCAACGCTCGCCTGTTCCGTCTTGAGCAAGTTCACGAGCTTGGGCACTTCGTTGCGCAGTTCGGTAACCGCCTCGGCCTGTTTTTCCGGCGTGTAATGCTGCTTGATCCCTTGGGCCTGCTCGCCGATCACCAGCATCGAGTGGGCGATATTGCGGTACAGGTCGGGCAATTCTCCCAAACCTTCAACTCGCCAACCGGGCTTGAGCTTGACGTATTCGCCCTCGGCCAGCGTATCGAGATTCCTGGCCACGGCCTCGGCGGTGACGCTCACCTTTCGGCACATGGCCGTGAAGCGGCTCAAGGCCTCGCCGATGTCGCCGGGTTGACTGGTGGCAGAGGTGGCCTGGCTCAACGTGGCAACGGCCTGGTTGAGCTGCCCTTGGAGCGCCTGGAGATTCTTGTTCAACTCGGGCCGGAGTTTCTCGGCCCGCTCCGGCAGTGCGGCCAGGTCGCGCAAGACGGTGCGGATCGGCGCGAGCCGCTGGGTCTTGATCTTGCTGATGGCGTCGGTGATGTTGCCGACCATCTCGGAGTAATCCGGCAGGGTGGACTGCCCCATGGCCGAACGCGTCTGATTGGTCAGTTTCCGCAGATCCTCAATGGTGGTGGCCGTGATGGTTTCGAGGCTCTTGGGCACGTTGAACTGTGCCAGCCAGCCATCGGTGGGATACTCGCGCCACGTCTGGGCGAACTGCTCCAGCAGCGGCAGGTCGATGTCGGCAGCCGTCAGGAAGTCGGCGATGACCTGGCGGTGCTCCTTCGTCTCCTTCTCCAGCTGCTCGCGGAGCCGATTGATGATCTCGGCCTTGCCGGTGTCGCTGCCCACCGCAACGACGGTCACGAGGTTGTTGCGCTGGTGCATCTCGTCCAGCAGATCTCGCAGCGGCGGCAGATACTCCTCCGGCTTGCGTTCCGGGTCGGTGGAGGTGTAGATCGTGGTGATCTTCACGGGCGTCTTGAGCTGGTCGAGAATTCGCTGGGCGGTGTCGCTTAAGCGATACCGGCCAAGCGTCTCAAAGTTCTTCCGCAGCGGTTTGTCTTTGGTGGCATAATATGCCGCCACGTTCACGACCACCAGCAGGGCGGCCGCCACGACGACCGACAGGGCCACATTGAAGCCCGCCCAACGTTTGCGGCTCTTGACGTCTTGAAATCCGGGGTTCTGTTTTTCGTTTATCGCCATCGCCGGCTCTCCAGCACTTTCACGCTCAAGAAGAGGAAGAAGGCTGTCAAAGTCACAAAGAAGATCACGCCGCGCACATCCAGGACGCCTTTGGAGAAGTCGCTGAAGTACGTGATCATGTTCAGACGCGAGACCGCGCTGGCTTGCTCGGGCGGCACGAGCAGCACCAGCAGGTAGATGCCGCCGGTGAAGAAGGCCAGGATCGCGATGCCGATGATGCCGGCCACGAGCTGGTGCCGCGTGATGGTCGAAGCGAACACGCCCACCGCCACGTACGTGCCCCCCAGCAGCAGCATGCCCAGGTAGCCGATGGCCGCGACGCCCAGATCGGGTTGGCCAAAGGCGGCGATCAGGCCAAAGTACACCAGCGTCGTCGCCAGCAGGATCACGTACAGGATCATCGCGCCCAGGAACTTGCCGCCGATCACTTGGGCGTCTGTTACCGGCGCCGTCATCAGCGTCTCGATCGTGCCGGTGCGGAATTCCTCGCTCACTACCCGCATCGTCAGCAGGGGAATGACGACCACCAGGCCATAGGCCAGTACGTCAAACAGCGGCCTGAGCGTGGACTCGGCCCCGCTGCGAAAGACGGGCTCCAGGCTGATCTTCAGGAAGGGCACGTGAACGCCCAGCAGGAAGATCAGCCCGACCATGGCCAGGAACAAGGCCGCGATGACGTACGCCATCGGGCTGTAAAAGTAGGCGGCTAATTCGCGTTTGGCCAGTGTCAGCACTTTCATAAGAGACCTCTCGCTAGACCCGCTACAGGGCCACAGGAGCTTGCCGCATGCTTTGTTCGTAGGTGATCTGGACGAAGAAATCTTCCAGCGAGGCGACCTCACGCCGCAGTTCGCGGAGCTGGTAGCCCTTGCTGGCCGCCATGGCCGCAACCTGTACGCGGACATCGACGTCCTCGGTGCTCTGGACCGACAGGCGGCACCATTCGCCCGCCTCGGCCGGTTCGACCGCCTGCACGCCGGGAATCGCCGCCACGTCGCGCGCCAATTGCTCCGCCATCGCCCCGCGCAGCTCGACAATCAGCCGGCCCGGGCCGCTGACGCGCTCGCGCAATTCCCTGGGCGTGCCTTGGGCGACGATCTTGCCGCTGGAAATAATGACGATCTGCTTACACACCTGCTCGACCTCGGCCAGGATGTGGCTGGACAGGATCACCGTGTGCTTTTGCCCCAGGTTCAGCACGAGGTTGCGCATTTCGCGCACCTGGGCTGGGTCCAGGCCGATGGTCGGCTCGTCCAGCACGAGCACCGGCGGGTCGTGCAGCAGGCAGTCGGCCAGGCCCACGCGCTGCCGGTAGCCGCGGCTGAGGGTCTCGAGCCGGCGATAGCTCATGTCCTGCGGCGAACTCAGCCAGCAATCCTCCAGGACTTTGTCGATGGCGACGGCTCGCTGGCTGCGCGGGATGCCGCGCAAAGCGGCGCGGAACCTGAGGTACTCGCGCACCCGCATTTCCGGATACAGCGGCACGTTCTCGGGCATGTACCCGATGCGGCGGCGGACCTGCACCGACTGGCTGAAGACGTCGCAGCCGTCGACGCTGGCCGAGCCGCTGCTGGCCGGCTGGAAGCAGGTGAGGATTCGCAGCGTGGTGCTCTTGCCGGCGCCGTTGGGGCCTAAGAAGCCGACGACGGAGCCCGCCTCGACGTGGAATGAGATGTCGTCCACCGCCAGCGTTCGTCCGTACCATTTCGTCAAATGCTGTACATCAATCATGGGCGGTCGTTCCTGCCAGGGTTGCTGGAGCATCATTTCAGTAGCGGCTCTTTCCGGCCTGCACGGGGCTTTTGCCTCCGCGCCAACCGGAGCTACATCAAGGCTAGCGATGGTGAACGCCCCCTGTCAAGGGCGGTGCTGGCGGTGCGTCTGGCAGCCGAGCCGCGGGCGTAAGAAGGAATTAACCGCCGAGAGCGCAGAGATCGCCGAGAGAAGACTTGGCCATAGAGATGTGCATCGCGCAGGGTGGGCAGGCTTGCCCGATGGCCTGGCAGCCCGTTGACGATGTGTCGCGGGCGTCTCGCCCGCGCTAAGAAACGTAAAGAACAAAGGGCTTTTCGCGCGGGCGAGACGCCCCCGACACGAAAAACGCCCTTCTTCAACGGGCTGCTAGAGCAAGGCTCTTCAGCCCAAAGGGCTGGCAGAGTACAGCCTAGGGCACAGCGCAGCGACGCCCTGGATGAAGATGACCTCCTGGCCGCAAGCCATGAAGGGGCGTCAGAGTGTTGCGCCCTTTCAGGGCTGGTAATGGAAGCATTCCGTACCCAGGGCGTCGCTGCGCTGTGCCCTGGGCTGTATTCTCTGAGCCTTTCAGGCTCTCGCGGTTTCTTAGGGCCGTTGGGGGAGTACAGACCCAACGATGCCCACCTTCAACTGTCCACAGGCCGAGAGGACGGCAGGTTTTCGAGCGGCTTTGCAGCGGCCGTCAGCCGATAGAGAAGAGAGCGGAAAACGTTGCCGACCCAAGGCCATCGCTCAAACGTAGTTAAGCAAAGCATGGCCGTTGTTGACCTTGCCGGCTGGAAGAGTAGTGTACGTGCCGCCCCGGCCAGAAGAACCGTCCCCGAACTGTCAGGCGGATGACGATAGGCTCATCCGCCTATAGAATAGCCGTACGAAGGAGCGACATGTGAAGTGGCTTGTCCGTATCGCCGCCTGCCTGGTGTGCGTCCTGCCTGGTTTGGCTCTTGGCCAAGTTAGCGATTATGACACCCGCCTGAAACAGGCCGAGGAGTTCGTCAACTCTTCGGGCCGGTATCTGCATCAGTCGCGCATTCAGAAGGGCATGAAAGGCTATGGCCTGACGGTCATGTCCGGCACGAAGATCGAACGCTTCGACGTCGAGGTCGTGAGCGTGATGAAGAACTTCCAGCCGCACCAGGACGTGATCCTGTGCAACCTCTCAGGCCTGGGCCTGGAGCGCACCGGCGTCATCGAGGGCATGAGCGGCTCGCCGGTGTATCTGACGGACCCGGCCGACGGCAAAGAAAAGCTGATCGGTGCCGTGGCCTATGGCTGGAAGCTGCAGAAGGAACCGATCTGCGGCATTCAGCCCATCGTGCAGATGCTCGCCTTGGAGGGCGTGCCGCTGCCGGCGTCGGCTTCGCAGAAAGCCTCCTCCCAGCCAGCTTCGCAAGCGCCCGCGAGCGGCGGGGCCTCTGGCGATCAACCCGCTCTGGCCAGGGTGCTCGATGAAGACTACGCGCGGTTCTATCTCGATCCGCGCAAGCTGGACTTCGCCACGATGTCCATGCCCAAGAACTTCTGGAACAAGCAGCAGAACCAGCAGTCTTTCCTCAGGCCGCTGAACACGCCGCTGATGATCTCATCTTCCAGCGCGCGTTCGTTCAAAAGGGCCGAGTCGATCTTTGAAGGCAGCGGGCTGACGCCGATGCAGTCCGGCTCGATCGGCGGGGCGACTTCGCAGGCGGTTACCGATGTGAAACTTGAGCCCGGTTCGAGTCTGTCGGTCCCGCTCGTCAGCGGCGACGCCGACTGGTCGGCCGTGGGCACCGTGACTGACGTGGTGGGCGATTACGTCCTGGGCTTTGGCCACCCCTTCCTGTCGCGTGGCAAAATCGAGATGCCCATGGGCCCGGCCTACATTCACGCCGTTGTGCCTTCGCTATTGGCGAGCTTCAAACTGGGCTCGACCATCCGCGTCGATGGGATGCTGAGCGACGATGAGGCTACCGGCGTCGGTGGCGTGCTGGGCAAGAAGGTCGAACTGCTGCCGCTGACCTTGCACGTGCGCGAAAATGGCGGCGAGGTCACGTATCACTACAACTTGCTGCGGCATCCGCAACTGACGCCGCTGCTGGCGGCCACCATCGTTGAAGAGTCGCTGGCGGCCAAGCGGCAGTTGCCCGAGCATCATTGGCTGACGTATCACGTGACGATCGACTTCGGCCGCCTGGGGCAATTCACCGCGGCCAATTGCAGTTGCGACGACGAGGGCCTGTCCATGGTCAGCGATATCGGCAGGCCGCTGGCGGCGATGTTTCGCACTGAACTGGGCGAGCCGGTCATGCCCAAGTCCATCGAGGTTACGGTCACGATCCAGGCCGAAAAGCACACGGGCGAGATCATCGCCGTCGATCTGGACAAGAATGTGTACCGCCCCGGCGAAACGATGAAGGGCAAAGTCACGCTCCGGCCATTCCGGTCCGAAAAGATCGTCAAGGAATTCGAACTGAACGTGCCTGACGATCTGGCCGACGGCACCTACAACCTGACGGCCTGCGAGGCGACCGAGGCCATGACCTCACTGCGGCAGGAGATGCCGCAGCGCTTCAGCCCCAAGACCGTGGAACAGCTTTTCGCCGCCCTTCAGGAAGTTGTTTCCTATCCCAAGACGTCGATCTACCTGCGTTTGCCGTTGCGGCAGGGTGGATTGTCGGTCCGCAAGAACGAGCTGAACAACATTCCGGGCAGCCTGGGCGGAATCCTGCACGAGTCGTCGCCGGACGACGCGCGGGCGTATCGCATGAGCCTGGTGCAGCAGCAGCCCGCGGGCATGGTCGTGGAGGGATCGGCCGAAGCGAGCTTCTCGGTCAGCAAGGATCCCCGGCAGGAAGTATGTCAATAAAGGCTTGTAACGAGGCATGGGCGGCTCGTCCATGCGTCAGAAGGGCGTTTCGCCCGTGCTACGAGGACAGAGGAAAATTCATGAAGAGGTTTTTTGGATTGGCCGTTTTGATGCTGACCGCCTCGGCTTGGGCCGTGGCGCCCTCGACGTGGTCGCACAGCACCGAGTCGGACTTTACCGCCGGCAAGCTGGACAAGGTGGCCGTGAACAACCAGGGCGAGGTGACGCTGGCCCGTGCCATGGAATCGCTGGTCGCACCGGCCGAGAAGACGGGCATGGTCTCAGCCATCACCGTCAGCCCGCGCGGCAAGGTGTACATCGCCACGTCTCCCAACGGCAAGGTGTTCAAGGTCGAAGAGGGCAAGCTTGTTCCCTTTGCCGAACTGCCTGGCGTGCTGGTCCGGGCCATGATCTACGACAATGACGGCTTGGTTGCCGGCGTGAGCGGCAAAGAGGCAGGCCTGTATCGCATCGACGGCGAAGGCAAGGTCAAGGCCATCTGGAAGGACCCCAAGGTCACCTTCGTCTGGGCCGTCGTGGCGGCGGGGGGCGACTCCTACTATGTGGCCACCGGGCCGACCGGGAACGTCTACCGCGTCGAAGCCGACGGCAAGGCCGCCGTTATCTATCACAGCCAGGATAAGAACATTCTGTCCCTTATCGCCGGTGCTGAAGGAATGCTGTACGCCGGCACGGGCGAGACGGGGCTGATCCTGGAGATCAACATCGAGAAGAAGGCCGGTAGGGTGCTGTACGACGCGGCTGAGAAGGAAGTCTCCAGCCTGGTGCTCGATAGCGACGGCACGCTTTTCGCCGCCACGTCGGACTCCAGCAAGGCCGCTTCCTCCAGCCCGATGCACGAAGGCTCCGGTGGGCATTCCAAGTTGAGCAAGCTTCTCAAGGCCATCTCGGGGCCGCCGACGGAGCCTCCGCCGGACGAGGGCAACGGCGATGACGAGGGCGGCGTCGAGGGCGATGAAAGCTCATCTTCCCCCGCCTCCAAGCCCGCCAAGCTGGATGAATCGCCCGGCGAGTCTTCAGAAACCCAGGCCGCCGGTGACGATGAGCCGGAAGAAGACCAGGAGCCGGCTTCTCCGCCTGCGACGCACAGTGGCGGTCTGCTTGGCCGGATGGCCGGGCTGCACATGCCAAGCGGCGCCGGCTCGGTCGAGAGCGGCAGCGGCAACGCCGTGTATCGCATTGAAAAGGATGGCTGTGTGCGGACGATCTTCCGCAAGAGCGTGAGCATCCTGGCCATGGCCGAGCATGAAAAGATGCTGACGCTGGCCACAGGCCATAGCGGGCAGTTGTACGTGGTGGACCCCTCCGGGCAGCACAGCAGCCTGCTGGCGGCGGTGGATCCCAAGGATGTCGTGACGCTGCTGGGCGACGGCCAGGGCAAGCTCTACGTCGGCACGGCCAACCAGGGCGGGCTGTTCGTCCTGTCGGGCCAGTCGACACCCAAGGGCACGCTGGTCTCCAAGGCGCTGGACGCCTCGCAGATTTCCCGCTGGGGCTCCGTGAGCGTTCGGGCCGACGTCCCTGCCGGCAGCGGGGCGACGATCGCCACCCGCAGCGGCAACGTGGCCAAGCCCGACGACGCGACGTGGTCGCCCTGGTCGGACGAGCTGGCCATTGGGGCGAACTGGACGAAGATTCCTTCCCCCGCCGGGAGGTATCTGCAATATCGCTTGACGCTGTCAGGCGACGGCAAGGCCGCCCCGCTGGTCGAGCAGGTGCAATTGAGCTACCAAGTGCATAACCTTGCGCCGCAGATTCGCTCCGCTGGGATTCAACCGGCCGCACAGGGCCAGAGCATGCCGATGGGGGCATCCAAGATCGCCCACCGCAGCAGTGCGATGATGTCTGAGGCGCAGACGAGCCCCGAGCCGCTTCGCGTCCGCTCCGTTTCGGTTCACGCCAGCGACGCCAATAACGACGATCTGGAATACGCCTTCTTCTTCCGCCGCGGCAGCGATGAGAAATGGATCAAGCTGGCCGACAAGCTCACCGACCCCACGTACGCCTGGGACACGCTGGGCGTGCAGGACGGCGTGTACGAGATGAAGATCGAGGTCAGTGACGCCAAGAGCAACCCGCCCGGCACGGCCTTGATGGCCGAGAAGATTCTCCGCGGCATTCTGGTCGATAACACCGCGCCGGCCGTTTCCGAACTGGCCTGCAAGCCTGCGGGCAAGGGCAAAGCGACGCTTTCAGGCAGCGTGGCCGACGCCACCAGCCGAATCGGACAGATCGCCTACGCCGTGGACAACAACGATCAGTGGATCACGATCCTGCCCACCAGCGGCATCTGCGATTGCCTGCAAGAGAGCTTCTCCCTGACGATCGATCTGCCGGACTCTGGCCGGCACCGCGTGGCCGTTCGGACCATGGACGAGTTCAATAACGCCGGCTACAGCAGCGTGGAAGTGAATGTGCCTTGACGGCAGGGCGTAGGGCGTAGGGAAAGACGGAGACGACGAGGTCGTAGGTCATAGGTCGTAGGTCATAGGTCGTAGGGAAAGAAGGAGAAACAAACACCGCCAGGATTCGTGCGTTCACGCGGCGGATCGGGTCACCCGGTCTGCCGCGTTTGTTTTGGCTTTTCCCGATTCCCGATTCCGGCTTCCTGATTCCGGCTTCCGGCTTCTCAGCCCCTCACCTGCACGACCAGGTCCAGTTCAACAGGCGAATGCAGCGGCAGTTCGGCCGCACCGACTGCGCAGCGCGTGTGGACGCCGGCCTGGCCGAAGATCTGGTTGAGCAGCTCGCTGGCGCCGTTGGCGACATGGGCCTGCTCGACAAAGCCCGGCGAAGAGTTAACAAAGACGTTCAGCCGGACGATCTGCTCAATGCTGTCGAGGTTCCCCAGCAAGCCTTCCAGGGCGGCCAGGGCGTTGAGGCAGGCCTGGGCGGCGCACTGCTGGGCATCCTTCATCGGCACGTCGGCGGGCACCTTGCCGGTCAGCAGCAGCGTGCCGTCGCGGATGGGCAATTGTCCGGAGGTGAAGGCGAGTTGGCCGGCGCGGACGGCTGGGGCGTACTTGCCCGCCGGCCTGGCGGTCTGCGGAAGTTGCAGGCCCAGTTCAGTCAGTTTGTCCCGAACGGTCATCGTCTTCTCCCATACGCTTTTCGGCCTGCCCAGTGTGCCCTGCACGCTCGTCAACCGCGCCCGGTCTCGTCTCTGACATCTGAGATTTCAGATCCGAGCTGGCAGGCATCGGATTTTCGCTTACCGAGGGTTGGCCAGATAACGATAGGCCGGCATCTGGCGAAGCCGCCAGCGGCTGGGACTGTGCGGCGGCGGCTTCCTCTTGTTGGTTGCGCAGGAAGACGTGAATCTCGCCGAAACTCTTTTCCTGGCGGATGAAGATGCGCCGGCGGCGGATGAGTTCCAGCATGGCCAGGAAGAGTCCCAGCAGTTCGCTTTTTCGCGTCCGGCCAGTGAATATCTGCCGGAAGGTCATGTTGCCTTCCCGGCCAAGGCGGTCGACGATGTCCTCGGCGTGCAGTTCGATGGGCGTGTCGTCGTAGATGATTTCGCGCTGCTTGACCGACTGACCGACCGAGGCCAGCAACTGGTTGAAGGCCTCGACCAGGTCCCAGATCTGCACTTCTTCGAGGTCCTTGCCCTGATCTTCGGGCAGGGGCAGGGGCTTGCGCGGGTAGCGCAACAGTTGTTCTTCCGCCGATTGCCGCAGGTCGCCGGCGGCGTCTTTGAAGGCCTTGTATTCCAGGAGTTGGCGGACCAGCTCGCCGCGCGGGTCAGCGGCCTCGACGGCCTCTTCCTCAGGCGCCGAGGGCAGGAGCATCCGCGTCTTGATCTCCAGCAGCGTGGCGGCCATGACGAGGAACTCGCCCGCCAGATCGGGGTTGAGCATCTTTATGGTGTCGATGTACTGGACGAACTGCGCGGTGATCCGGGCGATGGGGATGTCGTGGATGTCCAGCTCATCGCGGCGAATGAGGTACAGCAGCAGGTCCAGCGGCCCGCTATAGATGTCCAGGTTCACACGGTAATCTTCCATCGCCAGCAGTATCCTTCAGGCGGGCGGGGGAAACAAGATGCTATGGGCTTTCAGTGGATGGCTGGCAGCGCGGCCGCTCGCGGCTTAGCATGTCAGTTCAGCGGTCCCGCAATCTCCTGGCATACGGCGAATTTGGATCGTGCCCCGGATGCAGCGGCCAGCCGTCATAGTTCTGAACGAAGTCCCATCGCTGTGCTGGGCGACGGAGTTTCACCGGGTTCTGTTGGATGTAGCAGATGGTCCTGCGCACCTCATCTGGATGATCGAGGAATACCTTCCAGCCCGGCCCGCCCCAGACGGGGTGGTGCGGACTTCGGCGGCCAACAGTGCGGAGAACCGCCGCGGAGGCCGCCTGCAACTGCTGGATCATCTCTTCTGCTTTGAGTCGGTGCTTGCGCACGAGCAGATGCACGTGGTCTGGCATAATCGCGCCGGCGTAACAGGTCAATCTTTGGTCGCGCACGACTTGGCAGAAGGCTTCACCGACCAATGCGACCTCGTCTGCATCGAACGCAAGCAATGCATGTTTCAGGTGGCTTTCGGCGCGGTGATAAAAGTCGCGGATCGCGGCTGAGCACGGCTGGAGCTTCTTTCGGCCATAGTGCAATTCCCCAAGCTCGGCAATCGTATCCGATGTGATCGCGGTGGACATACTGCCGCGCGGGTCGTTAGGAAGCCACCACCCGTACGCTGTCCACACCAGATGATGGGCGATCACCAGGGGACGAGAGGAATGGATGGTCATCGGTTCGCCTCCTGTTGGCGAAGCCGCAAGCGGCTGGTATTTCCCCGCATGCGTCTTGCCTGTACGGCTCCCATTCGCGTTCTCTTGCTCGGACGCGTTTCTTCCCAGAGACTCTTAGGATGTCTCATAAGCTTCTGAGAAACCTTCTTCTCAGAAACTCCTGAAGACCCCGCAGGCGCTGCGGACGCGCTGCATGGTCGCCTCGGCCACTGCGCGGGCCTTGCGTCCGCCTTCGCACATCACGTCGCGGAGGTAGTCGGGATTCTTCTCCAGTTCGGCGTACTTTTCGCGGGCGGCGGCGAATCTCTCATTGACGAGTTGGCTGAGCCGGTCCTTGGCGTGCCCGTAGCCGTAGCCGCCGGCGCGGTACTTGCCGGCGATTTCCTGCAACTCTTCCGGGCTGGCCAATAGCTTGAGCAGGGCGTAGACGTTGTCGGTGTCGGGGTTCTTGGGCTCTTCCAGCGGCGTCGAGTCGGTGACGATCTGCATGCAGCGTTTGCGCGTGTTCTTGGGGGTGTCGAAGATTTCGATGACGTTGCCGTAGCTCTTGGACATCTTCTGGCCGTCGATGCCCGGCACGATGGCCACCTCCGGCACGATCAGCGACTCGGGCACCACCAGCGTCTCGCCAAAGACGCTGTTGAACTTGATGGCCAGGTCGCGCGTCATCTCGACGTGCTGCTTCTGGTCGGCCCCGATGGGCACGACCGTGGAGTCATAGATGATGATGTCGGCCGCCTGCAGCACAGGGTAGTCGAACAGGCCCATGTTGGGGGAGAATCCCTTGGCCGTCTTGTCCTTGTAGGTCGTGCCCTTTTCCATCAGGCTCACCGGGCAGACGCAGTTCAGTATCCAGCAAAGTTCGGTCACCTGCGGCACGTCGGACTGCACGAAAAAGACGCTCTTGTTCGGGTCGATGCCCAGGGCCAGGTAGCCCATCGCCAGGTGCATGGTGGCCTGCTCAAGCTGGGCCTTGTCCTGCATGGTGGTCATCGCGTGGTAGTTGGCGATGAAATAGAAGCACTCGTGGCCTTCTTCCTGGAGCTTGTGGAACTGCCGCACGGCCCCATAGTAATTGCCCAGATGCAACCGACCCGACGGCTGAATACCCGATAACGATCTCATTGCGTTCTCCAACAAAGGCCGGAGGTCCGAAGCCCCAGGCCTGAGAAAGACCTGGCCCGACGTCAAAGTGCGGGCCTGCTCACAAGTGCGGGATTGTAGTGGAATCGGCTGGTTAGATGCTATGGATTAGCTCGCCGCCGCCATGCCCGTATCTGACTGCGTTTTGCGGCAAGCCAGAAGCGAGTTCGACGCCAAGGGTTTGTGAATGCGACGCAGAGACGCAGAGAAACAGAGACCGCCAATAGATGAAGGGCCCCGAGACGGGCGCCCACACAACGCCCTGCCGGGGTCCGCAAAGCCCTGTCCTTCTCTGGAACTCTGGCCCTCTGCGTCGAATGCCGTTTGCCTTTGAATCCTGTGCCAGGGAAAGTCGTCACACATCTGTGCCCCGTGCCCTTACCTTCGTCCTCTCACCACTGCAGGTAGGGCATGTAGCGATGCAGCGAGCCGTAGAAGAGCACCTCGGCCGGGCGATTGAGCATAAGGTCGCACAGGGGGAACATGGGCTTGCTGATGAAGCTCAGCAGCGAGGGGCCTCCTTCTCGGCGGGCCATGAAGGAGGAGAAGATCAGCATGCCCAGAATGGCTCCGCCGTAGCGGCGTTGGAAGTCCATGAAGTTCGTCTTTTGCCGCCAGGGGAGAAGTTCGCGAACGACCTGGTGGCCGTCCAGCGGATACAGCGGCAGCAGGTTGAACAGCAGCAGGCCGATGTTCGTCATCATGGTCAGCGAGAGCATGAAGATGCCGATGCTCAGTGGGGTGGCCTCGGCCGAGGAAAAGTCGGGCGAGACCCTGGCAATGGCCAGGACGTCCAGCACGATCGCGCACGTGAAAGCCAGCAGCAGGTTCATCGACACGCCCGCCAGCGCAACGGCCAGCGATCCCCAGCGGCGAAGCTTGGCCGGATCGACCGGCACGGGCTTGCCCCAGCCCAGCGGCCCAAAGAACAGCCCGATGGCGCCGATGGGGTCGAGGTGGGCCAGTGGATTGAGGCTGACCCGGCCAAGCAGCTTGGCGGTATCGTCGCCATAGGCCAGCGCCACCCGCGCATGGCCCCACTCATGCACCGTTATGCTCAAAAGCACCGGCACGAGCAGCAAGCCAACATGAACGGCGATCGATTCCAGCATGGTTTCCCAACCGATTTTCCTGGGAGTGAGCCTTTGGCCTGACCCTATTCTTCCTTGACCCGCGCCCCCCTGACAAGCATAATGCTTGCAACGAACCCATTATAATGACTCCGCCGGCAAACTATGTTTGAAAGCCGGAGCCGACTGGCCTATGGACTATCCCCAACCCAACTTAAACTTGGCTCGCAATGTGATCTTGACCGAGGCGCGGTGCGTCGGTGAACTCACGTCCCGTATCGACGAGCGCTTCGCTGCTGCCGCAACCGCCATCTTTCGCTGCCAAGGCACTGTTATCCTTACGGGCGTGGGCAAGGCCGGGATCATCGCCAACAAGATTTCCGCCACGCTGGCCTCCACCGGCACCCCCAGCATCTTCCTGCACCCGGTCGAAGCCCTGCATGGCGACCTGGGGCGGGTGCGGGCCGACGACGTGGTGGTGGCCCTGTCGCACAGCGGCGCCACCGAAGAGACGGTTCGCTTGCTGGACCACCTCAAGGCCCGCGGGGCGGCGCTGATCGCCATCACCAGCCGGCTGGATTCCCCGCTGGGCAAGTACGCCGAGATCGCACTGTGCTACGGCGAGGTCGAGGAGGCCTGCCCGCTGGGCTTGGCGCCGTCGGCATCGACGAGTTGCATGCTGGCCCTGGGCGACGCCCTGGCCTTGACCGTGATGGATATGCGGAAGTTCTCGCCGGAGGAATTCGCCGCGTTTCATCCCGGCGGCCAACTGGGCCGAAAACTGCTGCGCGTGGAAGAATTGATGACTGTGCAGGGCGACCGCCTGCCGCTGGCGCCCGATAACATGAGCGTGCGCGAGGTTTTGCAGCAGGCCGAGAAAGTCAGCCGTCGTCCCGGCGCGCTGCTGCTGGTAGACGCCCAGGGAAGATTGACGGGCATCTTGACCGACGCCGACCTGCGCCGCCGCTTGCTGAGTGAGAGCAACGGCAACCTGCTGGACCGGCCAGTGGGAGAGGTCATGATTCGCCAGCCCAAGTGCATCCAGGTGGGCGAGTTGGCCAGCCACGCCCTGGCGATCCTCAACAAGTTCAGGATCGACGAACTGCCGGTGGTGGACGCCGACCATAAGCCGGTGGGCATGCTGGACGTGCAGGACCTCGTCGGCCTAAAGACGGTGAACCATGCCCAGGAATGACCCTTCGCCCCGGCCGGCTTTTACGCCGCCTGAGCAGATCGAGCTATTGGTGCTGGATGTCGACGGCGTGCTGACCGACGGCCGGATCAACATTGCCTCCGACGGCACGGAGTTCAAAAGCTTTGACGTGACCGACGGGGCGGGCATCAAGTATTGGATGCGCGCAGGCCGGCAGGTCGTTATCATCTCTGGAAGGGCCTGTGCCTCCGTGACGTTGCGGGCGGCAGAGCTTGGCATTACCAGCGTTCGTCAGAACATGAAAGACAAGCTGCCGGCGTATCTGTCGGTGCTGGAAGAGTTGAACGTGCCGGCCCAGCGCACAGCCGTGATGGGCGATGATTTGCCCGATCTGCCGCTGATGCGCCGGTGCGGCTTTCCGATAGCCCCAGCCAATGGCTGCGAAGAGGCCAGGCAGGCCGCAGCCCTGGTGACTGGCCGCGGCGGCGGCGCCGGGGCCGTGCGCGAGGCCGTGGAGTATCTGCTCAAGGCCAGCGGGGCCTGGGAGCAGATTCTGCGGCGGTACTATGAGGATAAGAAATGAAGCGACGCATCGCCCTTGTGGCGTTGACCTTCGTGATCCTGCTGCTGCTGTACGTGGTCTACTATCAAGTCAACAAGAACGGTGACAGCTCGCCGTGGCGCTACACCCGGCGCGATGTTCCCAGCAACGGCCAGGCCACCACGCTGCGGGTGGCCAAGGACATCCACGTCGAGCACGAATCCACCATGCCGGCCTTTCCGCCGGTGCTGATGGAATACGACAACGAGCACAATCTTCGCACCAAGTACACGGCCCAGCGGTGGGAGCCGCGCGAGAACGGCTTCTTTTTCGTCAAGCCCGTGGTGGAATGGTACCTGCGCGGCGGCCAGATGATTACGCTGTCGGCCGAGCGGGGAATCGCCGTTACGCGCGAGGTCAACGGCCAGCGCGTCATCCGCAGCGGCAAGCTGGAAGAGAACGTCGTGGTCCTGATGGATCGCAGCACCGACCCGCGGCGCGGGCCGCTGGAGGATCGCCCCGACGATGCCGTGCGGATTCACATTGACTACATCGAATTTGACCAGGACAAGCTGAGCATCCAGACCGACAGCGACGTGGAGATGCACGCCCGCGAGGCCGACACGTACGGCAAGGGCCTGTGGGCCTCCTGGAGCGAAGCGCCGCTGATGCTGCGGGAACTGCGGATCGAACGCGGCGACCGCATGGTCATCCGGGAGGGGCAAGACCGGCTGATGAAGCAGATCTCGCTGCCCGGGACGAGTTCGCCCTCTGCCGATATGGCTGATGCCTCGGCGGCAAAGCCCGCTGCTGCTGCTGCTGCGCCGGGCAAGCCCGCTGCCGCGACCAAGCCCGCACCGGCCAAGCCCGCACCGGCGGCCACCAGGAACGCTTCCACCGCGCCGGCGTCGCTGAAGGATCTGGCCAGCAAGAGCGGCTCGGCCAGGGACTCGGCGCTGGGCGACACGTACACGGCCGAGTTCATCGGCAACGTGGAAGTCAACGCCGGCACGCAGTACCTGCACGGGGCAGACGTGCTGCAACTGACCTTTGAACTCAAGCAGGGCGAGCGCAAGAAATATCAGTCGGCCAGCGCGCCGGCATCGGCTTCGCACCCGGCCACAACGGCCCCCAGCGCCACGCCCATGGTGCTGACGTGGAAGGGCCCGCTGGTCCTGCATCCTACGCCGACGGAGACGGCCCCCTTGGCCAGCAAGATCGACGTGGCCGCTCGCGGGGCCAAGATGGAGATGGCCGACGGGCGCACCAAGGCCATCTGCAAGTCTTTCGATTATCACTCGGCCAACGAGCACGGTGCGCTGACCGGCACGGACGACGAGCCCGCCCAGTTGGAAGTGGCGATGCCCGATTCCACGCCGGAGAACCTGCGGTATCAGAAGTTCATGGCGCCGGTGCTGCGCTTCCAGCGCGACGTCGAGAAGCAGGAGATCGTGGTCAATCTCGAGGGCAAGGGCAGCATGTACCTGCCGGGCAAGTTGCAGTCGAAGGGGCAGTCTCAGCCGGCGAACGATCTCCGCAAGACCGGCGACTTTGGCGGCCAGGAGACCATGATCGAGTGGGACAAGCAGGTCGAGGCCCGCTTCGGCCAGCGTGTCAGCGGCCGGAGTGGCAGGAAGGAAGAGTACCTGCGTCAGGCCCACTTTACCGGCAACGTGGATATTCGCATCGGCCAGAGTCAGCGTATGAAGGCCCAGCAGTTGGACCTGGTCTGCGTCGAGCCCAAGACGGCGGCCGATTCGGTGAACCTGCTGGCCAAGTTGCACGCCGAGGGCGACGTGGACTTCCAGGACTTGGCCAAGGGCGATTACGTCAAAGGCCAGACGGTCGATGTGGAGATGGACCTCGCGCCGGGATTGCGCAATCAGCCCAAGCATGCCTGGGCATCGGGCAACGTCACGGCTCGCCAGGCCAATCGCGACATTTCGGCCGACAGCTTCGACCTGGCGTTCGTGAGGGTGGCCGATGAGCGGACCGGAGAGGTGCGTTCCAAGCCCGGCGAACTCGAAGCCACCGGCAACGTTCATCTGGACGATCACAGCGATCCGAACTCCGCCAAACGTGTGACCGCCGCCGCGGACCACATAACCGCCAACTTGCAGGAAAAGACGGCCACGCTGTCGGGCAAGCCGGCCAAGGCGACCCAGGTACAGTGGGCCATCGAAGGTTCGACGATCACGATCGACGGCAAGAAGGGGTTGGCCAGGGTGCCCGGCGTGGGCAGGCTGACCATCTTGACGGACGTGGATCTTTCCGGCGCGCGGCTGCGCGAGCCCATGCCCATCACCGTCGATTGGACCAAGGGGCTCGTGTACGACGACGCGGGACGCAACTGCGTGGTCGATGGCGACGTGGACGTCAAGACCACCGATGAACGCATCCGATGCGACACGGCCACACTGACATTCCTGGCGTCCATGAACAAGGGCAAGAAGACCGGCTCCAGCCAGCCCTCGACGCGGGAGAGCACCGCGATTGCAGTGTCGCCGATGAAGCTGCAGAACATTGCCATGGTGGTGGCCACCGGCAAGAAGGTCATCATGGAGCAGGAGAAGAAGGATGAAAACGGCATCCTCATCCAGGCCATGCAGCTTCAGACCACCAGTGTCACCTATGTTGCCCAGACGCAGAAGGTAACCTGCGACAACGCGGGCTACCTGATGATGGCTGACTATCGTCCGCCCGAGCCGCCCAAGCCTCAGGATCCCGACGCCACCGCCGACGGCGCCATGCCCGCCGACTTCGTGCAGCGGCCGTCGCAGTCAGCGTTTTCGTGGGACGAGAAGATGAGCATGGTCCAGAGCGAGATCGGGCTGGTTGTCGAGATGTTCGGCAACGTGCGGATGCGCCAGACCACCGGCGACGAGTTGTTGCTGGGCGGGCACGGGCTGGAAATGAAGAGCTATCATGACCTCAAGGCAGCCGGGGAACTCGGCAAGTACATGGAGACATCGAGTTTTCACCTGCCCGACTCGATGCGTGCCGGCGAGTTCATGATGATGAACTGCGACTACCTGCTGGCGCAGTTCGGCCCGTACAGCGCGACCAAGAAGGTCGAGACGGACGAACAAGGCGGCATGCGGATCGGCCCGCTGGAGCGGCTGGACGCTCGCGGCTTCAAGAACGTGGTGGTCTTCGAGGACAAGCCGCGCAAGGTCAGTGTGGCGTGCAAGAGCATCCTGTACCAGCGTTCCATGGACGTGGCGATCATCCTGGGCAGCTTGCCCAACGAGCCGCCTCGGCTGGCCCAGGTCACGTATATCGACCGGCAGAGCGGAGGCCTCCAGAGCGTGACGGCCCCGCGAATCCTGTGGTACCCAAAGGCCGACAAGGTCACGATCGAGAAGGGCGAAGGACACGCGGTACGGTAAAGCGGGAATCGGGAATCGGGAATCCGGAAGCCGGAATCCGGGAAGCCGGAATCCGGGAAGACAGAAACAGCAACGCGGCCAGTCGGTGTATGTCGTTCCCGAATCCCGAATCCCGAATCCCGAATCCCGAATCCGGATTCCCGATTCCGGCTTCCAACTTTTCAAGGGTTCTTTGTGTCAAAGATTCGACAAGCAAGCGAGAAGGCCCCAGCCATGCAGGCGGACATAGCATCGCGACAGGGTAGCCTGCGCGGGCTGATGCGGCGCAAGGGCGTGGGGGCCATGCTGCTGACGGCCCGGCCCAACGTCCGCTACTTCAGCGGCTTTACCGGCGAGGACAGCTACCTGCTTGTGGGCCAGCGCTGGTCCGTGCTGCTGACGGACAGCCGCTTTACCGAGCAGGCCGGCAAGGAATGTCCGAGCATCCCGGCCTTGATCCGCACGGGCAAGATGACCGACGCGATCGTAAAGGCGCTGGCCGGCAGGGCGGTGCGAACGCTGGGCGTTGAAGGGGCATACCTGCCGCTGTCGCTGTATGAGCGGCTTGGCCAGGCTCTGCGGCGGGTCAAACTCAAAGCCTTGACGGGCGAGGTGGACGACCTGCGGCAGGTCAAGGATGCCGGCGAATTGTCGGCCATCCGCAAGGCCGTGCGAGCGGCCGAGAGAGCGCTGCTGGATTTGATGGCCGGCGGGCGAACGAGCTTTGTCGGCAGAAGCGAGCAGCAAGTGGCGGCCGAGTTGGAGTATCGGATGCGGCTGCGCGGCGCGGAGCGGCCGAGTTTCGAGACGATCGTCGCTTGCGGCGCCCATGCCGCCATGCCGCACTATCGCCCCGGCAGCACCAGGATTCGCCCCAACCAGCCAGTGCTGATTGACTGGGGCGCGGTGGTGGGCGGGTATTGCAGCGACTTGACGCGGGTGGTGTTCACCGGTAAAATCCCGCCCCGACTTGGCCGGATTTACGAAGTGGTCCGACAAGCCCAGGAAAAAGGCTTTGCGGCCGTCAAGGCCGGCGTAAGTTGCGAAGCGGTGGACGCTTCGGCGCGCGACTATATTGTGTCGCAGGGCTTTGGCGAGGCCTTCGGTCATGGTCTTGGCCATGGCATCGGGCTGGAGATTCATGAGGCCCCGCGGCTGGGGCGACGGGCCACTGAGCCCCTGCGGGCCGGAACGGTTGTAACCATTGAGCCGGGCATTTATCTGCCGGATGTGGGCGGAGTGAGGATCGAAGACGACGTGCTGGTGACGGAAACGGGCTGCAAGAAGTTGAGCAGCTTGCCGACGGAACTGGCGGCCATGGTCCTCCACTGAGTTGCCAAAAGGGATTGTGAATGAATATTGACGAGATCAGGGAACTGGTTCGGCTGATGGTCGAAAACGACCTGGCGGAGATGGATATCACGCTGGGCGAAAACAAGGTCCGCCTGAAGAAGGGGCCTACCGGCGAGGTCATGATGGCCCCGGTGGCGCATGCGGCCCCGATGGCGGCGCCGATCGCCGCGGCTGGGCCTGCTCCTGCCGCCGCTCCAGCGGAGAAGCTGCTGGAGATCAAGAGCCCGATGGTTGGCACCTTCTACGCCGCGCCCAGCCCGGATTCCGACGTGTTCGTGTCGGTCGGCTCGCACGTGAGCGATGACAGCGCCGTTTGCATCATCGAGGCCATGAAGGTCATGAACGAAATCAAGGCCGAGTGCAGCGGCCAGATCGCCGAAGTGTGCGTCAAGAACGCCCAGCCGGTGGAATATGGCCAGGTGCTGTTCCGCGTTCGGCCCGCCTAGCTTTACCAGTGGCATGGGCATCTTGCCCATGCGTCGCAGGGACGTCCCGTCCCTGCATGGCGACCGAGTGGTCGAAGAAACCAGGGGCGAGATGCCCCTGACACGCATGGCCGGGACGGCCATGCCACGAAAAGGCTCGGAGTAGAGGATGTTTTCGCGAATCCTGGTAGCCAATCGCGGCGAGATCGCGCTGCGGATCATTCGGGCCTGCAAAGAGCTGGGCATCGAGACGGTGGCCGTGTATAGCGAGGCCGACCGCGACGCCAGCTATCGCCGGCTGGCCGATAATAGCATTTGCATCGGCCCGGGCCCGTCGGCCGAAAGCTATCTCAACATTGCCCGCATCATCGCGGCGGCCGAACTGGCCGACGTGCAGGCGATTCATCCCGGCTATGGTTTCCTGGCCGAGAACGCCCACTTTGCCGAAGTGTGCCGCTCCTGCAAGATCGAATTCATCGGCCCCAGCGCCGAGCACATGCGGCTGCTGGGGGACAAGATCGCCGCCAAGGCCTTGGCCAAGAAGGCCAACGTGCCCACCACGCCCGACAGCAATGGCGCGGTGGAGACCGTTGAAGACGCCGTGAAGGTGGCCGAGAAGATCGGCTATCCCGTGGCCGTCAAGGCCGCCGCCGGCGGTGGTGGCCGGGGCATCCGCTTTGCTCACAACGAGGCCACGCTGCGCAGCTGCTTTAAGCAAGCCCAGAGCGAGGCCGAGATCGCCTTCAAGGACGGCCGGCTGTACATGGAGAAGTGCATCGAGCGCTTCCGCCACATCGAGGTGCAGATCCTCGGCGACATGCGCGGCAACATCGTGCACATGTACGAGCGCGAATGCTCGCTGCAGCGGCGGCGGCAGAAGGTCATCGAGGAAACGCCGGCCTTCAATATCAAACCTGAGATCCGCGAGGCCATCTGCGCCTCGGCTGTCCGGCTGGCCAAGACCGTCGGCTACTACAATGCCGGCACCGTCGAGTTCATGCTCGACGAGAACGACAATTTCTACTTTCTGGAAGTCAACACGCGCATCCAGGTCGAGCACCCCATCACCGAGATGGTCACGGGCGAGGACCTGGTCAAGTGGCAGCTGCGCGTGGCGGCGGGCGAGCCGCTGACTTTCAAGCAGCAGGATATTCACCAGCAGGGCCATTCCATCGAGTGCCGCATCAACGCCGAGGATCCTTCCAAGGGCTTCAGGCCGTCGCCGGGGCGGATCGAGACGCTGGTGCTGCCAGGCGGCATGGGCGTGCGGTGGGACAGCCATATTTACCAGGGTTACACCGTGCCGCCGACGTACGACAGCCTGCTGGGCAAGCTGATCGTGCATCGCCGCACCCGGCCTGAGGCGATCCAGACGATGCGGCGGGCGCTGGAGGAGTTCCTGATCCACCCGACCAAGACGACCATCCCGCTGTGCCGGGAGATTCTCGCCCACCAGGCCTTCCAGGAAGGCAAGTGCAACACGAGCTTTATCGAACACGAGATCCTGCCGGGCGTGTAACGTGCCACGCGTGAGCCTCAGCGGGAAAGACGCAAGAAAACAGAGGAAGGATAGCAGCATGGCAAACGTAATCGAAGGCAATGCGGTGGTAGGGCAGTCGGGCGGCCCGACCGTTGTCATCAATCAATCTCTGGTGGGCGTGATCGAAGAGGCCAAGAAGGCCGGGGCCATTCAGAAGATTCTCGGCGCCCGTCACGGCGTTACCGGCATGAGGAAGAGCGACTTCGTCGACCTGCGGAGCATCGCGGACGACGAGTTGGAGAAGATCGCCAACACGCCGGCCGCCGCTTTAGGCTCGACGCGCGACAAGCCCGACGAGGCGTACTGTCAGGAAGTTTTCAAGGTTTTCGCCGCCAACAACGTGCGGTACTTCTTCTACATCGGCGGCAACGACTCGGCCGACACGGCCCGGATCATCTACGAAATCGCCAACAAGCAAGGCCACGACCTGCGCGTGTTCCACATTCCCAAGACGATCGACAACGATCTGCGGACGACCGACCACTGCCCGGGCTACGGCTCGGCCGCTCGGTTCGTGGCCAGCGCCATCATGGGCGACGACCGCGACAATGCCAGCCTGCCGGGCGTGAAGATCGACATCATCATGGGCCGGAACGCCGGTTGGCTGACGGCGGCATCGGCGTTGGCGCGGCAGGACTCCGAAGACGGCCCGCACCTGATTTACATGCCCGAGCGGCCGGTGAGCCAGGACCAGTTCTGCGCCGACGTCAAGGCCGTGTATGACCGCCTCGGCCGGTGCGTAGTGGCGGCCAGTGAAGGCATCATGGACGTCGACGGCAAACTCTGGGCCGAGAAGGTCATGACCGGCGGCGAAGTCGACGCCCACGGCAACAAGCAGCTTTCGGGCTCGGGCGCCTTAGGTGACGCCTTGGCCCAGATCGTCAAGACGCGCGTGGGCGTCAAACGCGTGCGTTCGGATACCTTCGGGTACTTGCAGCGGAGTTTTGCCGGGTATGCCAGCCCGGTGGACGCCAAGGAAGCACGCACCGCTGGAAGGAAGGCTGTGCAATATGCCATGGCCGGCCAGGTTAGCGGCTCGCCGTGCATGCGGCGGCGCACGGGCGGCAAGTACGGCGTGAGCTTCTTCCGCGCCAAGCTGACCGACGTGGCCCGGCTGACGAAGAACGTGCCCGATGAGTTCATCGCCGACAATGGCCACGATGTCACGCCGGCGTTCCTGGAGTACCTCCGGCCGCTGGTGGGCAAACTGCCGGTGCTGGGCAAGATCAGATAGAAGTTGGGAATCGGGAATCGGGAATCGGGAATCGGGAATCCGGAATCCGGAATCGGGAATCGGGAATCCGGGAAAGACAGAATCCGGCGGGTGGCATGGTCACGCTGTTCGCGTGACCATGTTCAGGCTCGAAATCGCGTTCGACGCTGCGCCATGGTCATTTTCGCTGGCGTGACCATGTTGCAACCGTTGAGTGGCGAGAAGGTCTTAACAATGAGAAGATCTTAACATGGTCACCCTAAAAGCATGGTGACCATGCCACCCACGCGAATCCCGATTCCCGATTCCCGATTCCGAATCCAAATCACCTTTTTGCCAAAACAGTTGACGAAGGGTCGGGCTGGCAGTAATAATATAGGTCTGGCAACGAACTCTGCCGAAGGGCGGGGGCGTGGAGCAGTTGGGAGCTCGTCTGCATGGCATGCAGAAGGTCAGGGGTTCAAATCCCCTCGCCTCCAGTTGACCAGCGGGCGGTCCGAAAGGGCCGCCCGTTTTCGTATCCAGACTATATGAACTTCCTCTTCGATGGCAGAAGCCTGACGCAGACGCCCGTAACCGGTGTGCAGCGGTATGCGCGGGACATGGCGGCGTGGCTAAAGCGGCTGGGCGTGAGTTTCGACCTCTGGCACCCGCCCTTTGGTGGCCGGTGGCTGGGACAAGCTTTCCGGCACACGCTGCTGCCGCTCCGGGCCGCTCGCTACGACCTGCTCTTTTGCCCGGCTAATCTCGGCCCGTGGCGCCTCGCCTCGGGCACGCCTCTGGTCGTCACGCTGCACTGCCTGCGCGTGATCGAGCATCCCGAGTGGTACAGCCAGAGCTTCGCCGCGTTTTACCGGTTCATGTTGCCCAGGACGATCGCGCGGGCCGATGCGATCATCACAGTTTCGCGTGCCATCGCCGGCGACATCGCCGCGCGGTTTCCCAGCGCCCAGGGCAAGCTCCACGTCGTGCCGCTGGGGCTCGATGACGCCTTCCTGGCCCAGGGGCCGAGGGAGCCGGGCCCTCGGAGTGTCCTGTTTGTCGGCGGGGTCTCGCCCGGCAAGGGCCTAGCGACGCTGGCCGAAGCGCTGGCGATTCTGAACGATCCTTCCGTCGAACTCGTGATTGCCGGCGAGCGGGAGAGTATCCTATGGGGTGATTCACTCCTGGGCGGGCTGCTGGGCAAGCTTGGCCCCGCTCGGGTGCGGTGCGTGCAGACCAATGAGCCAGCCGAGATGGCCAGGCTGTATCGTCAGGCCTCGCTGACGGTGGTGCCGTCGCGGTACGAAAGCTTTGGCCTGCCGGCGCTGGAGGCGATGGGCAGCGGCTGTCCGGTCATCGCCTCGGACATCCCGGCCTTGCGCGAGACCCTGAGCGATGCTGGCGTGTTCTTTCCCGTGGGCGATGCCCAGGCCTTGGCCAAGGCGATGCAGCAGGTGCTGACGGATCTGGCCCTGCACGCGAACCTGGCGGCGGCGGGGCGGGCGCGGGCCAGCGCGTTTTCCTGGCGAGCGTGCGCGGAAGCGACAATGAACGTTCTGAACAAGGCGATGGAAGCTTGAGCTCGCTCGAGTACAAAGTTGACCTAGTGTACGAGCTTACGAGCAAGGAGCTCAAGGCCCGGTACAAGAACTCGCTGCTGGGCTATCTGTGGAGCCTGCTCAATCCGCTGGCGCTCTCGCTGGTCTTCTACGTGGGCTTAGGGGTGATCTTGCAGGCCAAGGTGCCTCCCGGCGAGAACTATCCCTACTTTCTCATGCTCATCTGCGGGCTGTTCCCCTGGCAGTGGCTTGCCAACAGCGTCAACGCCGGCGCCAACGTGTACATCGGCAACGCCAACCTGATCCGCAAGGTCGCCTTCCCGCGCGAGCTGCTGCCGCTGGCGACGGTGCTCAATGACTTGCTCCACTTTGTCGCCTGCCTGCCGGTGATCGTGCTGTTCCTGCTGCTGGCCGGGATGCGGCCAAGCGTGCAGTGGATATGGGGCGTGCCGGCGCTGATGGCCGCTGAATTTCTCATTGCCTATGGCCTGGCCCTGGCGGTGGGCTCGCTCAACCTGTTCTTTCGCGACCTGGCCAACCTCGTGAGCCTGCTGCTGCAGATGCTGTTCTATCTCACGCCCATCGTGTACGCGCTGGATTGGATCAAGCAGCCATTGCTGCGCAAGCTCATATTCATCAACCCTGTCACGCCGCTATTCGCGTGCTGGCACGATTTGCTGCTCAAGGGCCGGTTCGACGGCGGGTACTTTGGCCTGAGCATCCTGTACGGGCTGATAGCGCTGGTTCTGGGCCTGGCGGTGCATCACCGGCTCAAGGGCAAGTTCGCGGAGATGACCTGATGGCCGTGGTGGAATTCCAGCAGGTGACCAAACGGTACACGCTGTGCGACCCGCTGCGCGGCGGGATCAAGAATTTCCTGTTCCGCTTTCCGCAGATCATTCGCAAGTTGCGGCAGAACAAATTCACCGCCCTGGATGGCGTGAGCTTTTCGCTGGAGCGTGGCCAGGCGCTGGCCGTCATCGGTCCCAACGGCGCCGGCAAGAGCACGATGCTGTGCTTGCTGGCGGGCGTTCTTTTGCCCACCGAAGGCAAGGTACACGTTGGCGGGAATGTCTGTCCGTTGCTGGAACTGGGTGCCGGGTTTCACCCGGATTTGACTGGCCGGGAGAACATCTCGCTCAACGGCGTGCTGCTGGGTTTGACGCGAAAGCAGGTCCGCCAGCGGCTGGGCGACATCATCGAGTTTTCCGAATTGGGCGATTTCATCGATCAGCCGGTGCGGACGTACAGCGCCGGCATGCTGGGACGGCTGGGCTTCTCGGTGGCCGCCCATCTGGACATGGACGTGCTGCTGGTGGATGAAGTGCTTTCCGTCGGCGACGCCAGCTTTCAAGCCAAGTGCATGGATCGCATGCACAAGTTCATGCACGGCGGCGTGACGACGGTTTTCGTCTCGCATGACATGCCCGCGGTCAGGGCGCTCTGCCCCGATGCGCTCTGGCTGGAAAAAGGTCGCGTGCGCATGCTTGGTCCCAGCGGCCAGGTGGTTTCTGCCTATCTGCAATCGCAGGCGGAGAGCCACGCATGAAATTGCTGCACCGCCGAATTCCTGCGGCCCGGCCCGAATTGAGCATCATTTTGGCCGACTGGTCCTGTCGCGAGAGTTTCCACATCCTCGACTGCCTGGCGCGGCAGACGGCCTCGCGCGATCAGTACGAGGTGCTGTGGATCGAGTACTACGACCGCCAGAGCGAAGACCTGCGCCGGCGCATCCTGTCGCATTCGCCCGACCAGAGCGATCCCGTTGATACCTGGGCGTTGCTGGAAATGCCGCACGATTGCGTGCATCACAAGCACCTGATCTACAACGCGGGCATCGCACTGGCGTCGGGAAGAATCGTCTGCATCTGCGATAGCGACGCGGTGGCGGACGAACGTTTTGTCGAGAAGATCATCGACTCCTTCAAGGCCGACGAATCGATCGTGCTGCACTTGGACGAGATTCGCAATATCAGCCGGCGGTTCTATCCGTACAAGGTGGCCGATGCCGCTGACATCACCGGCCAGGGGTGCATCAACTGGGTGAATCGCCGGCCGGCCGGGCTGTGGGACGAAAAGGATCCGCTGCATAGCCGCAACTACGGCGCCTGCATGGCGGCGCGGCGGCAGGATCTGATCGACGTCGGCGGGGCCGATGAGCAGATGGATTATCTTGGCCACATCTGCGGGCCGTACGAGATGACGTTTCGGCTGGTGAACTTCGGCCGGCGTGAAGTGTGGCACCGCGACGAGTGGCTGTATCACGTGTGGCACCCGGGCCAGGACGGCCAGAGCAACTACATGGGGCCGCATGATGGGCGGCACATGTCCTCGCCGGCGCTGGCGGCGCGGGCCTCGCGGCGCGTCATGCCGCTCAAGGAAAACCCGGCCATCCGGCTGATGCGGACAAGCCGGCGCGACCAACTCAACGATGCCGAATTGCAGGCCTCGCTGGTCGACTCGCTCCGTCAGCGGCAGTGGGCGAGCCCGCCGCAGCAGCAGCGGCTGGTAATGGGGGCCGAGGACGCCGTGCCGCAGGACCGGCCAGTTTCGCGTTCGATCAAGTTGACGCTTGGCTACCTGGCCCTACGTCGCGTGATGATGCATGCGCGGGAAAAGGGCCGGCGGGCGCAGCGGATTTCCACGCAGGGCAGCCCTGACAGCGGGGCGATGCTGCCGGTGCGATTGTGGCGAAAGGCCAAGGCCTTTGTGCAGTTCTGCAAGCACGCATGGCAGTACGAGCGGCACGTAATGGCCCAGTGCCGGCGGACGGTTAAGACGCTGGCCGGGATGGGCTATAAGAGCATCTGCCTTTACGGCGTGGGCCATGAGGCGCGGGTGCTGGAGTTGCTGGCGCGCGAGGCGGGGATCGAGATCTCGGCCGTGGCCTCTTGGGACGGGTATATCGAAGACCGGGCGACGCGAACGCCCCCCCGGCCTGAGGAATCCCTCGCTGGCGGAAATGAGATTGTGCTGGTGGCCGACATGGTGAATATTGACCCGAAGATCGCCCGCCTGGTCAAACTGGGCGTGGCGCGGGAACGAATCTGGGTATTACATTGATGACGGACGAACGCGAAAAGTCGGAGTTGTACCGGCGGCTGACGCTGGTGCGGAAGTGCGCCGAGAAGATCATGGCGGTCTACCTCAGCGACGTTATGCAGACGCCGGTGCATCTGAGCGTTGGCCAGGAGTCGATCGCGACGGCCCTGTGCTATTGCCTGAATGGCCGGGACTTCAAGATCGGCACGCATCGCTCGCACGCGTTGTACCTGTCCAACGGCGGCGACGTTCGGGCATTTTTCGCCGAACTGCTAGGCCGCAAAACCGGCTGCAGCGGCGGCATGGGCGGCTCGATGCACCTGATCGACACCGCCAACGGCCTGGTGGGTACGACCAGCATCGTCGGCGGCTGCCTGCCCATCTTGCCGGGCCTGGCCATGGCGTGCGAGAAGCCCCAGGTCGCCGCCGCGCTCTTTGGCGACGGGGCGTGCGACGAGGGCGCGCTGGCGGAGAGCCTGAACTGGTCGGCCCTGAAGAAATTGCCCGCCATCTTCCTGTGCGAGAACAATCGTTACAGCGTGTACACGCCCTTTGGGCAGCGCCGCGCTGCCAGGCCCATCGAACTGGCCAAGGCCTTTGGGCTGGCCTGGCTGGACGTGCCGATCGAACAGTCCAGCGACGTCTTCGCCCTGGCGGAGTTGCTGGCTGGGCCGATAGAACGCGTGCGGCAGCGCGAGGGGCCGCTGTTCGTGGAATGCCAGACGGTCCGGGCGCTGGATCACAGCGGCGTGCGCGACGACGTGTCGGCCGGTTTGCGTCCAGCCGAGGAAAAGCAGCTTTTTGAAACCTACGACCCGATGAAAGTGGCACGGACACGCATGAACTCCGCCCAGTGCGACCAGATCGATGCCCAGGTCGCCCAGCAAGTCGAGTTGGCCTATCAGCAGGCGCTGGCCGATGAGCCCGCGACGTGGGAGGCCAAGCTATGAGCAACTGGGGCACCAATCCCAAGCTGCCACCGCTGCTGGGGGGCGGGCAGCGGTCCATGACCTACAGCCAGGCGATTGCCGAGGCGATGCAGCTGGCGCTGGAGCACGGGCCGGGAGTGCGGGTTTTCGGCGAGGGCGTTACCGACAAGGGCGGCACGTACGGCACCACGCGCGGCCTGGAAGAGCGCTTCGGCCCGCGGCGGGTCTTTGATGTCCCGGTGGCTGAGGGGCTCATTACCGGCCTGGCGGTGGGCATGGCCCTGGGCGGTCTGCGGCCAATCGCGATCCACCCGCGCAACGACTTCGTCCTGCTGGCACTGGACCAGCTCTGCAATCACGCGGCCAAGTGGGCGACGATGTTCGGCGGCAAGAGCCGCTGCCCGCTGGTCATCCGCAGCGTCTCGTGCCGTGGCTGGGGCTCGGCCGCCCAGCACAGCCAGGCCTTGCACGCGATGCTGGCCCAGTTTCCCGGCCTGACGGTGGCTGTGCCCTTCACGCCCGCCGACGCCAAGGCCATGCTGCTGTGGGCGGCATTGGAGTCCGACGGGCCGGTGGCCATCATGGAACACAAGTACCTGTGGAACCTGTCGGGCGATGTGCCCGCCGGGCTCACCTTCGCGCCGCCCGACGGCCCGGCCATCGTTCGCGCGGGGTGTGACGTGACGCTGGTGGGCATCAGCTTTGGCGCCGCTCAGGCCATGATGGCAGCGGAGAAGCTCGCCGAGCAGAGCGTCCAGGCCGAGGTGATAGACCTGCGGTGGCTCAGGCCGCTGAATGTGCGTAAGATCGTCGAGTCGGTGCGCAAAACCGGCCGGCTGGTCGTGGTGGACACGGCGCATGCGTCCTTCGGCGCATCGGGCGAGGTGATAGCGTCCGTGGCGCAAGCGTTGCGGCCGGCGGAGTGGAAGGCTGCACCCGCCCGCGTGGCCTTGCCGGACGAGCCCACCCCCGGCAGCAATGAGGATCGATATTTTCCGGGCGCCGATGACATTGTGGCGTCGGCCCTGCGAGTGATGAGCGAGTGAGGCGAGCATGAGAGTTTTAGTTACTGGCGCGGCAGGTTATCTCGGTTCGGTGCTGACGGGTGCATTGCTGGACGAGGGCCATGAAGTCCTGGCCGTCGACAGTTTTATCTACCGGCAGACGTCATTGTTGGAACGCTGCGCCGACAAGCGGCTCAGCGTGATTCGCGGCGACGCCCGCGACAAGGAACTGCTTACCGGCCTGGTGCGGCAGGCGGACGCCATCTTCCCGCTGGCGTGCCTGACGGGCGCGCCGCTGTGCAGCAAGGACCCCATCGGCGCTCGCACGGTGAATTTGGAGGCTATCGAAATGCTGCTGGGCCTGCGCTCGTCCAGCCAGCCGATCATTTTCCCGACCACCAACAGCGGCTATGGCGTGGGCCAGGCCGACCGGCACTGCACGGAAGAGACGCCGCTCCGGCCAGTTTCGCTGTATGGCCGGCTGAAGGTGGATATCGAACAGAAGTTGCTCGACGCGGGCAATGTCATCACGTTTCGCTTCGCCACGCTCTTTGGCGCTAGCCCGCGGATGCGGATGGACCTGCTCGTGAACGACTTTGTGTACCGGGCCGTGACCGACCGCTTCATCGTGCTGTTCGAGGCGCACTTCAAGCGGAACTACCTGCACGTGCGCGACGGGGCCAGGGCGTTCCTGCACGGGCTGAAGAACTTCGCCGTCATGGCCGGCCGGCCGTACAACGTGGGCCTGAGCGACGCCAACATCAGCAAGTGGGAGCTGTGCGAAGAGATTCGCAAGCAGGTCAGCGAGTTCTACTTCGCCGAAGAGCCGCTGGCCAAAGACCCCGACCAGCGGAACTACATCGTGTCCAACGAGCGGATCGAGGCCACCGGCTACCGAACGATGTTTGGCCTCTCTGACGGCATCGCCGAATTGATCAAGGCGTACAAAATCGTCCGGCCCAATCAGTATTCGAACGTTTGATGGCGAGGTCCGAGGTCTGAGGCCAGAGGTCTGAGGCCAGAGGCCGGAGTCGGAAACAGCGATGGAACGAAGGTAGGGTCCGCAGGTTCCCGATCGCTGTTGCGAGGGGTTCTGCGGACGGGCTCGACCCCGTGCCACAGATGCGGCACGTGTAGGTGTGTGATCGCGGAGTCGTTCCGCCAGGGCAAGTAAAGTGGAGACGACCGTGACAGCAAAGGCGAACGCGAAATGTCTGCGTGATCTGGCCGGGGCCAAGGGCATCCGTATCGGTTCTGCCGTCGTGCCGGATCTGTTGCGGCGGGTGCCGGAGTATGCCTCGACGCTGGCGCGGGAGTTCAGCGCCTTGACCGCCGAGAACGTCATGAAGGTCGGCGCGCTGCAGCCCGAACAGGGGCGTTTCGAGTTTGCCGACGCGGACTACATGATTGGTTTTGCCGAAGCTCACGGCATGGCCGTGCGCGGCCACACGTTCGTCTGGCACATGGCCGTGCCGGAGTGGCTGGAAAAGGGTGAGTTTTCTTCGGCTCAGCTCGCGGGCGTGCTGGCAGGGCACATTCAAGAAGTGGCCGGTCGATACGCTGGCCGCATCGCCTGGTGGGATGTCGTCAACGAATCGATCGAGGACAAGTCATTCGGCATGCGCGACACGCTGTGGCACCGCGGCCTGGGGCAGGACTACATCGCCCAGGCATTCCGCTGGGCACACCAGGCCGATCCCAAGGCCAAGCTGTTTTACAACGACTACGGGGCAGAGGGCATGGGCAAGAAGTCCGAGGCCGTGTATGCCCTGGTGCGCAAGCTGCTGGACGAAGGCGTGCCGATCCACGGCGTAGGACTCCAGATGCACATTACGGCCGGACCGGAACGTCCGGCTGCGGCGGAGATTGGCGTGAACATCCGCCGGCTGCGGGATTTGGGGCTGGAGGTGCATGTCACAGAGCTGGATGTGCGGTTGCCTGCGCCGGTGACGAGTGAGTTGCTGGCGACCCAGGCCCAGGTATATGCCGAGGTGGCTCGAAGTGCGCTGGACGCAGGTGCGTCGGCCCTGACCCTGTGGGGCTTCACGGACGCACATTCATGGATCCCGAAATGGTTCGCAGGCTTTGACGCCGGGCTGATCTTCGATGAGCAGTATCAGCCCAAGCCGGCCTATCGTGCCCTCGCCCGGGAGCTGGCGTAGATTTGCACGGTTTCGGTGAGATGGTTTAATGGCCGAAACGCCACACGGAACATATGGCAGATCAGGATTGCATTGATCTGAAGATCGTGTACCGCCCGTACACGTTCGTCAACGTCCCAGGCTTATTACACGTCAAGGCCCATAGGGCATGCGGGACATCCTGCGTTCCCCTCAGGCCTCCGACCTCCGGCCTCGCCTCAATCCGCCCACGCGATCTCAGCCTTCCAGCCGATGAAGTCGTACATCTGCTGGATGGCAAGTTCGGTCTGCTGGCGGCAGAGGCGGCGGTTTTCGGCTGAGTTGGCCGTCTGTTCGACGATCCGCTGGGCGTGACGCATGGCGTCTTTCCAAATCTGGCTGGCCACGTCCTGGCTGCGCAGCCAGCCTTTCTGCCAGTCGTACAGTTCGGCCCGTTCGTGATCGACCCTGGCCTGAATCACCCGCGGCTGTGGCAGCGTGACCAGCAGCGTCTTGGCCGATTCGTTCACGTTGGAAATCTTCGCCTCCCGCATGTCCACCGAGAGCAGGGCGTCACCCTTGATGAGCCAGACGCCCTTGATATCGCCCCAGAAGTTGCTGTCCTGGGCCGACAGTACGTCCACAACGTGCACCTTCAGCGTGGCCAGTTCGGACAGCTTTTCCAGCTGCGTGACCGTCGGAGCGATGGACGTGATGGTCGTTCGGCCTGGGGCGGTGAACGCCCGGTAGCACAGCAGCACCACACCGGCCTGAACAGCCAGGGCGGCCAGCACCAGCAGGAACTTACTCGTCCTGGCCATGGGATATCTCCTGGCGCCGCTCGACCACCCGGCCATCGGGGTAGCGCGTGACGGTGCAGCGGTACTTGCCGTCGGCGGAACGGTACTCGGTGTGCGTGGGCACAAAGCGCGAGACAATGGACAAGCCAATCACCGCAATGGCGATCGCCGCCAGCAAGGCCAGCAACACTCGGCGCAGAGTTTTCTTATCCGGCATGTGCATACACAATGTCTCTAGGGATCAGTTCGGTTCCGAGGGGCCATCAGGATGAAGAAAAAGGCAACGGCTCAACCACGGAGTACACGGAGGTCACGGAGAATAATTGAGAAGATGTCAGGCGATGGTGTTGGGGGCTGCCTGCAAGGCCGACGCGAGCTCCCTATTGGCCTTTACATCAAACGTAGTTCCTCTCCGTGTTCTCCGTGACCTCCGTGGTGAGAATTCAATCCCAAGGAAAGCTCTTGCCCGTCAGCCGCGTGTAGGCCTCGACGTACTTTTCACGCGTGCTCTGCACGATTTCCATGGGCAGCACGGGGCCGGGGGGCTGGCGGTCAAAGCCGATCTTGTCGAGGTAGTTTCGGACGAACTGCTTGTCGAAGCTGGGCTGGTCGCGGCCGGGCTTGTATTCGTCGGCCGGCCAGAAGCGCGAGGAATCCGGCGTCAGGGCCTCATCGATCAGCACGAGTTGGCCGGCGGGGTCCATGCCCCACTCGAACGTGGTGTCGGCGATAATCACGCCGCGGGTCAGGGCGTACTCGGCGGCCGCTACGTACAGCGCAATCGAACGCTTGCGGATCTGCTCGGCCACCTCGCGGCCCACAAGGTCAGCGGCCTGCTTGAGCGAAATATTCTCGTCATGGCCGACCTCGGCCTTGGTCGAGGGCGTGAAGATCGGCTCGGGCAGCTTGTCGCACTGCTTGAGGCCCGGCGGCAGCAGGATGCCGCAGATGCCCTGGTTCTTCTGGTATTCCTTCCAGCCGCTGCCGGCGATGTAGCCGCGGACGATGCATTCGATGGGCACGACCTTGGTCTTGCGGCAGAGCATGAACCGGCCGTCGAGTTCCTCGTTGCGGAAGTCCTCTGGCAGGTCGCTCAAGGCCGCGCTGACGACGTGGTGGGGCGTGATCGAACTGAGCTTGTCGAACCAGAACAGGCTGATTTGCGTGAGAACCCTGCCCTTGTCGGGAATGCCGTTGGGCATGACCACGTCGAACGCGCTGATGCGGTCGGTGGCGACAATGAGCAGGTTCTCGCCCAGATCGTAGATGTCGCGGACCTTGCCGCTGCGCTTGGCGTGGCCTTGGATGGACGTTGTCAGCAGTGCCGTGTTCTTCATGGGCTGATTTGTATCGGGCCGCGGCGGCTGAATCAAGGGCTAACGCATCACGGCAAGGTACGCCAGCCAGAAGGCGCACTGGGTGACGAAATCGGCCGCCAGCAGGGCGCTGCGGCACAGGCCCCCGTGCAGCCGGACGAGCAGGCCGCCCAATCCCAGCGCCGACACGACGGCCGCCAGCGGCGGAATGAAGTGCCGCGGGTGCAAAAAGGCCAGGTACACCAGCGACAAGGCCAGCGGCGCGATCAGGAACAGCCCCGCCCATAGCGGATGAGCGGTGGCGGCCAGGGCTGCAGAGTCGTCCACCCCGTTGGCGGAACGGCGGGCAGTGCCCGCCCTACATTCCTGGTTGGCAGCCGGTGATTCCTGGCTGGTGGCACAGCCGCCCTCGGCTGTGGTTGCGGTTGCTGGGCAGGCAGAACCATTCGCCGACATCACTGGCAAACCCGCGGACCCTGCCCTGCGGTGGAACGGCAGCAGCACCAGGATGGCCCAGGCGCCCCAGAGGTTGGACAGGAACATGATGCGGTAGAGCGGTTCTGGCCAGAGCCATTGCAGTGAGGCCGGCAGATTGTTGATCTGGTCGGAATCCCAGTAGCGCACCCCGAAATTCAGCATAAAGCCCACGCCGGCGGTGACGATCAGCAGGCCCGGCAGCCTGGCCCAGGCCGGCAGACGCTTGCCCAGGATCGGCGTATCCAGCACAGCCAGGATCGCTTGGCGGTAGACAATCAGCCCGATGGCCGCGGCGGTGACGGCGGCCGGGACTACCCAAGTGAGCGTGCGTTGCCACGTCAGGCCCAGCAGCAGCTGCCACAGCCAGATGCTCAGCAGCCCCCAGGCGGCAGAGATCAGCACAATGGACCCGCACAGGTACTGAAAGTCCTCGCTCTGTGCGCGCTGCAACCGCGCCGGCGAGGCCGACAGGAACATCAGCGCCATCCAGATTCGTTTGAGTATCCGCATACGTTTGCCCAGAGAACAAGCCCAGCAGTTCCGTGGAAGTCATCGTGGCATGGCCGTCTCGGCCATGCGTCCCAGGGGCGTCTCGCCCCTGGCTTTCAGGCTATTCGGCAGTATGCAGGGACGGGACGTCCCTGCGACGCATGGGCAAGATGCCCATGCCACTGCCCATGCCACTCTTCACCGGGCTGTTAGCCATTGTCTCCGCTGGCGTGGCCACAGGCAATGTTGTGGCAGCGTGCCGCGTCGGGGTACAATATGGGGTTCATGAAGCATGTGGCGTACATAGCTCTGGGAAGCAACATCGAGCCGCGGGCCGGGACGCTTATCCAGGCCTTGACGATTCTGGACGCGCGCCCCGACGTCGAGGTGGTCAGCGTCAGCCAGCTTATCGAAACCGAGCCGGTCAGCCTGGTTGAGCAGGCCAAGTTTCTCAACGGGGCGGCCGAACTGCAAACGGACCTCGATCCGCGCGCACTGCTCGAGGCCTTGCTGGAGACCGAAGCTCGCCTGGGGCGGAACCGCGCCAAGGAGCAGCACTGGGGGCCGCGGACGTGCGACCTCGACCTGCTGTTGTTCGATGAACTGGTAATGGACGAGCCGGACCTGGCGATCCCGCATCCGCGGATGCATGAGCGGGTCTTCGTGCTCAAGCCGCTCTGCCAGATCGCCCCAAGCATCGTCCACCCCGTGCTGCACAAGACGATCTCGACGCTGCTGCTCGAGCGGGAGGGCAACTGATGGGACGCCTTATCAGCATCATCGGCCCGCCGGCTTCGGGCAAGACGACCGTGGCCCAGTGGCTCTGTGAAGCGCTGTCAGGCCGACTGGTGAAAGAGGATTTTGCGGGCAACCCGTTCCTGGCGGAGTTCTTTCTGGGCCGGCGTGACTGGGCCTTGCCCTCGCAGTTGTACTTCCTGTTCTCTCGGCTGGGGCAGCTTAAGAAAGCCCACTTTGCCAAAGGAGGCGTGACGGTCAGCGACTACGGCTTCTGTCAGGACGCCGTGTATGCCCGGCATGGCCTGGGCGCCGAAGAATTCGAACTGTACTGCCATCTGGCGGCGCCGATGGCGGAATTGGTCAAGCCGCCCGACGTGGTGATTCACCTGGACGCCGAGGAATCGGTGCTGCTGGAACGAATCGCCGGGCGGGGCAGGCATTATGAACGCGCGTTCACGCCGGAGTTTCTCACCTGGCTGCGCGAGCAGTACGTACAACTGGTATCGACGCTCACCTGCCCGCTCATAAGCGTGGACGTGGCGAGTATCGACCTGCGCGGCCCCCAAGCCCAGCAGTGGCTGCTGGATCAAGTGCACGAGGTATTGACGTGATCATTGCTAAAACTGTTGAGGAAGTTCGCGACGCGATACGCCAAGTTCGGCGGCAGGGCCAGCGCATCGGCCTGGTCCCCACGATGGGGGCGCTGCATGCGGGCCATTACAGCCTGATGGGCGCGGCCAAGGCCGATTGCCCCTTCGTGGCCGTCAGCATCTTCGTCAATCCCGCGCAGTTTGGACCCAACGAGGACTTGGCCAAGTACCCGCGCACGCTCGAAGCTGACCTGGCCGGTTGCCGAGAGCACGGCGTCTCACTGGTCTTTACGCCCGAGTCCGCTGCGATGTACGCCCCCGACGCCGCCACCAGCATTCACGTGGCCCGTCTGAGCGAGCATCTGTGCGGGGCTAGCCGGAAAGGGCACTTTGACGGCGTGTGCATCGTGGTGGCCAAGCTGTTCAATATTGTCCTGCCCGACAAGGCGTACTTCGGCGCCAAGGACTATCAGCAGGCCAGCGTGATTGGCCGGATGGTCAGGGATCTGGACATGCCGCTGGAGATCGTGGTCTGCCCGATCATCCGCGAGGCCGATGGCTTGGCGATGTCCAGCCGGAATCGGTATCTGTCGCCCCAGGAGCGTCAGCAGGCCTTGGCGCTGATTGGCTCGCTGCATTTGGCGGACAAGCTGGCCAAGGCGGGGCAGCGAGAATCTAAGGCACTCATCGGGGCCATGCGGCAGCATATCGCCACGGCCGCTCCGCTGGGGCAAATCGACTACATCGAGGTAATGGACCCAGATAGCCTTTCGCCGACGGATCGCCTGGACGGGCCGGTGGTGATCGCGTTGGCGGTGAAATTTTCGTCCGCCCGGCTGATCGACAACATGCGAATAGACCCAACCCGGTTGGGCGGATAGAATCTGAACAGCAGTAGGAAGACACAGCAACAATATGTTCCATAAACTCTTGCGAACGAAGATACATCGGGCGACGGTGACCCATGCCGACCTGGACTACGTCGGCTCGTTGACCATTGACGCAGCGCTGCTGGAGGCCTCGGGCATTTTGCCGCACGAGGCCATTCTGGTGGCGGATGTCACGAACGGAAGTCGCCACTGGACGTATGCCATAGAAGGCCCGCGTGACAGCGGCGTGATGTGCGTCAACGGAGCGGCCGCCAGGCTGGTGAACGCCGGCGACCTTATTATCGTAATGTGCTTTGGCTATTTCACGCCCGAAGAGGCCCGGAGCTTCCAGCCGCGCATCGTGCTGGTGGACGCGGGCAATCGGATCGTGCATTCGCTGTAAGGTCAGAACGGCCGCTTATGAGACAGATCATCATCGACTTCGGGCAATCCTTCCTGCCGATCCGAATCTATGGCTATGGCCTGATGCTGGTGCTGGGCTTTCTCATCGGCATCTTTCTGGCCCGGCATCGGGCGCGCCGATTCGGCGAGAACGCCGATACTGTGACGACGCTGGGGCTTCTGGCGCTTGGCGCCGGCGTGGCTGGCGCTCGAATTGCGTACGTGATCGAGCGCTGGGACACCCAGTTTTCCGGGCCGGGGAACAGCTTCTGGGAAATCTTCAACATCACCTCCGGCGGGCTGATCTACTACGGCGGCGTGCTGCTGGCGGTGCTGGCGGTGGTGACCTACCTGGGCATCAAGCGCCTGCCGGCGCGGCGATACCTGGACATCATCGCTCCTTCGCTGATGATCGGGCTGGCCTTTGGCCGGATGGGCTGCTTCCTGAATGGCTGCTGCTACGGCGGCGAGGCAAAGCAGGGCTTTCCGCTGGCCATGAGCTTTCCCTACGCCAGCCAACCGCTGCTGAAACTGGGCTCTTCGCCCAATATTTTCGGCGCTGCCAACATCTCCCCGGCCTACTCTCACGAGTTCAGCTCCGGGCGGATCAGCGTTCCTGCCGACGTGCCGGCCTGGCTTACCACCGGGCCCATCGGGGCCGCGTCGCTGAAGAATCCCAGGTCGCTGACCCCGCAGGAAGCCGAGCAGGCAACTCATCTGCGCAGCCTGCCGCTTTTGCCCTCACAGTTGCTGGAGATGGCCGGGGCGGCGCTGATTGCGGGCATTCTGCTGGTGTATTCTCGCCTCCGGCTGCGGGAGGGGCAGGTGTTCGCGTTGATGCTGATCCTGTACCCGCCGCTGCGGTTTCTGATGGAGATGATTCGCGGGGACAATCTTCACGATCTTCTGGCTTTGAAACTGACGCATAATCAGTATTCTTCCATGATAATGGTGGCCGTTGGGGTGGCGATCTGGCTGGGCTTGCACAAGCTGCCGGCCAGTTGCGGCGCATTTGTTCTCCAAAGGCAGGCGACAAAACATCCGAAGAACAGGGTAGCGACCCAATAGAGAAAGGAACGCTTCGATGCTCAAAAGGATCCTGCTGGTGGCGGCGTTGGCGGTATCGGGCTTGACATTGGTGGCCAAGGCTGCTGAGTCGCCGGCCCAGCTCTTCACCGACGTTTCCCAGTCACTGGCCCGGCTGGAGTTCACGTACGCCAACGACATTGTGGGCAGCCAGAAACGCGGCGGCCAGGCCATCTGCGTCGACGAGGCCAAGGGCATATTCATCACCTTTGACGTGCCCAGCGGCGTTCCCGCCGAGGAACTCAAGGACTTTACGCTGACGTCTCCGGGCACCAGCGGCACGTCGATCAAGGCCGATTTTATCGGTGTGGACCCCGAGCAGGGGCTGGGCTTTATCCAGGCCGCTGAGAAGCACGGCTTCAAGGCCGCCAAGCTGGACTTGGCCCCGGTGCTGGAGGTCGGCCAGGATGTGTATTCCGTGGGCCTGCTGGGCGTCCAGATGGGCAGCTCGCCGTACCTGGGCGCGGCCAAAATTTCCGCGGGCCTGCGCACCCCAGGCCGCATCTGCATGGTAACGGGCGGCGATCTCTGTATCGTCTCGAGCCCGGTTTTCAACTCCGAGGGCAAAGTTATTGGCCTGATCGCCCAGCAGTTGGTGATGGAGTACCGGTTGCGCACGAACGAGGGGCAGGCCGACGTGGGCCTGACCGGCACGCAGAGCACGCGATTCTTCACGCCCATGAGCGAGTTTGCCAGCCAGTTGAACCCGCTGCCCACCAAGGGCAACATGCGCAAGCTTCCCTGGCTGGGCGTCTTCCAGCTCAAGAGCCCGCCTCCGACGGAAGCCGACGTGCTGGGGCTGGCCGGCAAGGGCGCGGTGATGGTCGGGCAGTTGCTGCCCGGCGGCGTCGGCGAGAAGGCCGGTCTGAAGCAGGGCGACCCGATCATTGCCGTCAATGGCAAGCCCGTCGAGATGTTGTCCACGCCCGAACTGACTGAAGCGGCCTTTATTCAGAAGCTCTGGCAGTTCAAGCCCGGCGATAAGGTCACGTTCACCATCTTCCGCGACAAGGCCGCCAAGGACATTTCCCTGACCTTAGAGCCGTTCCCCGCCACCGAGGCCAAGCGATACTACAATCAGAAGCTCGGGCTTGCCGTGCGCGAGTTGACGCTGTTTGACCGGTACGGCTCGGGCCGGACGATGCCCATGGAGACCCAGGGCGTGCTGGTGCTGGTGGCGGCCCAAGGCAGCCCATCCGCCAAGGCCGGGCTCAAGGCCGGCGATCTTGTCACGCAACTTAACGACAAGCCGGTGACCAACGCCGCCGATATCGAGAACCTGATCAAGGCCGCGGGCAAGAACGACCTGAAGTTCCAGGTCATCCGGGGCGACAAGCCGGAGATCGTGGTCATCAGGCCGTGAGGCGGGCCGTAGCCATTCTGGCCGCCGTCGCTGCGGTGGCCTTGCTGTGGCAAGGGCTCGGCGCGGTCAGGTTCGGGCCGATATTTCGGCCGGTCCGCCCAGCGGCGCTGCTGCTGGGATTGCTGTGCCTTGCCGCTGGACAGTGGCTGGCATGGCGGGCTGCTCGCGGGCTGGTCAGAACGTTTCCGGCCATTGAGCGATCCGTGGATTGGATTTCCTTGGCGGCGGTGACACTCACAGGTGTTGCCGCCGCCACGGCCTTTCTGCTGGAGAGGCCCTAGTCGGCGCTGCATCTCTTGGCCGCGACTTCTATTATGTGGGCAGCGCGGGAGGTCGTTGATGCTCGGCAAAGTAATGATGGCTATCCTGGCCTTGTGCTGCTCGGCCGCGTGGGGCCAGGCGACAAGCCAGCCCGCCACGTCCAGTCCCTCCGCCCAGGATTCCCTGGGCCCCCAGGCCAAACTCGTGGCGGCGGCCCTGCACCACCAGGCCCGTTCGCTGGGGCATCTGCGCGAGGGCAAGGTTCTCGCTCGCGCCGCCCGGATAAAGGTGCTGTTGGAACTGGCCCACCAACTCGACCCTGACGCGCCTCAGATCAACCGCGACTTGATGGAGTTCTACGAGAGCGCCGGGGACATCAAGGCCGCATCGGTGGCGGCGGCCCAGTATCTCAAGGCCCGGCCGTTGGATTGCGCGGTTTTCCTGCGCTGGATGTACCTGACGCAGAAGCTCACCGACACTGCCAGCCAGAGGATCGAGTTTCTGGAGGCGGTGCTCAAGCAGAACGCGCCGCCGGGCGTGCATGCCGCCGCGCAGCTTCAGCTGGCGCAGATATATCTCAACCAAGGCAGCCGCGAGAAGGCCATGCAGGCGTGCGACAAGGCGATTGAACTGGACGCCCATCAAAGCGAAGCCCTCCAGATGAAGATGGAATTGAGCAACTCCACGTCGCCCACGGCGGCGTTCGAGATGGCCAGGACGGGCTTCGAGGCCAACCCTCGCGACTTCCAGAGTTGCTGGTCGATGGCCGAGCAACTGCAGCGGCAAGGCCTGTACGATGAGGCCGGGAAGTTCTTCGAACTGTGCCAAGCGCTCATTCACCAACGACCGGTGCCGCCGGAGATGAGGACTCGCTTCTACATCGACTACATCAACGCCTTGCTGGACAGCGGCAAGGATCAGCAGGCCATCGAGACGCTCGCACCCGAGATCAGGGCCTCGCCAACGGATCTGGCCTTGCGGGCGTTGCTCGTCGAAGCTTGCCGTCGGGTCGGTCAGCAGGACCGTGCCGAGGTGGAGATCACGGCCATGGGGGCGGTCTATCGCCAGGTTCTTCCGCCCACGAAGGATAAGTCGGCCGGCGAACTGGCGGAGTTGGCCTGGTTTGACCTGAAGTACCAGCACAAGCCCGGCGACGCGCTCCTGCAAGCTCGCCAGGCGCAGCGGCTGGCGCCCGATGATCCATATGTGCAGCTTGTCTTCGGCGCGTGCCTGCTGAACGCTGGCGATGTCGATGAAGGCAGGAAAGTCCTGGCCGCTGTGGCTGCCACCGACGCAGTGGCCGCAGCCGAATTGGCGAGCAAGCTCGTCGAACTGAACGAAACGGCCGAGGTGCAGAAGGTCTTGCAGCAGGCCCCGACGTCGCGCACCGGCCCGGGCTGGCGGGCCGTCAAGACGCTGGCCGATGCAGAGAAAGTCGAGCTGGCCGCGCCCGCCAACGCCAAGGAGTTTTCCACGCTGGCCCAGGCCGTGCCGGAGTATCTCTTTGAGATGGCCCGCGCGCCGGACAAGTTCCTGCAGATGCGGATCGTCGCCCCGGCCGAACTGCCCGTGGGCGAGCCGATCGAGGTCACCGTCGAACTCAAGAATGTTTCGGAGTACCCGATTTCGCTGGGTGCTCGCGGCCTGATTATGCCCACGCTGCTGCTGTCGGTGAAGGCGGACTCGCCGCAGGCCAAGGGCGATTGGCCCAACCTGGTGGTGCTGCCCCTGCCGGCGCCGCTTGTGCTGGAGAAGGGGCAATCGGTTTCCGAGACGGTCCGCATAGACGTCGGTGCGGCCGAGCGGCTGCTGGAGCGGAGCCCGCTGACAGAGGTGCGTCTGACGGTGTCGGCGCTGGCCGACCCGCTGACACAGGGCGAGAAGGTGATCTCGGCTTCGCCGATGTTGCAGGCCGCCAGTGCTTCGATCCGCCGGCTGCCGTTCGTCGATTCCAAGGCCAGCCCTGAGGTCGTGCAGGAAGCCCTTGGGTATGTTGTCCGCGATTTGCAGCAGGGACAGCCGGCCGAGCAGATGCGTGCGGCCCGACAGATCGGCAGCCTGCTGACGTACGCCCGGCTGGCAGAGCAGGACAAGACCCAACCTCCGCTGCCGGCAGGGATGACCAAGCTGGTGCTGCTGAGCATGCTCCGGGCAGCACTGGCGTCGCCGCAGCCAGCGGTGCGAGCGGAGATGCTCTCGTCGCTGAACTGGGTTGAACCCGACAGTCGGATGACGGACATGATCAAGCCGACCCTTGAGGACCCTTCGCCGCTCGTGCGGCTGGAGGCGATCAACCTGCTGGCGGGAAGCCCATCGGGCTTGGCCGACAAGCTCGTCAAGCAACTCCTCCAGGACGCCGACCCCTTCGTCTCGGCCATGGCGGCGGCGTTCGCGCCGGAAAGCAAGTAAGACCGCCACGGGTGCGGAGCCCGTTCTCATCGCATGCGAAACTTCGTCGATCTTCATTGTCACTCCACCGCGTCCGACGGCACATATCCGCCGAGCGAACTGATCGTGCTGGCCGAACGGCGACGGCTGGCCGCGATGGCACTGACCGATCACGACACCATCGCCGGCCTGACCGAGGCGGCGCGGGCGGCTGAAGCTTTGGCGGTGCGGTTTGTCCCCGGCGTCGAGATCTCCGCCAACGTCGCGCACGGCATGCTGCACGTGCTGGGGCTGGGCGTGGGCATCCATAGTCCTGGCCTGGCCAAGGCACTGGAAGAACTTCTCGGCGCCCGCGCCCAGCGCAACCCCAAGATGATCGCCAAGCTCCAGGCCCTGGGGCTCAAGATTGACATGGACGAGCTGCTGGCCATGGCGGGCGGGGCGGTGGTAGGGCGGCTGCACATGGCCAAGCTGCTCCAGGCCAAGGGGCTTGTGCCCGACGTCAGGGCCGCCTTCGACCGCTTCCTGGCCAAGGGCAAGGCCGCGTATGTCGACAAGGAACGGCTCTCGCCGGCCCAGGCGGCCCAGGCCATTCACGACGCCGGCGGCGTGGCCATCGTCGCCCATCCCGTTACGCTGGAATGGGACAACCGCTCCGCGCTCGAAACGGCGATTCGCCACCTGCGGCACCAAGGTTTCGACGGCATCGAGGTCTACCACAATCTGCACAGCATTCAGCAGACGCGGACGTTTCTGGACCTGGCCAAGCAGCTGGGCATGCTGGTCTCGGGCGGGTCTGATTTCCACGGCCTGAACAAGGACGACGTACCCATCGGCTTTCCGCGCGTGCCAATAAAGGCCGTCGAAACGCTGCTGGCCCGGATCGGCTGTTCGACGTGCTAGAGTTGGTTTCATGGTTCTCTGACCCCGTGGCACAGCCGCCCCCGGCTGTGGTCGTTTCCGCGTGGCACAGCCGCCCTCGGCTGTGGTCTTTTCTGCGTAGCACAGCCGGCCTCGACTGTGGGATTTCATGGCCAATCCCCGTTTCGTCGCGCGGTCCACTCCCGGCCGTCGGCGAGCATCTCCAGCATCGCTATGGCAGGTCAGGGCCATCTCGGTATACTCAGCAGCATGATTGACCTGCAACGACTATCGTCCGATCAGCCGATCGGCGTGTTCGACTCCGGCCTGGGCGGCCTGACGGTCGTCCGGCAGATCCTTCGGCTCATGCCGGGCGAGGACGTGGTCTATCTGGGCGACTCGGCCCGCGTGCCGTACGGAATCAAGAGCCCCGAGACCATTCGCGCCTTTGCTCACGAGGACGCCGCGTTCCTGCTGCGGCAGAATCCCAAGTTGATCGTGGTGGCGTGCAATACCGCCTCGGCTGTGGCGATGGACAGTTTGCGGCAGGCCATGCCGGTGGAGGTTGTCGGCGTGGTCGAGCCGGCCGCTCAGCGGGCCGTGGAACTGGCGGCCGGGCGGGGCATCGGCGTCATCGGCACCGAGGCTACCATCACGTCGGGCGCGTATCAGCGGGCCTTGCACGCGCTCAATGGCGGCAGTGAAATCATGGCGGCGGCCGCGCCGCTGCTGGTCCCCATCGTCGAGGAGGGCCGGCCGCAGGAAGACCCGATCACTACATATGTCCTGACGGATTACCTGCACGAACTGCAGCGCAAGCGGCCGGCGGTGCTCATCCTGGGTTGCACGCACTATCCGCTCCTTTCGCTGGCCATCGGCAAGTTGATGGGGCCGGACACGGCCTTGCTCGACCCCGGCGAGGCGGTGGCGCGGCGAGTGCAGGAATTCCTGCGATCACACGACTTGCTGGCCGGGCGGGCCGCCGGCCAGTTGCAGTGCTACTCGACGGACAACCCCGAGCGATTCAGCAAGCTGGCCACGCGGTTCCTGGGCCGCGATGTCGGCCAAGTCAAACGCATCGGCACCGAGGAACTGGCGAAGTTGTCCAAGCCGGTCTGAGTTCTCCATCTTCTTGAACCACAAAGGTCACGAAGAGCACGAGGCAAACAGCCATCGCTAGCTCCGCGTCCTTTGCCTTTCAATTCGAACTTCGAAACTCGCACATCGCAATCGGATCACGCCCTCTGCCACGCCGGGCCGTTGTTGAGCTTGTACAGCATCTCGCCGGCCTTGGCGACGTACAGCCGGCCTTGGCTTTCCTGGCCTTCCCATTCGCTCACGTCGATGCTCGCCGGGTCGCGATAGCCTAAGTTGACCTGCGTGCATCGCCGCTCGGGGATGCCGGTGGCCAGCGTCACCTTCACGCGGCACTTCTCCAGGCCATCTTCCATCTTGCCGATGCCGCGGACGTGCGTCGAGTGCGCCACCACGCCCCAGGGAAAGTGCTTGAATTTCTCCCACTGGCTCAGGAAGTAGTCGCGCGTGTGGTAGCCGATCTGGTCGAGCACGTGCCCATGAACGTAGCTGATCTCCGTGATGTGCGGAGCGTAGATAATCAACTCGCCGCCGTCGGCCACCACGGGCTCCATCTTGTACATGCACTTGCCGCCGGTCCATATGTCGTCGTACATCTTCGGCGCCTTGGCCAGGATGGACTGATACGGCCTATCCACCCACACGACATGCACCTTGGACGACAGGTCGGCCGCCGGGCTCCAGGCCTCTTCAGGCGTGCCGAAGAACATGCCCGCCAGCCCCTCGTGCGTGACCACCAGGCACAGCGCGAACTTCTGCATCTTCAGGATGGCCGCCGCCCGGTCGATGGTCGCCCGCACCGGCGTGTACTTGTTGCCGATGATCCGCGGGTTGGTGATGACCGCGCCGAGCCAGTGGAAGAAGTTCAGCAACTCCTCGCCGCAGATGCCGGGGAAAAAGTACTTGTTGCCGCCGGAAAAGCCCACGACTTCGTGCGGGAATACCGGGCCCAGCACCAATACCTGGTCATAGTCGAAGATGCGACGGTTGATCGTGACCTCGACGTCCATCTTGAACAGGCCGCCGCTGATCTGGCAGACCTCGTCGCTGCTGAGCTTGCCGATGGGCGCAAGCATATCCTTGTTCTTCCATTCGTGGTTGAAGACCTGGCTGGGGCCAAAGGTCTTCTCCCAGCCGCCCTTGCCCACGCCAAAGAGCGTCTCGATCTGCGCTTGCTCCATGGCCGGGTGCGTGCCCAGGGCGATGATGAAATCGACGCGCGAGGCCTTGGCCGCCAGCAACTCAGATTGCAGGGCGCGCGACAGCAGGGGGATGGGGCAGGTCCGCGTGTGGTCGGGCACGATGATGAGGATCTTCTTGCCCGCCGGCGCCATCGCCGAAACCGCCTGGGAGACGATCTGCTTTGCCTGCTCGTCGCTCAACACGCCGCTGGTCAAACCGTTGCCAATCATGCACGAACTCCTTCAAGGCCCATTGTAAGAAATCAGGCCGATAAAGCGCAAGAGGATATCACGCCCGCCGACGCCCGAACAGCGGCAAGCTGGCGGCGGACGCCCGAAACGCCTTGGCCGCGGCGGGTGGCATGGTCACGCTGTTCGCGTGACCATGTTGGACGCGGCCACAGGGAACGAAGCGGAACCAAAGGGAACCAAACGGAACCAAACGGAACCAAACGGAACGAAACGGAACCAAACGGAACGATTTGGAACCGTTTGAAACCATATGGAAGGGGGGCGAGAACCGTGTAACATACTGGCGGCAAGCATATTACGAGCATGGCCCGCATCGTGTATGAGCCCGATTCTGCTGTGCGCAGGACCCATGCGCACGCTCGCGCACCTTCACCCGGCGGCTCGTCCGTTTTTCCCGGCGACGCTCTTCACTTTCAAAACGTTCCTCGCTCCGGACCCATCTGCCCGGAGTTGCTCTCTAGAAGGGCCGATGCGCACCTTGTTGCGCACAAGCCGGTTCGCCCTGGCCGTATCTGCTTGGCCCAGCGTGATTCCTGATGTGAGTGAAGTGCGGGAGTTCGCCGCGCCGCTGTGCGCGGAGAGCAAGGTGCCATGCATGGCCCGGTGCTGTGGTCGTGGCGTCCAGCGGCTACGTTGGTCGGGTCTAACATGGTCACGCCGAGTACAGCGAGACCATGGCACCCAATTCTTGTTATGCTCTCGGCGGACACCGGCTACGGAAAAGACCACAGCCGAGGGCGGCTGTGCTACGCGGAAGCGGGAGCGCATGGGCAAAGTTTTGCCGTTCTCTGCGCTCTCTGTGTCTCTGTGGCCCAGTCGTTTCTTTTGGGCGAGGGAAGAGAACCTACGTCCGCATGGCGGCTGCGGCGGTGGAGGGGCCGATTAGTTCGGCCAGGGCGATGTCTTCTTCGGGGAAGGGCTGCTCGCCTTTGCGGTACAGCACCACCAGGCCGATCATCTGGCCTTCACTGGCCATCAGCGGCACGGCCATGGCCGTCACACCGATGAGCTTGCGGTGCAGCACCTCGGGGAAGAGCGAAAGATTGTCCATGCAGTCCACGACCTGCACCTCCGGCCTCGTCAGGGCCGAGGGCACCATGGCCATGGCCAGGGCGTTGCAGAAGTTCGCGCCGTCGGGCTGGGGCACGCCGAAGCGCCCGACCATTTGCAGCTCGGCGGCCGAGTCGCACAGAAGTGCCACGCCGAAGACCGCGCCGCCGCGCTCCACAAACAGCTTGAACAGCCGGCGGAAAATGTCGTCCTCGCAATTGCAGTTGAGCAGTTCGGTCTGGTACTGCAGCACCGATTCCTGCCGCTCCAGCCGGCCTTGCAGGCTCTGGCAGGTGCTGGTCAGGTCGGCACAGGCGGTGCTGAGAATCGTGGCGTCGCGTTTGCCGGACTGCTTGGCCTTGTGAGCCAGCTTGCGGACGCGCTCAATTCGCTTCTGGGCTTGACGCTTGTGCTGCTGGCGTGAGAGTTCAGCGCGGACAGTTGAGGTCAGCCGCTGCAAGTCCACGGGCTTGTCGATGACTTCGACAGGACGAAGCCGCGACGCCGCCGACAGGGCCGCCAGGTCGCCATGGCCAGTGATGATTACGGCGGGGAGGTCCTGGCCAAAGTGACGGCGCAGCGTGTCAACGACGTCCAGGCCGGTGGTCTCGGCCAGCCGCAGGTCCGTCACGACCAGGTCGGGTCGGTACTTCCTCGCCAGCTCCATTGCCTGCTTGAGATTGGTCGCGCTGATGGCCTGAAAGCCTTCGGAACTCAGCGCATCGGTGAGGCAGCCGCAGATGCTGGCTTCGTCGTCCACAACCAGGACGACAGGCGTGTCCTTGGCAACGTTCATTGACGATCCTCTGGCTCTGCCTTGGGTAACTCGATTATCACGGTCGTGCCGGCGCCGCTCTGGCTCTCGATCCACATCCGCCCGCCGTTGGCCTGAATCTTGCGTAACGCTTGCGACAGGCCCAGGCCTCTTCCACGGCCGGCGGGGCGGGAAGAGAAGAACGGCACAAATGCCATCGCCAAAGTGGCCGAGTTCATTCCCGGCCCGTTGTCGATGACCTGCACGCGAACCGCTCCGTCCGCATTGTCGGCCCGGATCTGCACGGCCGCTCGTCCCTTGCTGGCGATGGCGGCGTTGACCAGCAGTTCCTGCACCACGTCGTGCAACTGCTGGGCGTCACAACGGACTCTGCCACAGTCCGGCTGGATATCTATATCGACGGATTGGCAGCGCGGCTTTGGTTGCGCCTGATTTGCCGCCTCCTGCACGGTTTGGGTGAGAAGCTCCGGCAACGAAACAACTTGCGGTTTCGGGTCCTGCGGCTGGGCGAACGAGAGCAGCTGCGTGGCCAGCTCGCTGAGTTCATCGGCCTTGCGCACGATCAGTTCCATGTCCTGGCGGTCTTTGGGCTCGGTGAGTCGGCGGGCCAGCAGCTGCGCCCGCCCGGAGATGACCGTCAGCGGATTGTTCATTTCGTGGGCGGCCCCGGCGGCCATCTCGCCCACGCTGGCCAAGGCCTGAGCCTCGGCCAGGAATTGCTGCACCTGGGCCAGGCGGCGTGTGGCAGCGGCCGACTCCTCGGCCAGATGGTCGGCCTCGGCGCGGTCCGCGCACGAGGAAATGGCAAAGCGCGCCAGATCGAGCAGCGGGGCGATGGTTTCGCGCGGAACGCTGCGCTGGCGCGGCAGGAGAATGCCGCCGCTCATTCGGCCATCGGAGCCGGCCAGTGGGATGCAGTCGTACTCGATGCCGCTCAGCAGTTCCTTCCATGACTGGTCCTGGATGAGGCGGGCTAGCACTTCATCGGCGGGCAGCAGATATTGCTCTGGTGGCCTGACGTGGGTGCGGCACTGCCAGGAACGAACGCAGCGCGAGCCCACCGGCCCGGATGACGCAGCCAGGCATGTCGAGCCCGCCAGCGCGAAGGCGAAGCATGGCTGATCGCCTGCCCCGTCGGCCGGTGCGCTCTCGATGGCCAAGGTGGATGCAAAGGCCTGGGCGATGCCGCGGCACACCTCTGGCAGCGACGTTTCGGGACGGAGGCTTGCCGTCAGCGCGGTCAATGCGCCGGGCTGGGCCGCGGGCGTTGTGGCCAGTGCGTCGTTGCCCTTGCGCGCGGGCCTGGGCATGGGCCGATCCGTCAGCGGGGCCAGGTCGATCATCTCCAGGCTGGAAAGTTGAATGGGCAGGTCGGCCAGCATGGCCGGCACTGCCTGTGGGGCCACGCCAACGGCTTGGGACATTTGTTCGAGCTTCGCCTGCAGCCGCACTTGTGCCAACTCGGCCACGCTGTGCGAGGAAACGAATCGTGCCCACTGAATTAGCTTGATGAGCCTGGTTGATGCCAACTCCTGGGGCAATGCCTCGGGCGGCTGATGGTGCAGCCAGATGCAGTCCTGGATGTAACTGGGCAGCTGCCAGTGCATCGCCAGTCGCCTCCCCAGCAGCAGGTGGTCGGTCGCCAGCAATTGCATCTCGACTTGCGGGGACGATGCTCCTGCGCTGCGCAGCAAGCGGTCGTAAGCTTTGGGCAGGCAGTGCAGCAGGCCGGCCCGGCCGACATCGTGCAGCAGGCTGGCAAGAAAGGCCGAACATGCCGGCAACTCGCCGGCGGCCTGCTCCGCCAGCAGGGCCTGACGAAGCGATTGACGCCAGAGCGGGCGGTAGCTTTCGACGCGCGAGCCGATCAGGGGCGCGTACACCCAGCGCCATACCAGCAGCGCCAGGCAGTGATGCAGCGGCGTCTGGGCCAGCGCCTGAACATCGGAGTCCACGCTCTGGCCGATGAATTCGTTGGCGAGCGACCTCATGGCGGCCGAAACGGCAGGGTCGGCTTCCAGGCAGAGTTGAAGATCCTCCAGCGACAGTTCGCCTTCCCAGCAGCGATTCAGGGCACGCAGGAAAGGCGCCGGCAGCGGGGGCAACATGGCAAGTTGCTCGACCAGCAGGTCAAGCTGGCGAGACGTGGGCACGCCCGGCAATGGCTGCGGCATTTGCGTGCAGTCGGCCATTGGGACTCTCGCCTCAGCTAACCCTGAACAAGCTCGACGATCCGATCGACGACCGTGGAGATGTTAAAGGGCTTCTTGATGAAGTCGTCGGCGCCGGCCTGCAGCAGCGTGTCGATCTCGCTCTTGTTGATCACGCCCGAGATGATCAGGATGCGCATCTGCTGGAGTTCTTCGCTCTCGCGGATGGTCTTGCACACGACGTTGCCGTTGATATCCGGCAGCATGTAGTCCAGAATCATGATGTCGGGGCGGAAGCGGTTGGCCTCGACGCCGGCGTCAAAGCCGGTGCGGGCGGTGCGGACTTCAAACCGGCCGTCCTTGGTCAGAGCGTCAACGAACATCTCGATGATGTCCGGGTCGTCGTCCACGACCAGCACTTTGACGCGGTCGGACTCCAGGGCGTCCAGCGGGATGCGGTGCTCCTTCATGAACTTCAGGAGCTTGTCGCGCGGGATGCGCCTAAAGCGGCTGGCTGGGACACGAAAGCCGGAGAGCTGGCCGCTGTCGAAGCAGCGGATGATCGTTTGTTGGGACAGGCCGCAGATTTCGGCGGCCTCGCCGGTGGTGAAGACGGTCTTGTGTCGATGGTCGCTCATCCAGACGTTCCTTTGTGCCAGAGGTAAGATGTATCGCCTCTGGTGGTATATATAGGATCGAACGGACAGCAAGTCAACTTAATTTATCTATTCGGCACATTTTAGCCTTTCACCTGAGACTATGTGGAACCGTATAGCTTGACTATTGCTGATAACATGCGGGTTATCTCGGAAACACGTAGGCATGGCGAAGTGCATAGGCACGCTGTGATATGGGTTTGTGGATAACCTGTGTACGGCTCGTTAGTATAGGCTGCAAAGGTGCTAGCTCCAGTGTGTTATGGCTATTTGGTGACAGTGGGCACTTGTTAGCATCTTCACGCAGGCAGGAGTTTTGCATCCCTTTGGGGCACAAGGAGAGTGTCGTGAACCCGCGAACGGACGACTTTGACTACGTTCTGCCGGCTGAGCGAATAGCTCAACGTCCGGCCGAGCCGAGAGATACATCAAAGCTCTTACGGCTGACCCGCCAGAGCGGCGAGGTCTCACACCACATTTTCCGTCAACTCCCGGAATTGTTGAGGCCCGACGACCTGCTCGTGCTCAACAATACGTTCGTAGTGCCGGCTCGCTTTGCCGCTCGCAGGCCCAGCGGCGGCAAGCTGGACGGGCTCTTCCTGCGCGAGCGGGAACTGGGGCTCTGGGAGGTCATGTTCAAGAACGCCGGCAAGTGCCGACCTGGCGAGGTCGTCACCTTCGCAGGCGATCTGGCCGAAGAGGCGGTTCTGCGCGAGAACCTCGCGCAGGGCAAGTGGCTCATCGAACTGGCCGCGCCGGTGGCGGCGCGGGAGTTGCTGGAACGCATCGGCCAGGCGCCCTTGCCGCCGTACATCCGCGGTGGAAAGGCCGAGGCCGCCGACCGGCCATCGTATCAGACGATCTATGCCGACCGTCCCGGCGCGGTGGCAGCGCCGACGGCCGGGCTGCATTTCACGCCCGCGGTCATGGGCGCGCTGCAAACTCGCGGCATCGAGCTGGCCCACGTGACGCTGCACGTGGGCATGGGGACGTTTTTGCCGGTCAAGGTGGACGCGCTGGCCGAACACGAGATGCACGCGGAGTGGTACGAGATCGACGAGCCGACGGCCCAGCGCGTGCGGGCAGCCAAGGCCGCCGGCCGGCGGATCGTGGCCGTGGGCACGACCACGGTTCGCGTGCTCGAAACGGCCGCTGCCGATGGCGGGGGAGTGCAGGCCCGGCAGGGTTGGACGAACATCTTCATCTACCCGCCCGCTGAGTTTCGCGTGATCGACGCGCTGCTCACAAACTTCCACCTGCCCAAAAGCACGCTGCTGATGCTGGTGTCGGCCTTCTGCCGGCCCGGCTCAACCGACGGCATCGCCATGATCCTGCACGCCTACCAGCAGGCCATCGAGCAGGGTTATCGCTTCTATTCATATGGCGATGCGATGTTGATTGAATGATGAGGGCTGAGGTCGGAGGCCGGAGGTCGGAGGCGAGGCAGGCCAAGGTGGGGCGGGCAGGCCTGCCCGCACGCCACCAAACTCGTGGCCTGCCGGACGCCGCGACCACGGACCCGGCCGAACGCCCGGGAAATCCCAAACCCAACTGGGCAGCTGGCGCAGAGGTACTGGTGGGGCTCGACGCTGAATTCCCGCAGCAATACCTGATCATCACTTTCGCCAGTGTTTGTGATCTCTGTTGACTGAAACTTCTTGGCAGCAACCAGAATCCTGTCTCCCGGTATAGCACTACCGGCTTACCGTATTTATCCCGCAAGGAGTCTGTGCTCTTCTCTGTGGGAATGACGGCCGCCTGGTCCAGATCCTGCCCACTCACACCAAAGGCGATGTCGAAGTTGCGCCGATGAATTATTCTTCGGGAGTTGCGAGCCGTGTACTCTGAATCGCCCACTCGGGTTAGATATCCTTCGGTCACAAGAGCGTCAAACCCTTCCGGCATTTTGCCATGCGATTCACAATACTCCAGCAACACCCTGTACATCAGAAAGGCTTCCATATCTTCTTCTTGCATGGTCGCAACTAGATACACTGTCGTCACGAGTATAGCACCGACTACTAGAGCCCAAACTCTTCTTCTACCATGCTTCATTGTTGGACCCTAGCGGCCCGCACCATTAAGAGCGCCCCTCACGATGGGGTTTCCTAACATCCCCATAATCTCTCTGAACTTACGAACGGCCCAGCCTGTGCAATCATAGAAGATGGGAAAATAGAACTCAGTGCGGCAGCCGTTCGACTGGCTGATCATGTACTGCTGCGCACGCCTTGCTTCGCTCGCTGTCAGGGGTTCGTTGCACAACGTGACACTGCCATCACCGTTATGCGGATCGTAATCACTGGTATTGGGTGGAATACTCAGATCTGCATCTTGCGGTTTCACCACAAACCCTGGCGGGATCTTGTCAGCTGAGTAATAGCCGTCAGGTCCGTAGATGTCCAAGTAGGTGTGGCCAAGCCCAAAGGCGCTTCTTTTGACGCGCATGTAGTAAGGCGGTTGATGGACAACAGGCTTGGGGCCCGGGCGCGTAGCCGCTTGTGTCGTTGGCTGCCGCCCCGGCTGGGTACTGGGCTGGGTGGACGGTTGTGTGGAGGGTTGCGTCGACGGCTCAGTAGACGTCCCCGTGGTTCCGGTCGGATCAACGAATCCTGTCGGGTTCCCTCCGACGTACTGGTACAGGTTCGTCCCTTCCTCCACCGGATCGCGTTGCAGCCACACGCCTAGCGTCGGGTCATACATGGGTATCTCCTTCCAGGAAGCCTTTGGTGATGATCGCCTGTGTCGGCCGGAAGGCCGGCCGGGTCTTGATAACGCGCTCGAAGTCGTCCTTGAGCACCGTCGTCGGGCGTGGGATATCGTCCCAACCCTCCCATTCGCGGTAGCTGCTGGGGGACTTGCCCTGGGCATGGATTCGCAGTTCTTCGTTGATCGCCTTCATCATGCTGTAGAAGGCCGTTGGTGCGAAGGGCGCCAGCCGATGAGCTTCAGCATACGCGACGATGGCTTCGCGGATCAGCCCTTTATCCAGCAGGCAGTGGCCGCGGGTTTCCATGAAGATGCCCACTTCTTCTGCCGGCTCGAAGTTGCGCAGGTAGAAGCCCAATTGGACCTCGCGCGGATTAGTCTGATATCGACCTGTCGTGTAGAAGTCGTCGGGAAAGCTGCCGAAGCCACGGCCGCTACCGTCAATGTTGAACCGCTCTCGCCCATCGCTACTGGCCCAGCGGTTGAACAAATGACGTTTCGCGCCGCAGATGTAGATCGGGTAGCCGAGTTTCCGGCCGACGGCGGCATACAAGATGGGCAGGTTGGCGCAGGTGCCGCCCTGGCCATTCAGGATGCCGTGAATGAACCCTTCGCCGGAGCTCTTGAACTCTTCGGTGTTAATGCAGTCAGGATTGTAGCGGACACCCAGGTCCTGCTGGAGGACCGTGATCATCATTCCCGCCCGCCAGTAGGCCTCGGAATTGCGGTACTCGCTGGGGTTGTCGCGGAAGCGATGCAGGTTCCGCTCGGTCTCGCGTTTGACGTGCTGCACCCATTGGTGCAACTTCGCGAGACAGGCGTTGATGTCCAGGTCTTTCGTGTCCGGCAGACCAGTGGCGCACATGAGATTGCGAAAGCCCAGATCAAGGCGGAACAGCTCGGTTGGCGGCATCTGGAGCATCTCGCCGAGCGTTGGAATCCAGACCTTCGCCTCTGGAGCAGGCTTATCCCCCGGCTTCAGGGGCCGGAGCGACTTGATGTTGCCTTTGGCCCAATTATCCATAAACACCCCGCAATCAATTATGGTGCGATTCTCCACCCGCGTTGGCTTTGGCGTCAAGAATGAATCTCGGAAATCTCACTGATTCTCACCTCCCGTCTTACGAATCGACTCGGCCCACCCCGCCACTCCGGCCACCGGCCAATCCGGCCTCTGGCCTCCGACCTCCGGCCTTTGTAAGATAGGCCGCCAACTCAGGAGACCATCGTATGTCAGGTTCAGCACCGCGGCACCGCAGGCTGTGCAAGCAGGACAAGTTTCTCTTCGGCGTGGCGTACTATCCCGAGCACTGGCGGGAAGAGGATCGCCAGGAGGACCCCGACCGCATGGCCGTGGCGGGCGTCAACGTCGTCCGCATGGGCGAGTTCGCCTGGGACCTGATGGAACGCGTGGAGGGCGAGTACGACTTCGCCTTCTTCGACGAGCAGATCGCCCGGCTTGCTAACCTGGGCATCAGCACGATCTTCTGCACGCCCACGGCCACGCCGCCGCGCTGGCTGACCGTCCAGTACCCCGACACTCTCCGCATCGATCGCGATGGTCGGCGAATGGAACACGGCACGCGGCAACATTGCTGCACGAACTCGGCGCGGCTGCGGGAGTACGGCTGGCGAATCACCAGCGCGCTGACGACGCACTTTGCCGGCAACCCGAGCGTCATTGGCTGGCAGACCGACAACGAGCTGAACTGCCACTTCTCGGAGTGCTATTGCCCAAGCTGCCACGAGGCGTTCATCAACTGGTGCCGCCGGCGGTACAACAATGAAATAAACCTGCTCAACCAGGCCTGGGGCACGGCCTTCTGGTCGATGAGCTACACCGACTTTGAGCAACTGGTGCTGCCGTACGACCGGCCGGCGCGGTGGAATCCCGGCCATATGCTGGACTACTGGCGATTCCTCTCCGACACGACCGCGGAGTTCCAGCGCGAGCAGGTCGAGATCCTGCGCAAGGGCAATCCCAACTGGTTCATCACGCACAATGGTTTGATGGCCAACGTCGATTACTGGAAGTTCGCCGAGGATCTCGATTTCCTGGGCGTGGACATCTATCCGGGCTTCGGCGGGCAAGAGAATATACACGGCGTCGCGTTTATCGCCGACCGCTGCCGCAGCTATGGTGGCAGCTTCATGGTGCCTGAGCTGGAGTCTGGCCCGGGCGGACAGGTGGGGTACATCTTGCCGACGCCCCGGCCGGGGCAGATGCGGATGTGGCTATACCAGGTAATCGCTCACGGCGCCGATTCCGTTATGCACTTCCGTTGGCGGAGCTGCCGCTTCGGGGCCGAGGAGTACTGGTGCGGCGTGCTCGATCACGACAACAAGCCGCGCCGCCGCTACGAAGAATTCGCCCGCGAGGGCATCGAGTTGCGGCACATCGGCAAGGAGATGCTGGGCACGAGCGTGGACATCTCCGCGGCCGTGCTGATCGAACATGATCAGGACCTGGCCTGGAAGACCATGCCGCTGGGCATGCCCAGCCCCGAAAGCCAGTCCCTGACGCTGCATGGCGAGCTGTGGCGGCGGAAGTTGCCGGTGGGCCTGGTCGAAGCGCACGACAGCTTCGAGGGGCCGCGGCTGCTGATCGTGCCGAGTTTCACCATGATGGATGACGACCTGGCGAGCCGCTTGACGGAATTCGCTCGGCAGGGCGGCGTGCTGGTCGTGATGGCCTGGAGCGGCACGCGCGACCGCTTTGGCCGCATTACGCCGCTGAGCGCTCCGGGGCTGCTGGCCGAGCTGGCCGGCGTGACCGTGGAGGAGTTCGGCAAGCTGGAGAAGGGCGAGAATTCGCTGACCTTTGCTGACGGCACCACTGCCTCTGGGTTCATGTGGTACGAGCTGCTTCGGCCCACGACGGCCAAGCCGGTGGCACGCTGGTCGCGCGAGCACATGGCCGGCACGGTAGGGCTGACCGTCAACCAGGTCGGCGAGGGTAAGGTCTTCTACGTCGGCACATACGCCGCCGCGGAAGAGGCGTCGGCGCTGCTGGGACCGGCCTTGGACGAGGCGAAGATCGAGCCCGTGGTCGCGGGCCTGCCCGAAGGCGTCGAGGCCGTGCGGCGGAGCGGCAAGGGCAAGAGTTTGCTCTTCCTGCTCAACCACAGTTGTGACGAGCAACTCGTCAGCCGCGTGCCCGCCGGCGTGGATTTGATTTCCGGCAAGACCATCACCGGCTCGCTGACGCTGCCGCCCAAGGAAGTGGCGGTCATTCACGTGGGAAGAAACCTGTCGGTCAAATGACGCGAGCCTACGAAGCCAGCAAGCGGGCGTTTGATTTTCTGGCGGCGTTGCTGCTGCTGGTGATTCTCGCGCTGCCGCTGGCGCTCGTGTACGTGCTCATCCGGCTGACGAGTTCAGGCGGCGGGTTTTTCGTGCAGGAGCGTGCGGGCAAGGACGGCCGGCTGTTTAAGCTCGTGAAGTTCCGCACTATGTGCAAGGAGCATCGGCATGATCCCAATCCCGCCATTGTCATCACCGACGATCATTCGGGCGTGACGGCGCTGGGACGCGTGCTGCGCAAGACCAAGCTCGACGAGTGGCCGCAATTGTGGAACGTGCTCAAAGGCGAGATGTCGCTGGTGGGCCCGCGGCCAACGGTGCCCGAGCAGGTGGCGGAGTATGACGACTTCAAGCGGCGTCGGCTGCTCGTCCGGCCGGGTGTTACCGGGCTGGCGCAGGTCAACGGCGGCACGGCCTTGACCTGGGACGAACGCATCCAGTGGGACGTGTACTACGTCGAGCACCGCTCAATGTGGCTGGACGTGAAGATCCTGTTTCGCACCGTCGGGACGCTCTTCGTCGGCACGGAACGCCGCGTGCGGAGATTTGGGGAATAGGGTAGGGTATTGCTGTCGGATCGACGTGGGACACTGTTCACGGGAGTTGCCATGATCGCAAAGAATGTTGTGGATAGATCGAGTCTTAACCCGGATGCCATCCTGCCATACAACCTTCGCCTGTCGGACTTTGAATCGGCGATGCAGGATGTGTACGACTTCTTCTACGACGTGAATCATCTCTTGATATCCAGGAACCTGGAGCGGCTCGATGACATGCTGCGACCGGCCATCATGTCGGGATTGCTATCGGACATGCTGACCGGCAGCATGGCCAAACATTCTCGGACGCTCACGCAAAACGAGTACTTCAACGGGCATCCTGATCTGGTCGTGAAGGGCAAGTATCCCAACAATTACATCAAAGCCGGCAGCGAGGGCGTTGAGATCAAGACCACGCGAAAGAAGGGAGGGGCTGTTGACACGCACGGGGCCAGGGACCAATGGATGTGCGTGTTCGTTTACGAAACTGATAATGAGACAGAGCCCGCCAACGACCGCAGGGCCATGGGATTCACTGACGTGTACTTGGCTCAGGTATGCCAAGCCGATTTCCGTAAGAACGAACGAGGTCCGCTGGGTACTCGCACAGCCAGCTTGGACCGCGACGGCGTGGCCAAACTGCGGGCGAACTGGATCTACCGGATCAAACCTTCAGCGCCGCAAGTTTAGGTATTGCGGCGCAGGCCATTTCAAAGTATTGCGCGTCGGACTCAATGCCAATGCTTTCGTAGCCCAGGTGCTCGGCCGCCGCCAAGGTCGATCCCGAGCCGCCAAAGGGGTCCAGCACAACGCCTGTGCCCATCGGCAAGACCGCCCGCACCACCTTGCGGAGAAAGGCCTGAGGCTTGAGCGTAGGGTGTGGGGCGATCTGCCGCTCCTGCCGAGAGGCCGTGTGAGACTTAATCACGTCGGCGAAGGGCTGATCCTTGGATGGCCGGCGAAGCCCGCCAGTGCCCCACGCCCGCAGGTTGTCCTGCACGCGGTTTTCTATCGGCTTGCGGAAGACCACCCACGGCTCCCACATGGATCGGCACATAACGCTTATATCGGGGAACTCATGGTGAGCGTTCTTAGGTCTGTCTCCGCCCCTGAGCGTGGTTACCAGCCTGACGATTTCGCCGCGTCGTTCGAACCCGGCACCTGAAAGTGCGCCGCTCAACAGGAAAGAAAAAAGCGTATTGCTCGCGACGATCAGGTGTGCCCCCGGCACGAGGACGGGGTACAACAGTCGGCCGAACCGCAGAAAGAACGACGAGATAGACTGCTTCTCTGTGTCGCTAAGCACCGTGAAGCGAGGAAGAGGCGACCTGGTGTGGCCGTCGAACGATGGCGGAATTCTCCATACGCCGCCTCGCTTGGCCCGCAGTTTGGCTTTTTGCTCGGCCGAGTATTCTACCAGGCCAAAGGGTGGATCGGTTACCACCGCATGAATGCTATTGGGGGGACGCCGGCTCAACCACGCCAGGCAGTCGCCCAGGATGAGCGTGGCCTTGCCGACTTGATGCTGTCGCTGGGCGGCCTCATCGACACGAGCGGGTTGGGCGGAAGAGAATAGACGAAGCCGATAGAAGCCCTTATCCACGCGATAGAAGACCTCGCTGGCGTTGAGATTCAGATAGGAACGGACAGAAGAAGCCGGCACCGACCCTCCGCATCGCATCTGCACTCCGGTGTGAATCTCGCCCACCGTGGCCCCCTCGGCCCGAGAAGCCAGAAAATCCACGATCGCGTCACGCACTTGTCCCGGCAACCGTCGGTCCATGACTTCTCCTTGCCCTGATTGTGAAATTATGACGTCTGGACGTCACGCTGCCAAGAGAATTGCTGGAAAACTGCGATTGCTCTTCACCGCGTACACGCAGCTTGCCTGGGACAGGATGCAGACGTATCGTAGGCAACCACAGGAAGCGTATCATTGCAGAACAAGGAGAGCGAAATGGATACGAAAACGGTGAAACTGTTGGCGTTGGTGGCTGTGGTGGCGGTGGCGGTTGGTTTGACGACGGGGCAGGCGCAGGTGACGAGTCAGCCGGCGGCCTCGAAGCCGGCTTCGCCGCACGCCATGGCCAAGACGCAACTCAGCGACGCGATTGTCGCCATCAATGCTGCCGCCAAGGCGGTGGAGGCGGGCACCTCGGCCGCAGCGGATATCGACAAGGCCCGCGAGGCCGTCGACAAGACCATCGCGGGGTTGCAGGGCTGCCGTAGGCACATTGCCGGCGGCAAGCCGTCGAGTCAGCCATCGGTCATGTCTCTGCTGCACGACGGCTTCACGAAGAAGTTGCAGGATGCGGCGAAGTCGCTCGATACCGCCAAGTCGGCCGAAAAGGCCAAGGCGACGACGGAACTCAAGACCGCCCGGGACCTGGTCGCCGGCGTGCTGTCGGCCTTCGGCGGGAACGCGACGTCCAAGCCGGCACGCTAAAGATGGGGCAGCACTGAGAAAGACGCGGGTGCCACTGCTGCGGTGTGTGCAGCAGTGTGAAGGGCCCGTGCCTGACGATCGTTGAATATGGCCGTTCTCGTGTCGCGGGCGTCTCGCCCGCGCCAGGAATGCCGCCGGTTCTGATGTCCACAGCCGCGGGCGAGACGCCCGCGACACTCGTTCAACAGCGGCTCGCTACGCCGGCTCGCCTGGCCGGTCGGACACGTACTGGCCGGGGGTGGAATCGTCGGCGGGCGGGTCGTTAGACGGGGCCGCTTCGGTTGGAGTTTCGGAAGCCGCTTGCTCGGCAGCAGGAGCTTCTTTGGCCGATTCGGATGCCCCGGCATCAGGTGCGTCGGGGGCAGCGGGCACATCGGCAGCGGCTGCGGCGTCGGCGGCAGCAGGGGCATCAGCGGCCGGAGCGGACGCCGCGGAAGCCGCAGAATCGGCTGCGGGCTTAGCCGGCTGATTGTCCTGCGGCCGGCGGAGTTGCTCAGCGTTGGGCAGGTCTTCCAGATTGGCCAGGCCGAAAACTTCCAGGAAATACTTGGTCGTGCCGTACAGCATGGGCCGGCCGATTTCCTCGGCCCGTCCGACGATGCGGACGAGGTTCCGCTCCATGAGCGTCCGCAGCACTTCCCCGCAGGCCACGCCGCGGATGGCCTCAATATCGGCCCGTAGCGCCGGCTGGCGGTAGGCCACGACGGCCAGCGTCTCCATGGCCGCCTGCGAGAGCTTGGAATCGTTGCGGCTCGACAGCAGCCGGGCCAGCACGTCGGCGTATTCCGGCAGCGTTTGCATCTGGAAGCCGCCGGCGATCTCCGTGACGCGGAAGGAGCAGCCCATCTCTTCGTAGCGTTCGTTCAGGTGCGTGATAGCCTCGCGCACCGCCTTGGCCGGCGCGCCGCACACGTCGGCGATGCGCGACGGCGGCAGCGGCTTTTCCGAGGAGAACAGCACGGCCTCCACGGTCGCAGGCAGGTCCGCTTCGATCGCGCACTCGCTCTGGTCGGGCTCGGCCGCGGGGGGCGGCTCGACCTGGGACTGCTCGGCAGCGGGTTGATCTGTGGCCGGTGTCAGCGCAGCCTCACCGGAGGAATCAGCGGCGGAGGCGGGCACGTCTTTTGGCTCTTCTATCATCATGGTTTCCGTGGCATTTGCCGAACCGACAGCATATAGCTTGGGCCAATAAAGGCAAGAGCCAGTCTGGGAAAGAGAGTGGCTCACCGACCGCTCGGCGCGATCTTGAGGGGAGTAGAATGTTCCTGCCAGAAGGTTGAGGCCAGAGGTCGGAGGCCGGAGGTCGGAGGCCGGAGGTAGGAGGCAAGAGGCCGGAGAGGAAGAGCGGATCGCTTGGTATCGTTTGGTCTGGTTGCGTCAGAGTCTGCCGAGACCAGGGCAGAAGGGCTGCGCAGGTTGTTCTCAGGCCCCTGACCTCTGGCCTCAGACCTGAATCAACGGAGCTAAGAATGGAAATCATAATCGTCCGCCACGCTTCGGCTGAAGATCGGGGCGCCAATGGCGATGAGGACCGCAAGCTTACTCCCGAGGGCAAGCAGGAAGCCCACAGCACCGGCGTGGCCTTAAAGGCCATGGGCGTCGCGCCGGCAAAGATCATGACCAGCCCGCTCATCCGGGCACGCGAGACGGCGGACATCCTTGCCGGCCTGCTTGGCGGCGAAGTGGAAGTCATGGAACTGCTCGGGCCGCCGGGGGATCCCAAGGAGGCCCTGAGCGATATCGAGGAGATGGAAAGCAAGGGGATGTCCTGCGTGGTGCTGGTGGGGCACAACCCATCGCTGGAGGAGTTCATCGGCTACTTCATCAGCGGCGACACCGAGGCCAAGATCAACCTGACCAAGGCCGGGGCGGCGGGCTTGAGCTATCAGCCGCATGGCCAGGCCCAGCCGACGCTGGAATGGCTGATGCGCAGGAAGCAACTCAAGATGGTGGCCGACCGGTTCACGCGGATCAGGCCGTAGGGCGTGCAGGTGGGTTGTACGCGCACCGATGGGTGGCATGGTCATCCGCGTCGTCTTGCGGTGACCATGCTCGGCCACGAAAGCGAAGACGGAGCCGCAACGCTGGAACATGGTCATCGCAACGGCGCGAGTGACCATGCCACCCGATTCCGCGTTTAGTGCAGCCCCAGCAATTTCGCCAGCGGGTCGAACTTTACGGGGATGGGGGCGAAGATCAGCCAGGCGATATTCAGGCCGGTGAGCACGTCATACGCCAGCGTCATGCGCGGGTAGCGCCACAGCCGCAGGCGGTTGTACCACGGGCCTTGGCGCGGGTCGATTTGCGGCGTCAGGCCGCGGGCGACCTGCGAGGTGTAGTGAATTCGCGCCCAGACGGTGAAGGCCGGCGAGAGGGCCTGCTGCCAGAGCAGCGCCGGGATGTTGTGGGACACGGTCGCGATCAGCACGGCCGCCACGCGCTCGCCGCGCTGCCAGTAGCCCACCGTGCAGTTCGAGATCACGTCCTCGGCCCGTGCCCGCGTGTACGAAATCATCTGCCCCCAGAAGACCGCCAGGAAGGGCAGCAGCGTATACGTCACGTTGCCGCGCAGCACGAAGTAGAACGCGATGCCCAGGTAGATCGCAAAATCGCTGAAGCGGTCGAGCGTGGAGTCGAGGAAGGCGCCGAACTTGGTGGACTGTTTGCCGATGCGGGCCACGGCCCCGTCCAGCATGTCACCGGCTGAGCAGAAGAACAGGAACACCGCGGCCAGGACCATGTACGCGCCGCTCTGGTACGCCCGCAGATCGCCCGGACAGAGCGTCCAGGCGAATTTCGACCCGGCCCCGACCGCCATGCACGCTCCAGCCAGGCACGTGCACACCGTGCCGAAAATCGTCAGCGCGTTGGGGCTGACACCGGCGCGCACCAGCATTCGCGCGTGCCAGTCACGCCAGGTACAGAAGAACCATGCTACGGCCGAACCGACACCCATTGGTCACCTGTGATTCGTGAACTCGTTCCTCGTGAATCCGTGGGGAGCGAACATACGCGATAAGATCATCCACGCCAAGAGCAATGTGGAACGCAGTCCTGAAGATAGGCCCAATGAACGACATCCGCCCGAGCCTGCGGGCTCACGTGGGTGCCATAGGTTGAGCCGCGTCGTCTTGCGGCTCTACCTATGTGGCGGCCCGCATAGGCAGCCGCGTCTTCGCAAGACAGCGCGAAGCCACGTCAGCCTATGGCACCCACCCTCTCAATCCTTCATCCGTTGTGGCGATGTAACGCCACCTGTGATTCCTGATCGCCGGCCGGAGGTGCGCAAAAAGAAAACGGCACGATGTTGATGTCGTGCCGTTTGAAAAGCATTGCTTCTGTGCCTCTGTGGCCCAGTGGCCCAGTGGCTCTACTTCGCCACGGTCGGCGTCTTGACGGCCTGCCCTTGATAGGTCCGGGCGGCGACGGTCGATGCTGGCGCCGCGGCCTGCTGATGACCGTTGCCGGCGATGAAGGCTTCCATCAGCCGCAGGGCCTCGTAGTCGGGGAATTGCACCGGCGGGTGCTTCATCGTGTAGGCCGACACGCTCTCGATGGGGCCGCTCAGGCCGCGCTGCCGCGCCAGCTTGATGCAGCGGATGGCGTCGATGGTCTCGCCGGCGGAATTGGGCGAATCCTCCACTGACAGCCGAAGTTCCAGGTTCAGCGGCACGCCGCCGAAGCCCCGGCCTTCGATGCGGCAGAAGCAAACCTTGTTGTCCTTCTGCCAGGGCACGAAATCCGACGGGCCGATGTGCACCTGGTCGGGCGGCAGCGGCACCGCCAATTGCGACTGGATGGCCTGCGTCTTGGAGATCCGCTTGCTGGTCAGCCGGCTGCGGTTGAGCATGTTCAGGAAGTCGGTGTTGCCACCGGTATTGATTTGGTAGGTCGCGTCGATCTTGGCCCCGCGCTCCTGGAACAGCCGCGTCAGCACGCGATGCACGATGGTGGCGCCGACCTGGGCCTTGACGTCATCGCCGATGCAGGGGATGCCCGCGTCGGTGAATCGCTTGGCCCACACCGGGTCAGAGACGATGAAGACGGGCATGCAGTTAATCAGGCTCACGCCCGTGGCCAGGCAGCACTCGGCGTAGAACTCGGTGGCCTTCTGCGATCCCACCGGCATGTAGTTCATCAGCACCTCGGCCCCGGAGTCGGTCAGTAGCTGCTCGATCTCCTGCCGCGTGGCGCTCTTGTTGTCCGCAACGATGAAACGCTGGTGCTCGGGATAGGCCGACATGTGCTCTGCCACGCCGTCCAGCACGTTGCCCATGGCGACCTTGACGTTGTCGTAGCGGAAGGCGTTGTAGAAGACCTTTGTATTGTTGGGCAGGGCCCACATGGCCTCGTGCAGCGGCCGGCCCACTTTGCGGGCGTCGATGTCAATGGCGGCCACGATCTCGACGTCGCTGGCCTTGAAGCCGGCCAGTTCGGGGTGTGACAGGCCGATGCCGGCGGCAGCATCGGCGTCTGGGCAGTCCGCGTAGTAGTGGATCCCCTGAATCAAGGAAGACGCACAATTGCCCACGCCCGCGATGGCAACACGAATCTTGCCCATTGATGGCTTCACCTTTCAAATCGCTTTAGCCGCCCCGGCAAACATTACTGCAAAAATGCACGTCAACGCGGCGACTTTCAGCTTACAAACGAGGAATTCTAGATCGACCAATGTCTTACGTCAAGATGCCGCCCGGCCATGTTCGGATTCCCCTAGGGCGTCGCCGTGGCCCGTGGCCTCAGGTGCACGAGGAATTCCGTATTGCCGCCCTTGCCTTTGAGCGGACTGTCGATCACGCCCTGCACTTCCAGCATACCCTCGCCGAGTTCCTCGCAGATATGTTCGCACAGGCGTTTGGCCTGGGCATCTTCGACGCGCGCCGGGGCCTTGCCTTCGGGGTGCTGCTTGGACAGTTCATAGTAGGGCTTGATCAGCGAGATAATGTGGCCCATGGGTTTGAGCCAGCGCTGGGCGGCCGGCACGATCAGCGTTTGGGGGGTAAAGGCCACGTCGATGACAACCAAATCCACCCCGCCGCCGGCCTGGGCTTCCTGGGGCAGTTCGGCGTACAGAGCGTTGGTCCGCTCCATCACCACGACCCGCTCGTCTTTACGAAGTTTCCAGGCCAACTCGCCATAGCCGGTGTCGACGGCAAAAACCTTGGCCGCGCCGCGATGCAGCAGACAATCCGTGAACCCGCCGACATTGGCGCCGAAATCGGCGCAAATCCATCCGCGCACGTCCAAGCCAAACGCGTCCAAGGCCGCTTGGAGCTTCAAGCCCCCGCGAGAAGCAAAGGTTGTCGGATTCTCTGGCATTGTGCGTCAACTGTCGGCGCAAAACTCCAGCCGTCCGAGCGTGGCTCGAACGGCTGGAATTCCGCGGTTCATGGCAGATTACTTGGCGACGGCCGTCAGCTTGTTCAGCCGCTTGGCCAGCCGAGACTTCTTCCGCGCGGCCGTGTTCTTGTGAATCGTGCCGTGATCGGCGGTGCGATCCAACTGTTTCTGCACCTGGCTGAGCGCCTTGGCGGCGTCATCGGCCTTGCCGGTCGTCACAGCCTCGGTGAACACACGCACGGTCTCCTTGATGCCAGCCTTGCGGCGGCGATTGCGGAGACGATGCTCTTCATTCTGACGAATACGCTTCTTTGCCGAACTCGAATGAGCCACGTTGGCTCCTTTCTGAAATAGACAACGAACCCTCCGCCCATGGCGGAGAACGGAGAATTATACTACGCCCAACCAGGAAGGCAAGGGGGTTTGTTCCAAGTAGCTAACCGGCGGCGCCCTCAACTTCTTTCCGCAACTCTTCGATCTGCTTGCGGACGTCGCGGTACGTGAAGTCTACCTGGGCCACTTCGGAAAACTGTTCCATGGCTTTTTTCTTCTCGCCCATCGCCCGCAGCGCACAGCCAAGGTTGTATCGCAACTCCTTGGATCGCTCCTCGGTCAGGTCGTTTTCCAGGGCCCGGCTGTACGTATCGACGGCCTCTTTGAACCAGCCCTTCTTGTCGAAGCACCGGCCCAGGTCGATCATGGCCTGGATGCGCCGCTTAGGGTCGCGCTGGGCCTGCTGGAGGCTGGCAATGGCATTATCGAGCTGATCGGGCTGCTTGAACGTGGCAGCGGCTGTTAGCTGCCGCCGGCCCAGTTCGTACCGGAAATTCAGGTCGGTCGGGTATTGCTCGACGCGTTCTTTATAGACGTCCAGCTCGAACTGGAGCTGCTCCTTGGCCATCTTGATGGCAGCGTCCATCTTGCCCTGGCCCTTGAGCTGGATGTAATGCCGGCGGTACTGCCGCATGCGGACATCGTCCTGCCGCAGCTTGAAGCGATACGTCTTGCTGTGATGGAACGCCTTGGCCAGGACCTGCATGGCCAGGCTCTCGTGGGCGTCGTCTTCAAACTTGGTCAGGGCGTCGGCGTAGGCGTCGATCTTGCCGTGCACTTCCGGCTCGGCCTCATATTCCTTCTGCGCCTTCCGCAGGGCCAGTTGCAGATAATCTTCGCTCTTGGCCAGGCTGTCGCCCTCGCTGAGTTCCTTCTGCTTGCCCATGTTCAGGACGCTCTTTTCAAAGCTCCCGTGTCCGTCGTACTGGCCGTGTTTCATGGTGGCCTGGGCCGACAGCGTCTTGGACATATTTTCGAGGTGCCCGTCAGCGGGATCGAGCTTTCTGGCCATGTCGCAGGCCGTCACCGCCAGCGTGAATTCATCGCATCGGCAGTAGGACTCAGCCAGCAGCACGAGGATGCGTTTGCTGGGCTTTTTTGCCTGCCGCTCAGCGTCAAAGAGAATGTCCAGAATCCACTTGGTGCAAGCCTTGTCGCCGAGCTTCTCTATGGCCTTGGCCAGGGACATCATGTGCGAGACGTTGCCCGGGTCCATGGCGAACTGGTACTCGACCTTCAACAGACTCTCGACGTCGGGGTTTTCGCCCTTTTCGGACTTGAAGGTGTTGAACATGCCCGCGGGCTTGCCGCCGGTGAGTTTGCGTTTCAGGCCGATCTCGCGCAGCTTCTTGTGCCCGCGTTCCAGGTTCGTCGGCTCGCGGCGCAGGCCTTCAAGGTACATCTTGATGGCATAGTCCCACTTGCTGATCTCGGCCGATTGATCGCCGTGATCGAAGAAAGCCTTGCCTTTGCCGGGTTGTGAAATCGCGTGTTCGTCGTTGGCCATAGGTAATCGTTCTTTGCCGTGCGCTGTGAACTAATGTACCCCAAGCAGTCCAAGCGAGGCAAGCGTGCCCTTGATAAACCGCTATTCTACCAAATCACTGCCAATTCGTGTGAAGCCTTCCAGCCAATTCGCCAGGCGGCGGAACTGCTCAGGCGAGACCTGCTCAGGACGACTATCGGGGTCGATTTCGCACGTCCCCAAACCGGCAAGGAATCTCTGCTCGTCAAAGGGGCAGTCGCGCCGCTTACCGGCCGTGGAGATCTTCTTGCGCCGATGCTGGAAGGTCGCACCCAGCAAGGCCGACAGCGTGGGCAGATCTTTCACCTGCTCAGCCAGCGTTTCGTCGAAGTCCAGCCGGACCATCTGCGAATGCACCTTGGGTGGCGGCCAGAACGCCTGGGGCGGCAGGATTCGCCCGGGCGTGCTTCGCGCCAGCAGCGACACCAGTACGCTCACCGGGCCATAGTCCGACGAGCCCATGTCGGCCACGAGCCGGTCGGCCAATTCGCGCTGCACCGTAAACGTCAGCCGGGAGAAACGTACAGCCTGGCCGGGGGTGCGGAGACTCCGCCAGGACTCGTTCAGGCAGTTAATCAAAATCGGTACTGCCACGTTGTACGGCAGGTTCGACACGAGATTCGCCCGCCCGGTTTGGGCCAGCGCCGCCAGCACTTCCGGCGCCAGCTTATGCTTGCCGGCCAGGGCGTCGGCTTGAAGAACCGTGAGGTTGCCTTGCCCACCGAGGCGTCGCTGCAGCAGGGCGGCCAGGCCACGATCGATCTCGACGGCCACCACTCGGCCCGCCCGCGCCACCAACTCTTCCGTCAGCGAACCCGTGCCCGGCCCGATCTCCAGCACCGTTTGCGCAGAATCCATGTCGGCCAATTCGATGAGCTTGGCCATCAGGTTGGCATCGATGAGAAAGTTCTGGCCGAAGCGCTTGGTCGGCTCCTGTCCAGCCTCGGCGAGCAACTCGCGAATTTCACTGAGTGTCTGCATTCGATTTTCTGTAGGGCGGGCAGGCTGTGCCCGCGCGTCCGTTCGGGTGCCACACCTGCGGTGTATGCAGGTGTGCCGCCGCCCGCACGGCTGCAAACGCCGCAGCCGTGGCACCCAGTAGTTGCTGATCTCGGGCTATACAGCGCCTGCCCGCGCGTCTTGGCCCCATCCGCACTCCGCGCGTGCCGACGGGAAATTCTTGCGCTATCATAAGTACGTCCAGGCAAAGGAGAAAACATGAAAGCGGCATGGATCGAAAAACACGGCGGGCCGGAAGTCATCCAGGTGGGGCAGCGTGACGAGCCCAAGCCCGGCCCCGGCGAGGTGATCGTTCGCGTCATGGCCTGCTCGCTCAATCACCTTGACCTGTGGGTGCGAATGGGCGGCAAGAGGCCCTTTCCGCTGCCGCTGATTCCGGGCTCGGATTTTTCCGGCATCCGCGTCGACAATGGCCAGGACGTCGTGGTCTTTCCGGGCGTCTGGACTAACCCGATTCCCCAGCCAGGGGCGACCGTGGCGCTGGCGGACGATTTCACGATTATTGGCGCGGGCCGAAATGGCGGCATGGCCGAGTTCGTGGCCGTGCCCGAAAAGAACTGCATCCCCAAGCCGCCCACCATGGCCTTTGAGGTCGCCGCCGCCGTGCCGGTGGTCTTCACCACCGCTTGGCACATGCTGCTGTCGCGGGCACAACTCCAGGTGGGTGAGTGGGTGCTGATCAACGGCGCCGGCTCGGGCGTCTCGCACGCGGGCATCCAGATCGCGCACCTGGCCGGGGCGGTGGTCATCGCCACGACCTCGACGCCCGAAAAGGTCGCCAAGGCCGTCAGCCTGGGCTGCGACTACGTGATCAACTACAAGGAGCAGGACGTGGCCGATGAGGTCAAGCAGCTCACCGGTGGCCGGGGTGTGGATGTGATTCTCGACCACGTCGGCTCAGCCACCTGGCCGGCGAATGTGGCCAGCCTGGCTCGCGGCGGCCGGCTGGTGGTCTGCGGCACGACCGGCGGGGCGAACGTGCAACTCGACCTGGCTCCCCTCTACTATAAGGCTCAATCGGTGCTGGGCTCGACGCTGGGCACGCCGGACGAAATGGCCACCTGCTTGCGCCTGGTGGCAGAGAACAAACTCCAGGTCGTCATCGACCAGGCTTTCCCATTGGACCAACTGGCCGACGCTCACCGCTACCTGGAGCAGCAAGAGCAATTCGGCAAGGTGGTGATCCAGATCAAGTAGCCAAGCCAACCACGAAGAAAAGGCGTTTGCCACGGAGGTCACGGAGAACGGCGGAGGAAGACAAAAGATAAAGCTACTGAACGTTCAGGGATGCTGCGAAGGACACGAATTAAGCACGATGCAAAGTTAGACTGGCTCGCAATATTCTGACGCCAGGGAACGAAACAGAACCGCCTTCTACTCTTCGTGCTCCTTTGTGCCCTTTGTGGTTGCCTTTCTTTCTTCGCCTTCCTCCGCCGTTCTCCGTGACCTCCGTGGCAAAGGTTGTTTCTTCTACTTCGTGCCGTCGACGCCATTGACTGTGTACTTCTCGATGGCCTTTGCCAGGTCCACGCCGTTGATGTTGGCCAGCGTGCACAGCCAGGCCAGCACATCGGCGAATTCCTCTTCGGTGTTGACCGGGTCGTTACCGGCCAGGGCGGTCGAGAGTTCGCCCACTTCCTCGATGAACCACATGAACGTGGCCGGCGTGCCGCGTTTGCTGTCCGTGGCGAAATACCGCTGCCGGATGAAGTCCTGAAACGCTGCGATGGTCATGTCTGCCATAGTTGCCTCGTTACATGTCTGGTAAGCGCCGAGCCGGGTTCATGATGTCCATGATTGCCCGGGTGGGTGGCACAGCCGCCCTCGGCTGTGTGCGGTCGCCCTGGCCGGCCGTCGCGCAAAACAAAGGGCCGGCAACTCGCCGGCCCCGCGTGGTTCAACGTCCAAGAGGCGGTTTACGCCTCTTTGATGGCCGAAACCGGGCATGCGTCGCAGCACTGGCCGCAGGAGATGCACAGGTCGGCGTCGATCTTGAACTTCGGCTCGCCGGCGCTGATGGCTTCGACTGGGCAGGTTTCTTTACAGGTGCCGCATCGCGTGCATGCATCACTAATGCTATACGCCATTGTCTCAAACTCCTTTAATCAGATCGGTTACTCTCTCACTTCGACAGAGCTTAGCAAAGCGCGCTTGCGGCACAAAATGTTTTTTGCAGCGCGGGCGAAAAGCCCGCTTCCCAACGCCCCATTGCGCTGGCAGGGGCGTCGAATCAGCCGATGCGGACGCACTGGCCGTAATCGCACACGCAAGGCCGGATGGCCGGATACTTCACGGCGACATAGTCCAGGAAATCGTTCACCGGCCCGAGGTTCATGGCGAACATGTCGTAGTGGGCGGGGATGACCATGCGCGTGCCGACCGCCCCGGCCAGGTCGGCTGCCTCCTGGTACGTCATGTTGCCGATGCAGCCGGAACTCAGTCGCCTGGCATCCCGGCCATTGATGGGCAGCAGCATGGCGTCAAATTGCCACCGCTTGAGCCGGCTGACCAGGCCCTCGTACATGCAGCAGTCGCCGCTGTGGTAGATGGTGACGCCGTCAGCTTCGATTACAAAGCCCAGGCAAGGGAATCGGCCGAGCGCGTCGGGATCGAGCAGCTCGTGGGCGGCGGCAATGCCGGTGAGGCGGATCGATCCCAAGTCCACGCTGGCAAGGTCGTCCAGCCCGACGAACCGCTGGACCGGTATCCGCAGGTCGCGCGACAATCCTTCGCGCAGACTTTCGGGCACGACGAAACGCGCCTGCCCCGATGCCTTGGCCAGCCCCGGCCAGCATTCGCGGTCGATGTGATCGAGGTGGTCGTGCGAGCCGAGAACAAAGTCGGCGTTGGTGATTTCTTCAGGCCCCAGCAGCGGCGGCACCAGCCGGTCGGGCAGGGGGCTCAGGAACGGGTCGAGGTACAGCACCGCCTGGGAGGTCTTGAGGATGAAACTGTGCTGCCCCAGCCACCACAGGCCGAGCTGGTGCGGCCCGAGCTTTGTGTCGTTGACCTGGCGAATGAGTTCGTGGTGCGTTGCCATGCCGAGCAACGATCCTCCGGCGCTATGCCTGTGTCAAGCGCTCGTCCGGCCCGGCCAATCGCAATTGTGTTGCCTGTCGCCGATTGGTAAGCTTTTGGGTCCGCCGGTTGGAGAGATTGCCAGGGCGTGCAAGCGTTCTGTTGTCGGCGATCCACGGCACGTGCCGTGGCCGGCGGGTGGAATTGTCCTCGACCGCGCGGTCGATGGGATTTCGGGTTAGAAAGCCCCAGGAGAGAGGCATCCATGAAGGAAAAAGGCGATAACTGGAAGGAACGGCTGGCGTGGCAGGGCGTTTACCCCTGCGAGCCGGGCCAGAAGAAGCCGGTCGTCATCACCAACGAAAAGAAGGTCGCGCTGCTGCACGGCGAGAAGAAGAAGGGCCTGGTCGAGGTCTTCGTTTCCAGCGACCACATCCACTTTGGCGTGTTCTACGTTTCTCCCTTCGACCATCTCGATGCCAGCGCCCCGCACGGCGGCGATGAAGTGTATTACATCTTAAAGGGCGAAGGCGTTGTCTTGATTGAAGACGAAGTAACCTACACGGTGCGGACGGGCGAGGGCTTTTACCTGCCCGCCGGCACGAAGCACCAGTGGTTCAACTTCAAGGAAGAACGCCTCGACGTCATCTGGGCAGTGGCCCCCAAGCTGTAAGGAATATCATGCGCGCTGCAGTATTTAGCGGTCCGGAAAAGATCGAAGTACAGGAAATTGAGACGCCCACCATCGGCAGCGGCGACTTGCTTGTCAAGGTCGATACCTGCGCCGTGTGCGGCACGGACATCAGGATCTACCTGGGCAAGAAGACCAAGGGCGTGCGCGTGCCGTCCGTCATTGGCCACGAGGTCGCCGGCGAGATCGTCGAGGTGGGTTCCCGCGCCGCCAAGAAGTGGCAAAAGGGCGACAAGGTCGTCATCGCCCCCGTGGTGGCGTGCAAGACCTGCTACGCCTGCCGCAAGGGCCTGGAGAACGTCTGCTTCAACCGCACCGCCATCGGCTATGAGTTCGACGGCGGGTTCGCCCAGTACGTCAAGGTGCCCCAGCAGGTGCTCAAGGCCGGCAATGTCTTTAAGATTCCCGAGGGCGTGTCCTGCGAAGAGGCCGCCCTGGTCGAGCCGCTCTCGTGCTGCCTCAACGGCTCGGAGAACACCGGCACGAAGAAGGGCGACAGCGTCCTGATTATCGGCGCCGGCCCCATCGGCCTGTTCCACCTGCAACTGGCCAAGCTGCTGGGGGCCAAGGTGCTGATGGCCGAGATGAACGCCGAGCGCTGCGCGGTGGCCCGGAGACTGGGCGCCGACTGCTGCTTTGACCCGAGCAAGGAAGACCTCGCCAGCGTGGTGATGCAGCAGACGGCCAACGAGGGCATCGACAAAGTCATCATGGCCGTGGGCGTGGCCAGGCTGGTCGGGCCGCTGCTGAACCTGCTCAAGCGCGGCGGCGTGCTGAACCTGTTCGCGGGCTTCAGCCACGATGACAAGGTCGAACTCGACCCCAACGTGATACACTACAAGGAGCTCAAGGTCGTCGGGAGTTCTGCCTCCTCGACCAAGGACTTCCGCAAGGCATTGGCGCTGGTGGCCCAGGGCAAGATCAACCTCAAAGAGATGATCACCCACCGCTACGGGCTGGATGAAATTCGCACCGCCCTGGACACGGTCCGGGCGGGACAGGGACTCAAGGTCGTCGTAAAACCATAACGATTTGTCGTCAACTATAACGAAAGGTACGTGCTGTGGAACTTCTCGGTGAACGAATCCGTCTGGCCAGGCTGTTGAACAAGGAATCCGGCAAACTTCTGGGCATCACGCTGGACCACGCGCCGGCGCGCGGCGTGCTGACCGGGCTCATGGATATCAGGGCGACCTTGGCCAAGGTTGTCGCCGGCGGGCCGGACGCGGTAACCATGCACAAGGGCATTGCCGAAGAATGCCTGGCTGAGCATGCGGGCAAGGTCGCGCTGATTTTGAAGTGCAGCACGTTTTCCCCGTATCACTTCTGCTATGACATCCCGGTGACGCAGGTGGACGAAGCCGTCCGGCTGGGCGCCGACGCCGTGTCCTTCGGCGTGATCGTCGGCTCGGAGCACCAGGCCGAACAGGTGCGGAACCTGGGCGCGTTCGCCCGCGAGGCCAAGATGGCCGGCATGCCGCTGGTGGCGCACATCTACCCGCGCGGCGAACTCATCCCCAAGGACGAGCAGACCAAGTGGGAGAACGTGGCCTACTGCGTTCGGCTGGGCGCGGAACTGGGCGTGGACATCATCAAGACCAATTACACCGGCGATCCCGACAGCTTCGCCAAGGTCGTCAAGAACTGTCCGACGCGCGTGGTCATCGCCGGCGGCGTCAAGGCCAAGAACGAGGCCGAGTTCCTGAAGATGACCAAGGACGCCATGGACGCCGGCGCCCAGGGCATTGCCTTTGGCCGGTTCGTCTGGGACCACAAGAACGTCGTGGGCCTGATGAACGCCTTGAAGATCATCATTCACAAGAACGGAAGCGTGGAGGCTGCGCTGCAGGCGCTTGGGGAGTAGCGGCATGTACGACATACTTCCGTTGAAGGTCGGGCAGTGCATGTGCCCAGCCGAGCTGAACTGCCTCCTGCACGACTGGGACAAGAAGGTCCGGTTCTTCTACTATTTCTGGCTGATCCGGGGCCACGGCAAGACCGTGCTGGTCGATACCGGCTTCGACCTGGAGTACGCGCACCGCTTCATGGGCGACATGCAGCAGAAGCCCAGCGAGCGGCCGCTGACGATCTTGAAGAAGCTGGGCGTGGCCCCGACGGACATCGACTACGTCATCATTACGCACGCGCACTTTGACCATCTCTCGCCGCTGTTGAACGAATATAGCCGGGCGAAGATCGTCATTCAGAAACGCGAACTGGAGTGCGGCATCAAGCCGCCGCACGCGTGGTTCGTGCAGTTCAATGACGGCGACGTGGTCCGGTCGCTGCGGAAAGAGAACGCTCACCGGACGATCGTGGTCGATGGCGACAAGAGCATCCTGCCCGGCCTGAAGGTGTTCTGGACGGGCGGCCACAGCCCCGGGCATCAATCGGTGCTGGTGAGCACGCGCCAAGGCCCGACGGTGCTGTGCGGCGACGTGGCCTTCACGTACAAGAATCTCCAGCAGGATATCCCGATCGGCCTATCGACCAGCGTCGAAGAATCGCTGCTGTCGATGCGGAAGATTCGCAAACTGGGCAAGGTGCTCTTGCCGGGCCACGACCCGCTGGTGATGCGGTACGTCAAGACGAAGTGATCGTTGGGCCCGATGAGCGTCCAATGCCGGTAAGGCGACAAGCACCACGTGGTCGCTGGACGCCGCGACCACGGCACCCTGCCGGTAAGGCGACAAGACTGATGAGCTACATTCTCGCACTGGACGTTGGCACGACGGCCCTGAAGATCGGGGTGTTTGGCCGGGACTTGCGGCTGAGATCGCTGCGACGCGCGGCGTATGGCCTGTCCTTCCCCAAGCCGCTCTGGGCCGAGGCCTCGCCGGAGTTATGGTGGAAGCTGATCCTGCGCGAGCTGCCTCTGGCGATCCGGCAGGCGAAGATCCGCCCTGCCCAGATTGACGCCATTGGCATCAGCACGCTCTGCCCGGCCATGGTCGCGATGGACTCAAGCGGCGAGCCGCTCAATGACGCCATCATTTATCTCGACCAGCGCAGCGTGGCCCAGGCGAAGGAGATTGGCCAGATCGTAACTCCCGCGGCCATGGCGAAGATCACCGGTAATCGCATGGCATCGGGAACCATCTCGCTGCCGGGCATGTTGTGGCTCAAGCGGCACAAACCGGCCATTTATCGCCGCTCGGCCATGTTTGGCCACGCCAACACCTTCCTCTGCCACAAGCTCACCGGGCAGTTCGGCATGGACTGGACCAACGCCTCGTTCACGGGCCTGTTCGATATCCGCAAGCGGCAATGGTCGGCCAAGCTGTGCGCGGCGCTGGGCGTGGATCTCGCCAAGCTGCCGCCGATCCTGGCGCCGTCGGATGTCGTTGGCGGCGTGATGGAGCGGGTCAGCCGGATCACGGGCATCAGGGCCGGCGTGCCGGTGGTGATGGGAGCGGCCGACACCGCCTGCGCCGCGCTGGCCGTCGGCGTGACCGAAAACGGCCAGGGCTTCGCCTCCTCGGGCGGCTCTGAAGTCATAACGGCCTGCACGGACGATCCGCATTTCAACCCAGCCTTTCTGAATCGTTGCCACGTGGTGCCGCAGCGCTGGTTGTCGCACGGCACCGTCTCGACGGCCGGCAGCGCGGTGGAGTGGTTCAAGTCGCTGCTGGGAACCGGCAGCTACGAAGAGATGATCGCTCGCATCACGCGCTCGCCCGATGGGGCCAACGGCGTGATCTTCCTGCCGTACCTGATGGGCGAGAGGCCGCCGATCTGGAACTCGCACCTGCGCGGGGCGTTCCTGGGTTTGACGCCCTCGGTGACCGCCGATGACATGACGCGGGCAGTGGCTGAAGGCGTCGGCTACGCCCTGCGACAGATCATCACGGCCATGGAAGCCGATGGGAAGGTTCGGCTCAGGAAGCTCACGCTGGTGGGCAGCGGGGCGCGGAACAAGGCCTGGGCACAGATCAAGGCCGACATCACCGGCAGGGCGCTGGCGCTTTCGCCCATCGAAGAGGCGGCCTTGCTGGGCTCAGGCATGCTGGCCGCGGTTGGCAGCGGCTTGTATCCCAGCTACGCTCGGGTTCTGGCGGCACTGGCTAAGCCCAAGTGCAAGACGCTCCGCCCGCGCAAAATCAAGCAGCACGAGCGCAACTACGCCGCGTTTCGGGCCGGTTTGACGCTGGCGGCGGGTATCAGCTCGCCTCGATAGAGCCTGCGGACACGCGATACGTATCCAATCTCAGTTTGTACTCTCTGCCGCTTGTTTCCCTGCCGGCTTGCTGGTGCTGCCGGGCTGGTCCCAGCCGCCGCCCAAGGCCTGGTACAGCGAGATCAAATCCGTCGCCACGGCCTGCTGGCTCTGCACCAGGGCGGCCTCTGAAACGAACAGGGATCGCTGCGCGTTCAGCACGTTCAGGAAGTCCGTCTGGCCTTGCGCGTAGAGCTGCATGGAGACATCCGTGGCCTTTTGGTTGGCCACTACCGCGTCGGAGAGGGACTTAAGGTGCTCCTGCTCCTTGGTAAAGGCGATCAGGGCATTCTCCACATCCTGCAGCGCCGTCAGCACGGTCTGTTGATAAGTCAGGAACGACTCGTCGCGCAGGGCCTTATCGACCTCGATGCTCGCCAGCACGCTGCCGCCCTGGAAGATCGCCCAGGACATGCTGGGCCCAAAGCCCCAACTCCGATTGATCGGGTTAAACCACTTCGAGGCGTCGAAGGCGTTCCAGTTGAGGTTGCCCGTCAGCGAGAACTGCGGGAAGAGGTTGGCCGTCGCCACGCCGATCTGGGCGGTCGCGGCGTGCAGCTTGTCTTCAGCCTGGCGAATATCGGGCCGGCGGCGCAGCAGTTCCGACGGCAAGCCAACCGGGATCCGCGCGGGCACCGTCGGCAGCGGCTCGTCGATTGAAAGCTCCGTCACCAAGTCCGCCGGAGGCCGGCCTAGCAGCACGCTGATCGCATAGATATTCTGCCGTTCGCCAATCTGCAGCGACGGGATCGTCGATTCCGTGGTTGCCACCTGGGCATCGGCATTGGCCACGTCAAGCGAACTGACGAAACCGGCTGCTAGCTTTTGCCGCGTGATGTCGGCGGTGTGCCGCTGCGCAACCAGGTTCCGCTGCGCGACGATAATCTGCTGCTGGAAGCTTCGGACAGAAACATAGTCGGCCGCGACCTCAGCGGAGATGAGCACCTGCACGTCGCGGATGTTGTCCATCGCGGCCAGGATGTTGGCATCGTCCACCTCGATGCTGCGCCGGATGCCGCCGAAGACGTCGACGTTCAAAGCGGCATTTACGCCGGTTGAATAGACATTGTGTGGGCCGGCCCCCAGGCCCTTGCCGCCGTTAGCGGCGCGCTGGTAAGAGAGCGGGACATTGACCGTGGGTAACAGGCCGCCGACCTCGACGCCGCGTTGGGCCTGGGCCTGCCGCAATGCCGCCTTCGCGTTCTGGAGGGTCAGGTTGGCCTGGAGCGACTGATCCACCAGCTTCGAGAGCAACGGATCATTGAACACCTGCCACCAGACGGTTAATTCAGCCGGCGTGGTCGTGGCGGCCGATGGCTGTGTGGCGCTCTCGGGAGAGATTCCAGCCCACCCTGAAGGCATGCTCGTGACGGGCCGTTTGAAGTTCGGCCCGACCATGCAGCCCGGCAACGCCGCCAGCGATGCGCATGCAACCACGATCAGCCGCCCAGCCCAAAGACGCAGTTCCTCTTTCACGCGATTCTCCAAAACGTGGCACAGGTCTTTTGACCTGTGCCCGCACAGCCGAGACAGGCTGTGTTACGTGCGCGACGCGCCCCGACTCATTCGTACCGCAGGGCCTCAATCGGGTCTAGTTTGGAGCCTTTCCAGGCCGGATAGAAGCCAAAAATAATGCCCACGCTGGCCGAGACGACCACTGCCGCGATTATGGCGCCGATCGAAATCTGCGTCGGCCAGTGCAAGAGTACCCGCACCAGGACGGATCCGCCACGGCCCACCACGATGCCGATGATGCCTCCGATCAGGCACAGCACCACCGCCTCCACGAGGAACTGCCGCAGGATATCGTTCGGCTGGGCGCCCACGGCCATCCGCAGCCCGATTTCCCGCGTCCGTTCCGTCACCGACACGAGCATGATGTTCATGATGCCCACGCCGCCGACGACCAGCGAAATCATGGCCACGATCAGCAGCAGCGAAGTCATCAGCGCGGTGGTGGAGGACAGGGCCTTGGTGATCTCGGTCATGTCGCGAATCGTGAAGTCGTCTGATTCGCCGGCCCGCAGGTGGTGCCGCTCACGCAGCAGTTCGGATATCTGCTGGATCGCCTCGGCGTTCTGGCCCGGCTGGGCTGCCACGAGAATCTGATCGACGTTGCTGAATCGCACCGGCAGAGGCGTGTCGGCCTGCTGAGCGGCCGAGGGAGTAGGGTACAGGTTCAGTTGCGTATTGGGGTAGAACTGGCTGAGGGAATTGACGGCCGTGCTGGTGCCGGAGGCTTGCGCGCTCTGGTTGACGCTGCCGGCCGAGGAGCCCGTGACGCGGTACTTGATTGTCGTCCACGGGGCCAGCACGATGTCGTCCTGGTCCATGCCCATCATGTTCGCGCCCTTGGGAGCGAGCACGCCGATGACCTTGAAGCCCACGTTCTGCAGGCGGATTTCCTTGCCGATGGGCGATTGACCGTCGAAGAGCTGCTTGACGAGCGTCTGGCCCAGCAGGCAGACCTTGCTGGCATTGCGGACCTCACGCTCGGTAAACGGGTCGCCATCGGTCAGGTTGGTCCATTCGCGCACGACCAGGAAGTCAGGCGTGGTGCCATAGATGTTCATGGGCACCCAGTTGCGGTTGCCATAGACGATCTGGGTGCGGGCCCGCACGATGGGGGCCGAGCCGGTGACAGCAGGACAGTCCTTGGCGATGGCGTCGGAGTCCTGCGGCGTCATGGTCAGCGACGTGCCGGCGCCGAAGCTCACGCCGCCGCTGGCCGCTTGGCCGGGCATGACCAGCAGCGTATTGGCGCCCATGCTGGCGATGGTCTTCTGAATGGCGGCCGACGAGCCGCCGCCGATCTCCATCATGGCAATTACGGCCGAGACGCCGATGATGATGCCCAGCATGGTCAGAATCGCCCGCATCTTGTTCCGCCGCAGCGCCCGGATCGCCGTCTTGAACGTGCGTATGGATTTCATCTCGCGCCTCCCCCGGCCCCTTCGGTACTGTGCGCGAAGGCCGGCTCGCCGTTGGCGATCAGCCCGTCCTTAATGTGGATGACCCGCTTGGCGTGCGCCGCCACGTTGGGGTCGTGCGTGACCAGGATGATCGTCAGCCCTTCTTCCTGGTTCATCTTCTGGAACATCTCCAGGATTTCCTCGCTGGTGCGGCTATCGAGGTTGCCGGTGGGCTCGTCGGCCAGCAGCATGGGCGGCTCGTTGATGAGCGAGCGGGCAATGGCCACCCGCTGCTGCTGGCCGCCGGAGAGCTGCGAGGGTTGGTGATCCATCCGCTCGCCCAGGCCCACACGCTCCAGCATCATGATGGCCCGGCGGCGCATCTCGCGTTCGGACATGTCGCGATGGGAGTACGACATCGGCATGACCACGTTCTCGAGGGCGCTGGTCCTCGACAGCAGGTTGAAACTCTGGAACACAAAGCCGATGAGCCGGCTGCGGAACCTCGCCCGCTCGTTGGCGGAAATGCCGGAGATCTCGTGGCCATCGAGCCAGTACTCGCCCGAACTGGGATGGTCCAGGCAGCCCAGGATGTTCATGAGCGTGCTCTTGCCCGAGCCGCTGGCGCCCATCAGCGCGACCAACTCGCCCTGGGCAATGGACAGGCTGATGCCCTTGAGCACCGGCACGTCCACCTCGCCGAGGTGGTAGGTCTTGTACAGGTCGATGAGCTTGATCAATTCCATTGCTGCAACCTCACTACTTCCTATCTGCCACCAGGTCCGCCCGCGCCGCCACCGGGTCCACCGGCTCCGCCACCCGCGCCAGGAGCGCCTGCGTTGGCGGGCTGGCGAGCTCGCCCCAGTTGGGGCGTGAACGGGCTGGCCCCGCCGCTGCTGGCGGAGGAACTGCTGCTGACGGCGATCTGTTCGCCGGTGATGACCTGCATGCCTTCGCTCAGCTCGGCGCTTTGCACTTCGGTCTGCGAACCGTCCGTCAGGCCGGTGCGAACCTTAATGGGCTTGACGAAATCGCCTTGCTTGACCCACAGCGTCCCGTGGCGCATCGGGGCTTCTTCGGGCGCCACCTGCGAGGCACATTCCGTAGTCGGGCTCGGAGAGGGCTTGGTGGTGGGCTGGGTCTCGGCGAGTTTCCGCGCCGGCCTCGATGCCGCCTCGGCCGCGATCTGGCGGAATTCCGGCGCGATCTGATCGGTCCGCGGGTTCCACCGCAAGGCCGCATTGGGCACCAGCAGCACGTTTTCGCGTCTTCCCGTCTCGAACAGCACATTGGCCGTCAAGTAGGGCAGGAGCTTGCCGTCGAAGTTGTCGGTGATGACTTCCACGATGTACGTCACGACGTTCTGCGTCGTGATAGCGTTGAGGCGGACCTTGCCGACCTGGCCGCGGAAGATCCTGGTCGGAAAGGCATCGACCGTGAATGTCACCGGCATGCCGCAACGAATGTTGCCGATGTCGGCCTCATTGACCGGCACCCAAACCTGGATACGCCGCAGATCCTTGGCGATGAGGAACAGGCTGGGAGCGTTGAGGCTGGACACCACCGTCTGGCCGATGTTCACGCGGCGGTCGATGATCACGCCTTTGACGGGGCTCTTGATGGTGCAGTAGCTCAGGCTCCGCTGCACGCGGTCCAGCGAAGCTTGCGACTGATCCACGGCCGCTTTGGCCTGCGTGACGGCGGTCTGGCCCACGGCGAGGTTGGCCTTGCTGATTTCGAAAGTGGCCTTGTACGCATCGTAGGAGGTGGGGGCCAGGGCTTCGGAAGGTCCGAGCTTCTGGGCGCGAGTCCAGTCGTTGGCGGCTTGGTCGAGCTTGGCCTGCAACTGGCCGATATCCGCTTCGGCTCGGGCTTGGCTGGCCTTGGCCTGTTCGAGCTGCGCCTTGGCCAGCGCCACGTCGGCCGCGTACAGCGAGTCGTCGATCTGGGCCAGCAGCATGCCCTCGTCGACCTCGCTGCCATAGTCGATGCTCTTGCCGTTCCGATCCTTGCCGAAGAAATTGATCTGGCCGGCGATTTGGGCGCCGACGTCGACGACCTCTTCGGGCTCGACGGTGCCGGTGGCGCTGATGGTGGCCGTCAGGTCGCCCAGCCTGATCGGGGCCGTGCGGAAGGTGCTCTGTGGCCCGCTGCTCCGGCCCATGTACCAATAGATGCCGCCGGCAATCACGCAAACAACAGCGGCCAGGACCACGAATATCACGATGCGTCGCATACCAGTCTCCATCTATTCCTCAGCCGGCTCTGGGCCCTTTGTACGAACAGTTCTAGCGGCGTCTGACGCCAGTTGCCCCAACTGCGACTCCAATTTCTCCAGCGTACTCGTCAGGCCGGCGCGTTCGGGCTCCGACAGGCCCGCGAACAACGACCGAATCTGCTGGGCACGTCCGGGCAGGACTCTTTCTACGAGCTGGCGCCCCTGGTCGGTCAGGCTGACGTGGCGGGAGCGCAGGTCGGTCTGGCTGGCGAGCCGCCGCACCAGGCCTTGCCGCTCGATGCGGTCGATGACTCCGGTGACGCTGGGCGGCTGGATCAGCAGCCGCTGGCCCAGATCGGTCAACCGCAGGCTGGATTTGCCCTCTTGTTCAGCCCGATGCAGGATGGACAGCACCGCCCATTGTGGCCCGGAGATGCCGTACTGAGCGAAGTATCCGTCCATCACCTGCCGCATCCGGCCAAACGCACGCAACAGCGTGTGAAACAACACGTCGCAGCCTTGCGGTATGTCTTGGCATGCCCTTGGCATAATGTTGGTACTGTCGTCCTAACAAGTTTGTGCGCTAACTAAATTACTTCTGCACTGTTCAACTAGTGGGCGATGTGGCCAGGGCGGTTACGCCAAGAATCGATATTCTTTTTCATTGCGCGCCAGCTTCGGACGACCGTGGGCGGATGGCCGGACGGCCTGCGTGCTGTGCGTCGCTAGTAGTTTTTCACCGTCGCTTCTGTGAGTCGTGAGCAGGTGAACAGTCGAACAGTAGACCGCAGGCGAGCGGTCAGTCTTTTCGCCTGCTCACCTATTCTGCTGCTCGCCTGCTCTGTAGTCCTTCAACTGTGATTTTGTAGTCACAAAATCACAGTTGAGGGACTACTAGGACCTTTTGCTTGACGCCGGCTCGATGCAGGGCTAAATCATGCCCTGCGATCAACCACCAATTTGGGAGCGAGCGATGGCAAAGGCCAAAGCGGAAAGCAAGCGCGACGGCAAGTTCAAGGTCGGCGCTGTGGGCATCGGCGGCATCTTTAACGCATGTCACGCTCCGGCGTGGCTGAAGAACCCCAACGTGGAACTGCTGGCGGTGTGCGACATCGTCGAGGAGAAGGCCGCCAGGTTTGCCAAGGCCAACGGCGTCAAGCACGTCTTTGCCGACTACAAGGAGATGATCCAGGCCTTGAAGCTGGACGTCGTGGACGTCACCACGCCCAACTACCTGCACTCCGAGATTGCCGTGGCGGCGCTGAACCGCGGCATGAACGTCTTTTGCGAGAAGCCCGACGCCGTCAGCCCCGCTGAGGCCCAGCGTATGGCCGATGCCGCCAGCAAGAGCGGCAAGCTGCTGATGGTGATGCGGAACAACCGCTTCAACTCCTCCAGCGCGTTTCTGCGGAAGTACATTCAGGCCGGCCACATGGGCGACATTTACACCGGCAGGTGCGGCTGGATTCGTCGCCGCGGCGTCCCTGGCGCCGGCGGCTGGTTCACCACCAAGGCCCAGTCCGGCGGCGGCCCGCTGATCGACCTGGGCGTGCACATCCTGGACCTGTCCATCTGGCTGATGGGCGACCCCAAGCCCGTAAGCGTGATGGGGGCCACGTACTGCAAGTTCGCCGAGACGAAGCTCTCCGACAGCGTACATAGCGGCTTTGGCGAGGCCAAGGCGGGCGGCACGTTCGACGTGGAAGACCTGGCCAGCGGCTTTGTGCGCTTCGACAATGGCGCCACGCTGCAAATCGAATTCAGCTGGGCCTCGAACATTGAGGCTGAGCGCGTGTTCCTGGAACTCCGCGGCACCAAGGCCGGGCTCACGCTCGACGTGCCCGACGGGCTCAAGATCTTCACCGAGATCGAGGGCACGCTGTGCGACATCGCCCCGCGCCTCGCCGGCATGCCGGCCCTGCCGCACGCGTCAAACATCCATCATTTCGTGGACTGCTTGTTGGGCCAGGCCGAGCCGACCATCCGTCCTGAGCACGGCGTGGACATGATCAAGATTCTCTCTGCCATCTACCAGAGCGCCAAGACCGGCCAGGCGGTGCAGTTGTAGCTGCCGCTTCACGTAGCATGGCCGGGACGGCCATGCCACGAAAGACGCCCTTATTCACCCTTATTCAACGGCCCGCCGGGCGGTCAGCTGAGCTTGCCCATAATCAGGTCCAAGGCCCACGACTTGGCCGATATCTCCCGCCAAGCCTGCGGCAGGGCGGCCGCTCGCGTTGCATGCGCTGTCGCCGGCGTCGGCCCATACACAAAGCGTTGAACGTCGGTGGAACTGGCCGGGGCGAGAGACGCTCCTGCCGTGCCGACTGCTGCGACCGTGCTGGATAGCGGCAATGTCGCCGGCGCTGCCAGGGCCAGCGGTGCCGGGGCAGAGGCGATGATCGACTTGTTGAAGTTGCCTTCCAGCACGATGTAGTCCTGGAATGTAACCGCGCCGTCGCCGTTGAAGTCGCCCTGGAAGAAGCTCATGCCGGTCTTGCCGAAGTTGCCTTCCAGCACGATGTAGTCCTGGAAGCTGACCTTACCGTCGCTGTTGGCGTCGCCGCCCCATAGCACGCTCAGTTGCGCCGGGCCAGACGGTACGACGTGGCCATGGGCGTCATCGACGCGCACCCGCACATTGCTGTACACGCCGGGCGTGCCTAAGCCCAGGGCCTGCAATTGCGCCCAGGTGACCGTCGGGCTGGCCCCGCTTGCGTCGGTGTACGTGCCGTCGCCATTGATGTCCCACGCATACGTCAGCGTGTCGCTGTCCGGGTCGGTGGCCGAGGCATTTAGCGTCAGCGCCGTTCCCTGCCCGATGGCGTACGGGCCGCCCACGGAAACTGTCGGCGGGCCGTTGTCGATGATGGTCGCGCTGGCGACGCTGGAGGCACTGACTTGGTAATCGCAGCCAGCCGGCGCGGTCAGCGTGATCGTGACGCCCTTGTTGCCGGCATACACGCCATCGTTCAGCGGGTTGACGGTGATCGTCTTGGTGGATTCACTGCCGGCCATGTATAGCGTTCCCGACAGCGTCTGGTAGTCCACGCCGTTAACGGCCGTGCCGCTTAGCGTGTAGTGCAGCGTGATCGGCATGCCATCGTAGTACGTCCGGCTGATCGTGAACACGGCCGGGTCCGACCCCGACACATTGGCCGAGGCGTCGGTGGCCGCGATGCTCACGATCGAGTCGCTCGTGCTGATATACGTGTTGCCGGTGGAGGTGCCGAGCTTGTACGTGATGCCGGTGTCTTCGACGAGCGTCATCGTGACCGTCTGATTGCCCTGCAGCTTGTCATCATCAATGGGCACCATGACGACGTCTTTGGTGAGTTCCCCGTTGTTGAACGTGACGCTCCCGCCCAGCATCTGGTAGTTAACGCCATTGACGGTGTCGCCGCTCAGCCTGTACAGCACGGTGAGAGAACCGATGGAACTCGTTCGCGTCAGTCGCCACGTGGCCGTGTTGTTGCCTTCTTCAGATCCCCAGGCATCCGGCATGGAGACGCTGACGCTCGCAACCGGGCTCTCGTCATCGAAGATCCGCACCGTGGCCGCCGGGCTGGTCACGTTAAAGCCGGTGTCCTCGGCGAGCGTGAGAACCACCGTTTCGGTGGCTTCGGCCTGGGAGTCGTTCAGCGGCGTGACGGTGATCGTCTTGGATGTCTCGCCGTCGGCAAAGGAAAGGCTGGTGCCCAGCGTCTGGTAATCCACGCCGTTGGTCGCCAGGCCGCTGATGGTGTAGTTGATCGTTAGCGCGCCCACGCCGCTGCTGCGCGTGACGGTGAACGTGCCGGTGTCGATGCTGTTCTCCATCGCGTCGCGGTCAGTGGCGGCGATGGCCACGGTGACTGAGTTGGCCCCGGCCACGAACGTGCGGTCCGGCGAGTACGTCACGTTGCCGCTGGAGTCAGTGGACGCGATGCGGTAGTGATACGTCGCCCCGGCGGTCAGGCCGGTGATCTCCTGGCGGTGGTTCTTCATCAGCAGCGTGTTGGACAGGCTCGCCCCGTACGATGCGGTCAGGCCGTACTCGACCACGCTGGAGGCGGCCTCATCGGTGGTCCACTTGACGTAGTCGCCGGTCGCCGACAGCGACTTCTCGCTGTACTGGCTCAGGGCCGGGCCCGTGGTGTCAAGCGCCCAGGCGTTGTTCAGTCGCCACTGGACGTAGTCGCCGCTCCAGCGGTAGTTCTGGCTGAACTGCTTGCCGGTGTCGATGGAGCAGGTAACGGCGTCGGCAAAGATCGCATCGCCCCATTGGCGGTAGATCGCGCCGTTCGTTTCGCCATACTTGCTGTACAGCCAGCCGAACATGGGCACGATCAGGTTATTGAGCTGGTTGGTGTACTCGTTGATGTCGACAGCCGTGGCCTGGTTGATGTCCACGGTCTGGCCGGCGTAGTGGATCATGTAATCGAAACTGCCGTAGGCCGGGTCCCAGGCGTTGTACTGCCCGCCGGTCTGGCCGATGAGCCAGTCCGCGACGGCCTTGATGGCCGGGGCGATGCGGGTATCGACCGGGTTGCTGGGATTGATGGCGTGCTGGTCCACGGTCCAGTTGTACCAGCCAATGAGGGCTTCACTGGTCAGACCGAGCATGAAGGGCTCGATGATGTTGCCGTCGGTATCGATCTTCTTCGTCACGACCCACTGGTCGATATGGCCCAAGGCCACGTCCACGTACTCTTGCAGCTTGGCCTGGTTGATCGTCACGCCCAGCCGCAAGGCCTGCACGCCGCTGTTAATGGCGTACGCGGTCTCGCGCGATTCCGCCACGTCGGGCATGCCAGCCGGGTATGGCCCGCAGTTATTGAACAGGTCAGTCACGCCCGCTACGTCGTTGGTTCGCTCCTGCGAGCCGACGGGCTCGTGATAGAAGTCCAGCACCATGCCCTTGGCGAAGTTGCGGTAGCCCGGAACCGTGCCGTTATTGTTCAAGACGTAAGGCCGGTACACGCCTTCGGAGTATTCAGCCGAGTTGATCCAATTCGAATCGCCTGTGTAGCTGGCGATCTGGTAGAAGGTCCGCTCGCCATCGTAATACCACGTGCCGGTCTCGTCGCCGGGCGGGTGGGCATTGATGTACGTGCTGCTGCCGTAGGTGGCGCCGGCGGTGGTCATGCGGCTTTCCCAGGCCGCCAGCACGGTGCTGTCGATGGGCAGGGGGACGGTGTTGAATTCGGGCGTCGGGTCGCTCGGCACGTCGTTGACCACAATGTCAATCATGTCGCTATGCACGACGTGCGTACTGCCGGAGGAACCTGAAACCGTCACGTCCGCCGGCCCCAGCGGCATGTTCGGGGCTACGGAAAGTTTCAGCAGCAGCGCCCCGGGGCTGGCCGAGGAGAGTTGGTAGAAGTAGGAGTTGCCCATCCAGGTGGCCGTGACGCCTGTGGGCAGGCTGACGCTGTTCCAGACGTCCTCGGCCGTGGCGGAAGCGGAGGTGGCCCTGACGATGATGTACGTGTCATGCCCGCGGACGACGTTTAGCGGCCCGGTGTGGGACAGGCCAAAGTCGTAGGACAACAGCAGGCGGGGTTCGAGGGTCTCCAGCGAACAGGCGGATCCGGGGCTCTTACGTCGCACGCGTCTCTCCTTTGGGTGTGCTGTAGCGCAAAGCCGATACGCCCTGCACCTAATGCCCTCCACGGCAGAGGCTTGCATAGGCCAAGCGGGCTTTTCGCTGTCCGCGACTGACCCAATATCTCCAACTGAAGGGTCAGATCAGGCGTTCATCGTACCTCCTGACGGCGCCGGCGTCAAGGTGCGTTCAGACAGTAATAGTGTCTGTCCCGAATGATCAGGAGGTGGCTTGTCAGCCCGCAGCTTGCCAGCCCGTTGAAGAAGTGCTTGCCTTTGTAGCATGGGCGTCTCGCCCATGAGTATTTCGGCCACTGTCGTTGGACGGCCACGAGCACGTCGATCCGCAGAAGGAAGCGGCCGCCCAGGCGCAGTGGCTGGCCAGCAACACGATCTCCCAGGCGACTGAGTACGCCCGCATGGGCAAGAATTGGGAGACGGAGCTGCGTCAGCGTGCCAAGGAGTTGAAGCTCATGAAGGAGCTGGGCCTGATGACCACAGCTGTTCCTCCGGCGACTTCGCCCGATCAAAATCCCGAAACATGAAGCTGAGAATGAAAGCTATAAAGAACGCTCCCCAAGAGGCTTTGTCCCAAATGTCTGGCCCGTTCAGCCTCTCTCGCTCCTTCTCTGTTCCGTAGCGAATTGTCCCATGGTGGAAATTGATGCGACGGATGCGGCCATAGCTCTCGTCAGGCTTCGTCGGAAGGTGCGAAAAGTAATACTCGTCATAGCCTATATCCCGGCACAAGCACCCGAGAAAGAGAAGGGAGAGGGAGATGATCATGATCTTTCGAGCGGTAACTGAGAACTTCCTTGGTGAAGGCTTCATCCTGGTCAGCTCCAATTCGGCACATATCAGGTCGTGAACACAGTGTAAGCCGTTCTGCGCCCATGTTCCATATGCGTAACGATTTGGCCGGGAAGGAAGATTTGGAGTTGTTGTCGAAAATTCTTCCAGTAGATTTGGACTAGACAACCCAACCAGGCGAAGCGGCGGCTGATCCCTGCTGTGATGCCGAGAGAATCGAGGCCGTTCGGGGCTGAACATCCGGACGGCCTTTTCTTTTGGCCGCCTGGCGAGCGGCGCCGGCCGGGAGGAGTTGGCTTGCAGGCCGCGCACAGGCAAAGCCGGGCAGCTGGGTAATTCCGGTGATTTTCATTAATACCGGCGGTAGACTCGCGCTGATGAGTGAGAAAGTGACCGCCGGACGCCCTGCGAAAGCCGCACTTGGTCTTGAACGCACGAGACGACGGCGTTTCAAACGAGTATGGTGGCTGCTGCTGCTCCCCATAGTTGGCTACGCGACAATATGTTGTCTCGCGGCCGTCTACCGCGACCAGATCGTGTTCTACCCTCACCCTTCGAGCTACGCCGATTCCGACAGCATCATCAAGATCGCCTCGAACGATGGCGTAAAGTCTCAGCTATGTACCTGCCCAGCCCAGAAGCACGCTACACGATTCTCTACAGCCGTCCCAACGGCGGGGACTTGGGTAAGGATCTCAGTTTTGTCCTCTATACCATCCACCGTTGCGGATTCAATGTGTTGGTCTACGACTACCGCGGCTACGGTACAAGTGGCGGCTCACCCACTGAAACGAACGCATACAGGGACATCGACGCCGTATACAACTACCTGGTCAACGTTCGTCATACGGTGCCGCAGCGGATCATTGTCATGGGGAGATCTCTTGGCGGCGGCCCAAGCGTTGACTTGGCGGCTCGGGTGCCCACCGCGGGCCTGATCCTGGAGAGCACGTTCACCTCTGCCTACAGGATCATCTGGCTGGGATACATTCTGCCTACTGATTGCTTTCGCAACATTGACAAGATTGCGTCTGTGCGGTGCCCAGTCCTGGTCATGCACGGTCGTGCGGATGCCGTTGTTCCTTTCAGCCACGCCCTGAAGCTTTTCGCAGCCGCGAATGAGCCTAAACGGTGCGCGTGGTTCGATGCCGCGGGACACGAGAATACGCTTCGGACGAATTATGAACCCTACTGCAAGGCACTACGGGACTTCGCGGCACTGCTGGACACAATTCAGTAGCTCGCTGCGCGTCGAATTCTGAGAGCAGCTCAGGCTCTGGCCCATTAGCGTAACGCTCGTCGATAGCCGATCTGGCGTCGCTTGACCGTCACTCGAACGCACGTAATCTCCGCGCAGACAACCCAATCAGGCGAAGCAGCGGATGATCCCCGCTGTGATGCCGAGAGAATCAAGGCCGTTCGGGGCCGAACACCCGGACGGCCTTTTCTTTTGGCTGCCTGGGCTACCGGCGCCGGCGGGGGGAAGGTGGCTTGCAGGCCGCACACAGGCCGTACAGGACGATCTCGTGATCTTCCAGCACAAAGCCTTTGGGCACGAGCGGCTCGATGTTTCCCGGACAGCCGTCCGCCTCGTAGACCTGGTGGCACAGGCGGCAGTGGAAGTGGTGGTGGTGGGCCTTGCCGCACATCTCGTAGCGGGCGGTGGATTGGCCCGGCAGACTGACGACCTTCAAGACGGCCCGGTCGGCCAGGGCCTTGAGGTTCCGGTACACCGTGGCGATGCCCAGCCCCTTGGCATGCCGGCCGGCCAGGTCGAGCGCTTCCTGCGGGCTCAAGGGTCTGCCGGCCAGTTCAAACGCCTTCAGCAGGGCGGCACGCTGCGATGTCTTACGTTGCACGGCCACGGTTGCCTCGCTATTGATAATGCGATATTAGTATTGACTCGGCACATGATACGCTACTATCATTATCATAGCGGCTGGGACGCCAATGGCAAGCCACCGGTTTGTGGAGGCTGCGGCATAGCGTTCAAGCGGTCCGATGAAAGGTGATTGCGATGAGACTGCTCATGATTGGATTGCTGTCGGGGCTGCTGGCCTCCGGGCCGGCGGCATGCTCTCGCCACGCCGAGTCGGCGTCTCAGCCCAAGGCGGCCATTCGCGTCCTGTGCAGCACCTTTCCCATGTATCTGTTCACGCGGGCGGTCACGCAAGGCCAGGCGGGCGTGCAGGTCGAACTCATGATCCCCGCCGGCATGGGCTGCCCGCACGAGTACGCCCTGACGCCCCAGGACATGCAGAAGATCGCCTCGGCCAATGTCTTCATCGCTAATGGCCTGGGGATGGAAGAGTTCCTGGGCGAGCCGCTCAAGAAGGCCAACGACAAACTTATCGTCATCGATACGTCCGAGGGCGTCGGCGACCTGATCGTGCTGAGCCCCGAGCCCCAGGACGAGCACAAGCGCCAAGCCGCTCCGAAGGAAGAAGGTCATCACCACGCCGGGTCCAATCCGCACCTGTTTGCCTCGCCGAAGCTGGCGGCCAGGATCGTGGCCAACATCGCCGCGGGGCTGGCCAGGATCGATCCGGCTGGGGCGGAACTATACCGCAGAAACGCCCAGGCCTATGCCGATAAACTCACCCAACTCGGCGCCGAGTTTGCCTCGGCCCTGAAGGACGCGCCCAAACGCAAGATCGTCACCGAGCACGCGGTGTTCGACTATCTGGCTCGCGATTGCGGCCTGGAAATCGTGGCCGTCGTGGAAGAAGAGCCCGGCCAGGAGCCCTCGGCCTCGGAGATGCTGGACTTGGTCAAGAGCATCAAGGCCAGCGCCGCCGCGGCCATGTTCACCGAGCCGCAGTACCCCGCCAAGGTCAGCCGGACCATCGCCAGGGAGGTCGGCATTCCGGTGGCGGTGCTGGACCCCGTGGCCAACGGCCCGGACAATGCCGCACCCGATTATTATGAAAAGACGATGCGGGCCAACCTGGCTACGCTGATACAGGTGCTGGGTTCCAAAGTGAAGTGATGGCGTTTGGGCGGGTGCCGTGCTGGGCCGAGTCGTGGGAGCCTTGGGTGCCATAGGTTGAGCCGCGTCTTCTTGCGGCTCTACCTATGCGGGACGCCAGTCGCATAGGTAGAGCCGTGAAAAGCCGGCTCAACCTATGGCACCCATTCTGAGCCTGTGGCACCCGTTCGTGGCTGTTTGTGATTTGCAGGATCCAATGAAAGATTCCTCCGAAAACGCGGTTGCCTTCGACGACGTGTGCGTCAGCCTGGGCGGCGTGCGCATTCTGGAGCACATCACTGCCCAGGTGCCCACCGCCAGCGCGACGGCCATTATCGGGCCCAACGGGGCGGGCAAGACCACGCTGCTGCTGTGCATGCTGGGGCAGGTTGCCTACAGCGGCCAGATTCGCGTGGGGAATACCCGCCCGGCCCGCATCGGCTACGTGCCTCAGCGGCTGGACTTCGACCGCGGCATGCCGCTGACCGTGCTGGACATGATGGCCATGGGCTTGCAGCGTAGGCCGCTGTGGCTGGGCAGAAGTGCGGCCGCTCGGTGCGAAGCGATAGCTCTGCTCGAGCGCGTCAAGGCTGAGCACTTGCTGGATCGCCGGCTGGGGGCGCTTTCTGGCGGGGAGTTGCAGCGGGTGCTGCTGGCGTTGGCCATTCAGCAGCGGCCTGACGTGCTGGTGCTGGACGAGCCCTCTTCGGGCGTGGACATCGGCGGCGGCAACCTGCTGTGCGAGTTGCTGGACGAACTGCGGGCCGAACAGCATTTCACGCAGATCATGGTCACGCACGATCTGTCCATGGTGACGGCCCATGCCGACCACGTCATCTGCCTGAATCGCCGCGTGCTGGGGCAGGGGCCGACCTCGACCGTGCTGACCGCCCAAGTGCTGGCGGCCACGTTCGGCATCCACCTTGGTCTGGCCGATCTGCACGTGATGCCGCAGATTCCCGGCCAGGAGTGCACGTGCGCCGAACATCAGCAGGAGCGGCGACATGACTGACCTGAGCCCCATCTTCGACTTTGTCGGCCGAGCCATTCCGCTGGAGTGCATGCAGGCACGCTTCATGCAGCAGGCGCTGGTGGGGCTGGTGCTGCTGGCCCCGATGTGTGCGGCCATGGGCGTGCAGGTCGTGAATTTCCGCATGGCGTTCTTCTCCGACGCGATCAGCCATTCCGCCTTTGCCGGCGTGGCCATCGGCCTGCTGCTGGCGGCGGATGTCCGGTTGAGCATGATCGGCCTGGCCCTGCTGATCGGCTTGGCGATCACGGCCGTGGGGCGGCGAAGTTCGCTCTCCATCGACACGATCATCGGCGTGTTCTTCTCATCCGTGGTGGCGTTTGGCCTGGCCATCGTCAGCCGGCAGCGGCACATCGCCCGCGACGTGCAGATGTTCCTGTACGGCGACATCCTGACCATCGGCACTTCCGAGATCGTGTGGGAGGCCGTGCTGTTCGTGGTGCTGATGGTCTTTCAAACCATTGGCTACAACCGCATGCTGTACGTGGGCCTGAACCCCACGCTGGCGACGGCGCACCGGGTGCACACGCGGGCGTATCAGTACACCTTCGCGGCCCTGCTCTCGCTGGTGGTGATCTTTTCGGTCTGGGCGGTGGGCGTGTTCCTGGTGACGGCCATGCTGATCGTGCCGGCGGCCACGGCCCGCAACCTGGCCCGCTCCGCCGGCGGCATGTTCTGGTGGGCCATCATCGTGGGCGCGACCTCCGCCGTCGCCGGCCTGCTCATCAGCGCCCAACCCTGGGCCCACACCGCCACCGGCGCCACGATCATCCTCTGCGCCGCCGCCTGGTTCGCCGCCTCGATGGTCGTGCTGGCGGTAGGGAAACTGAGGCGGGGTTAGCGAAACCAACAGGCATGTCTTCGTGTCGCGGGCGTCTCGCCCGGGTGGTCCGGTTGGCATGGCACCGGGCCGGTAGGGCGGGCGCCGCCCGCCGTCTCGACGTCGCTTTTCCCGACAACTCTCCGGGCGGGTGGCATGGTCAGGCCGTCTTTTGGCCTGGCCATGTTTCGACCTTCTACATGGCCAGCCCTGAACAACGGGCTGACCATGGCACCCGCCGTTCGGTTCAGTGTTCCTCTCGGCGGTCTCGGCGGTGAACGTCTTTGTTCTCGCGGGTGAGACGACCACGACACCTGAGCACACAGCCGAGGACGGCTGTGCTACGCGCGGGCGAGACGCCCGCGACGCGAGGCCACGCCCACCGCGCATCACCCCAGATTCACCGGGTCGGGGTCGATCACCAGTTCGGCCCCGATCTGGGTGGAGAGTTGGCCGATCTCGCTGAAGAGGCGGTTTTGCACGACGCCGGCGTGGGGGCAGAAGCAGTTCACCTGGAAGCGGAATTGGTTGCGAATCTTGAAGATGCCCGCCGGCGAGGGTCCGATCACACGGACGGCGTCGGCGGGGGTGAAGAGCTTGCGCAGGTGTGCCGCCAGCAGGTCGCTGCCTTGCCGGGCCTTGGTGAGGTTGGCGTGGCGGATGACGATCCGCGTCAGCCGCACGTATGGCGGCACGCCGGCCGATTCACGTAGCGGCAATTCCTGGTCGGCAAAGCCCTGGTAATCGTGCTGCAGCGCCATTTGAATCGCGACATCGTGCGGGTGCCACGTCTGCACGATGACCTGGCCGGGCTTGTCCGATCGTCCCGCCCGGCCAGCCACCTGCACGATGAGCTGAAACGTCCGCTCCGAGGAGCGAAAGTCGGGCATGGCCAGCGCGGTGTCGGCGCTGGCGATGCCCACCAGCGTGACCTGCGGGAAGTCCAGCCCCTTGGCCACCATCTGCGTGCCCAGCAGCACGTCGATCTCGCCGGCGGCAAAGCCGTCGAAGACCTTCTGAAATTGCTGGGGCGAGGTCATCGTGTCGCTGTCCATCCTCGCCACGCGGGCCTTGGGGAACTTGCGGGCCAGTTCGTTCTCGATCCGCTGGATGCCCAGGCCAAAGAGCACCAGCTTGCCCTTGCAGGCCGGGCACTGGGCGGGCACGTCGGCGGTGAATTCGCAGTAGTGGCACATGGCCAGGCGGATGGCCTGGTGCCACACCAGCGGCCGGCTGCAATGCTCGCATTCGAGCTGCCACTGGCACGACGGGCAAAAGACGTAGCTGGCATAGCCGCGGCGGTTCATGAGCAAAATGGCCTGCTCGCGGCGGTCCAGCACGGTGGCCAGGCGGTTTTCCAGCGTTTTGCCGATCAGCTCGATCTTGCCCGGCGTGATCTCCTTGCGCAGTTCGACCAATTGAAGCTGCGGCATGGGCAGGCCACGGATGCGGCGCGGCATGGCCAGCAGTTCGTACCGGCCCTTTCTGACGTTCAGCAGCGACTCCAGCGACGGGGTGGCCGAGCCCAGCACGACCGGAACGCCCTCCATCGACGCCCGCATGATGGCCACGTCGCGGGCGTGGTAGCGCGGGGCGTTGTCCTGCTTGTAGGAACTCTCGTGCTCTTCGTCGACGATGATGAGCCCGAGATTGTGGGCCGGGGCGAAGATGGCGCTGCGCGGGCCGATGACGGCCGAGGCGGCGCCGTTGCGGATCTGCTCGTAGTAGAACGCCCGCTGAGCCCCGCTTAAGCCCGAATGCAGCACGGCCACGCGTTCGAGCCGCGCCGCCAGGCGCGAGAGCGTCTGCGTGGCCAGGGCGATTTCGGGCACCAGCAGGATCGCCTGCTTGCCTTGGGCGATCACCTCGCGGATGGCCCGCACGTACACTTCAGTCTTGCCGCTGCCGGTCACGCCGTGCAGCAGCAGGGGCTTGAACGAGCCCAGGCTCCGGCTGATGGCGGCCAGCGCGGCCACCTGGTCTTGGTTGATCTCGAAAGGATCCTTCAAGCCGTCGATGGACAGATCGTCCAGCGTCCTGGCTTCAGAGTGCAGCTTGAGCAGGTCCTGCGCCGCCAGTCGGCTGACGGTGTCGCGCGTGGCCCCGGAATGGTGCAGCAATTCCTCCAGCGGCAGTTGGGCCAGTCCCTGCATGCGGGCTTCCAGCAGCGAATCCAGCACCTTCTTTTGCCGCAGGCCAAGCCGCTTGGGCCAATCGTGACGCTCTTTGCGCAGGCAGGCAAAGGTCTGTGTCGGCGCGGCGTGCCGGCCCACGGCCGATGGAATCATCGCCGCCAGCACCATGCCCAAGGGCGTGACGTAATAGCGGCTGATCCAGTTGGCCAGTTCCCAGAGCTTTTCCGTCAGCGGCGGGTCCGCATCGAGCACCTCAGCCACGACCTTGAGTTCACGCGATGATTTGGGCAGGCTGGTGGCGGTGACGAAGGCCAGCGTCTTGCGGTTGCCCTTGCCGAAGGGCACGCGGACACGCATGCCGCGCTGGGGTTCGCCCAGTTCCTGCGGCCAGAGGTAGTCAAAGCTTGGCCAGAGGTTGCTGTTGACCACCACGCCGACAACCTGGCCGGCGGGGGCGTCTTGGCCGAAGAGATCGCTCATGGCGAGAGCGGCAGCGACGGCACGTCTGGCCGGCGCCTCTTGCCTTTGGCGGTGGCGGGGGCCGAGACGGTGGGCTCCTGGGCCCCTGAAAGCGGCTCGCCCACGCGGACGTCGGCCAGACGCGATTGAATCTGCGCCGCGTAGTTTTCGGAAAGCTCAAAGCCGATGAACTTCCGGCCAAGCTTCTTGGCGACGACCAGCGTGGTGCCGCTGCCGCCGAAGGGGTCGAGCACGAGCTCGTCGGGGGCCGAGCAGGCGCGGATGATCCGGCCAAGCAACTGCTCAGGCATCTGGCAGCCGTGCCATCCCGCCCGCTCTTTGAATGTGCCGCACACTCGCGGGAAGTACCACGTGTTCTCCTCGGGCCCAAAGGCGCTGGGGATATCCTGGGGGCGGAGAATCCAGGTGTCGTCAGGCAGCCGGCCGGTGGGCACCGCTCGGGTGTCGGCGTAGACAAGCTGCCGGGCCGAGGGCACGCGGACGGCCTCGCCGTTGAACGTGAAGCTCTTGGCGTCTTTGACGAAGTGGAACAGGTGAGTGTGGCTGCGGCTGAACTTCGTCTTGCAGTTGACGCCGAAGGTGTAATACCAGATCACCCAGCTTCGGCAGGTGAGATGGAGTTCGCGCTGGAAGATCATCTTCAGCTCGGCCGCGAAGTCGTCGCCGATGGCCAGCCAGAACGTGCCGGTGGGCTTGAGGGCCCGCACGACGGCGGCACCCCACTGCCGCGTCCAGTTCAGGTACTCATCGGCGGCGAGCTTATCGGCGTAGACGTCGTAGTCGTAGCCGATGTTGAACGGGGGGTCGGCAAACACCAGGTCAACCGAGCCCTCCGGCATGGCGTTCATCCCTGCGATGCAATCCTGATTGTAGAGTCGGTTGCTCTCCATGCTCCGCTCCTTTCGGTCCTTCGACGACTTTTACCGCTGGCCACGGGCGCGACGCTCGGGGAACACTATGGACGGGACATCCATGCTGCGCTGCGTGGCCACTTCACTTGTATCATGCGTTATTGCTGGGGCCGGTGTAAAGCGATTTCCTGCCGCTGGCATCCGGTGGCCACGGCTGGTAAGCTTTCTCGTCGGCCAGGACGGTTTTCAAGTAGGGTCCGCAGGTTTTTCGCCGCGCGTTGCGCAGGCGAAGGTTCTGCGGGCGTGATGACGGATGATTCCGTCCGCAGGAGCTTTCTCAGACGTCCGAGAACCTGCGGACCCTACGGCCAGGCAGGCCAGAGCTACATCATGGAAGGAGCAGCATCATGGCGGAAAACACTCCGGGCGACCCAGAGCAGGGCACGCCGCGTCCCAGCAAGGTGCTGGTGGTGGATGACAACCCCCAGAATCTCGAGTTGCTGGTGGAGTATCTGCACACGCTGGACAATGTCGAGACGACGACGGCCAGCGACGGGCTGGAATGCCTCGAAGCTGTCGCCCGCGACCAGCCGGACCTGATCCTGCTGGACATCATGATGCCGCGCATGAGCGGCTTTGAAGCCTGCCGCAAGCTCAAGAGCGACCCGCAAACCCGCGACATACCTATCATTATGGTCACGGCCCTGAATGAACTGGGCGACATTGAAAAGGGCGTCGAATCGGGTACCGATGATTTTCTCTCCAAGCCCGTCAATCGGCTGGAGTTGCTGACGCGGGTGAAGTCGCTCCTGCGGCTGCGGCACCTCAAGGACGAACTGGAGAGGACTTTGACCTACCTCAACGACGTCGAGGAAGACCCCCAGCAATGAGCTGAGGCCACGAGGCCCAGACGCTGTTTGGCCCAAGGAGAAGAATCGATGTCACGCAAGCTCGCGATTGGCGTAGTGACGCTGTTAACGCTCGCAGCCGTCAGTTGCCAGGGGCCGCTACGGCTGCCGCTGCTCACCAAGCCCGCCAGCCAGCCCTCTCAGGCTTCCAGCCAACCGTCCAGTTGCCCAGCCGCTCTGGAGGTGCAAGCCACGCTGAATGCCCCGGCCGGGGTGCTGGCGGTGCGGCTTGCCAATGGCCTGACGGTCGTTATTGAAGAGAACCACAACTCGCCGGTCGTGTGCGTGCAGGCGTTCGTCAAGGCCGGCAGCCTGTTTGAAGGTAAGTTCCTGGGCACGGGCATCAGTCACCTGGCTGAGCACCTGGTCGCCCAAGGGGTCGAGCAGGCCCACGGCTCGGCCAATAAAGAAGAAAAGTCCCCGCTGGAGAAGAGCATCGGCGGCGAGTCCAACGCCTTCACCAGCATGGACGAGACCAGCTATTTCATCAACGCCGCTTCCAGCAAGGCCAGCGAGTGCGTCGATCTCATCGCTGGCTGGATGACGAATCAGAAGATCACCAGGAACGATTTCGAGATTCAGCACGGCGTGGTGCAGCGCGAGCTGGCCATGGGCTTTGACGATCCGGCCCGGCAGCTGTACACGCTGCACTCGCGAAACGTGTATCGCGACCATCCCGCGGGCGTGCCAGTGATCGGCTATGCCGCGCCCCTGGCGGCCATTACGTACGATGACCTGATGTCCTATCACCAGCGCATGTACGTGCCCGAGAATATGGTCTTCGTGGTGGTGGGCGACGTGGACCCGCAGGCGGTGCTCTCGCGCGTGCGGCAGGATTTTGCCGTTATGCCCGAAGGCCGGCAGCCCCAGCTTGGCCTGCCCGAGGTCCAGCCGATCGCATCCACGCGGCGCGTCTCGGCCAGCAATACGCGTCTGACGCAGACGATGGAGGAAATGGGCTTCCTGACGATTCCCCTGGCGGACCAGGATCTGTACGCGTTGGATGTGCTGAGCTACATCCTCAGCAATGGCGAGACCTCGCGGCTGGAGCAGGCGATCCTGCGCGAGCAGAAGCTCGTGACGGCGATCAGTTCGTCGAGCTGGACGCCGGCCTGGGGCAAGGGCGAGTTTGGCATCAGCTTCCGGTGCGCGTCGGGCAAGGCCGATGCGGCGGAGCGGGCGATCGTGGCCGAACTCAAGAAGGTCATCGCCGAGGGCGTGAGCGATGAGGAACTGGCCCGGGCTAAGCGGCAAAAGGTGGCGGACTTTGTGTACGCCCGCCAGACCGTGCAGAGCCAGGCCGCCCAGCTTGCCAGCGACTACCTCAGCACGGGCGATCTGAACTTTTCGCGGCAGTACACCGACCGCATTCAGCAGGTGACGGCCGAGCAGATTCGCGACGTGGCCGAGGCGTACTTCCACTTCGACGAAATGGTCGTCACGCGGCTGTTGCCCGGACAGGTAGCGGCCAGTGGGCCGGCGACCCAGGCCAGCACGCAGCCAGCGGCCGCCACGCAATCGTTCAAGTTGCCCAACGGCCTGCGGGTTGTGCTGCACCCGACGCAGACAACCGACGTGGTCTCGTTCTTCCTGGCCACCGAGGGCGGCGTGCTGCTGGAGACGCCCGACAACAACGGCATCGGCTCGCTGATGGCGGGGCTCTCCACGCAGGGGGCCGGCAGCCTGACGGCAGACCAGATCTCCGATTTCTTCGAGAGCGCCGGCGGCAGCATCGCCGGGACGTGCGGGAATAACACCTTCTACTGGCAGGCCACGATGCTTTCGGACAGTTGGGCCAAGGCCCTGCCGATCTTTGCCGACGTGGTGCTGCACCCGACGTATCCGCAGAAGGAACTCGACATCGCCCGGCCAATGATGCTCGACCGCATCGGCAAGATCGACGAGGGCTGGCAAGGGCTGCTGCTTAAGCATTTCCGCGCCGACTTCTTCAAGGACTCGCCGCTGGCGATGCTGCCCATCGGCAGCCGCAAGAACGTCAGCAGTGCCACCGTCGAGCAGATCCAGCAGTACCACGGCCAGATCCTCAAGGCCGGTTCGTCGGTGATGGCGGTTTACGGCAACTTCGATGCCGCCCAGGCCAGAAAGCAGATCGAGCAGATCTTCGCCGGCATGCCCCAAGGCCAGAACAAGCTGCCGCAGGTCGAGCCGCGGAAGGTTCTGCCCGGCGGCGAGGTGTACGTGTATCCCGAGCGGACGCGCGGGGCGGCCGTCATCGTAGGCACGCCGGGCATGACCGTGCAGAACATCGCCGACCGCGTGCCGATGACGGTGCTGGACACGATCATCAGCGGCTACCAGATGCCCGCCGGCTGGCTGCACGAGGAGCTGCGTGGCCGGCAACTTGTGTACGTCGTCCACGCCATCAATCAGCCGGCGTTGGTGCCCGGGACGTTCGTCGCCTACGCCGAGTGCGCCTGCGAGAACGCCACGCCCGTGGCCACGACCATCGGGGACGATTTCCACAAGGCTGTAACGTATCCGTTCACCCAGGCCCAGATCGACGAAGCGGTCAACACCATCATCACGGCCGATCTGCTGGACAACCAGGAGATGCATTCGCTGGCGATGCAAGCGGCGCTGGATGAACTGTACGGCTTCGGGTATGACTTCCGCGACAAGTACATTCAGTTGCTGCGGGCGGTCAAGCCCGACGACGTGACGCGTGTGGCCAGGAAATACCTGACCGGGCCGTTCGTGATGGTGTTCATCTCCTCCAAGCCCGAGCTGGTGGAGAAGAATCGCTGCCAGGCGTCTTGCCAAAGCTGTGCAGGAGAGCGTTGAGTACGTGTCGCGGGCGTCTCGCCCGCGCAAAGGACATTAAGCAGAATATCGCCACGCGGGCGAGACGCCCGCGACAC
>CAITIS010000010.1 GCA_903892515.1 uncultured Planctomycetota bacterium | reverse complement strand
CCCTGACGATCGGACCTGCCGATTATTCAACCGAGAAAGTCTTCCTCCGTTGGTGAGCTAACGTGGCCGCTGGACGCCGCGACCACGGCACCCTGACGATCGGACCTGCCGATTATTCAACCGAGAGAGTCTTCCCCCTTGGTGAGCTAACGTGGCCGCTGGACGCCGCGACCACGGCACCCTGACGGTCGGACGCGTCACTTCAGATCAACCTAGAGAGTCTTCCTCCCTCGGTGAGCTAACGTGGCCGCTGGACGACGCGACCACGGCACCCTGACGGTCGGACGCGTCACTTCAGATCAACCTAGAGAGTCTTCTTCCCTCGGTGAGCTAACGTGGCCGCTGGACGCCGCGACCACGGCACCCAGAACCGCCAAGCCTGTCTTCGCCTATTATTTCTCTCGGCGTTCTTCGCGTTCTCGGCGGTTGATGCCGTTGTTCGCTTTCGTTTCTTGCCGTCTGGGCTCAGGCATGGCATAATCCGGCTTGATTCCCAAGACGTGCTGGAAAAGGACTTCGCATGTCAGCAAAGCTCGCCTGTATCGCCGGCGCCACGATTTATCGCATGCTAAAGGGCGGCCACCTGGACGCACAGGAGCCGGTTCGCAAGCTCACGCCCTTCGGGCTGCCCGAGCCGGCCTTCCTGGTCAACAACTCCGACGCGCCCTTCTATCTCATGCCGCGTCATGGCCCCGGGCTGGATCGGCCTGCCCCCTGGCCGATGAACGTCCGGGCCAACCTGTACGCGCTGAAGGATCTGGGCGTCGAGGCCATCGTGAGCTGGTCGGCCGCCGGCGCTATTACGCACAACCTGCACCTAGGCCAGCTCATGCTGCCCGATGACGTGCTGGACATGACCCGGCGCCGCCCCATGACCATGTTCGAGAATTGCGCCTTAGGCTTCCTGCGGCAGTTCCCGGTCTTCTGCGACCCGCTGCGGGAGATGCTGGCCGACGTCATGGTCGAGCTGGGACTCAGTGCCCAGATGGGCGGCACGGTGGCCGTCACGGAAGGCCCGCGGCTCGAGACGCCCGCGGAGGTGCGCATGCTGGCCACCGTCGGGGCCGAGGTCGTCACGCACACGCTGGCGCCGGAGGTATTCTTAGCCCGCGAATTACAGATGTGCTACGCCGGCATCTGCTACATCGTCAACTACGCCGAGACCGGCAGCCGGCACCGCCCCTTCAACGTGGGCGAACTGTTCGCCGAGCTGCGCCAGGACCAGGGCGGCAAGCCCCCCACCGACACGGCCGAACTGCTGCCCAAGCTGCTCACCCGCCTGGCCGCCAAACTCAAGCAAACCCCGCCCGCCTGCGACTGCCGCCAGAGCATGTCCGAATATATCAAGGACTATGACCTGTCGGAAAACTGGCGGGAATGGTTTGATTGAACGAGGCCGGAGGTCGGAGGCCAGAGGCCGGAGAAACGACCGCCACAGAGGCACGAAGAGGAACACGAAGGGCACGAAGCCGAAGCTTACAGGACCCGCCATGGGTGGCATGGTCACGCTGTTGGCGTGACCATGTGAAGACTCGATTCCTGCGAAAGAGCGATGAAGGAATGGGGTTGCAGCCATGAACATTTCGATTGGTGGGGATCGCCTGCCCGCCACCCAGCCGACTCGCCCCGCCACCCGAGGTCTCACGAACCAATAGTCCGCAGCCGCCAATGTTTCCCGCCATTTCTCCCTCTGTGTGGTTTCTTTGTGACCTTTGTGGTTCAATTCCCGTCTCTTGCAGCCTGACCTTAAGATCGGAAAACAAATGAACATGAATTCTCGTGATCGGATACTAGCGGCGATCAATCACCAGCGGCCGGATCGGCTGCCTACCGACATCTGGGCCACGCCCGAGAGCTGGGCCAAGCTGCGCAAGCACTTTGGCGAGGGCACCGACATCCTGGCGGCCTTGCACATCGATGGCTTTGCCGGCGGCTGGCCCAAGTACGTCGGCCCCGCCCTGCCGGCCGTCGGGCCCAACGAGCAGATCGACTATTGGCAGATCCGCCGCAAGACCATGACCTACGACCAGGGCGAGTACTGCGAGCTCGCGTGCTGCCCGCTGGCCAAGGCCCAGACCATCGACGACATCGAAGCGTACCCCTGGCCGCAGGCGGACTGGTTCGACTGCACCGGCATGGCCCAGACGTTTCGCCAAGCCCGCGAAAAGCAGGCCGTGCAAGTGGGCTACCAGGCGCCGTTCTTCTATCACAACCTGCTGCGCGGGCTGGAGCTCTCGCTGATGGACCCGCTGGTGGAGCCGGAATTCACGCAGCATTTGATGGAGCGGATCACCGAATCGTTCCTGGCCATTCACCGGCGGATCTTCGAGGCGTGCGAAGGCCTGATCGACGTGACGCAGGTGACGGACGACCTGGGCATGCAGACCGGGCCGATGATCTCGCTGGCGACGTTCCGCACCTTCTACAAGCCGTGCATGAAGCGGATGATCGAGCTGGCCAGGGAGTTCGGCATCAAGGTCATGCACCACGACGACGGGGCCATGCGGATGTTCCTGCCGGACCTGATCGAGATCGGCATCGATATTTTGAACCCCATCCAATGGCGCTGCCCCGGCATGGAGTGCGCGGGCCTGAAGCGCGACTTCGGCAAGCAGCTCTGCTTCCACGGCGGCATCGACAACCAGCAGACGCTGCCCTTCGGCACGCCCGAGGCGGTCCGCAAGGAGGTCCGCGAAGTCATCGACGCCCTGGCCAGCGACCACACCGGCTACATCTTCGCCCCGTGCCATAACATCCAAGTCGTCTCGCCGGTGGAAAACGTCATCGCCATGTACGACGAGGCGTGGAAGTACGGGAAGTTGGCGTAGAAGGTCATAGGTCGTAGGTCGTAAGCAGTAGGCAGCAAAGACCAGCCACAAAGGCACGAAGAGAGGAACACAAAGGGCACAAAGAGAGTCGAACGGGTGGCATGGTCACGCTGTTCGCGTGACCATGTGAAGACTGGCACACTCGATCTCGATCTTTTGCGTCTGAGCATGGTCATCCTAAAAGACGGGACTGACCATGCCAAGCGGATCGTCCACCCGGATCGTCTGAACATGGTCACGCAACAGCGTGACCATGCCACCCATGGGATCGACCATGCCACCCAGAGGCGTGGGCATGTCACATCTGTGAAATCTGCGTAATCTGCGGATGGCCCCTGCCACCTGCCATGCCGGCCTGAAGCCACAAAGATTTGCGTGCCAAGCCCTTCACAACGCCGTTGAGGTTGCTATAAGTAATTGACCCGCCCAAAAGGCGGGAAGCTTGTTATAATGCAGCCCTTTTGCTGGGCTTAGAATAGGCGCCGCGGGCATCCTGTGGCGCGGCAGGACTCGGGCAGCAGGACAAGCAATAAGGCAAGAAGATCGAGATTCGCGCGCGGGCGAGGTGTCCGCGACACGTGAATGGCCGGGCTTAGGAGCCGAACGCATGAAGTGTTACGTGGGACTGGACATAGGCGCCGTCAGCATCAAGGCGGCAGTGTTGGTAGATTCGGGCGACCAAGCGTCCCTGGAATCCAGTTCCTTCACCCGCGCCGGTGAAGTCGATGGCTACGCGCTATACCTCAGCGCCTACCGTCGCACGCGCGGCCACCCCATCGGCTCGGCCACTGAGCTATTGGAGCAGATCACCGCCGCCGTCGGGGCGGAGAATATCCGCGGCGTGTGCCTGGCAGGCGGGGCCGGCCACATGGTCAGCGGCAAGCTCGACGCCGCCAACATCAACGAATTCAAGGCCATCGCACAAGGCTTGTCGGCCTTGGGCATTACCGCTCGGACCGTCTTTGAAATGGGCGGCCAGAGCAGCAAGTATCTGCTGCTGGGGCCAACCGACGATGGCTATGGCATCATCGATTATTCCACCAACGGCGATTGCGCCGCCGGCACGGGCAGCTTCATCGATCAGCAGGCCAACCGGCTGAAGTTCTCCACCGAAGAAGTTGGCCGGATCGCCTTGGAAGCCCAGCGGACCGCCCAGGTCGCCGGCCGATGCAGCGTCTTTGCCAAGAGCGACATGATTCACGCCCAGCAGAAGGGGTACGCGCCGTCGGAGGTGCTGGCCGGGCTGTGCAACGCCGTGGCGAGGAACTTCAAGATGGCGGTCGTCCGTTCGCACGCGGTGGAAGGGCCGGTGGTTTTCATCGGCGGCCTGGCAGCCAATGCGGCCGTAGTTCGCGGCATGCGGGCAGCCTTCGACCTGGACGAGCAGCAATTGACCGTTCCGCCGCACTATACGCATATTCTCGCCGTCGGGGCGGCCGTCACCGCCCGCAAGACCGCCCAATCGCCCAAGGCCACCGCGCAGCAGGCGAATTACCGCCTGAGCGAGCATCGGTCGGTGCTGCTGGACGCCTCCGATGCGTCGCGCGGGGCATTCCCGACCGCCCAGAAGCTCACCATGGACGCCGTCACGCTGCTGCGCGACCAGCTCGAACCCGCCGTGCTGCCGGAAGGCCGAAAGCTCGACGCCTACCTGGGCATCGACATCGGCTCGGTCTCGACCAACCTGGTGCTGATCGATTCCGACGGCAACATGATCAAGGAAATCTACGTCCGCACGAAGGGCCGGCCCATCGAGGTCGTCACCCAGGGGCTGCGCGACATCGCCGATGAGCTTGGCCAGCGGATCGTCATCCGCGGCGTGGGCACCACCGGCAGCGGACGCGAGCTGATCGGCGAACTGGTCGGCGCCGACACCGTCAACGACGAGATCACCGCCCACAAGACCGGCTCGACCTTCGTTGGCCGAAAGATGCTCGACGGCCAGGTGCCCGACACGATCTTCGAGATCGGCGGGCAGGACTCCAAGTACATCAGCCTGCAAGACGGCGTGGTGGTGGATTTCACCATGAACGAGGCGTGCGCCGCCGGCACGGGTTCGTTCCTGGAAGAGCGGGCCGACGAGCTGGACATCTCCATCGTCGACGAATTCGCCCGCCTGGCGCTGTCGAGCGACGCGCCCATCCGGCTGGGCGAGCGTTGCACCGTCTTCATGGAACGCGACATCGCCGACTACGTGCAGCGCGGGGCGGCCAAGGCCGACCTGGTGGCCGGGCTGGCGTATTCGGTGGTGTACAACTACATCAACCGCGTGGTTCGTGGCCGGCCCATCGGCAAGTGCATCTTCTTCCAGGGCGGCACGGCGTATAACGACGCGGTGGCGGCGGCCTTTTCCATCGTGCTGGGCAAACGCGTCATCGTCCCGCCGTACAACGGCGTGATCGGCGCTATCGGCGCGGCCCTGCTGGCCCAGGAAAAGATGGCCCTGGCCGAGCGCAAGCAGCCCCCCAAGGAGTTGCTGGGGCAGTACATTTCGGAACGGACGGAGTCGGGAATCGGGAATCCGGAATCCGGAATGGGGAATGAATACGCCGGGTGCCATGCTTCCACGTCGTTTGGGGAAGCATGTGAGGACGAGTCAGTCGAGGTTCCTGCTTCCACGCCATCTGGGGAAGCAGGCCGCAGCCAAGGGGCCTCGCACCTGCCCATATCGCGCTTCCGCGGTTATGACATGTCGGCGGTGCAGTACAAGCTGCGCGAGTTCACCTGCAACGGTTGCAGCAACCACTGCATCATGCAGGAATTCGACGTCGAGGGCGAGAAGACGTACTGGGGCGACAAGTGCTCCGAGAAATATCGCAAGCGCCGCAAGACGGCCGCCAAGCCCGCCATCGGGGACCTGTTCGCGTACCGGCAGACTTTGCTGATGGACGAAGCGGGCTTGCCCGCGCCGGCTGCTGACGCCCGCACGGTCGGCATCCCGCTGGCCATGTTCGCCATCGACAGCCTGCCCTTCTGGCGGACGTTCTGGTCGAATTGCGGCTTTAAGGTCGTCACCAGCGATCCGACCAACCGGCAGATCGCCGCTTCGGGCGCTTCCCACGCGGTGGCTGAGCCGTGCTTCCCGGTCATCGTCGCCCACGGCCACTTGGCCCAGTTGATCGAAAAGGGCGTGGATTACCTGTTCGTGCCCAACACCGTCTCAGCCGAGACGCAATGGAAGCACACCGAGTCGCACCTGTGCCCGTGGAACCAGACAATCCCGTTCGTGCTGCGGCGCTCGCCGGAATTTGAAAAGCACATTGACCGCTTCCTGGTGCCCTGCGTGCAGTTCCGCAAGGGCCAGGCGTCGGTGTCGGCGGAGATGGAAAAGCTCTTAGCCAAGATGGGCGTAGCCAAGGCCATCGTGCGGCACGCCATTTCAGCGGCCTACCAGGCGCAAGGCAGCTTCCGCACATCGATGCTCCAGGCCGGCAAGCGGGCGCTGGACACGCTTTTGGCCAGCGGCGAACCCGGCATTGTCATTTTGGGCCGGCCTTATAACCTGCACGACGCGGGCGTGAACCTGTCGGTGGCGCGCAAGCTGCGCGACTACTACGGCGTGAACTGCCTGCCCATCGACGCCCTGGACGTCAGCGACATCGACATCCGCGACATCAACGTCAACATGTTCTGGGAGTATGGCCGGCGGATGATCGCCGCCGCCAAGATCGTGGCCCAGCATGACAATCTGCACATGATCCACATTACCAACTTCAAGTGCGGGCCGGATTCGTTCATCAAGCACTTCCTGCGCCGCTCCAGCGGGGGCAAGCCGCTGCTGTCGCTGCAATTCGACGGCCACAGCAACGACGCGGGCATGATGACCCGCTGCGAGGCGTATCTCGACAGCAAGGGCATCCTCAGGCCGAGTCGAGCGATTCGGGAAAGCGCCGGTTTGGCCACAGCGGGCCTTTCGGATCGGGTTCAAAGTTAATAGGGCGCATTGCCCCGTTGCCACTGGACAGGGCAGGACCGCACCTGAGGTCGCAGATGCCTAAGAAAGCTGTCGGAAACAACTTCTTGACCAAGAACGGCCCGCCGAAGTTTTTCGGGCAATTGGTCACGCTGGGCCGCACCAGTGATGTTGACGCCGACTTGCTCAAGGCCGGCAGCCCGCAGGTATATTATTCCGCGCCTCGTGGACGCCTGTGGTTAGGAGACTGCGCAAAGTGGCTGGCTGACCTGCCCGAAGCCTCGGTCGATCTGGTCTTCGCCGATCCGCCCTACAACATCGGAAAGGCGGACTGGGATCGGTTCAAGTCGCACGATGATTATATCAACTGGTCGGTGACGTGGATGGAACTGGCCTCGCGGGTTCTGAAGCCGACCGGCAGCCTGTACATCTGCGGGTTCTCAGAGATCCTGGCGGACTTGCACCGCCCGGGAACGAGATTCTTCGACCGCTGCCGGTGGATCGTCTGGTCCTATAGAAACAAGGCGAATCTGTCCTCCGACTGGGGGCGTTCGCATGAGTCGATCCTGCACTTTCGGAAAGAAGGATGGGAAGGGCTTCATGTTGATTCGATCCGCATTCCGTATGGCCGACATACTCTGAAATACCCCTCCCACCCTCAGGCCGAGTCCAGCCAATACGGCAATGGGGAAAAGAGAAGCGAGGACTGGACTCCCCATCCGGCAGGGGCCAAGCCAAAGGACGTACTCGACATTCCCGTCACCAGCAATGGCATGCCCGAAAAGACGCCGCATCCGACGCAGAAGCCGGAGGAATTGCTGCGCAGGCTGATCCTGGCCGCCAGTGCGCCCGGCGATTTGGTCATCGACCCCTTCGGCGGGTCGGGCACGACCCTAGTCTGTGCCGAGCAGTTAGGCAGGCGCTGGGAAGGGTGCGAGACCAACCAGGAATACTGTTCGTGGGCGGTGCTTCGCCTGGAGGACATCCCAAAGCGATCCATCGAAGAGTGGGTTGAGCTGGATCGCGCCAATATGGAGAGGCGGCAATCCATTCGATGAGCCCGTCGCTTGGCACCCTGCAGCAACTCGTGCAAGGCCTGGAAGGCTTCAACGCCCTTTCTGACTATGAGGCCGTGGCACAGCAGTTCTTGGAGGTAATGGCCTCCAGCAAGCCGACGCGGATTATCGCGCCGAATTGCCCAAACTACGTCTTCTTTCAGTACGGGCCAGAGAACGGGCACAGGATTACCCGACCGCTGAACACTGACCTGTTTGTCGAGAACCCGCGGAAATTCGCAACGCTGCTCGGCCAATTCCACACGGTAATAGACGTATTGGGAAGCACGAAGGGCAACCGGGCGGCGGCCTTGAAGACGAGAAAGCTGACTCCGACAACGGTGGATGCCGCCCTCTACACGATTCAGCAGTGCCTGGGAAGCGTCGCCGATTCACTCCCCGAATCCAACCAGGCCAGGAAGAGAGCCGGACAACTCTTTGAAGGGCTGGTCAAGCTGATCATCGGCGGAGTGGGAGTAGCCTGCGATGGGCGGGTGGTGAAGTTGCCAATTCCGGGTCACGACCCGCACACCATGAGTTACGAGTTGGATATGGTGATTTCGCGGGACACGGCCATTGTGACGTCGGAATCAAAGCTGCTTATGCCCAGCGATATCGTCGGATCGATCAAAACCACGAGCAAAGACCGCATCGATAAGATATTCCTCGACAAGTTTCTGATGAGCAGGCTGCTGGGCAGAGACGTGAAGGTGGTGGCGATTTTTCTGCATGACGTGCAGCGAGCAAAAGGGAAGAACAGCCGTTTCTGTATCAACAGCACATTCAAGAGTAATCACTTTCTCGGCTACAGCATTGCTCTGAATCCGCTGGATGGCGTTTACTATGTGGATCCACGACCGGCGATGGCGACCGATCCTGAACTGGCCAAGCAGATCAGCAGTTTCGGCGCCTTCCTGGTTCGGGATCTGTGGCAATTATGATTTTGGGAGATGGTGTTCGTGACAACTGCTGAACTTCACAAAAGCAGCCCGTTGCAGGGCCGGAAGCTTTGGATTCCGCGCATGACGCTGGCCGGGGCACGCATGGCCGCGGCGGTGTTCCGTTCCATCGGCATCGACGCCAGCGTCACGCCGCCTTCGAACGAGATGACGCTCGAACTGGGCGGGCTGTACACCAGCGGCGAGGAATGCTACCCCGAGAAGGTCACGCTGGGCGACTTCATGCGGATCATCCGCAGCCCGGGTTTCGAGCCTTCGCAGCACGCGTTTTTCATGCCCACGGCCGAGGGGCCATGCCGCTTCGGCCAGTATGGCCCCTACCTAGAACAGGTGCTGCGCGAGATGGGCCATGGCGACGTGCCGGTTATCTCGCCAACCTCGCAGAACAGCTATGCCGGCGTGGCCAGTCATGCCCCCGACATGGTCCGGCGGATGTGGCGCGGGCTGGTAGCGGCCGATGCCACCGTCAAGATGCTGCTCAAGACTCGCCCGTACGAGACGCGCAAGGGCGACGCCGACGAGGTCTTTGAGAACTCGCTGCAACTGCTCGAACGCGTCGGCGAAGACCAGACTTTATCCAGCCCCAAGCGGCTGGCGGCATACGTGGCCACGCTGACGAAGATTCGCGACGCCTTCCGCTCCGTGCCGGCCAAGTACACCAAGGACCGGCCGCTGATCGGCGTGGTGGGCGAGATTTTCTGCCGGCTGAACGACTTTTCCAACCGCGACGCGGTGCGCAAGATCGAAGAGCACGGCGGCGAGGCCTGGCTGTCGGACGTGTGCGAGTGGGTGTGGTACACATCCTGGTCGGCCAAGAGCCTGCTGAAGCGCGACGGCAGGACGCTGAGCAAGGACATGGTTGTCCAGCTCGTGAAGAACCACATTCAGCGGCGCGACGAGCACGCCCTGCTGGCACCCTTCCACGAGGACTTCGTCGGTTACGAAGAGCCGCACGACGTGTACGAGGAAGTGCTCAAGCCCGCCTGGCCGTACCTGCCGGCGGATGGCGCGTTGGGCGAGATGGTGCTTTCGGTCGGCAAGGCGGTGTACCTGTACGCCAATGGCGCCGACGGCATCATCGATATCAGCCCATTCTCGTGCATGAACGGCATCGTGAGCGAGGCGGTGTACCATTCGCTGTCGCGCGACCACGGCGGCATTCCGATTCGGAACTTCTACTTCGACGCGACCAGCTCGAACATGGACCGCGACCTGGACATCTTTATGGAACTGACCGAGACGTACCGCAAGCACAAGCAGCACGCGCGGCGGTATCCGTGGTATTTTAAGGACTGACGGGAGTCAGGAGTCGGGAAACGGGAATCGGGAAACGGGATGTGGCCCAAGCCGTGCCGGACGTAACCGAACTTCGATTGTGGAGCACAGGTTCTGGGATGTGCCTGATATCGAATACCCGATATCGAATACCCAAGGTCGCCTGGCCTGGTGAGTTTGCCGGAGCCCGCGGCGGCCAAAGCGTGGTCAAAGGATAGAATAGGAAATGAGTCAGGTCACGAAGGGCGCCGAGCGGCAGGATGGGTCGGAGGCTTCCGTTCCGGCACGCTCCGCCCGCAAACCCATTGAACTTGCCCCGCCCGTGGGCGGCTTCGTTCGCCAGCACGACATCGACGCCCTGCGTTCGGCCATTCGCGCCTTCGAGGGCTACTACGACAAGCTGCCGGTGGTCATCCAGGCCACCTGCCCCAAGTGTCAGAAGGTCGTGGAGGCGGAGTTTTCCCAGCTCGGCCGGCAGATCGTGCTGACGTACCGCTGCCCCGATTGCGGAGCCAGCCAGGAAGTGCACGCCGACGCCATCTGGTCGCACGTGAGTTCCGAGTTCTCCGAAAGCCACCACCGCACCGAAACCGGCGCCCAGATCCAGCCGGTGCTGCGCCGCCTGCCCCGAACCGTCGAGACGCTCTGCCCCGAATGCGGCGCCGTCATCCTGGGCCGATATTTCGTGGGCCCCGTGGCGGCGGAGGCCAGCGGCCACGACGACAAGGCCACAGCCGAGGGCGGCTGTGCCACGAAAGAAGAACACGGGCGAGACGCCCGTGACACACATGGGCGAGACGCCCATGCCACGACCACAGCCGAGGGCGGCTGTGCTACGAAGACAGCCACCAAGGGCAGCGGCAAGGCCGTGTACATCGAGAAGACCTGCCCGCAGCATGGGTATTTCAAGGACTGCGTCAGTTCCGACGCCCTGCTGTACTCCAAGGCTGCGTGGTGGAGCTTCGACGAGCACGGCGGCCAGAAGTGCCCGCAGCGTTCCGGCAAGCGCTGCCCCTCCGATTGCGGCCTGTGCGGCCAGCATCAGTCGGCCTCGTGCCTGGCGCAGATCGACATGACCAACCGCTGCAACATGCGTTGCCCAGTATGCTTCGCCAACGCCAACGCCGCCGGCTACGTGTGCGAGCCGAGCTACGAACAGATCCTGACGCAGCTCAAGGCCCTGCGCGAGATGAGCCCGTATCCCGCCACGGCCGTGCAGTTCACCGGCGGCGAACCCACGCTGCACCCGGACTTTTTCAAGATCCTCTCGGCCACGCGCGAGATGGGCTTTTCGCACATTCAAATGGCGACCAACGGCATTCGTCTGGCCGATGAGGCCTTCGCCCGCCAAGCCGCCCAGGCCGGCCTGCACACGCTGTATCTCCAATTCGACGGCGTGGGCGAAGAGGCTTACCGCTACACCCGCGCGTATCCGGGCATCTGGGAGAAGAAACTCGCCTGCATCGAGAATTGCCGCAAGCTGGACCTGAAGATCTGCCTGGTGCCCACCATCGTCCGCGGCGTCAACGACGAGCAGGTCGGCGAGATCTTCCGCTTCGCCGTGGCCAATGCCGACGTGATCAGCGCCATCAGCTATCAGCCGGTGAGCTTCACCGGCAGGATGGAGCCGGGCGAGTTGGAAGCGCGCCGGTATACGCTCGGGCACCTGGCGCACGACATCGCCGACGCCAGCGGGGCCGTGCCGCTGCGGGACATGTTCCCGCTTTCCATCGTCATGCCGCTGGCCCAGTTCCTCCAGGCCGTGACGGGCCAGCCGAAAATTCGCCCCAGCTGCCACCCCGACTGCGCCTTTGGCACGTACTTCCTCATCAGCCCCGAGGGCAAGCCGTTCGCCTTCCCGCAGGTCATCGATGTCGAGGGCATGTTCAGCGAGATGAACACGATGTCCAAGCGGCTTGAAGCCAAGGCCGGGCGGCTGAGCTGGCTGGACAAGATGGCGATTTTCCGCATGTTCCGCCGGCACTTCCGCACCGAATCGGCCCCGCCGGGGCTGGACGTAAAGCGGTTCATTCGCTCGCTGCAAGGCCTGCTGGACAAGAACGCCGGCCGGGGCGACAACGAAAAAGCCACGTACAAGACGCTGCTGTGCGCGGGCATGCATTTCATGGACCGGTACAACTATGACGTGCAGCGGGTCAAGCGCTGCGTGATCCTGTATTCCACGCCCGAAGGCATTTTCCCCTTCTGCACGTACAACTGCGGCCCGGAATATCGAAGCTGCGTCGAGCACAAGCACCGGCGCGTGGGCACCCCCGCCGGCGAAACCCAGGAGAGCACCTCATGAAGCAGCTCGTGATAATGGCGGCGGTGGCGACGATGACGATGCTGTCGGCCTGTCAGATGCCCAACTCGACCAAGCCGGCCTGCATGCCGGGCATCCACGACGCCAAGGTCGTCGACGGGCTTTCGGTTGCCCTCGATGCCCCGCAGCGCGAACTGGTCCGCGGGCAGGCGCTGTCGGTTACGGTGACGGCCAAGAACGTCTCGAAGAAGGTCATTGAAATCGTCGCTGGCAACGGCGCTCCCGTGCAGGTTAGCGTAGCGCGCAGGACGGCCGCCGGGTTGGAGGTTGTGAAGACCTTCCCCGAGAACGTGGCGCAGGTGGCGATGAAGTGGTCGCTGGCGCCGGGGGCGGAACGGAAATTCCCGCTGACGCTGCCGATGTCGCTGGACCTGCCCACCGGCGAACCCCTGCGGCTGACGGCACAGCTCAATGGCCGGCCCGACGTGGCCCCCGGCGGCTGGGTCGAGATCCGCCTGGATACCACCGCCTGCCAGCCGGTGACGTCGGCCCCGGCGGCGAAGTAAGCCTGGATTAACGGTTGTCGGCGCTGCGCCGAGTTCGGGTTAGCAGTTGTCGGCGCTGTGGCGACGCCATGACCAGTTTGGCTGTGGCCCGACGCTGTCGGTTCAACTATAGTCCGATGCGTCCGATTTGGCGGCAGTCCGGTGCGGCCAGGGCAGGCCCGAAGGGCCGGAACGATTGTAGCCGAGGGCGTAAGCCCCCGGAAAAGAACCCGGCTGATAAAGCCCCGAAGGGGCGACACGATGTTCATGCACCCCTTCGACACCATGTTGTCCTTTGGTCCTTGGCGAGTTGAAGCGTTTGCTGAAATCGCATGGAGTGGCGTGTAATGAGCAGCACCCCTAACGGCCTGTCGCCCCTTCAGGGCTCTGATGATCATGAACCGAGACCGGGGGCTCACGCCCCCGGCTACAATCGTTCCGGCCCTTCGGGCCTGCCTTCCGACCCTGCGGGCTTATCCTCCGGCGCTTCGGGCACGTCCGCCGACCCGCTGAGCCTGGACTCTCATCACTGGCTGGAAGACTGGCTGGGCAAGTGGCCCTTCCGGTACCTGCTGGGCCGACTGGCTCGCGTCCCGCGTGGCAGCATCGCCGGGCCGGGGCAGACCACCGCCCTGACGCCGCTGGAGCGGATCATCGCCAGCTACCGCAACCCCGACGCCCCGCTGGGCGAAAAGGTGCTGTACTGGCCGTTCCACAAACTCATCGACCGCCTGCGCGGGTCGGCCAGCGTCGAAAGCTTCCGCAAGCGGCTTTCGGAGCATCAGCCGACGCTGCGCGGCATCGTGCTGGTGGCGCGGAGCGTGTCGGAGTTCGGCCTGACGCAACCGCAGCGTTTTTCCATGCCGCTCTTTGCGGTGTGGAACTTCACCAACCGCTGCAACCTGCGCTGCAAGCACTGCTACCAGAAGAGCGACCTGGCCACGCTGCCGGATGAACTCTCGCTGGAGGAAAAGCTCGCCATCGTGGACAAGCTGGGTCGCGCGTACATCCCCATGGTGGCCCTGGCCGGCGGCGAGCCCACGATCTGCCCGGACCTGCTGCCGGTGCTGCGGCGGGCGCAGACGTACGGCATCCACACCACCATCGCCACCAACGGCGTGACCATGACCGACACGCTGGCGGCCCAACTGGCCGACGCCGGCGTGCGGTATGTGGAAATCTCCATGGACTCCGTCGACCCCGCCCGGCACGATGCCTTCCGCGGCCAGAGCGGCCTGTGGGAAAAATCCGTCCGCGGCGCTAAGACGGTCGTGAGTACGCCGGGCCTGCGGCTGGGCATTGCCATGTGCGTTCACCAGGGCAATTACCACGAGGTGCGCGACATGATCGAGTTCGCCATCTCGCTGGGGGCCGGCTGCTTCGCGCACTTCAACTTCATCCCCGTCGGGCGCGGGCTCAAGATGGTCGAAGGCGACATCACGCCCGCCCAGCGCGAAGAGCTGCTGGCGCTGCTGAATTCGTACATGCAGTCGGGCCGCATCGGCGTGATCTCGACCGCGCCGCAGCTGGGCCGGACGTGCCTGGTGCACTCGGGCATCGATGGTCGCACGGCCTGTTCGCACGCCGGCTCGGGCAGCGGCTCGAAGGCCCGCGTGGTGGCCAAGTACCTGGGCGGCTGCGGGGCCGGCCGGACGTACGTGTGCATCGAGCCCAATGGCGACGTGACGCCGTGCGTGTACCTGCCCCACCGCGTGATGGGCAACCTGCGCGACGGCGAACTGGGCGAAATCTTCCGCGGCGAACACTACGAGATGTTCAACGACCGCAGCGCCCGCACCGACCACTGCGGCACGTGCGACTTCGCCCACTACTGCGGCGGCTGCCGGGCGCGCTCAGACGCGTACGTGGGCCGGCTCGACGCCGGCGACCCCGGCTGCCCGTTCAACCAGAAGCAGTGGGACGACCTGGTCGCCTCCGGCGTGGCGCAGCTCGGCAAGTACGAGCCCGACGCCTCGAAAGTGGAGATCACCCCCACCCGCCACGGCCCGGCGTAGGACGACCTGTAGGGTCCGCAAGTTCTCGAGCGCCGTTGCGAGAGGTCTTGCGGACGGGAGGTTGACGGTGCCGCCTGCATGGACGGTCTCATCCGCATGGACGGTGCCCGTCCGCAGAACCCTTCGCAACAGCGCGAAGGAACCTGCGGACCCTACTTGGTTCCCAGCCCTTCGAGCCTGAGATCGCTTCCCCTCTGCACACGGATCCCTTCCGCTCTACACCACATCCATGCTCGTCAGCGGGTGCCAGCCGTCGCTGGTCTTGTCCTTGATGGCGAACCAGACGCGCGGCTGGTCGTTCTTGTCCACGATTACCAGATCCACCTTCGCCTCGCCTTTGGCCAGGCCACGCGGAACGATGATGTTCTCCTCAAAGCACGTATGGCCGGGCATCCACTTTCTAATGTCGGCCTTGAGCCGCACCACCTTCGACCGCTCGCCCTGACGGAAACGCAGCGCCAGCGCGTACCGCCGATAGATCGGCGCGCAGGCGACGTTGTCGATGAAGAACGCTAGCTTGATCTTTTTGCCACGGGCACTTTGTAGCGGCATCACCAGCTGCCGCAGCGCGAAGCGGTAGCCGATTCGCTTATCGAACTCGATCAGCTTGGGCAGAAACGCCGAGGGGAAAAAGACGTTCTTGGGCATGAAGATCGACGTGTGGTAGCGGTAGCCCTCACGCACGATCGTGTCCAGGTCGTAGTCTTCCATGAACCACGTGGCCACGTTGCCGCACGACTCCATCGTCACCGGGGCCTGCTGCCACGCGTCCTGAATTCCGTGCTTGGCGATGCCCGGCGGGATGTCGTCGTACGTGGAATTCCAGCTCAACTCCGGCGGCACGTGGTAGCCATACGCCTTGCCCAGGTCGCCGATGCAATCGTGTCGCCAGCCGACGTGCTTGGGCGTGCCCTTCGTGATGCGGGCGGCGTACTTGCACCCAGCCGTGCCGTGCATCGACAGCAGTTGCGTCTTCTTGAAGCTCTTGAGGTAGATATCCACCAGCTTCTTGGCCGTGGCGGGCGTGGAGTTGCCGCCGCATTCGCCCCAGAAGCCCGCGTATGCCATGTCGATGCTCTCCAAGTCCGCGTGGCCATCGAAGCGGCGGGCGAAGGCGCGGATGAAGTCGCCAAAGTGCTTGACGTACCGCGGGTCGTTGCTGTCGGGCTCGTTGGTGGCGTACACGCCTTGAGACGTCCAGGCCGCGCCGGTGTCCCAGTACCAGTCGGGCATGTTCACCGAAACTTCCGGCGGGTGCCGCTTGGCCGGACACGGATCGGTGGCGTAACTCACCCGCATCGTGTACGGCTGGAAGCGCACCTGCAACGTCTGGCCACGGTTGTGGGCGGTCTTCAGCGCCTGCTCGATGAGATCCCAGCGGAACGTGCCCTTGGTGGGCTCCAGCCAGCGCCACGGCCAGCGGCAATACGCCACCGTGGTCCGCGGGATGTACTTGACGTTGTCGCGCACCGGCGCGTCGGGAGCGAAACTCAGCGGGCCGTGCGTGTCGCTGGTGGTCCAGGCCGCAAAGGTGTCATCGCCCTGGAATCGCTGGAACGTGGCCGTGCCGCGGTGCGGGTTGGGAATGTACTCGTCCGACTCCACTGGCCGGACGCGTTGGATGAGTTCATCGGGGCCGAAGCGGTCGCGCCAGTACGAGCCGGTCTTCACCGGCGGCCGCTCCTTGCCGACGTTGAGGATGTGCTGCAAGATCACCGTGGCGGTCTTGGGCCTGGCGACGGAGGGGCCGGCGAAGTCCTTCTCCAGCACCTTCTGCCAACCGGCGGCATCGCCGGGCTTGGGCGCTAGGTTCGTAAAAGCCGGCAATTCCTGCAAGACGGCTAGCACGCGGCGGGTGCGTTCATTGCGGTTGAGAGCCTCTTGCCAGAACGCCGCCGTCTTGGCCTCGGGCGGCAGGCCTTGGGCCGATTCGGGAATCGCGGCCATCATATCTAAAATGCGTTCGACGACCTGCGCGGGCGAAATCTTCTGCGACTCGGACATGCGCCAGGCTCCTTAAAGAACTGTCGGAGGCAACGTGCACGATTGTACGGCGCCAGAATGATTCGGCAAGCTTCGTGGTCGCGCGAATGACAGACAAGTAGGGTCCGCAAGTTCTCGAGCGCCGCTGCGAGAGGTCTTGCGGACGGGAGCACCGACAATCCCCGTCCGCAGGACCCTTCGCACAAAACGCGAAGGAACCTGCGGACTCTACCTGGCTGTTTCGGCCGCTTCTTTCTCTTTTGCCCTCCGTGTCCTCCGTGGTTGAGCCTTTTCCTTTGCCGCCGGCGCGGGTACGATCTCGCCACAGGAAAGGGGAACACGGACATATGCCCATTTCACCGGAGCGGTTGGCACACTATCTGCGTCTGCACCTGGCCGATGGCGTCGGGCCCATCATGTTCAAGCGGCTGATCGAGCGATTCGGCGACGTCGCGGCCGCGGCCACCGCGCACGCGTCGAACCTGCGGCAGGTAAACGGCATTGGCGACAAGACCGCCGCCGCCATCGAGGCCGTGACCGACCAGGCTGTGCGCGAGGAACTCGACCTGGCCGCAGCGGCCGGCGCCACGATCATCACGCTCGAAGACGACGCGTACCCAGCCGGATTGAAGAACATTCACGATCCCCCGCCGGTGCTGTACGTGCAGGGCCGGATCGAGCCTTCCGACGCGGTGGCCATCGGCGTGGTCGGCTCGCGGCGCTGCACCATGTATGGCTTGGAGCAGGCCGGACGCTTCGGCGGGCTGCTGGGGCGGGCGGGCTTTGCGGTCATTTCCGGCGGGGCGCGCGGCATCGACGCCGCGGCCCATCGCGGCTGCCTGGACGCCGGCGGGCGAACCATCGCCGTCATGGGCTGTGGGCTGGGCAGGCTGTATCCGCCCGAGAACGCCGAACTGTTTCGCCGCATCGTGGCTGAAGGCCGCGGGGCCATCGTCTCGGAGTTGCCCATGCGGACAGCCGTGCTGGCGGGCAACTTCCCCACGCGCAACCGCATCATCTGCGGGCTGTCGCTGGGGCTGCTGGTCGTCGAGGCCGCCCGGCGCAGCGGCTCGCTCATCAGCGCCCGCCTGGCCGTCGAGCAGGGCAAGGAAGTCTTCGCCCTCCCCGGCCGGGTCGATTCGCCCTTCTCTGAGGGCACCAACGAGATGATCCGCGACCACTCGGCCGCTCTGGTGAGCAACCTCGAAGACATCCTGGACAACCTCGAACAGGTTGGCCGGGAGATGAAGAAGTCCGGCGCGATCGAAGCCACCGCAGTGCCGGCGCCGAAGGTCGAGTTGACGGAATTAGAAAGGTTGTTGCTGACGCACCTGTCGGGCAACGAATTGTCGCTGGATGATCTCGTCCGCCGCGCCGCCTGCCCCGCCCCGGCCGTCACCGCCGCCATGACCATGCTGGCCATCAAAGGCATGGTGACGCAAAAACCCGGCGGCATCTTCGCCGCGCGACGGGCGGCTACGTGAGCGGCGGCTCTTTCACCACAAAGGGCACGAAGAACACGAAGAGAAATAACGGCTCAACCACGGAGAACACGGAGATCACGGAGAGTTCAAGACGCAGATGTAGGGTGGGCCGAGGAGTGAAGCGACGAGCCCCACCATCGGTGGACCGCATCACGTGGTTGCTGCGCTTCGCTGCGCAAACCACGGCACCCGGCCATGTAGTCAGGTAGGGTCCGCAAGTTCTCGAGCGCCGTTGCGAGAGGTCTTGCGGACGGGATCGGCGGTGCCCGTCCGCAGAACCCTTCGCAACGGCGCGAAGGAACCTGCGGACCCTACCTCCCTTCGTCGCTTGCGTGTTCAGTTCCTCCCTGTTCCTTTGTGGCCTTTGTGGTTCGCCGTTTGACCTGACCATGCGCGGTCGCCCTCGTGATACAATCGCCGGCATCTTTCTTGGGGCCAATGACATGATGGAATTACTGGCGTTGATTGTCGGACTGGCCGTGGGTGCGGGCGCGGGCTATGTGGTGTGCTCCGCCTTGGCCAAGGCGCACGCGCAGCAGCAGATCGCACAAGCCCAGGCTCGCTCGGCTGGCGCGGAAGCTTCGGCCAATGAGCTGCGCACTCAGGCTCAAACCGTCACGGCGGAGAAGCAGCGGCTCTCGGCCGAACTCGACGCCGAGCGGCAAGCCCGCGTCAAGGCCGCTACGCAGTGCGAGGCCGCGGTGCATCTGGCAGAGGAGCAAAAGGCCCTGCTGGAGCAGTCCAAGACCAAGCTGGGCGAGGCCTTCAAGGCGCTTTCCGGCGACGCCCTGGCCCAGAACAACCAGTCCTTCCTGGAGCTGGCCAAGCAGACCTTCCAGGCCGTGCTGGTTGAGGCCCGCGGCGATCTTTCCAAGCGGCAAGAGGCCATCGACGGCCTGATTCGCCCGCTAAAGGAGAACCTCGACCGCTACGAGACGCACGTCAAGGCCATCGAGGCCAGCAGAGTGCAGGCCTACGCCAGCCTGGAACAGCAGATCAAGAACCTCGCCTCCAGCGAGCAGCAGTTGCAGAAGGAAACGGGCAACCTCGTGACCGCGCTGCGGGCCCCGCAGGTCCGAGGCCGATGGGGCGAACTGACGCTCCACCGCGTCGTCGAGCTGGCGGGCATGAACGAGCACTGCGATTACACCGAGCAGATGAGCGTCACCGACGAGGACAACCGCCTGCTCCGGCCTGACATGGTCGTGCATTTGCCCAGTGGCAGGGACATCGTGGTGGATTCCAAGGTCTCGCTCGAAGCGTACCTGCGGGCCGTGGCGTGCGAGAACGGCGATGACCGGTCCGAGCAACTCAAGCGGCACGCCGAGCAGATTCGCACGCACATGCAGAAGTTGTCCAGCAAAGCGTATTGGGAGCAGTTCGGCACCACGCCGGAGTTCGTGGTGATGTTCATTCCCGGCGAGTCCTTCTTTGCGGCCGCCCTGGACTGCGACTCGGCCCTGCTGGAGGACGGCATGAAACAGCGGGTGGTGCTGGCCACGCCCACGACGCTGATCGCCCTGCTGCAAGCGGTGGCGTATGGCTGGCGGCAGGAGAAGATGGCCCAGAACGCCAAGGCGGCGCTGGACCTGGTGCGGGAATTCTACGACCGCATCCAGACGCTGGCCAGCTACGTGGTGAGCCTGGGGGCCAATATCCGCAAGACCACCGAGCAGTACAACAAGGTGGTCGGCTCGATGGAAACTCGCCTGCTGCCCTCGGCCCGCAAGCTCAAGGAAATGGGCCTGGGCGGCGATGAGATCGACACCGTCGAGCCGCTGGAAATCCAGCCGCGAGCCCTGACGGCAGAGGAGTTCTTGACCAAGCCGCCGGTGGCGGAAGCGTAACGGCTTTCTTACCACAGAGGGCACAGAGGTCACGAGAGAAAGACAAAGGCAAAACCACAAAGGCACAAAGGTAGAAGCACGAAGGGCACGAAGAAAGACAACGTTGAAACCAGCAAGACGACGAAGAACAGCAGAAGTTGCGAACGGACGGGTGGCATGGTCACGCTTTCGTTGGCGTGACCATGTTCAGACGTCAATGGGTTCCGCATTATGGGTGCCATAGTTGGCCATGGGTGCCATAGGTTGAGCCGCGTCGTTGCGGCTCTACCTATGCGACGACTCGATCACACTCAGGCGGCGCATCACGTGGTTGCTCCGCTTCGCTGCGCAAACCACGGCACCCATCGCAAACCACGGCACCAACGAAACTTCGCCACGGCACTCGGGGGGCAGCTTCTTTGTCTTTCCCTACGCCCTATGACCTACGCCCTCTGCCTTATGCCCTCCGCCCTGCCTCACTCACTTCACCGCCCGATTTTCATCCTCGTGCGTGCCGTGTTCGGCCTGGGTGCGGTTTTCGTCCTGGCGGCGGTGATTGATGCCCAGCTTGGCGGCGTACAGGCGGAAGACATCTTCGGGCGACAGGCCCAGGACCTGGCAGATGCTCATCCAGAAGAACAGCATGTCGGTGGCCTCGACGCGGGCGTTCTGCACGTCGCGCAGCTCGTACTGCCGGCCTTCGCGGGCCTCGCGGTACCAATGCTTCCACGAGAGGCATTCTTGCAGCTCGTGGCACTCGCCGGCCAGGGCGTCGATATAGCACTTCAGGGCCTTGCCCACGCGGACGCGCAACTCGGCCGGCACGTCCCCGGCGGCCTCGGCGGCGACGAGTTCCTCGCCCAGCTTTTTCGTGTCAAAACCGGATCGCACATTCAAGGCCGACTGCAATGGCCACAGGTCGTGCAGAGATCGCAGCGGCGTCTCGTCGGTATCGGCCATGAAGTACTCCTACTGCAAGAGAGACCGGAATCCGGAAGCCGGAATCTGGAATCCGGAAAGACCCAAGTGCGAAGCCCGGGTCAGATCGCGTGCGTCATCTTCTTCCAGAATTAGCAGGGATGCAAGGGATGCATGGGATTGAAGGCCGATTTCGAATCGGCAGTCGAAAATCGAGGATCGCGCGAGCGAAAGTGTCTTCGTTTTCATCCCCTGAATCCCCTGCATCCCTGCCGAATTCCGGGCATCTGCACGAATCTCGGTTTTCCCCTTGACGCCCTACATGTTGGGTCATAAGCTGCAGACATACTCAATGGCGCGTTGGTGGGACGTTCTAAGCGCCGCTTCAAGGCATTCGCAATGCAATGTCCTTACTGCCTTCAGGATAACGACAAAGTCGTGGATTCCCGCAGCAGCGAAGCGGGTCGGGCGGTCCGCCGCCGTCGGCAGTGCTTGCACTGCAAGCGACGCTACACCACCTACGAACGCGTCGAGGAGGCCCCCCGGCTGACGGTCATTAAGAAGGACGGCTCACGCGTCCCGTACGACCGGCAGAAGATCCTCGACGGCCTGCGCAAGGCCACGTACAAGCGGCCGGTGGCCGACGAGCAGTTGATGTCGCTGGTAGACCAGACCGAAGAGGAAATCTTCCGCCGCTTCGATAAGGAAGTGCCCTCCAGCCAGATCGGCGACATCGTCAGCGCCAAGCTGCGCCGGATCGACAAGGTGGCGTACATCCGCTTCGCCAGCGTGTATCGCGAGTTCCGCGACGTGGGCGAGTTTCTGGACGAGGTGCGCGACCTGCGCGAGACGCCCAGCGAAGTGCCCGGCCAGCATGACCTGTTCGACGAGACGCCCTCACCGGCCAAGGCCGAACCGAAAAAAGAATAGTGCGGGCTCTGGACTTAGGACGCGATGGCTCGCGTCGAGGTCCGCTGCGGCCCGTGAAGTGAATAGCACATGGCCGGGATGGCCATGATACGAGTTGAAAGGAATCTCCTCGTGACGCGATCACGGACGATCTGCGTTCTCAAGCGAGACGGAGCCATGGAGGGCTTCGATCGCTTTAAGCTTCGCTCCGCCATTGGCCGCGCGCTGGAGCACGTCCCCGAAGGCTACTATCGCGCCGACGCACTCGCCTCGGCGATCCAGTATTACCTCACCCGCCACGGCCGGCCTTGCATCAGCAGCGCCGCCATTTTCGAAATGTCCTTGAGCTGCCTGCGCGGGCTCAGACTGTCCTCGGGCGCACGGCGCATGGAGCAGGTCCGCAAAGCCAAGGTCGCCCTCCGTGGCCGCCTGGTGCTGCAGCACGGTTTCGGCCCGGCCAGTAGCTGGTCAAAGGAGTGGCTGGTGCAGCACGCGGTCAAGGAACTCGACGTGGGCATGCCGGTGGCGCGTATCCTGGCCGGCGAAGTCGAGCAGCGGCTCATTCGCCGCCGACGCAGCGAGATTGGCCGGGGCGAAGTGCTGCGGATGCTGCATCGCCAAGCCCAGGGCTTTGGCCTGATGCCGCAAGTGCCGGCGCCGGATCAGACGCTAAAGGCGTAAGGCGGAGTTCTGCCAAACAGGGTGCCACACCTGCGGTGTGTGCAGGTGTGCTTGCAGGCGGGCGGGCAAGACATCCGAGCCCGCACTGCTGCAAACGCCGCAGCAGTGGCACCTGAACAGGATGGCATCTTTTTCTGCGATCCATGACCCGAGCCATTTCCGCCATCTTTGAGCTGCTCTTCTCGCCGGCGTGTGCCGGCTGCCAAACCCATGACGACATCACCGACGGCTTTTGCCCCGAGTGCTCGCGAGCCATGTTGGCGATGGTCAGCCGGCCGGCCTGCCCGCGCTGCGGCAGCATCTTGCCGCCGAGCCTGCCCCAGGCCCGAGAGGACTGCCCGGGCTGCCCTTCCGTCATGCCGCGTTTCGAGCGGGTCATTCGCGTCGGCCCCTACGCCGGGCCGCTCAAGGCCGCCATCCGCAACGCCAAATACTACGGCACCACCTCGACGCTGCTGTCGGGGCTGCTATCCCAGGCCATTGCCGCCCAGGTCCGTGCCGATGAGTTCGACCTCATCCTGCCCGTGCCCATGTTCTGGCTGCGCCGGCTGATGCGCGGTCAGAACTTTCCAGTGGCCGTGGCTGCGCACGTGTCGCGCAAACTCGGCTGGCCGGTGGGGCATGAATTGATGCGGGTGCGGAACACGCCGCCGCAGGTGCATCTCTCGGCCACGCGGCGGCAGGCCAACGTCCGCGGCGCTTTTGCGGTGCGCGACAAAAAGAGCCTACAGGCCGCCCGCGTGCTGCTGATCGACGACGTGGTCACGACTGGCGCCACCGCCAATGAGGCCGCACGCGTTCTGCTGGCCGCCGGCGCGGCCCACGTGAGCCTGGCCGTCATCGCCAAGGCCGAACCGCCCAAGGCGTATGAGCACAAAGACGAAAGTTGAGCCGCGCTCGCTTGTGCTAGGTTCGCAGAGGAAGGCCGCCTTTGTGTCGCGGGCGTCTCGCCCGCGCTGAGCATGCTGAAGTTCCACAGAGTCTTCAGACGCGGGCGAGACGCCCGCGCGACACACACATTCAACATGGGCGAGACGCCCATGCCACGACATGCCACGTTACACCCGCAATTCCGAGCCGGCGCCGAGCTTGTGCGCGTAGCGCCGGCGAATCGGCTCGACGTGCGAGGCCACGAACTCGTCCACCTGCTGCGGCGCCCGGCCAACAAAGCGTGACGCCTCCAGCAGGGCCTCGACGTTCAGGCCCGCAAATGCCGCATCGGCCTGGACGCGCGTGATGAAATCATTGCTCTTGCCCTGCACCTTCACCTGCTCGCCGGCGGCGATGGCGTGCTGCCGCAGCCGTTCGTGCAAATCCTGGCGATCCCCGCCAGCGGTGACGGCCGCCATGAGAATCTCCTCGACGGCCATGAACGGCAGCTCGGACATGACGCGGGCGTTGATCCCGCCGGGGTACACCACCAGCCCGCGCGACACGTTCAGCACGATCTGCAAAATCGCGTCGGTCAGCAGGAAGCACTCGGGCATGGCCAGCCGCTTGTTGGAGGAATCGTCCAGCGTCCGCTCGAACCACTGCTCAGCGGCCGTGTGCAGCGGCGAGACCGCCACGTCCATCAAGTACCGCGCCAGGCCAGTGGCCCGCTCGCACCGCATGGGGTTTCGCTTGTACGGCATGGCCGATGAGCCGACCTGCTGCGTCTCGAAGGGCTCGTCGATCTCCTTCAAACCCGCCAGCAGCCGGACGTCGTTGCAGAACTTGTGCGCCGACGCACCCACGCCCGCCAGCGACAGCGTCACCTGGGCATCGACCTTGCGGCTGTACGTCTGGCCGGTCACGGGCGAAATCTTCTCAAAGCCGAAGCGCCGGGCCACGCCCCGCTCCAGGGCGATGACCTTTTCGTGGTCGCCGCCAAAGAGCGTCATGAAGCTCGCCTGCGTGCCGGTGGTGCCCTTGACGGAGCGGAATTCCAGGTTGGCTTTGCGGTACTCCAGCTCGTGCAGGTCCATAACGAACTCGTTGCACCACAGCGTGGCCCGCTTGCCCACGGTGGTGAGCTGGGCGGCCTGAAAGTGCGTAAAGCCCAGGCAGGGCTGCTCATTCCACTGCACGGCGAACTTGCCCAGGGCGTCGACGACGTTGGCCAGGTAGCCCAGCAGGATCTCCAGGCCGTCGCGCATCAGCAGGATGTCGGTGTTGTCGTTGACGTACTGGCTGGTGCCGCCCAGGTGGATGATGGGCTTGGCGGCCGGGGCCACGTCGCCAAAGGCGTGAATGTGGGCCATGACGTCGTGGCGGAACTTCTTCTCGTACGCCTCGGCCGCGACGTAATCGATGTCGTCGAGATGGTCGGCCATCTGGCGAATCTGCTCATCGGTGATGGCCAGGCCCAGCTTCTGCTGCTCCTCGGCCAGCACCAGCCACAGCCGCCGCCACGTGGAGAACTTGCGCTGCTGGCCCCACAGCGCCCGCATGTCCTTGCTGGCATACCGGCCCGAGAGCGGACTCTGGAATTCGTCGTGGTTTTCCATATGGCCGATAGTTTAGCAGGTTGCGAGAAGACGACAACTGGCCACAGAGGCGCAGAGAGCACAGAGGAGACGAATAGAAAAGGCGGAGCAGGTTCCAAAGGTGCGGCACAATTATGGCCGGAGTGGGGCGAAGGCCGTAGGACGGGCAAATCTGGGTGCCATAGGCTGACCCGGCTTCGCGTCTTCTGGCGAAGACGGGGCTGCCTATGCGGACGCACTCATAGGTAGGCCGTAGGGCGGGCAGGCTTGCCCGCGTCTGGTGGGACTCGGTTGCAAACGGCGCGACCTCAGCCCACCCTGCACACTCGGTCTTGCATAGGTAGAGCCGCCAGAAGACGCGGCTCAACCTATGGCACCCATCGGAACGTTCTGCCACAGCGGGAGCGTCTTTCGCTCTGGCCTCGGGCCTCTGGCCTCAGGCCTCCGACCTCCTGCCTCCGACCTCGCCTCTACGTGCTGTAATCGGCGTTGATGGCGACGTATTCGCGGGAGAGGTCGCAGCCGTAGGCGGTGTACTTGCCTTTGCCCAGGCCGAGATTCGCCTGCACCAGTACGCTGGCGCCCTTGAGGTGCTTTTCGACGGGCTTGAGGTCGATGGCCTTGGGCGCACCCTTGGCAAAGACGGTGTGCCCGCCGATCTTCACGGTGGTCTTCTCGGCCACTACCTTGGCGGCACTCTTGCCCAGGGCACAGAGAATGCGGCCCCAGTTCGGGTCGCCGCCGTGCACGGCGCACTTGAACAGCGGCGAATTGGCCACGCTCTTGGCGGCGATGAAGGCGTCAGCGTCGCTGGCAGCGCCGGTGACTTCCACGGCAATGAGCTTGGTGGCGCCCTCGCCGTCGCGGGCGATGGCCATGGCCAGCTCGCGGCAGACTTCTTCCAGGGCGGCGGCGAATTTCCTGGCGGCAGGGGCGGAGTCCATGGCCACGCCGGATTGGCCCGACGCCAGCACGATGGCGGTGTCGGAGGTCGAGGTGTCATTATCCACCGTGACGGCGTTGTACGTCCGCTGCGTGGCGGGCTTGAAGATGCTGTACAGGTGCTCGGGGCAAATGCCGGCGTCGGTGGTGACCACCGAAATCATCGTCGCCAGCGACGGGGCGATCATGCCCGAGCCCTTGACCACGCCGGCCACCGTGACGGTCTTGCCGCCCACGCTGAATTGCGTGACGGCTGACTTCTCGCGCAGGTCGGTGGTCATCATCGCCTGCAAGGTGGCCTGGTCGTTCTGGCGCGACAGGCCCGCCAGCGCCAGGTCGATGCCCTTGCGGACCTTCTCCATGGGCAGGTGCCGGCCAATGATGCCGGTGGAGGCCACCAGCACCTGGCTGTCGCGGCAGGAGAGGCCCTTGGCCACGCGTTGGGCCATTTCCTTGGCGTCGCGCAGCCCCTGCTGGCCGGTGCAGACGTTGGAGTTGCCCGAGTTTATGACCACGCCGCGGACGGCGCCGAAACCATCGGGCAGGATCTTGCGGCACCACTGCACCGGCGCGCCGATGACCTGGTTGGTGGTGGTGGCGATGGCGGCGGAGACGGCCTGGTCGCCGACGATCAGGGCCACGTCGTTCTTGCCGCTGGCCTTGATGCCGCACTTCACGCCCGCAGCCTGGAAGCCCTGGGGCAACGTTATGTGACGAATGTTCTTCATGCTCTAGCCTTCATAAACCGGTGGGACTCGTCGCTTCACTCCTCGGCCCACCCTACGGGAAGACAACAGATTACCGCCCAGGACGCGGAGGAGCAAAAGGCGGGATTAGATATTCGATATTCGATATTCGATATTTGGAACAGCGGCCAAGCGGCCCCTCAGGCAACCGGGGTTCTGCTTCGCGGGCCTGTCTTTCCTAATATCTAATATCGAATATCTAATCCCGTAGTTACGTCTGGGCGTGTGCCGCCAGGCGGGCGCGGATGGAATCCAGGATGTTCATGTAGTTGATGTAGCTGTCGTAGGGCGACTGGTACGGGTTGAAGTACTTGTGCACGTCGCCGTCGGAGAAATACTTGGTGCACATGTAGTAAAAGTGGTCGGAGGTCTGGAGCCTGCGCCAGTCCTCGATCAGTTGCTTATCGCCGCTGCCGCGCACCTCGTCGGCCAGGCTGTACACCTCGTACAGGGCGTTGGCCTGCATGGAATTGCCCAGCCAGGCGGAGATGTCGCGCTCGGTGTCGGCCCAGGAGATCATGTGCGGCACGTCCAGCTCGCCGCTGGAGGGATACTTCGCCACAGCTTGGCTGACGGTCAGGAAATCGTTGCCGTTGCCCAAGGCCATGACCTTGCCCGGCATGTCGCGCAGGAACTCGAAGATGCCCGTGTCGGCCCACTGGTGCTCGCCGAAGGTCTCGTAGTCCATGAACAGGTTGCACAGGTAGCCGTTGCCGTTGACCTGGTTGACCCACGTGGCGTACTTGTCGGCCGTCAGCGGCCACTCGTTCCAACCGCGGTTGGAGAAGCGGAACGCCATGTCATCGCTCAGGCGGTAATTCTTCAGCATCATCTTCAGCTTGCCGCAGTTGGGCGGGTTGTAGATGAAGTTGGGGCTGCGATAGCCCAGCACGTGGTCGGCGCCTTCGGTCAGGATGGCGTCGAAGCCCATGTCCTCGATCACCTTGGCCACGTCGTTGTTGTACGTCAATTCGGTGTTGCGGAAGACCCGCGGCGTCTGGCCGAAGAGGTCGCCGATGAGCTGGCAGTGCTGGCGGACCTGGTCCTGGAACTCGTCGCGCCGGTACAGGAAGGCCAGGCTGTGGTAGTACGTCTCGGTGATGAACTCCACGCAGCCGGTCTTGGCCAGTGCGACGAAGCTGTCGATCACCTCGGGGTAATAGCGTTTGAACTGCTCGATGACCACGCCGGTCAGGCTGTAGCTGATGCGGAAGCGTCCCTCGTGCATGCGGATGAGGTCGAGCATCGTGCGGTTGGCCGGCAGGTAGCACTTGTCGCCGACCTTGCGGCAGATGGTCGAATTGGCGACGTCATCGAAGTAGTTGACGCCGCTGTCGAAGATGCTGTACCGCCGCAGCCGGTAGGGCTGGTGCACCTGAAAATAGAATACCACTGAGGCCATGACAGCCACACTCCATTGGAAAGGCCTATCGCGTGCCCGCGCCGGGCATTTTCACCGATTGACTATAGTGTGCCAAATAGGTTTTGGCCAGTGGGAAGCGCAAATCCAATAAGCGGAATCCACAGACCAGTGCGCGGAATCGACAGATTCGAGTCGGAGTGAGCACATAAGACGCACGTAGGGCGGGCACCGCCCGCCGTCGTTCCCGCCGTGCGTGACACGGGCGTCTCGCCCGTGCGTGTCACGGCCGTCCCGGCCGTGGTTGTTCGGACCCCATGGGCGAGACGCCCATGACACGCATGGCCGAGACGGCCATGTCACGAGAGCCTATCTGGCTGCCACGTCCTCGTAGATCTCGCGGCAGCGGTCGGCGCTGTCGCGCCAGGAAAGCTTGCGCAATTCCAGGGCGCCTTGCTGGCGCAGCACGCGCTGCAGCGGCGGGTGACGCAGCACGGCCAGGATCTGGTTGGCCATCTCTTCGACGTCCCAGAAATCCACCTTCAGGGCGTGCGTCAGCACTTCCGAGACGCCCGACTGCTTGGAGATGATCACCGGCACGTTGCGGATCATGGCCTCCAGCGGGGCGATGCCGAAGGGCTCCGACACGCTGGGCATCACGTACAGATCGGCCATGCGGAAGACGCGATCCACGTCCTTGCCCCGCAAAAAGCCGGTAAACGTGACATACCGGCCAATGCCCAGGTCGGCGGCCATCTCGATAAGCTTGGTGATCAACTCGCCGCTGCCGGCGATGATGAAGCGCACCTTCTGGAACTTTTCGATGACTTTGCGGGCGGCCAGCAGGAAATACTCCGGGCCCTTCTGCATGGTGATCCGGCCCAGGAAGAGCACGATTTTCTCGTCGCGACTGATGGGCGTGAAGGCGTCCTTGCCATCGGGCAACTCGACGGCGTTATACACCACCTCGACCTTGTCGGGATCGACGTTGTAACGCGCCACCACGATGTTCTTGGTCCAATGGCTCACGCAGATGATGCGCTTGGCCCCGTGCATGCCGGCCCGCTCGATGTCGTACACCTGCTGCCAGACGTGCTCGCCGGAACGGTCGAATTCGGTGGAGTGAACGTGGATGACCAGGGGCTTGCCCGTGTACGCCGCTACTGCCAGGCCGGCGGGATAGGTCATCCAGTCATGGGCGTGCACGACGTCGAAGTCTTCGTGCTTGGCCAGTTCGACCGCCAGCAGGGCGTACCGCCGCACCTGTCCGAGCATGTCGCCGCCATAGCCGCCGCCACTGGGGCCGGCCACGCCGCCGCGGGCCTTGATCTCTTCGACAACCTGCGAGACCTCCGTGGGCGTGACGCCGGGCATCTGGTACTGCTGCTGGAATTTGCGCAGGACTTCTTCAAAGTTGGCCGGCGTGGCATATGGCTGCATGATGGCCGGCAGCACGTGCATGGTCAGGTGCTCAAACTCGGTGACCTTGCCGGCGCTGGGACTGCCGTACCTGGTGGTGGTCGTCGTCTTCCGCTGCCCCAGCCGGTCCTTCTCAACCAGCGTGGCCGGAGTGCGCAGGGATACATGCTGGCCGGTAACCTGGCCCACGGACATCGGCAGGACAAACGAGACTTCCACGCCGACTTGGTCGAGTCCCTTGGTCAGTCCGTAGCACGCAGTTCCCAAGCCACCGCTCATGTATGGCGGGAACTCCCAGCCGAGCATGAAGACCTTCATCGCCAATCCTTCCTGTTCATCCAGCTAACCGCTGCTTCGCGGGTATCTTAATCGCCCTAAGCGCTCAAGGCCCCGTTAAAAGCAAGCCGGGACCGCGAGGCGGGCGAAAATCACGTTAACCAATCGGTCAATTGCTCGGCAAAATAGGTAATAATCAAATCCGCGCCGCTTCGTTTCAGCGCAGCAGTGTGCTCGATCGCGACATCCCTTTCGCGGAGTGCCCCAGCGGCGGCGGCGAACTTAATCATGGCGTACTCGCCGCTGACATGATAGGCAGCCAGCGGCGCCGGCAGCGTCGCCAGCTGCGCGATAATGTCCAAATATGCCAAGGCCGGCTTGACCATCAGCATGTCGGCCCCTTCTTCCAGGTCAGCCAGCGCCTCAGCCATTACCTGCTTGGGCGAAAGCGGGTCCATCTGGTAACTGCGCCGGTCGCCCGTCTTGGGGGCCGACTCCGCCGCCTCGCGGAAGGGACCATATAAGGAACTGGCGAACTTCACCGCATAGGAAAGTATGGGCGTCCGCTCGAATCCGGCGTTATCCAAGGCGGTGCGGATTGCCCGCACCTGCCCGTCCATGCATGCCGATGGCGCGATAACATCCGCCCCCGACTTGGCTTGCGAAACGGCCGTCGCCGCCAGACCCGCCAGCGCGCCGGCGTTATCCACGTCCACCTTGCCGCCGAATTCGACCAGCGGGCCGCAGTGGCCATGATTGGTGTATTCGCACAGGCACGTGTCGGCGATGACCAGCAACTCGGCTCGGCGCTTCTTGATCTCGCGGATGCACTGCTGGGTGACGCCCTCGTCATTCCAGGCCCCGCTGCCGCTGGCGTCTTTGCTGGCAGGGATGCCGAAAACAAGCACGCCGCCCACGCCCTTATCGGCCAGGCTGGCGGCGTAGTCGGCCGCGTCGGACACGGGACGCTGGAACTGGCCGGGCATCGTGGAGATTACGCGCCGCTGCGAAAGGCTCTGACTGGCGAAGATCGGCGCAATCAACTCGCGCTTGTTCAGCCGCACGCTGGACAAGGCCGCGCGCAGCGACGGATTGTACCGTAGCCGTCGCAACTGCCGATTTGGATAGCCCTGACTCATTTGCGCATCATCTCCACAAGACCCATCTTCTTCGGCCGCCAGCGCAAATCAAGCCTAATTACGATCTTGCAAGTGTGGGGCAACGCACCAGACTCGCGAGCCGAGCCGGTTTGCCCATCCTAGCCGCCCTAGACCCCGTCGGGGCAAGGGCCGGCGCGATTTTATTTGCACTTGTCCGGCCGGAGCCCCGAACATGGCGCGACAATCGTGGGTGGCATGGCCACTCGCCCGCTGTTGGGCGATGACCATGCTCATACCCCAGCATGGTCATCGCAAACAACGCGACTGACCATGCCACCCATAAAGAGATAGCATGGCCATTCGCGAGCAACGCGAATCACCGCTCCAAGGACAAGAAAACATACGATGGATTCGACGCTGCGGTCAAGTCGCTCGATCTTTACTGCCGGCGGTTTGCTGGCGCTGGTCACGTGGTCCAGCACCCTGGCGATCTCGACCAGCGTCATGGCCGCGCTGGGCCCGCTGACCGGGGCGAGTTTGACGATGGCCGTCGGCGGCGTGGCGTCGCTGGCGGTGGCCATGGCCCAGGGTCAGCGGCCTTGGGACATGTTCCGACATGACCGGCGGTACCTGCTGGGCTGCGGGGGCATGTTCGTGGCGTACATGGTCGTGTTCTACGCGGGCGTGGGCTTTGCCCCCGACAACGCCACCAAACTCATGGTCGGCCTGCTGAATCACCTCTGGCCGGCATTGCTGGTGGCGCTGTCGGTGCCGATCCTGCATCAGGCTGCTCGGCAAAAGCTGCTCCTGGTTGGCTGTGGGCTGGCGGTCGCCGGCACGGCCCTGGCCAAACTGACCACCGGGACGGTGGCCTTTGCCGTCTGGCCGCTGACGGCGGGACTGTGTGCGGGCTTGCTGTGGGCGGTGTACTCCAACTGCGTCCGATTATGGGGGCCCAAGGAAGGCGGCGGCTCGGTGCCGCTGTTCCTGCTGATTTCGTCGGCCATCATGGGCGTGCTCCGGCTGTTCGCCCACGAGACGCCGCACTGGTCAACCCGCACCGGCGTGGAGCTGTTCTTCCTGGCCGTAATCACCATCGGCCTGTGCTACGTGCTGTGGGAGGCGGGCATGCGGCGGGGCAACAATCGCCTGCTGGGCCTGGCCAGCTACTTTGTGCCGGTGGCGTCAACCGCGCTGGCCACGTGGTACTGGCACGAACCCTTCCGCACCGGCCTCTTCGCCGGCGCCGGTCTGGTGGTAGTGGGGGCTATCGTCAGCAGCAAGGCGCTGCGAACAACGTAGGGCGGGCACTGCCCGCCGATGTGTTTCCAGGTGTGAAAGTGACGAAGCCCGATAGAATTAGTGAATTCCTGTCTGAGCGAGAGTCATCGGTCAGCAGGAGCAGGATCGCCTATGAACCGCCAACTGACAGCCGCTGAAATGCATCTTACTCGCTGGATGCTTGAACACGCCGGGCCGGAAGCGAAAGCGTTTCTATCTCAGTTGGAAAAGGCGCAGGCAACTCCTTGGCGTTGCCCCTGTGGTTGCCCAAGCTTCAATCTTTCGATCCAGGGTCTTCCGAAGCCGTCGGGTCCAATCCATCCCCTCGCGGAGTATGTCTTCGGCACAGAAGTCACCTTGAGCGGAGTTTTCGTCTTTGAGCAGGGAGGCGTCTTGGCTGGCGTTGAAGTCTACGGTTTGGCTGGCGACGCCCCCAAAGCATTGCCAACCGCGGAATCCCTGCGCCAGTTTCAAGCTGGACAGCAGATGTAGGGCGGGCACTGCCCGCCGTCTTTGGCTCTTCGTTTCACGAAGGCTTGTCGGGCGATGCTCGACCTACATCTACTCTGTATAGAAGTATTCCACGGCACTGGGCAGCTCGACATGGCCGGCCCAGTCCAACTCATATTCCCCCAACTTGACGTATCGGTGGAACGACGACCATGCCCAATCCTGTACCCGCGTCACCAGTCCATGTTTGACAGGATTGGCATGGATGTAATCCAGATGCATCTTGTGGTCTCGTGCGTCGCGGATCGTGTGTTCCCAGAATCTCGGCTGCCAGATCCCGCGGTATCTCTTGACCGACTCGCCGTGGGTGACACTGGCCGCAGCGCCACCGGCTTGCAAGAAAGCTTTCGTAAAAGCCTTCTTTATCTTTCCGAGGCGTCGCGAGTAGTCCATATCGTTTTCGGGCAGCCGCCAAAGCATGTGCACGTGGTCGGGCAGCAGGACCATGGCCAACATCGTCCACGGCGTTTCGGCTCGAACCGCCGCGATGGCCTCCCGAAGGTGTCGTCGCGCCGCGGCAGCATGAAAAAGCGGCCTGCGGTGATAGGTGACGACCGTAAAGAAGTACACGGCGTCGTCGACGTATGACCGGCGATAGTTTGGCATACGTAAACCCCGATCTGGCTCGGCATCTTACGGAGCACTTTCCCGTTTGGGGAGCTCGCAAGGCCGCGTGAGACGACAAACACGGCGGGCAGTGCCCGCCCTACGTTTGAAACTTCACCTGGCCGTTGACGATGGTCGCGACGGCCCGGCCTTTGAGCTTCCAGCCTTCGTAGGGGCAGTTGCGGCTCTTGGAGCGGAACGTCTCGGTCTTGACCGTCCAGCGCTTGGCCGGGTCGATCACCGTCACGTCGGCCGGGGCGCCTTCTGAAAGCGTGCCCAGGTTCTGCCGAATCACCTTGGCCGGGTTGGCCGTCATCCGCGCGATCAGCCCGGGCCAGTTCAGCAGCCCCGGCTCGATCAGCGCCTTGATGTACAGGGCCAGCGCGCACTCCAGCGCAATCATGCCGAAGGGGGCCAAGCCGAATTCCAGTTCCTTCTCCTCAGCCGATTGCGGCGCGTGGTCGGTGGCCAGGCAGTCGATGGTGCCATCGGCCACGCCCCGCCGCACGGCCTCGACGTCGGCCGACGTCCGCAGCGGCGGGTTGACCTTGTACACGCTGTCATACGTGGAACAGCATGCATCCGTCAGCAACAGGTGGTGCGGCGTCGCCTCGGCCGTCACGCTCAGGCCGCGAGCCTTGGCCTGGCGCACCAGTTCCACCGACCCGGCTGAGGAAATGTGCTGCACGTGGTAGCGAGCCTTGGTCCGCTCGGTCAGGACTAAGTCGCGCTGCAGCATGAGTTCTTCGCCCGTGCTGGCGATGCCCGCCAACCCCAGCCGCGTGGCCGTGGGACCGCTGTTCATGTGCCCGCCGGCCAAGTCGGGATCCTGGCAGTGCTGCATGAGCGAGACGCCCAGGAGCTGGGCGTATTGCAGCGCCCGCTGCATGGTGGCCGTCGAGCCGATGCCCTCGCCATCGTCGGAGAAGGCGACCGCCCCGGCCGACATCATGGCGCCCATCTCGGCCAGTTCCTTGCCGGCCCGGCCCTTGGTGATGCAGCCCACCGGCAGCACACGGGCCAGCTTGGCCACAGCCGCTCGCTCCAGCACGAACTGAATGGCGGCCTCATCGTCCAGCGGCGGGTGCGTGTTGGGCATGGCGCAAACGGTGGTGAAGCCGCCGGCGACCGCAGCGGCCGACGCGGTGGCGATAGTCTCTTCCTCTTCGTGGCCCGGCTCGCGGCAGTGCACGTGGATGTCGATCAGCCCCGGGGCCACGATGCAGCCCTTGGCGTCGATGATCGTGGCGGCCTTGGCTGGCATCTTGCCGCCGACGCGGGCGATCTTGCCGCCGGTGATGGCGATGTCGGCGAGCTTGTCCACGCCGTTGGCCGGGTCAATGACGCGTCCGTTGGTGATGAGGATGTCAGTCATAATGGATGTCGCTTGCAGTTAGGTGGCACAGCCGCCCTCGGCTGTGGTCTTTGGTGCGGGCATTGTACGGCCGGGCGGGAAGAAAAGACAGAACGTAGGCCAGGTCGAGCGCCGTTTGCGAGGCCCACCCGTTTGCTTTGCCGGGTGCCACACCGGCTGGGTGCCGGGTGCCATGGTCAGCCCGCCGTTGGGCTGGCCATGCATCAACTTTGCCAGGGTGCCACACCTGCGGCGTTTGCAGGTGTGTTCGCACGGCTGCAAACTCCGCAGCCGTGGCACCCGCTCGTAGGGCGTGCAGCTGGTTGCACGCGGGCCGGTGCGGTTTCCTAGCGTTTCAGCAGCCCCACGACCTGCTCGGCCAATTCCTGCTTGCTGCGCCGCTGCCAGGGGAGCACCACGCCGGCGGGGCTCAGGATGCACGCTTCGCTTTCGTCGGCCATCATGGCCGAGGGACCGTTAAGCACCATGAAGTCGCAGCGCTTGTCGGCCATTTCCTGGCGGGCCTTGGCCTGGTCGTGCCGGTCCTCGACGCTGAAGCCGACGATCACTTGGCCGGTTCGGCGGTTGGCCGTCACGCCGGCCAGCACGTCGGGCGTGGGCACGAGCTGAATCGTAATCGGGCCGTCCTTGCGGCTGATCTTGTGCGGGGTGCGGTTGGCCACGGTAAAGTCCCCCACTGCCGCGGCCATAATCAGCAGGTCGGCGATGGGGAATTCTTCGGCCAGTGCGGCCTGGAGCTCTTCCACCGAGACGATGCGGATCACGCCACAGCCCGCCGGCGGCGAAAGGCTCACCGGCCCGGTGATGAGCGTAACCTGGTGGCCGGCCCTCATGGCCGCAGCCGCGCAGGCGTACCCCATCTTGCCGCTGGAGGCGTTGGTGATGAAGCGGACGCTGTCGATATACTCCCGCGTCGGCCCGGCTGTAACGATGACTCGCATAAGACGATGTTATCGCCAAGACCGCGGTGGGAAAAGGGGCAGCGGCCCTGTCAGGGAAAGGTCGACAATCTTGTGTTGCGGCAGGGAGCATGGCCGCTGTCACCGGGCGTGGTGGCGAATCGCCCGGCCATTTGCTAGGATTCTGCCTGGCAAGTATGGATTTATTCAACCACAACACCAGCGAAGAAGGCTTGGCGCTGGCCAGCCGAGTCGATCCACAATACGCGCCAGTCTGGCAAGACAAGCCACCGCAAGAGCAGACTGCCCTGGCGATGTACTTTCTGCCCCACGGATCGAAGAAGTCCGTTCTCAGTCCGACCCGGCCACGCGTCATCAAGTGGTACTGCCCGTTTGCCAACCAGCACAGTTTCTCCAGCGGCCATCGGTACTGCATAAATGTCTACACCGGCTGTGCACACTCCTGCGAATACTGTTACGCCGCCGCTTACGAGCTACCCCACCCTGACGTGAAACGCGATTTCGCCAAGTTGCTCGAGAAAGATCTCGCCGACCTGGAACGTTTCGATGTGCCCTCTGCGCCAATCCATCTGTCCAACAGCACCGACCCGTTCCAGCCGTTGGAGGCGACCGCGGGCCACACCCGCCTGGCGCTACAAGAACTTCTCGCCCACCGCCGAAGGTTCACCAGCGTTGTTGTGCTGACGAAGAACCCGCGGCTGGCTGTGGAGTCGGGGTGCGTTGATCTGTTCCGCAAGCTCGACTCGTCCCGAGCGCAGTTCCTCATCGAAGTCAGCCTCGCGTTCTGGCGCGAGGATGCCCGGCAACTGTACGATTCAGGCGCACCGAGCATACAGGATCGAACCGAGAGCATTCGCCAGCTTTGCCGGGAAGGCGTGAGGGTTGTGCTCAGAATCGACCCGCTGTTTCCCAGCTCGCCCTTGTCCGGAAAGACCGCGCCGGCCGCGACCTATCAGGATTTCGGGCTGCCGCTCCCGCAAACGCTCGACGACCTGGAACAACTCGTCACCTTTGCCCGCGAGGCCGGTGTTCAGCACGTCGTTTATTCGCCGGCAAAGATCGTCCAGCCTCGAATGCGGCAGCTTTCCCCTGTCATGCGACGCATGCGGTCGCTTTACGAATTCGTCGCCGCCCCAGAACGTTTGACCTTCCGCGGCGGAAGCTGGCGCCTGCCCCCGGCAGTTCAATCCGACGTGACCGGTCGGCTGCTGGCCATCTGCCGCCGCCACGGCGTCCCCGCGAAGTGCTGTAAACAGAACCTCATCGAGACGCCGTAGCGGATAATACTTACGCTCTAGACAACCGCCACCGTCGAATTGGCCGCGACCACCTCGGACGTCGGTGTGCATGATCGACAGTACCTGTACGTGTGCTCGGAGTTCTGATTCTGGCTGTCATAGACCCGCTGTTTGAGTTCGGCCATTTCGGCCGACACACCTATCTCGCGGCAGATCTGACGATGCAGATCCTCACGAAATCTATCCTGTGTCAGGAGCAGCCGACCGCCGTTTAGACTCCCTGCTTGCGACAGTACGCAAACCGCCTCCGCGGTTCCGTCAGCGCCCATCTGCTCGGACAACGGAGTCAGAACATATCCCAGGCAACAAATGTCGTAGGGAGATGTCATGCGGGCGATGCGGCGAAAGTGCGTGTTGCTCGTCGGGAAGGGAATCGACAGAGGCAGGATTCGCCCAGTCGAGACTCGTCCATTTCCCGCTCGATTGTACTTTTCCAGAAGGAGACGCCCTTCGGTGAGGCATACCTCGGAGGTGTCATTTAGAACGCAGTGGATGGTGATCCTACTGTTTCCTCGCAGCGTGCCAGCACTGCTCATGGCGTCCATCGCGGCAGCCGCCAAATCTGCGATAGCGAGAGATGCGACTGCCGGGCCGCTCCCAACATCCGCGACATGGATCGCGCCTCGTTGCACGCCTAATTCGAAGGCTGGGCTGGCAAAGTATTCGACCAAGCTATCTTGACCTGGAAATAGTGGCGGGCGAAGAAACCATCCAGGAAGGCCCGAAGTCCCTCCGGGCTCGTCGGGTATCGCCGTTCGTCCTCGGAGACTTCCTTCTTGGGCAAACGGCTCAGCGAGTCCGACAATCTTTTTTGCGCAGCACCGCCCAGTGTCCAAATACCCTCCGGCGCGACACGCGCTCGAATTGCGGCGGCGAGATCATGGTCGTGCTTCATTACGATTCTTCCTTTCTGGCGAATGACACTGGGCGCAAATAAGCGGCTCTCGATATGGCCTGTTGGAAACTTGCCCTACGCCAGCAGCCCGACCAGGATCGGGCCGGCCAGCTTTATTAGTTGCGACAACAGGTTCAGTTCCGTCACGCCCTGGGTGTAGTCGGCCACGGCCTGGCGGTATTCGGGGCTGTTGCGGAGTGAGGCCACGGTAATATCCGTCACGCGGACGCGGTCGATGACGGCCGCGAGAGCGGGGTGCTGACTCGCCCACTGCTCAAAACTCTGGCCCACGGCCTGCTGCACGATCTGCTCGACGGTTTGCTCGCTACCACTGGTTTGTCCGCTCATGGATTCGCCTTTCCTTGCAGGCTCATGAGGATATGCCGCGCCTGCTCATTGAGTACTGAGGACTGGATAATCAACGCCTTGGCCAGGTCGAGCGCCTCGGCGGCGGCCGAGAGGTTGTCCTGCTGTTGCGAGTGGCCGCTCTCCATGCGTTGCCGCTGGGCCGTCAGCGTGTCCCGCCCGGCCGCGTAGCCCTTGCGGGCCGAGATGACCCACTCCGGCGTCAGCGCCACGGCCTTGCCATCGGGGGCGGTTATACCGCCGGCGGCCACCAGCCGCACGTCGGCGTCGAAGGCAGCGTCCATGGATGAGGCCAGGCTGTCCAGGTTGCCCATCGCCTCCTGGTGCCGCTGATCCTGATACACCCGCGCGTCAGAGAGGGCCTTTTGGGCTACGCCCACGAGTTCCAGCGTGGCCGGCGGGCTGGTGCAGCCAGCCAGCGCGGCCAGGAGTGTCGCAACCATCAAACTACGCCGCCTTGTGTCCATTCTTGATCTCCTCCCGCAGATCGGTCAGGGCCGTCTGCACGTGGGTCTGGGTTTCGGTGAAACGCGTGAGGGCTTCGGTGTTGTGCTCGACCACCTCGATGAGGCTGGAAAGCCGCTGCTCATCGCGGGTGATGCGGTCGTGGCTGTCGGTGAGCTGCTCGTCGCGCTGCCGGCTGTTGCGGCGTTCCCACAGCCACATCGTGCCCATGATTCCGGCCGCCCCAAGGCTGGCCAGGTCGCTAAAGGGTGCGGTCATTGTTTCTCCTTTCTGGAAGAGGTGCGAGGTCGGAGGCCAGAGGCCAGAGAAGACGAGTTCTTCAGCAGGGTGCCATAGGTTGAGCCGCGCCGTTGCGGCTCTACCTATGCCGGTCGGACATGGCCAGCCTCGTCCTCACTCTGCTCGGGCGAGTCAGGCCATCGCACCCAAATCAGGACGTCGACTCAAAGTCCCTGTCATCAGGACGTCAATTCAAAGTCCACGGCCGCTTCGGCGGTGAAGGCGGCCGCCGCGTAGCTGGAATCGACGCGCGCGAATATGAAGTTGGATTCCTGGCCGTCGACCATGTTTTGCAGGGCTCCCGTCAGCGCCGCGGTGCTGATGGTGCCCAGGCCGTTGGCCGGTATGGTCACCTGCCCCAGGAACGCCGCGTCGCCGCCGCCCAGCCCCCCGGGCGAGGTCCATTCCAAGCCCCCGTCAGGGTCGTACCACCTCCACGATGGCGGGTTGCCGGTGAAATCGATGTGGCGCAGAAGCTGGTAGACGCCGATGGTGCAGGGCTGATCGGCCGTGACGTGCAGCAGCGAACTGGGCAGGACGTTCACATTGATCAGCCCCTGGCCCAGGCCGCCGAATTCGCCGTCGCCGCACATGGTCACGTGGGCCATCGCCCGCACCTCGCTGTAGACGTTCCGGGCCACGATACCGCCCACCCAGCCGCTGTCGGGCATGACCGAAATGATGCCGGCGATGGAATACACCGGCAGCCGCCACCGCCCGCGGCAGACCTTTTCCATGCACCAGCGCAGCTCGTTGACGTGGACGGCGCGGATGTACCGGCCGGCGAGATTCGGATCCGTCCAGCCCGAGGGCGTGTTGAGCTTGGCCAGCAGTTCCACCTGCCCAGCCTGCGGCATGCTCGCGACGATCGTCTTGCCATAGTCCGCGCCGGCATCGGGCCAGAGCCACTCCACCGCTGCGGGCGAGGCCGGCACCCCGCCCGACAGCCCCGCCGGCATGGACAGGATGTCCATGGCCGCCTTCCGCAGGCTGTCGAAGGGCGGCGCGGACAGGCCTTGCATGGTGTACAGCCGCGCCAGCAGGCCCGGCGCCACCTGGTTGTCGATGGACTGGCTGTTCACATAGCCCAGGTTGCGCCGCCGGTTGAGTTCGCGGGCGATGTCCAGCAGATCGTCGTCGCGCACCCAGTGCTTGCCCGGGGAGAGCCGGCCGCCATCGCCTTGCGTCCAGTTGGGTTGGTAGCTCATGGTTAGTTGAGGTACTTTGCGTACAGGGGATGGTCGAAGACGTACCGCAACGTCGGCGGGCTGCCGCCATCGAGAATGCCTTGCAGGCTGACGAAGGTGCCCACGTCCACCGCCGCGCCGGGGCCCAGCGTCAGTTCGGCCAGGTTGTCGGCCGAGATGTCAGCGGCGCCGGCCTTGTCGTGGTACGCGCCGTTCTGGAGAACCTGCTCATGCACGATGTAGTGCGCCGAGCCCGCGACGGTCATGACCTTGCCCACAAAGCCAACCGCCAATGACGGGGCGGCATTGCGGACAAAGACGATCCAGCGTCCGCCGGCGTCGATGGCCAGGGCGTCGGTATTGGCCGGCACGGTGCCGGCGGCGTTGGCCGGCTCGGCCAGGTTGGTCACGCTCAGGTCGGCCCCCGAGAGCAACAGCGTGCTGCCGTCGGAGGTAAAGCCGATGGGATGCGCCAGGTACCGGTTGTACTGCTGGCAGGAAAGGATGCGGACGAGTTGGGAGCCCTGGCAGGCCGAGGCTTCGGCCCAGTGCCCCAGGGCGTCATAATGCGTTTGCGACATGTTTCACCCCGTGATGGTAAGTGCGGTCAGGCAGTTCTGGCAGTCGTGATCGATGGCGTGGACCAGCGGCATCTGGCCGGCCGGGCCGCCCAGGTCGAGCCCCCTGCCGTCAATGGCCTGGACCTTGTCGCCGACCTGCCACAGGCAGTCCAGCCAGGCCAGGCTCACGTGCGCCTCTAAGCTGTTGCTGGCGCGGCGGAGCGTCTGGGCGATCTGCTCGAGCCGCGCGGCATCGTCGCGCTGCAGCGCATCCGGCTGACCAACAAAGATGCTGGCCGCATGCACCTGGTCCCAGCGGGCCTGCGGGAATCCCAGCACCCTCACGCCGCAATCGGCATCGCCGGGAATGTAGTAATACAGCCGCTGATCGGCCGCCACGGTGGCCGTTACGCGCACCTGGGCCGTGCCGGCCAGGGCCGCCTGGAAATACTCCGAGGGCAGCGTGTCATCAGCCAGCACGACCGCGCATTGATCGTGCGCGATGCGCACCGGCCCACCGTAGCGGCGAAAGCTCTGGCCCGAGTCGGTGCTGATTTCGACGACGATGCCGCGCGTAGCGCCGGCCGGATCGACCGACAGGCAGGGCTCGAACCGTCGCGGCACGCGCAGGAAGAAATCCTGCTCACTGATCGAGGAGGAGTTCCAGGCCGGCAGGTTATATGGAGCGTCGTCGTACAGCCCGCCTTCGTTGAGCACCCAGCGGCGAAACACGTACGCCACGTTGTCCCACGAGTTCTGCCGGCTGCGGACAAAGCGGTTGTAGTCGCTGCTCTGGACGGCCGGATCCCAGCCCTTTTGCAGCGTAAAGGTCGATTCGTAGCGGCGTGGCGCCCCCAGCAGCAAGACGCCAGCTTGGCCGGTGCGGCGATGCAGCGCGATCCGCGCCTTCCACAGGTTTGAGCCAGCCAGCGAGAGCTTCTGGCCGGGCATCTGCAGGCACACGCTCCGCCGCCGGCCAGCGCCCGTGCGTTGGAAGCAGATGTAACTGTCAGGCTGGCCGCCCAGGCCGCCGGTCCGGCCCGTCAATATCAAGCCCGCGTGCTGGGCCACCTTGGCCAGGGCCTCGCCCAGACTCAGGCCCGTCAGCGGAAGCGATGGTGGATAGATGTCGCCCGCCAGCGCGGCTAACTCTGACAGATCCGGCAATGGCACGCTGGATGGGGCGTGACATATCAGCAGATAGCACAGGATGTCCGCCACCGACCACAAGCGGCCTTTGCCCGGCGGAGCGAAGATGCGGCTTTGCCCGCGCCCCAGCGAGAAGGTCGAGTCGCTGGCCAGGCCGGCGGCCTCGTCGTTGAAAGTGCACTGGCCGTAATACACGAACGCGGCCTGGCCCTCGTTCTGCTGGTAGCGGCCCCACAGCGCCCCGCCCAGCCGCTCGCCCAGCACGTGCCGCACCTGTATGCGCAGCTCGTCCTGCTCCTGGCCGGCGAAGGCGTGATGCTCGCTGATGACGCCCTCCAGCACGGCCTGGTCGGCCTGGGCGCTGGAGAGGACCACGCCCCTGCCGACGGCCGGCAGGGCCGCCAGTTCGTGAAAGTGCCGACACAGCGGATTGCCCATGACCAGTTCCGCCTGGCCGAAATCCGGGCCTGCGCGTAAGGAGATCCGCAGCGGGTGAATGTCGCGGCGAATCTGGCCGTCGACGCGGACGATGAAGCCCTCGGCCCGCACGACATGGCCGCTTTGAGATGTGATGGTCATTGTTTGCATGGTTTCTCCCGTGGCATGGCCGTCTCGGCCATGGGTCCCAGGGGCGTCTCGCCCGTGGGTTTCACTGAGTTTCACCGTCGGACGTGAGCCGCGCGACAGGACGTCTATTAGGTCGCCAAAGCCACAGCCGAGGGCGGCTGTGCCACGAATGCAGCCGATCATGACGAATGCGGCCGGCCATCACGCCGCTTCTTACAGGATCACCGGCGGAACCGGCTGGCCTTGCGGCACGATCAGTGGCAGGCTCAGCGGGCCGGCGTAAGAGCCTTTCTTGGCGCTAACGGCCCATCGGCGAGCCGCGGTCTGCCCCGTCAGATCGACCCGGTAGTCGCTCCCGGGTCCTTCGGCCGCCAGCGACAGCACGGCCACCAAGCCCGCCCCGTCGTCGCGCAGCACCTCGAATTGCTCGGGTTCATCACAACCTTCGCTCACGCTGAGCCGCCAGGAGAGCCGCCAGCCCGAGAGGCCCGCGTCCAGGCACAGGTCACTGGGCCGGTCCAGCACCGGCAGCACTTGGCCGTACTCATCGACAAGGACCAGACGAACCGAGATCGCCGGCGGACCGCCCGTGTCGCTGAGGGCATAGGCCACGACCTGGCCGGGAAAGTCATGCCCGAGCTGGACGCTCGTCTGGGCCCCGGCCAATGTGGCCACGGCCCTGCTCCAGTCGACGGCCGCTGATGAACCTATGCCGCGGTAGATTGCCAGACTCATTGCCGGACCTCCTGTTTGCTGCGTCTGTGAGAACCCCAAAGCAGTTCTACAGAGTGATGGCCGAATGAATGACGTTGCAGCCGGCCGCACCCAGCACGTCATTGCCGCCGTTGAGGGCAAAGGCCGTGTTGGCGCGGCAATGAGCGGCGACGATGTCCTTGGCCGTGGCGTATACGCTCACGCCGCTGCCTGAGGCCGTCACCAGCGTGCAGTCGTACAGCCGGCTGTTGGAGTCGTTGAGCACCAGGCAGTGCCGGTTGCTGGTGGTGACCTTGAAGTCGCAGCCGCTCACAATCGCCCCGGTCAGGTACACCGGGTTGCTCATCGCCACGTTGCGGCAGCGGACCAGCTTGCCTGAACAAATGGCCGAGGCATGTCCGCCGCCAAAGGAATTGCCGCTGGCGGTGCAGTCTTCAGCGTAGCCCATGAAGATGCCGTAGTTCTGGCCGCTGCCGGCATAGCCGCCGAAGCAGTTGGACCCGCCCGTGCAGCGCTTGGCCGTTCCGGTAAAGGCCTTGCCCAGCGCGAAGCTGTTGTCGGAGGCGGTGCAGTCGGTGAAATTGCTGTAGCAGTCGCAGCCCGTCGTGGCTCCCCCGCCGAAGGATCGCATCGCGGCCGAGCAGCGTGAGAACGAGCCGGCCACTGATGTCCCGGCCTGATCGCTCGTGAAGGAGTCGGTGCCGGCGATGCATTCGGTCATCGTGGCCGCCAGCATGGCGTTGGCTGCCAGCCGCCAGCCATAGTTGCCTGATCGGCAGTTCTCCCACGTTCCACCCATGTTCACAAGCGCGTACACGGCGCAACTGGTCAAGCTGGGTGTTGTCACCGCAAAACGCATGAGTCGATATTGCGACGATGAGTTGCTGTTGCCCGGGTCGCCGTTGAACGTGAAGGCGTGGTTGCCCGCGGCGACGCCATCGTTGCGGATCGAGAAGTTGCACAGGCGAGTATCGACGGCCACCTGGCAGATCGTTTCGCCTTTGCCGCTGCCGCCCGGCGAGGTCACCACCGTCGCGTCCGGGTCAAAGGGCGTCATGCCCACCAGGTCGACGTATTCGGCATCGAGCAACATGGCCGGCGCGCCCGTCTGTACAGGCAGGTTGTACACGCCCGGCGGCAACAGCACGCAAGCGCGGTTGGTTTCGCCCAGGTCGCTGCCGTTGGGGCGAAGCTGCCCCGCCGCCGCGTACGCCCCCAGCAGGCTCAGGCCGTTCTCCTCGTCCGTCAAGCCATGCTGCACCACGACGATCGCGTCGGTGGCGTAGCCCAGCTTGGCAGCAGTCACGGCCGCGTCCTGGAGCCCGGCCTGGTCATGCCGGTGCAGGCTGGTCACCTCGCCGCTGACCAGTTCGGCCGCCTGGGCCGCCGACTGCCCTGACAGCGGCGCAAACGCCGAACGCTGGCGACAATCTACTATGTCGCCGTGACCATACGATCCGCTCGCGGTCGTGATGACGGCCAGCGGCAGGTGCCCCTGGAGCGAAGGGTCGGGAAAGCCGCTCACACTCACGTGTAGCGTGCCGTCGGCCAGCAGGCAAATCGAGTTGGCGGAGTTGTCGGTCAGCGCCTGGCCGGTGGCGCCGGCGAACTGCACGACCGACGAGCCATCGGCGAAGCCGCCCGGCCGGACACCGAAGCTCAGCGGACCATCCTGGTACACGCGGAGTTGCCCGGCCAGTTCGGCCACGTCCAACAGCCGGTAGAGCATCTTGTAGAAACTAAGGTAGTACGGCGACTCGCCGATGGCCGGAAAAAGAACTTCCTGCCGGCTGTCGCTGCTGCCGCTGCGGGCGGCCAGATCGGCATCGGAGGGGTATAGCTCTGCCATGGTGACTCCTTCGTGACATGGCCGTCTCAGCCATGCGTGTCACGGGCGTCTCGCCCGTGTTGAATTTGGCTTTCAACGCCCTTGCTCGCGGGCGAGACGCCCGCGACACATTGGATGAGCTCCTAGCTCAACGAGAATGTGAGGGTGTCGGTGGCCGGATCGAACGCGGCCGCGCCCAGGGTCTTAGCCGCGCCGGCCGGCACGCTGGCGGTAAAGATAAGGACCGGCCCGTCAGCCGTTTGCCCGAGCGAATCGCGCGTGCGGATGACGAAGCGGTACGTGCCGCTGTGTGAGACCGGCCATTCCAGCACGATGGGCTCGCCGTCTGCGCCGCTGCCGCCAAAGGCCCCCTGGCCAAAGGCGTCCTCGCCCATACCCGTGCGGCTCATCCACACCGGCCAGGCCTCCTGCGCAAGGATCGGCCAAGTCAGCAGCGTGCCGGTTCCGGCGTCCCAGAGCAACTCGATCACGTCGCCGCGGCGCAGCGTCATCGACCGCGCCACCCGCCGCACGAACAGCCAACTCGGCGGGCTCAGGCCCAGTTCGCCCGAGATGTCCTGTGCCCGCGCGCCGAACTCGACGGCCACGACGGCCAGGTTCATCACCCCGCCGGCGTCGCGACAGAAGAGTTCACGCTGCTCGGGCCGCTGGCTGTAGTCTTCCAGGTGGCCATTGAGGTAAAGCTGGTGGCACAGGCCCGCGTTGGCGGAGGCAAACCGCACGACCCAGCCACCCGGGCAAGCCTGGGCGACGAGGTCTGAGATGTTGTCGGTCGCCCAGGTGGTCATGCCGGTTGCCGGTACGTGATTTCGTAGTCGCAGAAAAAGCCGCGGCCGGCCAGCAGCGGGCCGGGTTTGAAGCTCTCGATCACCACGCGTGCTGACGGACCGGCCGCACCGGCGTCCAGCGTGTGCTCCTGGCCGTCCTGAAAGACGCGGATGGCGCTGAGCTGGGCGAACAGGCCCGCCATGTCGGCCGCCTGCAAGCGCCCGGTCTGGACGATGCTGCGGCCACGCTGGCCCAGATCGACGATCAGTTCGCCGTCGATGCCGCTAAAGCCGCGGCGAACCAGCTCGCGCTGCCAGGGCCCGCCGTGAACGCTGTGCGGGCCGGAGGAAAAGACGTTTGTTCCGTCCAATGTGCTCATGAGTGGACCTCCGATGCGGAATAGGGATCGGTCGTGCCGTCGGGCGACTGGCCCAGGAAGGTCAAGCGGGCACTGGCCAGCTTGTCCTGGGCGAACTGCAATTCCTGGCCGACCAGCACGGCCGAGTCGATGGCGATCTGCCGCGGGGCCTGCTCAGCTTCCGTTGGCGCGATCGTGATCTCCAGCCTGCCCGATGCCCCCAGTGCCAGCCCGTCCACCGCCGGCAGGTCGCGCAGGGTCAGTTCGGCGCGGGCCGTGGGCTGGTGAGTCTGAACGCTGGTTGCGAAGGGTTGATCGGCCGGCCCGGCGGGGTTGGCCTGGCAAGAGCGGGTCACGTGCAGGCCAAGGACTCTGCCGATTGGCTGGCCGGCGAAAATAACCTGGATTATGGGGCCAAGTGCGGGCATGTCATTCCTCGAAGTGACAGCGGATTTCGGTCGTCAGGGCCACCAGCGGCGGCCGGCAGGGACCATCCAGCAAGAGCGGGCCAAACTCGGTGGCCGCGCCCGACGAAAGGTGGCGGCAGAGCCCGCCGCGAAACACGTCCTGGGCCAGCGTCAGGCGGGCCGTCTCGCCCAAACTCAGCACCAACCCGATGGCTTCGAGGCTGGCGCAGTGGGCGTAAATCGTCAGGCCGACGCGAAGCCGACGCAAGTCGGGCGACTCGTCCTTGTCCACGGGCTCGACGGCCTTGAAGGCCAGTTCGGCCCGCGGGAAGCGATTGCTCATGCCCGCGCCGATGCTCACCGACGCAAACGCCCCCGTGGCGTCGAGCGTGTTACGCAGGTCATCCAGGATGGCCCCGGCTTTGTCGGACATGCTAGGCCCTCCTTAGTTGCACGTTGCCGGTGCCGGCGGCTGGGCCGCTGGCGGATGCGAGCTGGAACGACTCGACGGCCGAGTCGAACAAGCCGCGGTAGAGCTGCGCCTTCTGGGCGTTCACGTCGTCGGCAGCGCCGCTGACAACGCGGGCGGAGAAGATGTCCGCAGCCGCCCCCAGCGCCACGGCCTGTCGGAAGCGTGGGGAATCGCCCGCGCTGGCTAAGTCGACGTCGGCCTGGTCGGCGCGATGCAGCCCTTCAAGGATCCGCTGCGCCACCGACAGCAACTGCGGCCGGTATGTGTGGACGCGGAAAGACAGCGCCCCGCTCACTGCCGCCGGCGGCAAGGCCGGCCCGTCGGGCTGCTCCCGCAGCATCGACACGGTAAGCGCGTGCGCCGAGGCGATGGCCAGCACTTCATAGGCGATCGGCTCTCGGCCGCCGGCCCACGCGCACAGCACCATGCCCGCCTGCACGCCGGCGGCCTGGAAGTCGCACGCCGTCGATGAGAAGGCGGTTGCGGCCAAGTGGCCGTCCGAGCCGCCGCACAGCGTCTGAACGGACAGGAACGGATCGACGTACAGCAGCGGTTCCAAGATCAACAGGTCGCGGTCGGTTGTCGCATTATTCATGTTTCACCATCCAATCGAGCGTAATGAAGGCCGCCCCTTTACCGGTGGCGGATCAGTGACCCGCCACCGGTGGGTGAGACGAAACTCCTGGCGCCCCAAAGCCCCGGCAGGTGGCATGGTCATTCGCGCCGTTGCGATGACCATGCTGAACCCTTGAACATGGTCACCGCACAGGCGGCGTGGATGACCATGTCAGGAGGCCTTGGGGGTAGCCGCCCAGGCGCGGTGTTAAGCGATGTCCAGCCCGTGGATCATGCCGTGGGCCGCTTCGTTGCGCAGCTCCAGCGTGTACTCGCCGATGAGCTCGCCCGCCTCGTAGTCGCCGGTGGAGGCCAGCGGCTTGTAGTGGAAGCTGCGGCCGGCCAGCGGCAGCACGTCCAGGCGGCTGCTGTCCAGCAGCAGGATGCTATCGGCCGGCACGCTGCGGCTGAGGATCACGCGGCAAACGCCGAAATCAGACTCGTACACGCTGACCAGGTCGCGGTAGCCGCTGTCGGTGGGCCCGTACGTCCGGCCGGAGGTGATGAAGCCGTTGATGCGGCGCTTCTGATAGCCGTTCACCACGATGGTGTCGATGCGGCTGGAGGCGTTCTCCCAGATCAGCCGCAGGGCCAGGTTGAGCTGGGCCTCGGTCAGGTCGGCGTCGTTGGGGAAGCCATCGACGTTGGGCGAAAACACGTTCGTGCTCAGGTGCGAGACGATGCCCTTCATGGTGCGGCGGACGGTCGAGCTGCCCTCGGGCGTGGCCGAGGGGCTGGTGCCGTTGATGACCGTGGCTTCGAGATCGCGCAGCAGTTCACGCAGCCGCTCCTGCTTCTGGAAGTCCAGCTCGTCGGAGACCGAAAGCTTCCGCACGGCCAGGTCGCTGCCCGAGACGCGGACCGGGGCGGTGAAAATCTGCGTGAAGTTCCCCCTGCGGCTGCGGTTGGTGAAGCGGGCCGTGGGGGCGTCGTCGCCTTCTAAGGCCGCGTTGCCCAGGATGTGCAGCACCTGGTCGTTGGCCAGGCTGCTGGCGGCCGAACCACCGTAGCAGCGCACGACCGTGATGGACGCCCCGCCGGTGTTCACGGCCGTGACCAGCAGCAACTCGCGGCTGCCGACCGGCCGAACCTGGTCGCCCACGCGGAAACGATCGACGTGATCGACCACGAAGGTGGCGTCGGTCTGGGCGTTGGTGAAGCTGACCTGATTGACCGCGTCCTTGTTGGGCAGCAGTTCGTCCTCCAGCCACTCGTGATACGTGCTCATGGCCGGACGGACGGCGTCGCCCAGGTGGTCCAGCAGCGGCGTTTCGTACGGGCTGACGACGCTGATGATGTCGGACACGTCCTCGGCCACTTCGATGTGCTTGCCCGAGTCCATGGCCGAATACGTTGATTTGCCGGTAAATGCCATTGTGTACCTTCTCCTTGTTGGTGTGTGTGATGTCGTTGTGAAACATCGCGAGCAGACCTGCCCGCTCTACTACCGGCCGAAAGTATCGCAAGTGGCGCAACCGCGCGCGGCGTTACGTCACGCTGCGGCGTTGCCCGTAGGGTCCGCAGGTTCCTTCGCGCTGTTGCGAAGGGTTCTGCGGACGGGTGCGACGTACAGCCAGCGAACGCGGGCAGGCCTGCCCGCCCTACCGCTACGTCGCGCTGCGGCGACGCAGACGCAGATACTCGGCGATGTCGCGCCGGTTGCCGGTGCGGGCCGCCTGGGCCGCCGCCCGGGCCAGCTTGGCCGTCGGACCCGATGCCTTCAGCCGTGGCGAGGCCGTCCGGCCCGCGCCCATCGAACCGCCCAGCAGGAACGGCTTGTCGGCCAGCAGCTGCTCGACGGCCTGCTGCAACGCCGGCTCGTCGGTCTCGTCCTGCATGGCCACGCGCCGCTCCAGCAGCAGCATGGCCGTCTCTAAGTCCGACACGCCCGACTGCAAAAGGATTCGCTGAGCAGTGCCCTTGAGCCGCTGCTCGTCGAACTGGTGCTGCATCTCGTCGCGCTGCGCCTCGGCCGTGGCGAGCTGCTCGCTCCGGCCATCCAACTGCGCCTGCATTTCCGCCACCTGCTGCTCGAGCTGCTTGGCCCGAACCTCGGCCTGCTGAGCCCTGCGCCGATGACGAATGGCCTCGGAAATCGGCACGTGCCTGTCCGATGTCTCCGGCGACGGCGAGGTTTCAGCGGCCGCTGAGGCCGACGCGTTCTGCGCCTCGGCCGACGGGTCAATGGTTCTCTCTTGCTGCATGTCTCGTATCCTTTCAGTGTTTGATGACGCTGCCAAATTTCGAGGTTCGAATTGCGAGTTGCGAATTGAGCCCGTAGGGTCCGCATCCTTCGCGATGTTGCGAAGGGTTCTGCGGACGAATGCGACGCACGGCCAGCGAACGCAGGCAAGCCTGCCCGCCTACAGCACTGTCGCCGATGAGGCCGACACGTATTCAACTCGAACTTCGCAATTCGTAATTCGCACTTTGCTACGCCTGCTCTGCCACCTGCCGGTCGTACCCAAGCTCGGCCAGGATGCGCTCGGCCGGCACGCCCAGGGCGGCCTTGATCTGGGCGTTGGCCAGACGCTGGCTCTCATCCTCGGGCAGCGGGCTGGGCCAATGAATCTCCACCCGCCGGTCCTGTGGCTTCGTGCGGAGCGCCCCGAGGCGGTCCAGGGCCGTCAGCGTCAGCTCGACGATTTGCGCAATGCCCTGGCCGTAGGTGGTGCGCTTGCGTTCCGTCCGAGCCAGCAGGCCCGAGAGCAGCATCTTCAAGGCCGTGGCGCTGCTGAGGTTGCCGACGGCGCCCTTGACCAGCCCGGCCGCCAGCGGACTGACGCCCGAAACCTTGTCCAGCGCCTGGCGTACGTGCTCGATGTGCACGTCCTCGCTGGGCGAGCCGCCGTCGTGGCCAAATTCCTGGATCGACGCTTCCATGTTGTGCGTGGCCCACATCTGGCCGGGGCCCACGGGCCGCTGGAGAAAGTCCTCGATGCCCTTGGCCAGGTACATCTTGAACGACTGGTACGTGACGCGGCAGGCGCGGTCCGACAGCCGCGTGTTCAGTTCATCTTGCAGCGGCAGCAGCGGCTCGACATCCGACAGCCCTTCGTAGCTCCCCGGCAGGCTGACGTTCTGAATGTGAACCACCGGCAGCGTGCCCAGCGTGTTGGGGCCTTCCCAGACAAGCTGGCGGTCCTCATACCGCTGGCACCACCGCGGGCCGATGATCTCGACCACTTCGACCGTGCGCGGGGCAACGTCACGGCCGCCGGCCCAGGAGAAGCTCGGCGCTTCGGCCTGCTGCAGCGCGGGCACCTGCTTGCGATAGCACTGCACCCAGTAGCGAACGTGGCGGTAATCGTTGTCGTCCAGCACGGGCAGGATGCGCGTCGCCTCGACGCTCTCCAGGACAAGCTGGCCCGCCAGATGCACCGCTCGCGCCAGGTCAACGGAAGAAGTGACCGGCGAGGAGGCCGGGCCGGACGTCTCCGACCCGGAACCTCCCGCCGGCGGTGGGGCAGGCAGCGAGGCGGGTGTGATCGACTGGCCGGGCCAGTCGGGCGGGAAGCGAAGCACCACATCGGCAAAGCCGTAGATCGCGCCCAGCAAGGCCAACTCCTGGAAGAAGCGTGAGCCGCCGTTAGCGTCGATCAGGCTGGTGATGACAGATTCAATGGCCGCGGCCGTAGCGGGGTCAGTGGCCAGGCTGCGAATGCTGATGGGCTTGCCGAAGAGGAAGTCGATCATGGTCTGGACGCGCCAGGCAATGTCGTTCTCGATGACGACTTCCTTGCGGGCCAGGCCGGTGACCTCGGCCCCGCCGCCGGCGGAACGCTGCAGGCCGGTGATGCGGGCGGGCAGGCCCATTTCCTGCGCCTGGAAGTACGGCCGGCTGTTGGTGTTGAGGGCGTCGGCGGTCAGCCCCGAGGCCGGCAGGATCGGGTTGCGGAAATATTCCCACAGCCGCGAGAAATGCAGGTACGCGTCCAGTGACTCCTGCTCGATGAGGTAGCTGATGTACTCTTCGGTCAGGTCGGCGTCGCCAAAGTTTTGCAGGTCTAAGCTCATTCGTGTCTCCTCAACCTTGGCCCGACGCGCGGGCTTCGCGCGCACGGGCATGTCCGCGCCGCCGCCGCGATTTGGCCTCAAGCGACTGATAGAGCAGCAAGTTAGGAGAATCAGGCTTTTCTTCGCCCCCTCGCTTCGAGGGCGGCGCGATCTTGCGCACGACATCCCGCCATTGGCTCTTGGCCGGAACAGGGGCATGGTGTATCCTGTGGGATTCTGAGGTATGTGAAGTCGCGGGCGTGTCTGCGGATGTGCCCGAAGTGAGCCAAGCCGAGAGAACAGGAGCACGATGCCGTATGCCGCCCGAAGCGATTCTGGACATCACTAAGATCGACCAGAGCAAGATCGTTGCCACCAAGGAGCAGATCGCCCAGGTCAACCCGCAACGCTTTGAGTTCGAACAACTCGATGGCATTCTGGTCATGGACCGTGAGAACCAGGTCGTGGCCGGGTTTCGCGACCTGAAGCCCGACGAGTTCTGGGTCCGGGGCCACATCCCCGGCAGGCCGCTGTTCCCCGGCGTGCTCATGATCGAGTGCGCCGCCCAGCTGGTCAGCTATTTCATTTTGTCGCAGCAGACCGTGCACGGCTTCCTGGGCTTCGGCGGCGTGACCGACGTGAAGTTCCGCGGCCAGGTCAAACCCGGCGACCGCCTGATCATGATGGGCAAGATGCTAGAAATGCGCGGCAAGCGGCGGTGCGTCTGCCAGACGCAAGGCTTCGTCGATGGCCAGATGGTCTTCGAAGGCGTGATCACGGGCATGATCCTGTAGCGAGTTGGTCAGTTGATCGGACGCGAACGCGGCAAGCGCTCCTGGCCGGGTGCCATGCTTCCGCGTCGTGGCTGTATGCGGAAGCATGCGTGGCGAGCATGCAGGCGATGGCACCACCGAGCGTCACATGCTTCTGCACACAACGCAGAAGCATGGCACCCGTTTCTCAGAAGCATGGCACGGTTTCTCAGAAGCATGGCACCGATTTCACGTTGTACCGGGAAGCGTTTACTGGCGTGGAAACAACCCCTGGCCAAAGTTCGACGCCGTTGTGGGCAACGCTATTTGACGGCGATTGCGAGATTCACGCCCCGCTGTCGCTGCCGGCGCTGATGGCCATCCCGAACCGCCGCGGCGTCTTCCTGCTCGAAGGCTCCGGCGGTGAACCCATCCTGCTGGCATCGGCCGCCAGCGTCCGCACCCGGATGCGCAGCAAGCTCACCGCGCCCGAAAACCCCGACCAGCCCAGCCGACAAGCTGACCTGCGGACCATCTCCTCGCGGCTGCGCTGGAAACTCTCCGACAGCCACTTCGAGGCGCTGTGGCATTACTGGCAACTGTCGCGCGTGATCTACCCCAAGACGTATCGCGAACTACTCAACCTCCAGGGGGCGTGGTTTCTCCAGGTCGACGTAGCGGCCGCAGCGCCGTTTCTATCGCGCACACAGGACGTGACGCGCGGTGGGCGGTACCTCGGGCCGTTCATGACTGGCCGGTCGGCGCAGAAATTCTTAGAGATGCTCGAAGACGCCTTCGACCTGTGCCGCTGCCTGGATGAATTGCGGGCGGCCCCGCATGGCCGGGGGTGCGTGTACCGGCAACTAGGGCGCTGCCCGGGGCCATGCCAGGGCCTTATCAGCATCGAGGAGTATCGCCGGACCGTGACCCAGGCGTGCGACTTTGCCGCCGGCCGACGGGCCGATGTGCGGGGCGAGATGGACGGCAGGATGCGCGAACTGGCGGCGCAGCAACGCTACGAAGAGGCGGCCAACCTCAAAGCCCGGCTCAAGCGGCTGGACGAATTCGACAAGCCCGAGTACGCCCACGTCGCGCCGCTGGAGACATTCCGGTTCCTGTACGTTCATCCCGGCCCCAGGCGGTCAGTGAAAGTCTTCTTCATCGACCGCGGCGAGATTCAACTCGGCGTGACACTGGCTTGGCCGGCGGAACAGGCCGCCGTCGAGCAGCTTCTGCTGGCGGGTAACATGTTCTTCGCCCAGCCACGGCCAATCGACGCGGCACGGCAGGAAGGCCTGTCGCTCGTCAGTCATTACTTGTTCTACCCCGACGAACGCTCGGGCCTGGCGCTGCGCTGGCAGGCGGCTCTGACCGCCGCTGAGGTCGTTCAAGCCATTGACCATTCAGCCGAGAAGTTGAAGCTGACCAAGAAGCCCAAAGACGACAAGCCGCAGGCATTGCAACCCGGTGAATGAGTGTCACAGGCGTATCGAACGGTTTAAGCTTGCGCGTATACACGCTTCGGGTGGCACAGGCTTTCCAGCCTGTGCGGCACAGCCTGAAAGGCTGTGCCACCTGTAGCCATGCAAACTTAAGCGGCTCTCGCCCGCGACACATAAACGGCCATGTTTCCAAACAATAAGGTCCGCAGATCCCTCGCCAAGCGAAGGTTCCGCGGACCCTGCGTTTTTCATCGGTCAGTCGCGTGCAACCAGTTGCACGCCGTACTGGCACTACTCGGTGGCCGGAGCGCTGGTGGCTGCGGCTGGGGCGCCGGGCTCGCCGGCGGGACGGCTGGTGGCCGCGCCGCGTTCGGCCTGGACCGCCGCCATCAGTGACATCACCATGCCCTGGCGGGCATCAACAGCCGTCTTGTACTTGCCGGCAGCGATCTCCACGGCCGTCTGCTCGATATTCTTGGCCATGGTCTGGTACATCTTCAACTGTTCCGGCGTGGGCGTGCCACCGGCCTGCATCGAGGCCAGGTCAACCTTCCACTTGCCGTCGATCTTCTGCAGCTTCATCGGCGTCGAGGGCCGCGAGGCCGGCTGCGACGCGGGCTGCGAGGCCGCTTCGGCCTTGGGCGTCAAGGTGGCCGTGGTGCCTTCAATCGTCTCATCGGCGTCCATGAGCTTGGTGATTTCCTTGTTCATGTTCTCCTGGCCGTTGGCGACCTCGGGCCCGAAGGCGGCCAGGACATCGGCCTCGCCGAACTTGGCCTTGGCAGCGTCGCTGAGCTTGCGCGAGGCCTGCATCATCTGGATCATCGGCCCGATCATGTCCTGCTGCTCTTTCGTGCCGAGCGTGGCGTTCTTGGTTGCGGCCTCGTCGCCGGCCACCATGGCGTTGAAGAATGACGCCGCGGCCGCCTTGGGGTTGGCAAAGTCATCCTTGGGGCCCGTCGGACCCACCACCGGCCCGGCCAAGGCAAATGAAGAACACATCAGCAGCGCCACCAGAGCAACTTTCATTGACGTCATCATCGTTTCCTTTTCAGGCGCCAGAGCGCCCGCCTCCGCGGCGCGTCACCGGCATTACAGGCTTCACAATCATCGACACCGAGCAGCGGGAAATTCTACGGCGGCAATTCGCCCCGGGCAAGTCGAAGTAGCCACAGGAAACAGAGAAGGGCTCGCCAGCAAGCCTTCGACGAAAGCGTTTGAGCCCTGCACCCTTCTCCCTATGCCCTACGCCCTACGCCCTGCCGTTAGTACATCTTGTGCTTGTGGTAGTCCTCCAGGGCGTGCTGGTAGTCGGCGTAGTCAACGTTGGAGGAGATGGAGTGGTCGCTGGCGAAGACGAAGCGTGCCCCGACCTTCTTCATGCCCTCGATCAAGGCCGATACCTCGCGCTGGATCAGGGCCTTGTCGTGCGACTCCAAAACCCGCGCGTCCAGGCCGCCATAAAACGCCAGCTTGTCCTTATATTTGGCCGCGATCCGCAGCGGGTCGTTGCCGGCCTTGACCTCCATCGGGTTTAGGCCGTCAAAGCCAACGTCAACTATCATGTCCAGCAGCGGCTCGACCAGGCCGCAGGAGTGCAGCGTCACCGACAGCTTGTAGGAGTGGAAGAACTCGATCATCTCGCGGAAGTACGGGAAGATCAGCCGGCCAAATAGATCGGGCGAGGCGAAGGTGGCGTTCTTGTATCCCATGTCCTCGTACATCCAGACGCCGTCGGGCAGCCCGGCCTCATCGAACAATAGCTTGTAGTGGGCCTTGAAAAAGTCGGTGTACACCCGGCCATAGTCGTGAATCCAGCCCGGGTCCAGCAGCATGCTCTCATACAGGCACACGTCGCCCATGCTCGCGCGCATGTTCTCCCACATGAACAGATGGCCGTAGGATGTCCACAGGTTCTCGGCCCGCCGACGGGCCAGCGTCTTGCGCGTCTCCTCTATGTTGACCCGCTTGCGATCCAGCTGCAGCAGGTATGGGCGGTAGTCGCTCTCCCAGATCTCCCGGCTGGTCATGCGGAAATTGATGTGCTCGGGCGTGCCGCTCTTGTTCTTCCACCACTTCAGGTCGGCCCCGGCGCCGTTGCGGACGACCTTCCACTCCTCGGTCTCCTGGATGATCTCGTTGTGGCCGCGAATGGGCATGATGTCGAACCAGCCGCCCCCGCCGCACATGTCGTAGCCGAAGTGGTCAACGGGATCGACGGGCTTGCCGTCGGGGCCCTTGGGATAGCCCTGCGTGGTCCACTTCGTCAGGGCTTCGGTCCAGGGCGAGTCCATCAGGCCCACGCGCGTAGGAGATTTGCCCGGCAGAACTATCGCTTCCATGACCGCATGAGAATCTTTCATAGCTTTCCTTTGCTGTAGCTCGTGACGCAAAGCCCGGCAGGCTCGCCGCATTCGTCCCTGGGCCACCCTACGGTTGCTTGCGATGCGATACCATCATCGGCCGGTAAGATCAAGCCCGTGCGTTCTTGGGGCCTATCAATCGATACAGGTGGTCGCGCTGGCGTGCCGGATGGCCCACAGAGGTGATGAGTTGGCGCAACTCCTCGGGCGACAGGTGAAATACCGTTCCCGCGGCCGCCACCACATTCTCCTCCATCATCGCCCCGCCCATGTCATTGGCACCGTAGAACAGGGCCAGCTGGCCGATCTTGGGCCCTTGCGTCACCCATGAGGCCTGGATGTTGGCGAAGTTGTCCAGCACCAGCCGGCTGATGGCCAGCATCCGCAGATACTCCACCGGCGCGACGTGCATTTCGTCCTCGGCGGCGTGGCTCGCCAGCTCCGTGGAGCCGGACTGAAACGTCCAGCCAATGAAGGCGGTGAATCGGCCCTTGCCAGCTGAGAGCGATTCATCCTGCAATTCGCGCAGCCGGCAGAGGTGCTCAAACCGTTCCTGAACGGTCTCGACGTGGCCAAACATCATGGTGGCCGTGGTGCACAGGCCCATTTGATGTGCCAGGCGCATGACCCCGAGCCACTGCTCGCTGGTGCACTTGTGCGGCGAAATGGCCAAACGAACGCGGTCAGAGAGGATCTCCGCCCCGCCGCCGGGAATGGACTCCAAGCCCGCCTCGATCAGTCGCTCGAACACGTCTTCCAGGGCCAAGCCATACTGGCGGTGGAAGAACCATATCTCCGGCGGGCTGAAGGCGTGCCGGCCAATGTGCGGAAAGGCTGCCCGCAACTGCCGCAACATTTCCAGGTGATACTCGAAGCGCAGTTCGGGGTTGAGCCCGCCTTGCAGCAGCACGTGCGTGCCGCCGGCGCGGTGCAGTTCGTCCACCTTGGCCAGCAGCGTCGGCCAATCCAGCACGAACGCCCGCTCGGACTCCGGCCTGACGTAATACGCGCAGAATCGGCAGCCCGAACAACAGACGTTGGTGTAGTTGATGTTGCGGTCGATAGCGAAGGTGCGGAAGGCCTCAGGATGCGCCCGCCGGCACGCGGCGTCGGCCAGCGCGCCCAGCTCGTGCAGCGAGGCGTGGGAGTAAAGCTCCATGGCCTGCGGAATGGTCAAGCGATCCGTCATGAGGAATTGCGAATCTCGAGTTTCGAATTTCGAAGTGCATTGCCTGGCATCGGCGTCAGAACTTCACCCCCACGGCCTTTCAATTCGAAATCCGCACTTCGCAATTCGAGATTGAGCACGTCCAATGGCCTGACCGCCTCCAGCAACCGATGCTCATGGCACAGCCCAAAGAATCGTTCCATGCCATCGCGGTGTCGCGGCGTGAAGGTGAATTCGAGGTTTTGCGTCAGGTACGTCCGCGCCAACTCAGCCGGCCAGTGGTGCTCGCGCTGGGCCAGCTGGACGATCTCGTCCATGTGCTGCCGGCCCTGGTAGAGGCACTGGCTCAGCAGATCGCACAATTCCTGGCTGGCGGCCTGGCGGCGAGCCGCCCAGACGGCAAAGGTGAAGGGCAGGTGAGTCCACTGCGACCACAACAGGCCCAGATCGTACTGGTACGGCAGCGGCGGCGGGCTGGTGACGACCTTGTCGCCGATCAGCAGCACGGCCTGGGCGTCGCAGGGCAGCGACTGGCCCAGACGGTAATCGAGCATGCGGAGATCACAGCCAAATCGCTCCGCCCACAGCACTTGGGCCAGCGCCCTGGCGGTGTGGGAATCCGTATCGGCATGGAGCTGGCGAATCTGCTCCGCCTTTACACGGGAAAAGACGCGAACCGTCAGCGTCTCGCCGGAAGACGCAATGCAACCGGCAGGCAGGATCGTCAGCGGCACGGATGAGCGCTGCAAATCGATGGCCGAGAGCAACGCCACGTCGGCCTGGTCGGATTCAAGATGCTCCAGCAGCTTTGCGGGCACGTCGCGCCGCACAATAGCCCGCTCAGCCAGGCCATAGATCAGCGGCCTGGTGTTCAGGAAACTCACGGCGGATATGCGAAATGGTCCCATTTGCCCTTCTTGCTTTGCGGAACAGCACTTGGCAGAAGTCTAGGCCATTCCGCGGACCTTTGCCAGAGCGTCCGGTGCCATGCTTCCCGCCGTTGGGAAGCATGCTTCCGCAACGGCGCGTAAGCATGGCATGCTACGCCGCAAAGTAATTTGGAGCTCTGGGCGAGCCCCGGGCCTGTGCTGCCAGCATTTCGGCGTGTGTGGCCGTGCGGATTTTGGGGCGTCCGGCGGGGCGTTCGGTCTTCTTCCGCGGGTAGTGGCGGGCCT
>CAITIS010000009.1 GCA_903892515.1 uncultured Planctomycetota bacterium | reverse complement strand
TCCTTGCCTTCACTCACGGCCGTCTCCTCGGCCTTGTGGCCACCCTTGAAAGCCCCTATTAGCTTTCATTCGGGCGAGTTTACTCGACCCGACGGGAGACCGCCTTTCTACTCATGCCATCTTCGGGGTGCCATAGGTTTAGCCGCGCTGTCTTGCGGCTCAGCCTACGGCACCCTGCTGTGCCACGCGCCCTACGACCTACGACCTACGACCTACGACCTATGCCCTACGACCTATGCCCTCTGACCTCCCCTATCTTTTTGAGGTTTGACATGATTGTCCGCTAGGGTATCATCTCCCTCCAGCTATGGATGCAAGCCCAAGGATCGGGAGATTCCGATTGGCCGAGCCATTACGACGGCATCGCCGTGAAGAGCCGCACCCCCGGCGTCGCCGCGTCGAACCCCTGCGACTGGCCGCAATGGCGGCGTTTGTTGCCCTGCTGCTGGTCAGCGGTCAGCCCGCGCCCGCACAGCAATCCCGGCCGGGGCAGCCAACCGCCGCGACCCAGCCGGCCCGGCCCGCCCCTTCACGCGTGCTGGAAGTCCGCGTCGAGGGCAACCAGGCCCTGACCACCTCGGCCGTCCTGATCCACGTCAAAACCCGCGCCGGCCAGCCCTTCAACGACGAAGTCGTCCGCCAGGACACGCAACGCCTGCTCGATACTCACCGCTTCGACAGCGTCCAGGCCATCAAGACCCCCACCGATAAGGGCGTCATCCTGACCTTCCGCGTGGCCGAGCGGCCACTGATCAAGGACGTGCAGATTCGCGGCTCCAAGGCCGTCAAACTCAAGGATCTCACGCCGCTGCTGAACTTCGGCGCCGGCGACGCCATCGACCGCTACGCCATCGACGCGGGCAAACGCGCCCTCGAAAGCAAGTACCACACCGAAGGCTACGCCTTCTCGACCGTCACGCTGGACGAGAAGGCTTTGGCGGACGACCAGACCGTCATCTACAACATCGAGGAAGGCCCCAAGGCGGCCATCACCAGTATCGTCTTTAAGGGCAACAAGGCTTTTAACCGCCTGGTGCTGCTGTTCAAGATCAAGACCAAGAGCAAGCTCTGGCCCTTCATCAGCGGGGCCATCGACGAAGAGCAGATGAACCGCGACGTGGAGGACTTGAGCAGCTACTACCGCGACAAGGGCTACCTCGACGTCCGCATCACGCGCGACGTTGTGTTCAGCCCGGACCGCAAGAAGGCCACGCTGACCTTTACCATTGTGGAAGGCCCGCGATATCGCGTCGGCAAGACGACCTTTGAAGGCAACACGATCTACACCGAAGCGGAAGTGCGGCGTTTCATGACGCTCACCGAAGGTCACTACTTCGATGGCGATGCCCAGCGCCGCGACCTGGAAAAGCTTCGCTCGCTGTACGGCGAGGTCGGTTATGCCGACACCCAGGTGAGCGTGAAGCGGCTGTTCCCCAATCCGCCCGGATCGGCCGAATCGCAGCCGGCGCTGTCATCGCTGCCGGCGCTGGTGGACCTGGAGTACACGATCTCGGAGTCCAAGCAGGTCCGCATCGGCCGGATCGAGATTCGCGGCAACAAGATCACGCGTGAGAACGTCATCCGCCGCATGCTCCAGTTCCGGCCCGAGCAGCTGTGGGACACGGTGGCCATCGACGACACCAAGAACCGCCTGAAGGAAACGGGGCTGTTCGACAAGATTAACGTCACGCCCTTTGGCGAGCAGGACGACGTCCGCAACGCCCTGGTGGAAGTGCAAGAGGGCAAGAGCGGCTCGTTCATGGTGGGCGTGGGCGTATCCTCCAATGCCGGCCTGATAGGCAACATCACGTACACCGAGAAGAACTTCGACATCACCGGCGGCGGCACCAAGGGCTTCGGCGAGGCCCTCAAGGGCGCCGGCCAGGTCTTGACGGTCAATCTCGAACCGGGCACGGTCATGAGCCGGTTCAGCATCGATTGGCGCGAGCCGTACCTGCACGACAAGCCCTACACGCTGGGTGGCCGGTTGTATGTCTTCACTGCCGCCCGCGAGACGTACCAGGAAACGCACGTCGGCGGTCAGGTCAGCTTTGGGCACATGTTCAAGAACCGCTGGTACGCCGAAGTGGCCATGCGGGCCGAAGAGGTGGACGTCAATAACCTCAGCAAGAAGGCCCCGCACGACGTTCGCGAAGACTCCGGCTGGAGCAACGTGGATGGCGTAAAGGCCACGCTGGTGCGCGACCGCACCGACAGCATCTGGCTGCCCTCCAAGGGCGACAAGATCTCGCTGTCGGTCGAGGAGGTCTTCGGCACGTACCTCTTCACCAAGGCCATCGCCGATTATCACATCTACAAGACGCTCTTTGTGGACTCGCAGGGCCGCAAGCACATCCTGGCCGGGCGCGTGATGGCTGGCGACATCTTCGCTGGCGACTCGCCGGTGTTCGAGCGATTCTACGGCGGCGGCATCGGCTCGCTGCGCGGCTTTGAGTATCGCACGGTCAGCCCCAAGCAGGGCAAGTACAACGAGCCCATCGGCGGCGACTGGACGTTCTTCGCCGGCAGCGAGTACAGCTTCCCGCTGATCGCGGAATTCCTCCGCGGCGTGGTGTTCGTCGACTCCGGCACGGTGGACCAGGACGTAGGCTTCGGCAACTACCGCATGTCGGTGGGCACGGGCGTCCGCATTCAACTGCCCTTCTTTGGCCCCGTGCCGATGTCGCTGGACTTCGGCATCCCCGTGCTCAAGGGCCCGCACGACAGGACGCAGATCTTCAATTTCAATGTCGGCTGGACCTTCTAGCCATGCTATGCTGTGCGTTTGTTGATCCCCGAAACCTCTGGCAACCAAGCTAATACAATCTGAGGAGGCACCTTCATGAAACGCAATGTCATTCTCCTGGCCGCTCTGGCCCTGGCCGCGGTGGGCGTTTGGACCGGCATCGGCAGAGGCCAGGCCGCCAAGACCGCCCCGTCGTATACGCGGCTGGCCGTGTGCGATGTGGCCAACGTCTTCAACAAGTTCACGCACGCCACCGACCTGACGAACGAGTTCCAAGGCCGGCGCGACCGTGTCAAGGCCGACGACGACGAAAAGGCCAAGCAGATCGACGCCCAGATGGCCCTGGTGAAGGAACTGGCCGTGGGCTCGAAAAAGCACGACGAGGAGACCGAGAAGCTCCAGAAGATGGACGTCGAGCGGCAGGTCTGGCGGAAGATGCAGGAAGCCTCCGTCATGCGCGACTACCGCCTGGCCACCGAGAAGATGTACACCGAAATCTGCGAGGCCGTCATGGCCACCGCCAAGGACCAGGGCTACGACATCGTGCTGTACCGAGACAGCGTCGAACTCAATAGCGAGTCCCCCACCGAGCTGCTGGGCAAGATCGCCCTGCGCAAGGTTCTGTACAACGACCCGGCCGTGGATATCACCGATGCCGTCATCGAACGCGTCAACGCCACGTACGGCAAGGGCGCGGCCAAGAAATAGGCCCCGAAACAGCGGGATTAGATATTGGATATTCGATATTAGGAAAGACGTCGCCAAGCCCCGTGCTGGTATTCCCTGATATCGAATATCTGATATCTTCTTCCTGATATCTAATCCCGCCGTTGCCCCCGCTCGGAAGCCCGTTGCCGCCGCCCGACGCCGGTGCTATCATTTCGCCTCATGGGGCATATTCAGCGAATCTCGTCGCGCGTCGCACCGGTGCTGGGCCTGTTGATCTTCGTTGGCTGCGCCGATGTGGCCCAGATGGGCACGCCTGCCCATCGCTGGGATCACCAGGCCGCTCAGCGTGGCCCCAACGGCCAGACCTGGCCGGACTGGCCGGCAGTGAGCTATCAGCCGATCCCGCTTTCGCCGGATGCTGACAAAGCCGGCCAGGAGTATGCCGCCATCGTCTGGGACGACACGGGCATCTACGGCCTGGTCTACGGGCTGGCCTGCCCCGCCATCGAAATCACCTGCACCGCCAAGGACGGCCAGGGCCGCAAGCTCATCATCGACGCCGACCAGGTGCCCCCGCCCGAGCACCGGCAAAGCCTGGGCATCCTCCGCGCCAGTGACGCCGACGCCCCGCACAAGCACCTGCCGCCGGCCTTGTTCCGCTACGTCGATCGCGGCTGGCTGGGCCAGGCCGGCCAATGCCAAAGCGAGTTCTGGCTCGCCTGGTCGGCCCTGCCCAACGACGGCCACGGCTGCAAGACGGTCATGACGGTGGCCGGCCACAAGCTGTGCTTCCCGTGGAGATGAGAGAGGCGAGGTCGTAGGTCGTAGGGCGTAGGGCGCGTGGCACAGCCGCCCTCGGCCGCGAAGACAGTAGGGTCCGCAGGTTCCTTCGCGTCTTCTTGCGAAGGGTTCTGCGGACGGGATCGCCCGGACAAGACCATCTCCCGGGTGCCGTGGCCGCGGAGTCCAGCGGCCACGTGAGAACCTCGCCAGAAGAGCGGGCAAGCCTGCCCGCCTTACCTGGCTCGGTGCAGTGAAGACGGTACAGGGAGCGGAACGATAAATTCATGGATAGGCAATCCGCGTTAGACAACGGAAATGGGTACGGAAAATGAGAATTCCACGCATCGCCAAATGGATAGCTGGGTGTGTAGGAATCGTGCTTCTGGGCTATATCGCGGCAGTGGCTATATGTGCTTGGCGTCATCCGAAGGCAGATGCCTTATGGACGTGGGAGTTATATAGCGGCAGCTTCCGCGCGAAGCAGGCGCTGGCCATGTTCGAGAACACCGTGGAACAGACGAAACTGATCAAAACAGCACCTGTGGAGCGGCTCTCGAAGGCCTATCGCCGTCTAGGCGACAAGTTCTTTTGCGAAGGGGATTACGCTGGCGCATTTGATGCTTGGGATCGGGGCAGGCGGCTGGCGCCCCAACCGGATGACGCTTGGTTTCTGATGTTCTTGGCCGGCTTGGCGAAGGAGCCAGGCTTGATGGACCGGCTGCGTGACGAAAAGGTGGAAGTGCCGGACCGGGAATACATGGCCGCTTGTGAGGAATGGGCGCATGGCCGTCAAGCCGCCGCCGCAACGCTTCTGAAGACGCGAGCGTCGATACGTCGCGGTACCGAGCAGTTTCGTTGGCGGGCTCTGGCCGCGTTTTCTTGCCTGAGCGAACTTGGACGTTGGGATGACACAGACGCCGCAGTTCACGGCCTAACTGTTGCGGATACTCAGGCTGTGTATCCGATGAAGTACTACATTGTGTTTCTGTGTGCTTCAGTTGCTCAACATCGGGGATACGAGCAAGACGCTGCGGTTATGCTGAAGGCGTTGGAATCGTCACTTTCCGGGTTCGACGATGTTTCCGATGCTGTGCTTTTAGCGAAAGTCAGAGCACGTTTGGCGGAACTGAACGGTAGCACATCGCGAAAAGGCCTGGCGTCGTCGTGTCCGCGCGACCAACAGCCAGACCCAGGCCGTCACTAAGCCATCGGGTACAAGTACGATGCTTTCAACAACTGCATCGAGGAGCCTGTGAACTTGATTGAGGGCGGCAGTATTGCCGGGTGCCATGCTTCCCGCGTCTTCTTGCGGAAGCATGTGAACGTCGCCGGGACGTAACCACACATGCTTCCACAAGAAGACGTGGAAGCATGGCACCCAAGAGAAACGTGGAAGCATGGCACCTGAGAATAGAAGATGCAGCACGATTTGTATCGAACTTGATAACGGAGAAACACAATGAAAGTAATCGCGTTTAACGGCAGCGGGCGCAAGGACGGGAACACGGCCATCATGGTGCGGCGGGTGTTTGCGGTGCTCGAGAAGCACGGCATCGAGACGGAGATGGTGCAACTGGCCGGCAAGAACCTGCACGGCTGCCGGAGCTGCATGGCGTGCTTCAGCCGTCATGATGGCCGATGCGCATTCGACGATGACGAACTCAACGGGCATCTCGACAAGATGCGATCCGCCCAGGGCATCATCCTGGCCTGCCCGACGTACTTCACCGACGTGTCAGCCGAGATGAAGGCACTGATCGACCGGGCGGGCCTGGTGTCCAAGGCCAACGATTCCCTGCTGGCCCGCAAGGTCGGCGCCGCGCTGGTGGCGGTGCGTCGGGTCGGAGCCATTCATACCTTCGACACGATGAACCACTTCTTCCTCATCAACGAGATGGTCGTGCCCGGCTCGTGCTACTGGAACACGGCCATCGGGCGTGAAGTCGGCGACGTCGAACGCGACGAGGAAGGCATGCGCACCATGGACGTGCTAGGCGAAAACATGGCCTGGACAATGCAGAAGCTCTACGCCAAGGCGTGAACAGAAGGTCATAGGTCATAGGGCGTAGGGCGTAGGGCGTAGGGCGTAGGGAAAACACAGAGACAAAGACGGGCCGCAGAGCCGCGGAGGACTCCGGCTCTTGCATGATTCAACCTCGATGAGAGCCCACTGTACAGCTTGGCCATGCAGCCCGAAGGGCTGAGAGACTACAGCCTGGGGCAACGCCCCAGGTTAAGATGCCTGACACGTCCAAGCCCTGCAAGGGCGCGAGAGGCAAAGCTATCCCGCCCTTGCAGAGCTAAATCGATGCAAAGGCCTCTGAACTCAGAGGAAGTGGAATTTCACATCACGAGCACGAACTCGTACTCGTCGCTGCCCGAGCCTTTGAAAAAGTCAGCGTCCTTGTGTTCGGCCACCACCTGCATCCCGAGCGACCGGACCAATGCGATGGACGGCCCGTTGCGTGTGTCGATCTCAGCAGCAATCGTCTTGACCTGCCGCTCACCGCGTAAGAACTGGATCATCCGGTGACAGCCTTCCTTGGCATAGCCCCGGCGGCGAAAGCTTTTGAAAACCATGTAGGCGATGAGAGCCTTGCCATCCGCGTCCAGTGTGGCTTGCAGCGTGCCGATGTACGTGGCGGTATCTCGCGGCCGCATCGCCCAGTTGAGCCAGACGCTCGTGTCATCGTCCGAACGTCCCTGGGCTAGATGCCGATACCTGGCTGCCAGCCCCTCCACATCGGCAGGCGGGCCGCCGGGAATATACGTGTACAGCGTGGGGTCCTGAAAACCGTCGAACAACAGCGGCGCATGTGCCTCTTCCAGCGGCTCGAGCACCAGTCGCTTCGTGTCGAGCAGCGGTTCAGGTAACTTGTCCACCAAGTGTTCCACGACTCCAAGCCGCCGGCACGCGTGCAACCAGTTTCACGCCCTGCGTGGTTCCCTACGACCTACGCCCTACGCCCTACGCCGTCTGGTACTGCTTGAGCTTCTCCGCCAGCTTTTCGGCGGCCGGGGCGTCGAGGGAGGTGAAGATGTACAGCCCTTCGGGCCCCACGGCCTCGATCAGCGGGATCACCTCAGCTTCTTCCACGCCGATGACCTGCACACTCTTGCCGGCCCGCTTGATCCGCCGGTACATGTCGTACCAGTGCGGCGAGCCGCCTCGTGGCCGGGACGGGTCGCGAACGGAGGCGCCCATCGGCGTCCACTCAATTGCGTCGAGGGCCTCAATTTCCAGCAGGGCGTCCAGATGCTGCAATGCCGTCTCGCCGTCGAGGTGGTACATCGAATAGTCCAGCCACTGGCACTGCGCCGACAGGCTGGGCATGACGAATTCACGGAACATGCCCGGCGAGAGCATGCAGCACAGGTCGCATTGCACCTTGGCGGTCCGGCCAGGGCCCCAGAGCCCGAAGCAAAAACCGTTTCCGCCATCGACGCCGATGAGGTCATCGAGGGCATCAAAGGCCGCGAAGAACGCCTCGTTGATCTCTTCCAAGCTCTTGTGCACCCACGCCGGCCGTTCGATCAGGTCCATCAGCACATGCTCGCTGCCGCGTAAGGCCGCCAGGACATCCAGGTTCTCGATGAGGTCGGGCATGCCGATAATGAACCGGCCGGCGGCGTATTTTTTCGCCTCGTCGATCTTGGCCAGGTGGGCGTCCCACCAGGGATTGTTGCGCGGGTCGAACCGGCGGATGGGCCCGTAGCTTTCGGGATCGCCGATGCACGGCTCGTACCACACCGTCTCGAAGGAGAAGTGCGGCGTGGCGCCCAGGAACGTTCCCAGGCTGCCCGGGCCGCAGAAGGGCAGGAACATCGGGAAGTTATCGCCCAGGAGTGCCTCGCGGCTAAGCTGATGCAGCGCGTCGCCAACCTGGTAATGCGGGTCCATGTGGAACGCCTGCGGATCGGCCGGTTTGGGCATCGGCGGGAAGTTCTCGCGCGGCTTGCGTGCCGGCGATGCGATGTTCACGACCAGGCCTTTGCGGTCCCACCAGCTACTGAGGTGGCGTTTGGTGGCTTCCCAATCCGGCTTCCACTTCGTCGGACCCTGCATGCTAAGTTCTCCAAAACACATGACTCGTGAAGACGGCCGCCAACGACGCGGGCAAGCCTGCCCGCCCTACGCCCTACGACCTATGACCTACGACCTATGACCTACGACCTCTCTTTAGAACCGCCGCAAGTCCGCGCGGGTGAACGTCCCCAGCGGCGTCTTGAGACTTTGGCCAAAGTCGGCCGGGAACCACGGGCTGAGCTTGGCGTCGTCGGGGTTGGTCAGGATGTGAATCTCGTCGGCCGGGGTGGCCGCGCCGGCCAGCATGAACACCTTCTTATTGCCGAAAGGTTGCCCGGCCACATCCACCACGATGGCGGCTTGCGGCGGGTTGCCCTGCTTGATGAACATCATGCCGATTTCGATGGCGCCGGTGTCCGGCACAGCCTCGGTGTCCAGCAGCAGCCCCGCACAACCGCTGTGCCGCATCACCTCATCGAGGTAGCGGCGGAAATTCCCGTGGGAACTGTCGGCCGAGAATCGCTTGTCCCAGCGGACCTGGCCCGAGCGGATCGTGTATCGCTCGCCCGCCGCCCAGTTTTTCCACGGCAGCCACTGGCCGGCGTTGGTCTTGAACCGCAACGAGCCCTGCCGATCCGTGCCGAAGAGGTACTCGGCCCGCAGGCGCAACACGGCGTTGGCGTCGCGCTGGAAGTCGCCCCGGCCCGGATCAATATTCACGATGGCGACATGCCCCGCCTGGTCGGCCTGGGGCTTGCCATTGGTCAGGTGCAGTTCGCCCTTGCCTTCCTTGAGCGGCAGGTGCCGCAGCCAGTTGCCGAAGCTGCCGCGATTGGCCGGGGCACGCTCGAAGCCCTCCGGCGGCCGGACGCGGTTGACCAGCAGGTTGTACTGGTCGAGTTCAGCCAGCCACTTGTAGTCGGCCGGGTTGCCCTTGGAGAGATCCTTCAGCGGCCGCGAACTGGGGCTGGTAGCTTCGCGATCGGCGCGCTGCCGGCCGGGAGTCTTGTGACAGCCCAGCACCGTCGCCAGACACACTGCCGCGGCAAAGAGAATGATCTTGATAGTATTCATGATCGTGCTCTATCAGACGCCAAAACCCCGCCACAGGCAAGAGGCGAGAGCAGGTATTGCTGATCGTAACCGCGATATTCGATATCAGATATCAGATACTCGATATCAGGAACAGCAGGTTCGGTTCAGAAGAGCCCGTTCTCCTGATATCTAATATCTAATATCCATCCACAACAAATCCCGTATCCCCTGCATCTCCTGCATCCCTGCTCACGCCTTTTCCGCCTTTTCGATCAGCTCCTTCATCTCGCGCACGGCCTGGCGCAGGCCCACGAAGATCGAGCGGCTGATGATCGAATGGCCGATGTTGAATTCCGTGAACCCCGACATGCCCGCCACCGGCCCGACGTTGAAGTACGTCAACCCGTGGCCGCCGTGCACGACCAGGCCCTGATCCAGCCCGGCCTTGACCGCCCCGGCCAGATCTTCCAGCGCCTCGGACGCCTGCGAGGCCGTCTCGGCATTGGCGTACCGGCCGGTGTGCAACTCGATGGCAGGACAACCCGCCCGCACGGCCGCCTCGACCTGCCGCTCATCAGGATCGATGAACGCGCTGACAATAATGCCGGCGTCCGTCAGGCGCTTGGCGACTTCGGCCATCCGCTGGGCCTGCCCCACCACGTCCAAGCCGCCCTCGGTGGTGATCTCCTGGCGGTTCTCGGGCACCAGCGTGGCCTGGTCGGGCTTGACCTCCAGGGCGATGCGGACGATCTCCTCCGTCAGCGACATCTCCATGTTCAGCTTGACCTGCGTGACGGCGCGCAAGAGCGGCACGTCGCGGTCAATGATGTGCCGGCGATCCTGCCGCAGATGAAAGGTGATGCAGTCGGCCCCGGCCAGTTGCGCCTCAGCCGCCGCCCACGCCGGATCGGGTTCGACGGTCCGCCGCGCCTGCCGCACCGTGGCCACGTGATCGATGTTGACGCCCAGTCCTGCCATGGCTATCTCCTCTAGGTAGCGGGCCTAACAGTAAACCAATGTGATTCGCTTCGCAATCGTGGCGATGTTTCGCATAATGGTCGGCTACTTCCATAAGGAACCGAAATCATGCGTAAACACTCGATGCGTTTGATCGCCGCCGCGCTGATCCTGCTGCTGACCTGCCCGCAGGCGCGGGCCGCCAGCAAGAACCTGCTGGCCGGGGCGATCTGGCAATACAGCGTGGACGACGGCCAGACCTGGGGCAACTCCGCCAACGTGCCCACGGAGGGCGCCGCCAAGCTGCAAGTCAAGACCAGTTTCAACCTCGACGACCCAGCCGGCTTCGCCAGCCTGACGCTGATCCCTGCACAGACGCCCAACAAGTCTCTGCAGGCATCCCTCAACGGTCAGGCGATTCAGCCGCCCCTTAAGAACATGGTCTTTAAGAGCTACGCCGGCGTCCCCGCCACCTTCGCCAGGAAGGGCGCCAATGAGCTGGTCCTGACGCTGGACATCCCCGCAAAGGCCAAGCCCATCGATCGCCAGTTCGAAGCCAAGTGCGACCTCATCGGCCTGACGCCGGAGGATCTGAAGATTCAGACCGGGCCAATTTACGGCGCCTTCGATGCCGAGTATTTCACACTAGCCCTGCGCACCAACGTTCCCGCCAAGGCCACCATCCTCTGCGCCGGCAAGCCCGCCGCCCCGGAATCAACGGGCCTGTACCATCGCCTGCGCGTCCAGAGACCAGCGGGCGAGGGCGAGTACGAACTGCTTCTCCAATGCCAGGCCAAGACGCTGCGAATCAAGCTTACCCCGCCAGGGCCCATGGCGCCCGACAAGCTCAGGTTCATCGCCACCGGCGACTCGCGCAGCGTGGTTCGGGACTGGAAGATCGTGGCGACCGCCCTGGCCAAGGCCGATGCCCAGTTCATGGTCTTCAACGGCGACTTCGTCACCGACGGCCAGCAGGATTGCCTGTGGGACGCGGAGTTCTTCTCCATCGTCCAGCCGGCCCTTTCCCACCTGCCCATCTACCCCATCATGGGCAACCACGAGCACAAGGCCGGGCTCATGCAGGCGCTCTTCTACACGCCCAGCGAGGATGGCATCAATGCCAACTGGAGCCAGCAGGCCGGGCCCGCGTACCTGATCGGCATCGACGGGGAGCAGGACTTTTCCCCGAATTCCGCCAACGCCAAGTGGCTCGAAGAGGATCTGCAAAAGGCGCAGAAGTCCAAGTTCCTATTCGTGTGGTCGCACTTCCCGGGCTGGTCCAGCGGCGGCCATGGGCAGCGCTGGACCCAGGAGGGCCTGTCCGATGAAGCCAAGTGGTCCCGCGAAGTCGTAATTCCGCTGCTGCAGAAGTACAAGGCCTCGGCCTTCATCGTCGGGCACGACCACGACTACGAGCGATCGGAGCTGCCGGACCTGCTCCAGATCACCAGCGCCGGAGCGGGCGCCCCCACCGTGCCGTTCCTGTCCTCCGACCTGAACGTCAACCCGTACAGCAAGATCTACTCCAGCAAACTCCACTACTGCCTCTTCGACATCCAAGGCGACACCTGGACGATGCAGGCCATCACGCCCGAAGGCAAGGTCATCGACGAGTGCGGGGGCAAGGCCAGGGAGTAGCAGTTAGCAGGGATGCATGGGATACAGGGGATAAGACGCTTTGTCTTCGCGACGTTGTGTATTGTATATTAGATATTACACCGGCGTCATAACCGGTTTACCCCGTGGCACAGCCGCCCTCGGCTGTGGCCTTTGGTCGCGATGGGTGGCATGGTCACGCTGTTCGCGTGACCATGTAAGAACCTTCCACGCGGAGGCCCATACACGCGGCGTTGCGTCTTCCTGTCTTCGTGGCACAGCCGCCCTCGGCTGTGGGTTTTGCGGCCATATCGATGCCTTCTCACGTGGTTTCACGCCCGAGGGCGGGCGTACCACGGACAAGAAACCGGTTCCAGTAACAACTCTTTGGACGGTGTGGCTACGCAGCCCGAAGGGTTGAGAGACTACAGCCTGGGGCAACGCCCCAGGTGACGCTGCACCAGGCAGCCAAGCCCTGCAAGGGCGCGAGAGGCAAGGCCTATCCCGCCCTTGCAGGGCTAACACCGTCGTACCCCTGCTAACCCAGAGCGGCGTTTCGCTCTGCCCTGAGCTTGACCATTCAAGCCCTTCGGGCTTAAGGCAATGCGAGCTGAATCGCTTTATGCAAAATTCTGAGTGACGCAGACGCCCCTCGACGTTCTGCCACGGGTATCTCGTGCAGATGGCGGCTGGACCGCAGACCAACGGGATTCACTTCGTAATCGCCGCGATGTTTCGCATAATGGCTTACTTGTTCTTCACAAGGAAAGCCCATGCGTAAACAACCGATGCGTCTGTTCGTAACCGCGGCGTTGAGTCTGCTGCTGTCCTGTTCGGTGAGCTTGGCCGCCAGCAAGAACCTGCTGGCCGGGGCGGTCTGGCAGTACAGTGTCGATGAGGGCAAGACCTGGGCCAACTCGGCCAACGTGCCCGAGGCAGGAACAGCCACGCTGCGGGCCAAGACCACCTTTAGCATCGACGACCCGGCCGCCTTTGCCAGCTTTACGCTGACGCACGCGCTGGCGCCGGGCGCGCATCTTCAGATCCAACTCAACGGCCAGGAAATCGCCCCGGCCTTGAAGGGCATGCGGTACAAGAGCTACGCCGGCATCCCGGCCAGCTTTGCCAAAAAGGGCGCCAACGAACTGACCCTGACGCTGGAGATTCCCGCCAAGGCCAAGGCGGCCGAACGCCAGGTCGAGGCGAAGTGCGACCTGGTCGGCCTGTCGCCCGACGATCTGAAGATCCAGACCGGCCCGATTCTGGGCGCCTTCGGCAACGACTATTTCACGGTCACGTGCCGGACGAACATGCCGGCCAAGGTGAGCGTGGTCTGCGTCGGCAAGCCCGTCACGCCGGAATCAACGGGCATGTACCACCGGCTGCGCGTCAAGCGCCCCGCCGGCGAGGGCGAGTACGAACTCCTTGCACAGTGCCAGAGCAAGAGCGTGCGGATCAAGCTCACGCCTCAACCGCCCGTGGCGGCGGACAAGCTGACCTTCGTGGCCGCCGGCGATTGCCGTTCCGTGCTGCGCGACTGGAAGCTTGTGGCGGCCGCCCTGGGCAAGGTCACCGCGCAGGTGCTCTTCTTCAACGGCGACTTCGTCGAGGACGGCCTGCAGGACTGGACATGGGATCCGGAGTTCTTCGGCCCCATCCAGCCGGCGGTTTCGCACATGCCCATCTACGCCGTCATGGGCAATCACGAGCACGGCTCGGAGATCGTGCACCAGTTGTTCTACACGCCCAGCGACAGCGGCCAGGACGAGAACTGGTCCCAGCAGATCGGCCCGGGCTTCTTCGTCGGCATCAACGGCGAGCGGAACTTCTCCAAGGATTCCGACAACGCCAAGTGGCTCGAGGCGCAGTTCCAGAGCGCCGGCAAGGCCAAGTTCATCTTTGTGTTTTCGCATTACCCGGCCTGGTCCAGCGGCGGCCATGGCCAGCGCGAAGCCAAGGACGGCCTGTCCGACACCGCCAAATGGGCGCGTGAAACCATCGAGCCTTTGATGCAGAAGTACAAGGTCACCGCCTTCATCGTCGGGCACGACCACGACTACGAGCGGTCGGAACTGCCGGGCGGGCTGATCGAGATCACCACCGGCGGGGCCGGGGCCCCCACCGTGCCGTTCCTGTCATCCGACCTGAGCGTCAACCCCTACAGCAAGGCCTATTCCAGCAAGCTCCACTACTGCCTGTTTGACCTCGACGGCGACACCTGGACCATGAAGGCCATCACGCCCGAAGGCAAGGTCATCGACGAATGTGGCGGCAAGGCCAGGGAATAGCACAGACGCGTAATTAGCAGGGATGCATGGGATACAGGGGATAAGACGGGTTGTATTTGCGACGTTGCATATTGGGTATTTGATATTAGATATCAGGACGCGTCTGCTCCTGTCGGGAGCGACCCGTTGTTCCCAATATCGAATATCAGATATCTAATATCGCCGTTTGCGGCAACGATCCCTGCTAGTCTCGGTCCGGCGCCCTTGGCGGCCGTTCGGTGCGGCTCCTGGCTCGGAAGATCAGGCGTATAGGGATTTCGCTGTAGGGCAGCTTTTCGTGAATCTGGTTGAGCAGGAAACGCTGGAAGTTCGTCTCGAAGGCGGAAATCTCGTTGACGAAGCAGGTGATCGTCGGCGGGTTGGTGGCGACCTGCGAGGCGTAGTACAACCTGCCGGGCTTGCCCGTCGGCGTGTGCGGCGTGGCATGGGCGATCATCTCGCCCATGACCTTGTTCAACTCGGCCGTGGAAATGCGAATCTGCGACTGGCGGTAGAGTTCCTGGGCGATCTGGATGGACTGCGTCACGCCCGTGCCGTCCAATGCCGATGAGAACACGATCGGCGCGTAGGCGATCTCGGGCAATTCCCGCGTGATGTAGTCGCCATAGTCGTCCTGGTCGGAGTTGGCCTTGGCCAGGTCCCACTTGTTGATGACCACCACGACGGGTTTGAATTCCTCGCTGATGTAGGCGGCCAGGTGCTTGTCCACGGTGCCGATGGAGGCCGTCGAGTCGATCAGGAACAGCACCACGTCGGCGCGGCGAATGCTGCGCAGCGCCCGGTGTTCGCTATACCACTCCACGTCGCTGACCTGCTTGCTGCGTTTGCGGATGCCGGCGGTGTCGATGGCGATCATCATCACCCCGCCCATCTCGAAGGTCACGTCCACGCTGTCACGCGTGGTGCCGGGCGTCTCGGAAACGATCACGCGCTGTCCGCCGGCCAGGGCGTTGGTGAAGCTGCTCTTGCCGACGTTGCGCTTGCCGACCAGAGCGATCTTCATCGCTGGCGGCGTCGGACCCTCGCGTGAGGAAGCCACCTTCTCCAGGATGGTGTCGATGAGTTCAGGAACACCCAGGCGGTGCAAGGCAGAGACCTCCATCGCCGGCCCGAAGCCCAGCCGCTCCAGTTCGCCCGCGTTGGGGTTGCCTTCGGGGGTGTCAGCCTTATTGGCCACCAGGATGACCGGCGTGCCCTGGCGACGAAGCTTCTCGGCCACGAGCTTGTCCAGCGTCGTGATGCCGTCGCGCACGTCCACAATGAACAGGATCAGGTCGGCTGAGGCGATTCCCACTTCGATCTGCTGACTGATCTGGTCGGAAAGATTGTCCGCATCGACAATGCCGATGCCGCCGGTGTCCAGCAACTCCAGCCAGCCGCCGCGAATCTCCACGGGCGTGCTGACGCGGTCGCGGGTTACGCCCGCGGTCGGATCCACGATTGAAATACGCCGGCCAGCCAGACAATTCAACAAGCTGCTCTTGCCCACGTTGGGCCGGCCCACAATAGCTACAACTGGTAAACCCATAATGTACAGATTATGCCCGAAATGCCCGCGATCCGGTAGCCCCAAGCGGGAATCCGGGAAATGTTCTGGCGCGATGCCCGGAAATGGGCCACTGCGGCACCGGGCCAGAAGGCTTCTTTCGTGAGCCGATTCAGCCCATATTCTCTTAAGCCCAAAGGGCTTGAACAGTCTAGCCCATGACAGAGCGAAGCGTCGCCCTGGACGGATACGACGGTGTTAGCCCTGCAAGGGCAGGATAGCCTTGCCTCTCACGCCCTTGCAGGGCTTGGCCATGTGGCGCGCCTTTACCTGGGGCGTTGCCCCAGGCTGTAGTCTCTCAGCCCTTCGGGCTGCATGACCCCGGCGGCAATCCAAGCGAGAGATGCCGTTCGCATTGTGACGCTCTCCAGACTCCGTTCGCTTTGTGGAACTCTCCAGATTCCGCTCACGCTCCAAAACTTTCCCAAGACTGCCCATCCGAAATGAACCAAGCGGCCACCTCGTTAGTAGTATTCACAGAGCGAGCGAGACGAGGGGTTCCTTCCTCCAACTGACCCCTCCAGCGGATTGGGTTTCTCCTCCTTTCCCCAATCCGCTGATTTTTTGCGCACTGGGCGACGAGAATCGCGTGGCACAGCCACCCTCGGCTGTGGTGTCTACCGTCTCCGTGGCACAGCCGCCCTCGGCTGTGGTCGTTCCGTCCCCGTAGCACAGCCGCCCTCGGCTGTGGTCTTTCCGTCCCCGTAGAGACGCCCTTTCGCCCGGGAAAGCGTCTTGACGCCAATTCCGCCGCCTGTTTCGCCCCTACAATTGACTGTGCCTGAGCAGAGTTTCAGTTTTAAGCCGCCCCCGCCCTTCCGGCTGGATTACACCGCCTGGGTGCTCCGCCGGCACGAGGCTAACCTCATCGACATCTACGCCCATGGCCAGTACCGCCGCGTACTGCTCATCGATGGCCGGCCCGTCACCATGCTGGCCCGGCAGGAGGGCGACCGAGTCAGCGTGATCTGCCACTGGCGCGGGCGGTCGCAGGACATGCAGGCCCGCGTCGAGCCGATACTGCGGCAGATGCTGGGCGTTGACGTGGACCTGTCGCCCTACTACCGCATCGCCAAGAACGATAAGCATCTCGGCCCGATCGTGGAAAAGTTTCGGGGGGCCAAGCCGACGCGGTTCCCCACGCCATTTGAAGCCCTGCTCAACGCCTTCTCCTGCCAGCAGCTTTCGCTAAGCTTCGGCCTGACGCTGCTCAACCGTCTGGCCACGAGCTTTGGCCCCAAAGGCCTGGGCGATCAGCACGCCGCGCCGCAACCCGAGCACCTGGCCGAGGCCAAACTCAGCCAGCTTCGCGAAATGACCTACAGCACACACAAGGCCCAGTACATCCTCGATACGGCCAGTCAACTGCGCAACGGCGAGCTGGACCTTTCCACGCTGGAGGCCATGCCCAGCGACCAGGCCGAGGCGGAATTGCGCAAGCTGCGCGGCGTCGGGCGCTGGACGGCCGAGTACGTCCTGCTGCGCGGGCTGCGGCGGATGGATGTTTTCCCAGCCGATGACGTCGGCGGCAGAAAGCGGCTGGAACAGTGGTTCAAGCTCGAATCGCTCGACTACGAATCGACCAACGAACTGCTGCACCGCTGGCGGCCATACGAGGGGCTGACCTATTTCCACCTGCTGCTGGAGGGCCTGGACCGCAAGGGCCTGCTGCAAGAAACGCCCGCCGCCCAACCTGCGACGATCTATACCATCGGCCACTCGACCAGGAGCATCGAGGAGTTCATCGGCATGCTGCGGGCGCACGGCGTCCGGCAGGTGGTGGATGTGCGGACGGTTCCGCGTTCGCGGCACAACCCGCAGTTCGACCAGGAAGCCCTTCGCGCGAGCCTGACCAAGGCCGGCTTTGCGTACGTGTGGATGAAATCGCTCGGCGGCCTGAGGCACGCCAAGAAGGACTCGCCCAACACCGGCTGGACGAATGCTTCGTTCCGTGGCTTCGCCGACTACATGCAGACGAGCGAGTTCGCTGCGGCTGTGGAGAAGCTCATTGAGGTCGCGAAACCCCTGCCGACGGCGATCCTGTGCGCCGAGGCCGTGCCGTGGCGCTGCCACCGTTCTCTGATCGCCGACGCCCTGGCCGTCCGCGGCGCCGAAGTTCTGCACATTCACAGCACCACGACGGCCAAACTCCACAAGCTGACGCCATTCGCCCACGTGACCGGCCAGGAGATCGTGTACGCCGAACCGGTCGAAGTAGCGTAGCGGGGTCGCCCCACCCAGCGGAGACGTCCCCTTTCGCGAAGTCTGGACCTCAACTTCCGCCGTAGTAACGTTGTGAAAGGGCAAAGTAGTCGTTCAGTTGCCCTTATTGGACGTATAAGACGTATAAGACAAACGTGTTGGCGCCGAAAGGTAAGATAGTCGCAATACGGTCCCTTATGGTCGGCATGGCCCTGAGGGATCGCTGCATCAGTGCAGCCTCTGGCTTGGTTTCGAGGACGCTCCTCGACAGGGGTTATTTGCAGCGTGAATGCTCGGAATAAGGCTCCGAAAGACTTGCGGTACACGCTCTAGGTTGAGTTGTCTCCGCTAAGAACTGAGTGTTGGCCTGGGCTCAACGCTCGTCGGCCCGCCAATCTGAAAGCGACAAGATAGAATGTACGTTCCACCGGTAGCACAAGGACTCTACGATCCTCGCAACGAGCACGACGCCTGCGGCATCGGCGCCGTGGTCAACATCTCGGGGCAGAAGGATCATGGCATCATCGAAAAGGGCAAGCAGATCCTGATGAACCTGATGCACCGCGGGGCCGCTGGCAGCGACAACTCCACCGGCGACGGCGCGGGCATCCTGTTCCAGATCCCCCACGCCTTCTTCGCCGCCGAGGCCGAGAAGCTGGGCTTTTCACTGCCCGACGAGGGCCGCTACGGCGTGGGCATGCTCTTTGCCCCGCAGGATGAAAAGGTCCGGCAGCGCTGCTTCGCGTTCTTTGAGGAGGCAGTGGCACATTATGGCCTGAAGATCCTGGGCTGGCGCAAGGTTCCCGGCCACAACGAGTGCCTGGGCGAACTGGCCAGAGCGGCAGAGCCTGCGATTTTCCAGGTGTTTCTTCAGGCAGAGCAACTGACGGGCGAAGCGCTGGAACGCCGGCTGTTCATGGCCCGCAAGCGGGCGGAGAATCGCGTCCGCAACGCGCTGGGCGGCCCGGCCAGCGACTTCTACATCTGCTCGATGTCATCCCGGACGATCGTGTACAAGGGCATGTTCCTGGCCCCGCACCTGGAAGGGTACTATCCCGACCTGTCGGACAAGCGCATGGTCAGCGCCCTGGCGCTGGTGCATCAGCGGTACAGCACCAACACGTTTCCGAACTGGCGGCTGGCCCAACCCTTCCGCATGGTCGCCCACAACGGCGAGATCAACACGCTCTCGGGCAATATCAACCGCATGCGGGCCCGCGAGCAGCAGATGGCCTGCGCCCCGCTGGGTGAGGACTTAACGGACCTGTTTCCCGTGCTGGTGCCCGGCGGCAGCGACTCAGCCATGTTCGACAACGCGCTGGAATTGCTCGTCCGCGCCGGCAGAAGCATGCCGCACGCCATGATGATGATGATCCCCGAGGCCTTCGGGCAGATGTATCACATCAGCACCGACAAGCGCAGCTTCTACGAATATCACTCCGCCATCATGGAGCCCTGGGACGGCCCGGCCGCCATGGTCTTCTCCGATGGACGAATGGTCGGCGGCACGCTCGACCGCAACGGCCTGCGCCCGGCTAGGTACGTCATCACCACCGACGGCCTGCTGGTCCTGGCCAGTGAAGTCGGCGTGATCGAATTCCCGCCCGAGCAGATTCAGACCAAGGGCCGGCTTCAGCCCGGAAGAATGTTCCTGGTGGACACCGAAGAAGGCCGCGTGGTCGTGGACAACGAGATCAAGAGCAAGATTTCGCGGCAGAAGCCGTATCGCCGCTGGCTGGAGCAAAACCGCATTGAGCTGCGCGGGCTGTTCAGCGCCCCCCAGGCCCCCACGGCCGACCCGGCTGTGTACTACCAGAAGCTGCGTGCCTTCGGCTACACGACCGAAGACCTTCAGATGATCCTGGCCCCCATGGCCACCAATGGCCAGGAGCCGGTGGGCTCGATGGGCTCGGACACGCCGCTGGCCGTGCTGTCGGACCAGCCCAAGCTGCTGTTCAATTACTTCAAGCAGCTCTTCGCCCAGGTGACCAATCCGCCGATCGACCCGCTGCGTGAAGGCCTGGTGATGAGCCTGATGAGCTTCACCGGCAAGCAGCGCAACCTGCTGGACGAGACGCCCGAGCATTGCCGCCAGCTCAAGCTGCCCCACCCGATTCTGACCAGCGACGACATGGACCGGCTGCGAGCGGCCCAGCGGCCCGACCTCAAAGTCGCGACCATTCCGATGCTCTTTGACGCTGCGGGCGAACCCGAGCAGAGCCTGCGGCGCGGACTCGATGAGATGCTGGCTGCGGCGGAAACGGCCATTGCCGACGGCGCCGCCCTGCTGATCCTCAGCGACCGCGGCCTGTCGCCCGACAAGGCCCCGATCCCATCGCTGCTGGCGACGGCGGCGCTGCATCACGGCCTGCTGGCCCGCAAGCTGCGCGGCCAGGCGGGCATCGTGGTCGAGAGCGGCGAGCCACGCGAGGTCATGCACTTTTGCCTGCTGTGCGGCTACGGCGCCAACGCGGTCAACCCGTACCTGGCCTTAGAGGCCGTCAACGAGATGAGCCTCCGCGGCGAGATCGCCGGCAAGCATGACACCGACGAACTGGTCGATCACTACATCGCGGCCATCAAGAAGGGCATCCTGAAGGTTATCTCCAAGATGGGCATCTCGACGCTGCGCAGCTACTTCGCCGCCCAGCTCTTCGAGGCCATCGGGCTGAACAAGAAGGTCATCGACAGCTACTTCACCGGCACCCCCAGCCGGATCGAGGGCGTGGGCCTGGGCGTGCTGGCCAAAGAGGCCTCACAGCGGCACAAGGCGGCCTTTGCTGAGCGACCGGCTGCCGCGCTGGAATTGGACTTCGGCGGCGAGTATCACTACCGCCACGACGGCGAGAATCACCTGTGGAACCCCTCCACCATCGCCAATCTGCAACTGGCCGTCCGCAAGAGCGACACCAAGGCATACGGCGAATACGCCAAGCACATTAACAATCAGGCCAAGCGGCTGTGCACGCTGCGAGGGCTCTTTGACTTTACGCCCGGCCAGGCCGTCCCCATCGAGGAGGTCGAGCCCGCCAGCGAGATCGTCAAGCGTTTCTACACCGGCGCCATGTCGCACGGGTCCATCAGTCGCGAGGCCCACGAATGCATGGCCGTGGCGATGAATCACCTGGGCGGCATGAGCAACACCGGCGAGGGCGGCGAGGATCCGCAGCGGTATCGCCCGCGCGACGACGGCATCAACCTGAGTTGCGGCGTCAAGCAGGTGGCCAGCGGACGATTCGGCGTGACGATCGAGTACCTGGCCAACGCCAAGATGCTGCAGATCAAGATGGCCCAGGGCGCCAAGCCCGGCGAGGGCGGCCAATTGCCCGGCCACAAGGTCACCGACGAGATCGCCCGGCTGCGGCATTCGACGCCCGGCGTGACGCTGATCTCGCCGCCGCCGCACCATGACATCTACTCTATCGAGGACCTGGCGCAACTCATCTACGACCTCAAGTGCAGCAACCCCGGCGTGCAAGTGTCGGTCAAGCTGGTGTCGGAGGTGGGCGTGGGCACCATCGCCGCGGGCGTGGCCAAGGGCAATGCCGACGAGGTGCTGGTCAGCGGCTTTGACGGCGGCACGGGCGCCAGCCCGCTATCCTCCATCAAGCACGCGGGCATCCCGTGGGAACTGGGCATCGCCGAGACGCAACAGACCCTGCTGCTCAACGGCCTGCGCGACCGCATCCTGGTGCAGGTGGACGGCCAGATGAAGACCGGTCGCGACGTGGTGGTGGGCGCGCTGCTGGGGGCCGACCGCTTCGGCTTCGGCACGGCCGCCCTGGTGAGCATGGGTTGCATTATGATGCGACATTGCCATCACGGCACCTGCCCGGCGGGCATCGCCACGCAGGAGCCTGAATTGCGAGCCCGCTTTGCCGGCAAGCCCGAGCAACTGGAGCGGTTCATGCTGCTGGTGGCCGAAGAGGCCCGGCAGATCATGGCCGAACTTGGCTTCCGCACCGTCAATGAGATGATCGGCCACGTGGACCGCATTTCGACGGCCAAGGCCCTGGAGCATTGGAAGCACCGCGGGCTGGACTTCTCAGCCCTGTTCACCCGGCCTGACCCCAAGGGCCAGACGCTGTATTGCAGCAAGCACCAGGCCGACACGCTCAAGACGCACCTGGACTGGCAGATCCTGGATCTGGCCAAGCCGGCGATGGAGCAAGGCCAGAAGGTGCAGATCGCGCTACCTGTGCGCAACGTGCATCGGACGATCGGGGCGATCCTGTCCAACCGGCTGGTGCGCAAGTACGGCGCCAAGGGCCTGCCCGACGGCACGATCGAGGTAACGCTCACCGGTTCGGCCGGCCAGAGCTTCGGCGCGTTCCTGGCCCCGGGCGTTACGCTCAAGCTGATCGGCGACACGAATGACTACCTGGGCAAGGGCTTGTCGGGCGGCAGGATCGTGGTCGTCACGCCGCCGGGTTCGCCCTTTGAAGCCCGCGAAAACATCATCGTCGGCAACACGCTGCTGTACGGGGCCACGACCGGCGAGATCTTCATCAACGGCCTGGCGGGCGAGCGCTTCGCCGTCCGCAACAGCGGCGCTAGCGCGGTGGTTGAAGGCGTGGGCGATCATGGCTGCGAGTACATGACCGGCGGGCGAGTCGTCGTGATCGGCCAGACCGGGCGCAACTTCGCCGCGGGCATGAGCGGCGGCATCGCCTACGTGCTGGATGAGCAGCAGCTTTTCGACACGCTGTGCAACCTGGACATGGTGGACTTGGAATCGATCCGGCTGCAAGAGGATCGCGACTTCCTCAAGGACATGATCACGCGTCACCTGAATTGGACGGGCAGCGTGCAGGCCAAGCGGCTGCTGGATAACTGGCGTGAGATCGTGGGCAAGTTTGTGAAGGTCATGCCGATCGATTACCGCAAGGCCATGGAACGGCTGCGGGAACGCGAGCAACGCCAGGCGGAGTTTTCGCCGGCGACGGAGGAGGTGTTCCGTGGGTAAGCCAACCGGGTTCCTCGAACACGAGCGGCAGAATGTGCCGCACCGCGCCATTGAGCAGCGGACCAAGGACTTCTTCGAGGTCGATGTGCCGCTGCCCGAGCCGGCGCTGCTGCAACAGGCGGCCCGATGCATGGACTGCGGCATCCCCTTCTGCCACGGCTCGGGCTGCCCGCTGCACAACCGCATCCCGGAATTCAACGACCTGATCTATCGCGGGCGGTGGAAGGAAGCGTGCGACAACCTGCACTCGACCAACAACTTCCCGGAAATCACCGGCAGGATTTGCCCCGCCCTGTGCGAGGCCTCCTGCTCGCTGTCGGTCAATAGCCAGCCCGTGCTCATCCGGCACATCGAATGCCAGATCGCCGAACGCGGCTGGCAGGAAGGCTGGATCAAGCCCCTGCCGCCGGCCAGGAAGACCGGCAAGAAGGTCGCCATCATCGGTTCGGGCCCCTCGGGCCTGGCGGCCGCTCAGCAGTTGGCCCGCGCTGGCCATACCGTCGTGGTCTTCGAGAAGGACCAAAAGCCTGGCGGCCTGCTGCGGTACGGCATTCCCGACTTCAAGCTGGACAAGCACATCCTGGATCGGCGGATCGAGCAACTCAAGGCCGAGGGCGTGGAGTTCCAGACCGGCGTGACCGTGGGCGAGGATCTCTCGGCCCGCTATCTCCAGAACATGTTCGACGCCATCTGCATCACCATGGGCGCCGGCGAGCCGCGCGACCTGAAAGCCCCTGGCCGGGAACTGGCCAACGTGCACTTCGCGCTGGAATACCTCACGCAGCAAAACCGCATCAATGGCGGCGAGGAGCCCGGCGGCCCGATCATCAACGCCAAGGGCAAGATCGTGCTGGTCATCGGCGGCGGCGACACCGGCAGCGACTGCGTGGGCACCGCCATCCGGCAAGGCGCCAAGGCAGTGCACCAGTACGAAGTGCTGCCCAAGCCGCCCGAGAACGCCAACCCCGACACCCCCTGGCCAAGCTATCCGCGCATCCTGCGGACCTCAACCAGCCACGAGGAGGGCTGCCAGCGCCGCTGGAGCGTGCTGACCAAGAAGCTCACCGGCAAAGGCGAAAAGGTCAGCGAAGTGCTGGCCTGCCAGGTCGAGTGGGAAGGCATGAAGATGCAGGAAGTTCCCAACACCGAGTTCACGCAGAAGGTCGACCTGGTGCTGCTGGCCATGGGCTTTGTGCATGTGGTGCACAATGGGCTGATCGAGCAGTTCGGCCTGAAGATCGACCAGCGCGGCAACATCCTGGTCAACGACTGCCAGACCAGCGTCAAGGGCATCTTCTCTGCCGGCGATGCCAGCATGGGCGCCTCGCTGGTGGTGCGGGGCATAGCGGCCGGCCGCGACGCCGCGGCGGCGATTGACAACTACCTGAAGTGAGTTGTTAGTTCCTGGTGGCGAGTTCTTAGTGTAGTGCGTCACCATTGCTCACCGTTATGTTGTCAATGAGAAGCGAGGCAAGTACCCGGGCTTTGAGCCCCGTTTACGGGGCTTTTTCCTATTAGGCCGCCGCTTGAGCGGCGGTGAACAGCCGGTGATTGCATCTGAGCCTGTTTACGGGCTTCCCCGAATGCAACGAAGCCCGTAAACGGGCTCAGCAAGTCTGCAAGCCGCATTTCGTGCCCCCGCTAAAGGCGGGGGCCTATCGCTTCGCAATGGCACGATAATGTTCAATCTAATTGGCGCACTACACTGGATGGAACCATCACCAGGGACTCCCCATTCTGAACCAGGAACCGCGGCGGTCTTTAGGCCGCCATTTTTTTTGGAGCACGTCGCCGCCCCTTCTGGCCGATGATATAGTTTGAACGGACAGCGCATTATTCTGAGGAAGAGCAATGGCGATTCAAAACTGGTCTGATTCTATCATCGTGGCTGAGTTGTCGGACGATCCGCAGTTTTCGGACGAGATGGCGGCCTTGGCTGAGCAGATCGCTCGCCGCCCCTGCAACGTCGTGCTGAACCTGCAGGCCGTCGGGTACATGAACTCCTCCTGCATCGCCAAGTTGCTCCGGCTGCGCAAGCAGATGCTCTCAGGTGACCGACGCATGATCATCTGCGGGGCCAACAATCAGGTCTGGGGCGTGCTCATGGTGACGGGCCTGGACAAGATCTTCGAGTTCACCAAGGACATCTCGACGGCCTTGGCCAAGATGCAGTTGGGCAATATCGTGGCCTGAAAAGACGGGGAATCCGGAAGCGGGAAGCGGGAATCCGGACACCCTGACTCACCGATCTGCGTCCCGGTTCTTCCGCGCGTCCCCGCTTCCCGATTCCCGTCTTCCCGATTCCCGTCTTCCCGATTCCCGTCTTCCCGATTCCCGTCTTCCCGATTCCCGTCTTCCCGATTCCCGTCTTCCCGATTCCCGTCTTCCCCCCTCCGCTGGCATTATTCTCTTGCAGGGCCTTTCGGGGCGGATATAATTCTTCGTCTTGGAGTCGAGCGACTCAGAAAGGATCACCAGGAAAAGCATGATCAAAGTGAAGGCACGAGGCAATGAGTCGGTGGATCAGATGCTCCGCCGCTTCAAGAAGATGTGCGAAAAAGAAGGCTTGACCAAGGATATTAAGCGCAACGCGTATTACGAGAAGCCTTCGGAACGCAAGCGTCGCCGCGCTCGCAAGAGCGTCAAGCGCGTGGGTTTTGACCGATAGTGCCGCGCCGGGTGGAGTTCTTCGCCCGGTTCGACTCGTGAGTAAATCCCCTATCGCCCGCAGTCAGGATGTCTGTGCGCCGAGACAAATCGCCTCGGCGCCGCCGACCCCCTGGCCGACGGGCGGTATGTTTTGATGCATTTGAAGCGCTTGTGAGTAGCACCGCCCCTGCTGTACAATAGGTTTACGATCAACCGATAATGGCCAAGACTAAGCGAAAAATCTCTACCGGACGCGCTCTGGCTGTTGAGGCCGCCCGCATCGCCCACGACCGGCACAGCACCGATATCGTCATTCTCGACGTCCGGGGCATCAGCCCCGTGACGGACTACTTCGTCATCGCCACCGGCACGTCGGACCGACAGATGACCGCGGTGGCCCAGGAAATGATGCAGATGGGCCGGGCCAATGGGCAAAAAGCTCTGAACGTCGCGGGCCTGAACTCGCCGTACTGGGTTCTGCTGGACTTTGTGGACGTGGTTGTCCACCTCTTCAGCGAAAGTCACCGCGGCGTGTACGACCTGGAATTGATCTGGGGCGATGCCCCGCACGTCCGCTGGCAGCGGCGAAAGAAGGCCACGGAGAAGTCCGATGAGCAAGACACTGGAAGATCAGATTCGTTCGAGGCTTGATGACGCCGTCAGGACGCTCTTTAAGCCGCCCATCCTGATCGGACCTCAGTGGCTCAAGGCCTACCCCAACGGCCGGCCCGCGGACTTCCAGTACCTCGGCATCGTCAAGGTCACCAAGGCCAGCGGCAAAAGCCTCCAACGCGTGCGGGATAAGATCCTCCAGCATGCCCGCCTGGAAACGCTCGGCGTCACCGTCACCGTGGACGAGACGGGCGTGCTGAACATCAACGCCAAGGACAAGGCTCCCGCCGCCACGCCCGATGCGCCGGCCCCCGGCGATCAAGCCCCCGCGCCAGTGGCTGCTGCCCCTGTGCCGGCAGCCCAAGCCCCTGCTCAGGCGATTCCCGCCAGCACGGCCGAAGTCGCCAAGCCGCCCCAGGCCCCGCCGCTGTCGACAGACATCGAAGCCCTGGCGCGTGAGCTGATCGGCGCTGGCCCGACTGAGGCTGCCGCGCCGTCGGAAACGGCGGCAGAGCCCGCTGAACCCGCCAAGGCCGCCCCCAAGAAGAAAGCCGCCCGCAAGACCGTCAAGAAACCGGCCGAGAAGTCGGCCGATGAGCCGGCCGCCAAGGCCAGCAAGCCCCGCAAACGGGCTGCCAAGAAAGAGTCATGAACATCCGTCGCTATATCGAAGAGCGGCTGGCCGAGCCGTTGTCCAAGCTCGCCGGCCGAAGCGTCCCGGCCATTGTTGCGCCTTCCGCCAGAGCCGGCTTCGGCGACTACCAGGCCAACGGCGTCATGCCCGCCGCCAAGTCCGCCGGCACCAGTCCGCGAAAATTGGCTGAGCAACTTCTGGCCACCGCCAACCTGGCCGGTGTCGCCGAAAAGCTCGACATCGCCGGCCCGGGCTTCATCAACATTCGCCTGGACCGCGCCTGGCTCCAGCAGCAGCTTTCAGCCATGGCGGCCGACGAGCACCTGGGCGTGGACCGGCCGGTGCAGCCGCAGACAGTCGTTGTCGATTACAGCGCCCCCAATCTGGCCAAGGAAATGCACGTCGGGCACCTGCGTTCGACAATCATCGGCGATGCTTTGGCGCGAACGCTGGGATTCGTCGGCCACAAGGTCATCCGGCAAAACCATGTGGGCGACTGGGGCACGCAGTTCGGCATGCTGCTGGCATACCTTAAGCTGCAGCGCCCCGACTGGCAGTCGGGCGGCATCCACATCGCCGACCTGGAGGATTTTTACCGCCAGGCCAAGCAGCTCTTTGATGCGGATCCGGCCTTTGCCGATGCGGCACGGGCCGAAGTAGTCGCCCTGCAGGGCGGCAATCCTGACAGTCGTCGGGCCTGGGAAATGTTTCTGGATGAATCGATGGAACATTGCCGGGCCGTATACAAGACCCTGGGCGTGCTGCTCGCGGACAGTGATGTCCACGGCGAGTCAGCCTACAACGACGATCTGGCCAACGTGGTCGCCGACCTGGACAAGGCCGGGCTGCTGAAGGAATCGCAGGGCGCGAAGTGCGTCTTCCTGCCGGAATTCGCCGACAAGGATGGCGACATCACGCCGGTCATCGTGCAGAAATCCGATGGCGGCTACTTGTACGCCACGACCGACCTGGCGGCCATACGCTACCGCGTGGGCACCTTGAAGGCCCAGCGCGTGCTATACCTGACAGATGGCGGGCAGGCGCTGCATTTCCGCATGGTCTTTGCCGCGGCGCGACAGGCCGGCATGGTGCCAGAGGACGTGCGTCTGGAGCATGTTCCTTTCGGCGTAATGCTGGCAGAGGGCGGCGGCAAGTTCCGCACGCGCACCGGCGGCACGGTCAAGCTGATCGACCTGCTGGATGAAGCGCAGAAGCGGGCCCGGGCCATCGTGCTGGCAAAGAACCCCGAACTGACCGCCGAGGCCGATGAGGTGGCGCAGATCGTCGGCATCGGGGCGGTGAAGTACGCTGACTTGTCGCAGAATCGCAACAGCGACTATGTCTTTAGCTTTGAAAAGATGCTGGCGATGGAGGGCAACACGGCCCCGTACATGCAGTACGCCTACGCCCGCATCAGCAGCATCTTCCGCAAGGCCGGCGTGGCGCGGGAAAGCTTCTTCGGTCGCGCCGTCGAACTGGCCCAACCAGAGGAACGGGCCCTGGGCTTAAAGCTGCTGCAATTCGCCGAGACGATCCAGGCGGTCGCCAGCGAATGCCTGCCCAATCTGCTGTGCGCGTACCTGTACGACCTTGCCGGGGCGTTCACGGGCTTCTATGAGAATTGCCCGGTGATCCAGGCCGACGAACCCACGCGGACGAACCGGCTGGCCCTGTGCGCCCTGACGGCCCGGACCATGCAGAAGGGCCTGTCGCTGCTGGGCATTCGGACCATTGAGCAGATGTAGAGAAGCAGGGCCGAGGTCAGAGGCCAGAGGTCGGAGAAGGGGTGCCACACCTGCGGCGTCTTGCAGGTGTGTCCGCACGGCTGCAAGCACCGCAGCCGTGGCACCCGATTCCCAAATACCGATTCCCTACTCCCGCTTCCCGATTCCCGATTACGGCTTCCGGCTTCAGTAGGGTGGGCCGAAGAGCGAAGCGATGAGCCCCACCGAATCTCCTCCCGTCCACAGAACCGCTCGCAACATCGCTCGCGAACCTGCGGACCCTACCAGCTTCCCGATTCCCGATTTCCGTTTCCCGATTCCGGCTTCCGTAACAAGATGAATTGCCTGGCCCCCGCATCGGCGGGCAGTTCCACGATCTCGCTTACGGTCAGTTCCAGTTTGTGCTTCCTGGCCTCACGCTGGGCGAGGGGAAGTTCTGCCTGCACGGCGGCGGGCGTCTTGTAGAAGATCATGCACCCACCCGGCGAGACCAGGCGGCGGCACTCGGTGATGAGTTTGTCGGCTGAACTCACCGCCCGGGCCAGCACCACGTCGTACTCGCCGGCAAAGGCCAAATCTCGCCCCAGTTCCCGACCCGGTTTCGTCACCACACTAGCCCGGCCAGCCAGCCCCAATTCCCGCATCGCCCTGGCCAGAAACTCGGCCTTCTTGTGGTTGGGCTCGATGGCCGTCAGCGAAAGCTGCGGCAGGGCCAGCGCCAGCACGATCCCCGGCAGCCCCGCCCCACTGCCCAGATCCGCCACGCGCATCGGCGTCTCACGAGCCGGCGTTTCGCTTTTTTCTTTCGTGGCACAGCCGCCCTCGGCTGTGGTCGTGTCCGCCTGGCCGCTGGACACCGCGGCCACGGCACCCCTGCTGGCCGCGGCACGCTCTGGGTCGGGTGCCATGGTCAGGCTGTCGTTTAGCCTGGCCATGCCTGAGCGTTGGTCGCATGGCCAGCCCACACCACGGGCTGACCATGGCGCCCCCAGCAAACCCGGAAACGCCCGCAGCACGGCCAGACTGTCGCACACGTGCTTGGTGTCAAAGTCCCCGAGGGAATCTTCGGCCACCAGGCTGGTGATGCGGTTGCCGTCGCTGATGAGTTGGCGATATCGCTCGATGAGGGTGATGAATTGGTCGAGCCGGTCGGCGGGCAGGCCACAGCAAGACCAGAACGTTCTGGCGCTGGGGAAATGGGCCGAGGGCGCGTCGGAGTCGCCGCTATGGCTTCTCGTCGTCGTCATCATCCTCAGGCTGTTTCCAGCGCTCGGTCTCGTCCATGTCTTCCAGTTCGCGTTCCATCGCCTTGAACAGGCGGTCCTGCATGGGGGCGAGCTTTTCGTAGTAGCGAAGCGTGGTCTGGTAGGCATCGACCATTTGGTTGATCTTGATAAGCTGCCACTTCATCAGGCACGAGGTATCTTTCACGTTGGTGAAAGGATCGCAGAGGAAGCTGATCCGCCCTGCCTCGTCGCGCTGAAAGAATTCGCAACCCAAACAGGGCTGTAATCCATTGGCCGATGGCTCGTTCATGAGCGTATTGTACCATGTCAGGTTTGTGGCCGCACGGGCCAAAAGTACCGATAAACTATAGCGTGCTCCGCGCCCGCGTATTTGCCATAGGGCCGGTGTGGACAGTAGAATGAGCATTGCCTTGCCGGGGCACAAACCGGCTGAGTGTTCCTCTTCCTCAGGAGAGCCAAGTGAAGTTGACTCGCGTTTTGACGCTCTGGACCTTGTGGGCCTGGCTGGCTGTGGCTGCGCCGGCCCAAACGACCACCCTCCCTGCTTCGGCCCCCGACACCATGCCGGTTGCCACCATGCCGCAGGAGCCCGCTTCCGCCGCTGCTACGGAACCGACAAGCCAAGTGACCTCCGACGCCGAGGCCACGAAGAAGGCTGCCTTCGCCGCGCTGCTCAAGGGCGACTTCAAGGCCGGGCTGGATCTGCTCGGCCAGGTCGAACAACCCGACGATGCCGTCGCGCAGGCCAAGGCCCTGACCGAAAAGTACCTGTCCGCGCGCGACCAGGCCGATGAGGAACGCGACAGCGATCTTCAGGCGGCGGAGCGACGCGTGCGCCTGGCCGGGCTGGTGCAGAGCTACCAGGAGCAGTTGACCAAGGACGGTCTGAGCGACAAGCTGTTCCACTCGGTTGAATTGCTGGCCGATGATTTCGTCGCGGCCGATCGGTTGCTGAGCAACAACTCGACCTCTCAACCGGCCGAGATCCGCGAGTCGGCCTTGAGCCACGTCGACAAGGCCGGCGAAAAGCTGAAGGACCTCCAGGCCGCCGGGGCCGAAAACCTGGGCGATTGGAGCGAGGCCTTCAAGGACACCTGCAAGGACTTGCAGCAGAGCATGGCGGCCTATCGTCAAGCCTGGGAGCACGCGGAATTGCCGCGCGACTGGAGCCGGGTGATGCGGGCTTCGGAGAAGGTACAGGACGGCCTGATCGACCTGAGCGTGCTGGTGAGCAAGGACCCCACCGCCCTGGCCTTGACGCACGCCCGCCAGGCCAAGGAAGTATTCAACAACACGCCTGCCTTCTTGCAGCAGCCGTGGGTAAAGGATGTCATCGCCCAGGCCGAGAAACGCGGCCAGGAATTGCTCAAGCAGGGCAAGTGGATGGACGCGATGTTCATCTATGGGCATGCGGGCCTGACCGACCTCGACCACGACAACACCGACTACCAGGAAATCCTCAAGAAGATCAACCAGCACGTCCGCGTGATCAGCCTGTATGGCGAGCCGCCCAAGCCTGCCAGCGGCCCGGCTTCGGGCCCGGCCTCGGCCCCCGCCGCCACTAGCAAGCCCGCCCCGGTGACCGGCGAGGAAGGCGTCGAGGAAGAAGACGGCAACGCCGACATGCCGCGCTGGCGAGAGATGATCACCGGCGTTGACGCCAAGATGATTTTGAGCGCCATCAGCCAGATCAACAATGCCTACGTCGAGAACCCCAACTATCGCAAGATGACGCTGACGGCGCTGAAGGCCTTGAAGGTGCTGGCCGAGACGCCCGAGGCCGGTTATTCCTTCCCCAGCCTCAAGGACGACACGAAGCGCCAGGCCTTCATCGACGGCGTGCAGAAGCAGATCGACCAGATCAACGAGAAAGAGGCGGTGGACCAGCTCGACCTGGCCCAGTCGCTCAATCGCATGCTGGACCTGAATTACCAAAGCCTCCGCCTGCCGCCCGAAGTGATCGACATGGAATTCGCCGAGGGCATGTGCAGCGAGCTGGACCTGTTCAGTTCGATGGTCTGGCCGTACGAGGAAGACGACTTCCAGAAGCGGACGATGGGCTCCTTCTACGGCATCGGCGTGCAGATCACCAAGGAGCTGGGCAAGGCCGTCGAGGTCGTCACGCCCCTGCCCGACACACCGGCCTTCCGCGCCGGAATGCTGGCGGGCGACTTCATCCTGACGGTCGACGGCACCGATACGAAAATGCTGCCCGTCGACAAGGTCGTCAAGATGATCACCGGCCCGCGTCACACCAAGGTCACGCTGCTCATTCAGCGGGCCGGCATGGTCAAGCCCTTCGACGTGACCGTCGAACGCGACGAGATCCACATGGAGACCGTCAAGGGCTGGCGCCGTCTGAGCGATGGCAAGTGGGACTACATGATCGACCCCGAGCACAAGATCGGGTACATCGACCTGTCGCAGTTCACGCAGGACTCCACCGACGAAATGAAGCAGGCATTACGCACGCTGCGCCAGCAGGGCGCCAAGGGCTTGATCCTGGACCTGCGCTTCAATCCCGGCGGGCTGCTGACCACGGCCGTCGAGATCGCCGACGACTTCATCAAGCAAGGGCTGATCGTCCGCACCAAGGGCCGCAACGTCGCCGAAGAAGAGAAGTCGGCCACCAGCGCCGGCGAGTTCCAGGACGAGAACGTGGTGGTGATGGTGAACAAGTCCAGCGCCTCGGCCGCGGAGATTCTCAGCGGCGCGTTCAAGGACCTGGGGCGCGGCACGATCGTCGGCCAGCGCAGCTACGGCAAGGGCAGCGTGCAGCGGCTGATCCCTCTCAAGCTCAAGCGAGCCAGGCTGAAGCTGACCACGGCGTACTACTACCTGCCTCATGGCCGATGCCTGCACCGCACCAACGGCTCGACCGTCTGGGGCGTCGATCCCGACGTGGACGTGGAAGTGACCTCGCGCCAGACGAACCGCTGGGCCAAGATTCGCAACAAGACCGACCTAGTCAAGTCGATCGAGCAAGAGCAGCAGAGCGACCTCCTGGCCCAGCAGCTGGACAACGACCTGCAGCTCCAGACCAGCCTGCTGCTGCTGCGGTTGCAGTTGCTCGGACAGAACTAGCTGGCAATGGCGGAGCGGCTGGATACAATTCCGCCAGCGAGCCGATAAGAAGATAAGCGCCAGTTGTGGCCTCAGAACCAAGGACGGTTATGGCAGAGTCGAACAGTGATTCCGGCAGGTGCATGTCGCCCTTCACGCGGGCGGCGGGCTTTCTTCTGTTCGTGGTGGCCGGCTTGAGCACGCTGGGCGTGATCGTGCTGCTGCCTGAGTACGTCGACCTGACGGAGCTGCAGATCCAGAAGCAGACGCTGGCCCGGCAACTCGATTGCGACCAGAAGCTCTCGACCTACAACGAGCGGCTGATTACCTCGATTCAATCCGACCCCGTGCTGGCGTCGCGACTGCTGATGCGGCAGGCCAACTACCGCCTCACCGGCGGAACTGAGCTGGACGTGGGCGACCCCAATCGTCCACTCTCGTACGTGCCCAAGAAGCTGCTCGATACGGCCAAGGAGCCACCGAAGATTCCGCAGGACCCGGTGTACTACTGCGGCAAGTGGCTAGACGACGGCTCGACGCGGCTGTGCCTGCTGGGGCTGTCGCTGGGATTGCTGGCCTGCGGAATGCTGCTCTTCGGCCCGCCGCGGAAGTAATGTAGCGTGGCACGGGCGTCTCGCCCGTGGATTGTTCTTAAGTTCGCATGGGCGAGACGCCCATGACACACATGGCCGAGACGGCCATGGCACAGCCACGCCGCAATCCAACTCGGCCCGCTACCACAAATCAGCCTGCACCGGCCCGAGCATCTCGCGAAGCTTTTCCATGGCGCGATGTTCGATCTGGCGGACGCGTTCCTTGGAGATGCCCATCGAATGGCTAAGGTCCTCCAGCGTCGCTGGCCGCTGTTCGTCGTTGAGTCCGAAGTGGCCGACGATGATGCCGCGTTCGCGTGGTGAGAGCTGCGCCAGCACCACTTGCAGCGAGTCGCGCAGGTCTGAGGGCGGAGCGGCCTTGGGGTCGTACTTCTCCGACACGCCGACCAAGTCGATGATCTGCTCGTGGCCGGTGACGAACTTGTCCAGCAGGTAACGCTCCCTGGGCACCGTGCGGGCGAAGTTTTTGATGGTCGCCCAAGACGCGTACGTCGAGAACTTAAAGCCGCGCGAGTAGTCGAACTTCTCCACGGCCTTTAGGAGCGTGACGTTGCCGTCGCTGATTAACTCGAACAGGTCCTGCGTCGCCCGGGCCACGTGCCGCTTGGCGATGGAAACCACCAGCCGGAGATTCGCCCGGACGATCTGGTTCTTCACGGCATCAGCCTGGATGAGCATCCGCTCGATCTGCCGCAACACCCCGGCCTGCACCCGCGCCGGGTCGAGCCTTTTGCGCAGCTGATCGGCCTTGAACTTCAGATAATTCAGCCGGCGAAACAGCGCCTGCTCCTGGGCCGGCGAGAGCAGCGGATGGCCGTACAGGCTCTTTAAGTAGGGCGGCAGGTCTTCCGGCGCCCGCGGCTGGGCCACGGCGTCGGCTGGCGAAGCAGGGATCTCGCCCAGGATCGTGTCCTCGCAGCCAGGCAGGTCGAAGAGCGGGTTGTACACGTACTCGATGCTTCGCAGCTGGAGTTGCCTGGCCCGCTCCTCGTTGATGACGCGGTACATGCTGCCGCGCGTGCGGGCGTAGCGCAGGGCCAGCGTCGGCACGCTGACGCCCTGGAGGAAGCAGCGATAGATGGCTTCGCGGGCGACTTCGTCGATGGGCGGGGGCGGGGCCGGCAGCACTGCCTGCCGCGGATTGTCGCGATCGTGGTTGCGGATGCTGTAGCGGATCGTCTCGACCGCCCTGCCGGTCCGCTTGGCCAGGTGCTTGCTGACCTCGTTCAGGCAGCAATCGGTGCGCTGCACAATTCGGCGGGCGCGGTCGATGATCTCCTGCCGCTCCTGCTCGCTGAGCTGGCTGAATTGGGTGGCCCGGCTGAGATTGAGCTGCTCCTTTTCGGCGAAGGCGTCGAGCGAACTCTTGAGAAAGGCCAGGCGCTTCTTGCCCGGCTCGAAGACGAGTTTGCGGGCGACGAGCCCCCGGCTGCGCCAGCGCTGCACGGTCTTGGTCGAGACCTTGAACTGCTCTGCCAGCGCCGGCAACTCGTAGGCAGGTTCGCCGTAGGCATCGGCCGGCAGGTCAAAGCTGTCGCACAGGTGGAGGATGAGCTGCGCCAAGTCGTGGCGCAGCGACTGGCCCGAGAGATTCACCGGCAGGCAGCGCGGACGGTAACCGGTGAGGCGGTAAACCACCAGTTCGTAGGGATATTCCAAGGATGGCTCGAGGATTCGAAGGAATGCCTCGGCGGCGTCCACGTACCCTTTTCGCAGGCGAAGCAAACCAGCGGCTAATTCTTTGGCCAGCTCCGCCATGGGTTGATTGAGGTAATCACCCATGCGAGACTCCCTTAGAGTTTGTATGGCGGGAACTACTCTAGCTAACAACATGTTAGCCACGAATTGCGATTTCATCAAGCTTGGAAATGGAAAGAATCTAAGAAAAAGTTGGGAAGCGGGAAGCGGGAAGCGCGACTGGGATACTGCTCGGGTGGCACGGTCACCTTGTCTTTATCTGGGTGGCATGGTCACGCTGTTCGCGTGACCATGATAAGGCCTGC
>CAITIS010000008.1 GCA_903892515.1 uncultured Planctomycetota bacterium | reverse complement strand
CTGCACCAGCTTGGTGAGGTCGCCCACGATCTTCTGCATCTGCTCCGGGCTGGGCTGCACGCCGTCTCGGAGGCCCTCCATGATCGCCCGTCCCCGCTCCACCTGCTCGGGCGTCACCGTGATGCCGCGCTCCTGCAGCCGTTTGGCGATATCCTCCGCCGACGGTCGGGCATCCTGCGACATCGCCACGGCAGCAAGGCTCAGGACTGGCACCAGCACCGCCACGCAAGAGAGGATTCTTCTTGCCGTCATGATCGCGTTCCTTTCGAATAACTCAGGCTGCCCGGATGACTGGGGCCTTCAGATCAGTTCGCCGGACATTCTACATGATCTTTACGCGTCCCGGCCGGGCGTTTACCGCAATACGTTCCGCTCTGTCCGCCACACTGGAGGCCGACCGCCACACGCCGAGCCACCAGCGCATGGCCGACGCTCCGCGGGCCTGTGACCTCCGCACGACAACCCAGGCCTCCAGTTCACGCCACGCAGGTCGTTGACGCGGTCGGGGGCGATTGGCCTCGTCGCCAAGATCGATCCACGGCGCCGTCCATACTACCCCCCTACCGAACGCATGGCCATCTTGGAACTCAAGGCGGCTCGGAGCTGGTCGCTCGTTCAGGCTGCCCGCGTCTTCCTCGTCGATGCCCAGACGATCGCCTATCGCCTTCTTTAACAGAATTCCCTCTTGACAACGTTTCCGCTCCGGCGGAGAGTAGGGCCATGAACGGAACGCCAGCCCAACAGAGCGTTAGCCCGTTCGAGCGACAGCCCCTTCAAACACCAGCCTTCCAAGCTAACTGTTGCCGGTTCAAGTCCGGTCGCCCGCTTTGAGACTGGGGTTGACTGGGGTTGACGAAACCCCTGATTGTCCGGCCTTTTTCGGTCATTTTCGCGACTCCCCGACCATTCCCCGCCCCCTCTGGTTTTGCCTGCGGTTGACTGCGATTTGCTGGAATCGTCAGGAGTTGGTGCAAGCGTTGGTGCAAGCGGACCAGCGGCGTAGGTGCCCGTCAGCCGTTGCCGGTGCCCCTGGGGCGTATCGAGCGACAACGACGGAAGGGCATCCATCGCCCCGGCCACATCCAGCAGGCGGGGGTCGGTGTAGACGTTCATCGTCAGGTCGATGGAGCTATGACGCATTGCGGCCTGGGCGGTACGAGGGGCGACTCCGCCCTTGCTCAGGAGCGTGCCGAACGTCGTCCGCAAGGCGTGAACGTCCACGGTCCAGCCCCGGTTGTCACGCTTGTCGATCCGTTCCTTGCCCGTCTCAGCGTCCTTCACCTTGCGGGCGATCCCGGCCATGACCAAGTCCCGGTCGAGAATCTGCACCAGCGCGGCGGGTATGACAAAGACCGGAGTGTCGTCGGGCAGGCGGGCGGGAATCGCCTCACCGGCCTTTCGTGCCGTGTCCTGGGTGACGACAAGCTTGTCGGCCAGCCAACCCTTGAGGTCCGCCGCCAAGTCGGCCCGCAGGGGAATCCTCGACCCTTGGCGGTTCTTCTCGTCGGCGGCATGGAGCAAGGCGGAGGGCGTTGGCCCGGTCAGCGTCAGTTGCCCGACGGTGAGCGACGCAAGCTCGCCCTTGCGAAGCCCGGTCAGCACCAGCGTCTTGTAGATCAGGGCCCGCTCCCGGCCAAGAGTCTCCAGTCGGGCGACAGTTTCGGGTAACAGCTTCGCGACGGCCTGTCCTTTGCGCTCACCCCGGCGGACAGTCTGGGCGTCCAGCAGGGGTCGGCGGCGGGCCACGTCCAGCAGGGCGACAATCTCCGCTTCGGCTAAGGCCCGGCGACGGCGGCGCGGGTCGGCCTTCTCGTTGGCCTTGGGCAGACCCGAAAGCGGGTTTGTCGCCAGCCGCTTCTCGCGGACGCACCAGTTGCAGAAGGCCAGGACGGCGGCCCGGTGGGCGTTACGGGTCCGGGCGCTCATCCGATTGGCTTCCTGTCTGTTCATCCAGGCCTCTACGGCCGAGCGGTCCAGGCCGAGCAGGTGCGTGAACTGGCATTCCGCTACAACCCGGCGGACGGCGGCGGCCACGTTGCCCCGGTGGACGCGGCAGGCCCCGGTCGCCTCCAGGTGCGTCAGGTAGGCGTCGATATGCTGGTCGATGGCGTTCCGCTGGTGGTCGATGGTCGCGTCCTGAGCGGCGGTGACGAGCCCGCTCTTGACGTGCTCGCCCCGCTTGACCAGTTCCGCCAGCACGTTCCGGGCGGAGGTCTCATCGTGGCAACCAGTCGCCACTTCGCGAACGATGCCTTGCCCGTCGCGGAACTTG
>CAITIS010000007.1 GCA_903892515.1 uncultured Planctomycetota bacterium | reverse complement strand
TATGGGACTCTTGCCCTGGACCTCGATAGCAACGATACCATCGGGCAGAGCGTCCTGAATATCACCGGGAGTGAGCCTGGGACGACACTGGCCGCCATCGCGGGCGGCGCGAATTCAGGCATTATGCGTCTGCACACGCTGATTAATGAGGAGCAGACGACCCCGCGCACCACCGTGAACCATTCGTCCGGCGAAGTGGAGGCAGACCGCCTGGAGATGGACTGGAGCAACTACAATCTCTCCGGCGGCATCCTGCGGACCGGCGAGGTCGTGTTTTTCCACGAGCGGCACGACCCTGAATTCAAAGGGTTGTTTCACCAGACCGGCGGGGAGCACGACTGCGGCTACTTAAACGAGGATTGGACGGGTGACTACCGGTTGGGCGGCGAGGGGTATCTGCATGTTCTCAAGCCGACTGCCAACATCTCGGTGCGGCTCGGTCGCGGCGATTTCAAACAGGAGGGCGGGATGCTTGTCGTGGACGGGATCCTTCTGGTAGCCAACGGGACGGCCGCCTTCACCGGCGGCGATACCTGGGTCGGCACCATCGACGGCGACACCGGCAGCCTCGAGATTGGCGATGCGACCACGTCGCTGCATAAATTCATCACGATCACCGACACGTTGTCGGCCGAGGCGGGGCCGGGCGAGGAAGAGACAGATTGGTATGGGTTGGTGATCGGCAATCCCTACTACTACGTATATCCGGGTTCCTGGTGCACGTTCACGTTCACCAAGAACAGCGCTGATGAGGACGGCGTGCAACAGCCGGTGGATGTGCTGTGGGTTGCCGGCTGGGGGGCCGGAATGCCGACCCTGGACCGAACGACCATCGCCTTTGGGCCAAACCTGCGGAGTCCGCGCTTGCCGGCCTTCGCCGTTGACGACGGCCCAACTGGCGGGTTTGGCGAAGATGATGAAGATGGCAACAACGACGTGGAATTGCAGCACTATACGCTGGGCGAACTGGACGTTGGAGCCGATGATGCCACTGTTAATCCGATCGTGCTTAATCTTCGGCAACTCACCGCCGGCGTGACCCGCGCCATCTACGTGAAGAACCTTGTGATTAAGCCGCGTGGATGCATCACGGGCTATGATGCGGTTCCTCTCTACTTCGAGAACAACGGAAGTGGGCAGCTTCTCTATGGCGGTGACGCCGATCTGGACGGCACGGTCAGCTTCAAGGACTACATTATACTGGAAGCTAATTTCGGCAAGAGCGGAACGAGTTGGGCAAAAGCCGATTTCGACGGCGACGGCGAAGTCACCTTCAAAGACTACATTATCCTGGAACACAACTTCGGCAAGAGCACGGAGAGCGAGAACATGAGTTCGGACGCTCCGGCGGAGGCCACGTCTGGCCCGGCGGCATCGAGTATGGCGGGGCAGGCGTCAAGTCAGCCGGCGGCGCTGCCGACACTGACTGACCTGAATGGCGACGGCAAGATTGACGATGCCGATATGCGAATCCTCATGCAGCAGATACGCCGAAAGAGCGAAGAGCAGGTGGGGAACAATTAGAACGGCTTCATAATCGTAGCACGGACGTCCCGCCCGTGGCTAAGGACTGTCACAACGGCCGAAACAGTCATGGGCGAGACACCCATGCTACGTTGTGAAGCGACTTCTACCGATACCGTATGGCCGAGAGGGCGAAGAAGCTTCGGCCGCCGGCTAGGTATTTCTTTTCGAAGTTGGTGCCGACGTAGCCGCTGGGGCCGGTGGGGGTCGGGACGGCCAGCTGGATGAGTCCGCGTTGGTGGTCGAAGACGCGCTGGACCTGGGCGAAGTATTCCTCGTGGTCGGTCACCACGCTCACCTGGCCGCCGATTTGCAGCACGCGGTGAATCTGGGCGACGAAGGGCGGCTTGATCAGCCTTCGGCGGTGGTGCTTGGTCTTGGGCCAGGGGTCGGGGAAGTACACGTGCAGCCGCCAGACGCTCTTATCGGCCAAGGCTTTCTTGAAAAGCTGCTCGGCGTCGGCGCTGATGAGCCGGACGTTCTCCAAGCCCGCCCGCATGGCCCGGTCGGCCACATACGCGGCGTAGGGCATGACCCACTCGACGGCCAGGAAGTTCATCTCGGGCCGCTCCTGCGCCCGCCGCAGCACGAAGGTGCCCTTGCCCGGGCCGATCTCGACCTCGACGGGGCGGGAATTGCCGAACAAGGCGGCCAGGTCCAGCGGCCCATCGGCGGCGCGGCGCTCCAGCAGCAGTCCCTTTTCGATCAGGAGCTTCGGGTCGGTCTTGACGCGAACTTTACCGGGCCGGCTGCTGGGCATGTGAAACTCGGAATGCGAATCAGGCGTTTTGTGTGTGGCGTCCGTGCCATTGGCCGGAAGCTGCACACGCTACAATTGCGCCGTCTGCGCCCGCCGGGGCGCAGCAGCGTGCCTGGCTACTTGGCTTTTTCGTAGGCGGCCTTGAAGTCCTTGTTCTGGGGCTCGTTGAGCTTATTGGCGAAGCGCTCATCGCCCATGTGATCCAGCAGGCCGTCAGAGAGCAGGAACAGGGTCTCGTTCCTATGATTGCCGGGCTTGTCGGCCAGGATAATGCGGGCGGGCTTCTCGTCCTTGGGATAGCCGCCCTGGGCGGGCACGTACACGTAGCCCACCTGGCCAGGTCGGGCGGGACATTCCAGGATGTCCTTGGGGAGGTCCTTGCTCACCAGATCCTGCAGGCTGGCGGGCATTCGGCCGGGATTCTGCAAGCTGAACGAAACCAGGGCATCTTTGATAGTCAAGAGGTGCGCCTGGCACGCGCCAACCTTGCCTTGGCCTTGCCGGATAATCGCAGCCGGGATGAGGGCGACGGCGCCCAGCACCAAGCCCGCCAGCAGCACCGGGCCGGTGCTGCGAAGGGTCATGGCCCGGAGCGACAGGCCCGGCAGAGTCAGCATGGTCTGCCACACAACCCAGGCCATGGTGAAGAAACCCAGCACGATCAGGATAAGCGCCGCGGCGACAAAGGCCAAGCCGCCCGCGTGCAAGGCGGTAATACTGGGCAGCAGTTCGGTGCGGAGGGCGATGGCGTAGGCAAAGGCGGCCAGGATCATCATGGCCACTAGTCCGGCGCCATTGGCCAGGAAGGCGAGCTGAAAGGCCCAGTTCATGCTGCGCTGGCTCCTGGGCAGTTCGGGAACCTTCGCCAGGATGCCGCGCACCAGGTACGAGCCGCCCACCAGCCAGATCGCCAGGAACAGCCCGATGGGGGCCAGTTGCCACGAATGCACGTAGTCAGAGATACTTAATGCCAGCATCACGCCAGGCCCTTTCCAAGAGGTAGGGTCGCCGCCCTTCGCGGGTATCTTGTACGCGAAGTATACGAAATGGCCAAGCCCTTGTCGAACCTGGATAATGGACTTATAGTGCCAGCGACGCGGCCTGTTGGCAGAGCCCTTGGCGGCCGGGCCGACCCAGACCATCGCATGGTGGAGGCTTTTCATGGCCAAAACATCGCTCAACGTCGCCCTGATCGGGCAAGGCTTCATGGGCCGGGCACATTCCAATGCCTGGGGCCAGGTGGGAAAATTCTTCGACCTGCCCCTGATGCCGGTCCTGCACACCGCGTGTGGCCGGGACGCCGGCAAGCTGTCGGCCTTTCAGAAGCGCTGGCACTGGCAGAACATCGCCACCGACTTTAAGCAGGTCATCCGCAACCCCGAGATCGACCTGATCGACGTGGTGGTGCCCAACAACATGCACAAGGCGATCGTGCTGGAGGCCTTGAAGGCCGGCAAGCCCGTGGCGTGCGAGAAACCGCTATCCAACAGCTTCGACGACGCCCGCGCGATGGTCCAGGCCGCCCGCAAGGCCAAGCAGAGAACGTTCGTCTGGTACAACTACCGCCGCTGTCCCGCCGTCACGCTGGCGCACCAGCTCGTGCGCGAAGGCCGGATCGGCCAGGTGCGGCACGTGCGGGCGTCGTACCTGCAGGACTGGGCGATGGACGCGAGCATTCCGCTGGCCTGGCGTTTTGACGCCAAGACTGCCGGCACGGGCAGCCAGGGCGACCTGAACGCCCACGTGGTCGATACCGTCCGCTTCGTCACCGGCGAAGAGGTCAGCGAGATCTGCGGCGGCATCGTCGAGACCTTCGTCAAGCAGCGCAAGCTGATGACGGGCACGGCCTCGGGCGGGCTCTCCCAGGGGCTCAAGAGTTCCGGCAAGGCCGGCAAGGTTACCGTCGACGACGCGGTGATGTTCCTGGCCCGGATGTCCGGCGGGGCCGTTGCCAGCTTCGAGGCCACGCGCATGGCCGCGGGCAACCAGAACCGCAACGGCTTCGAGATCAACGGCACCAAGGGGGCCGTGCGCTTCAACTTCGAGCGGATGAACGAGCTGGAGTACTTCGACGCCACCGAGGAGCGTAAGGTGCAGGGCTGGCGGACCATCATCGTCACCCACGGCGGCGACCATCCGTACGCGGCCGCGTGGTGGCCCGACGCCCACGTCATCGGCTACGAGCACGGCTTTACGAACATGGCCTACGACATCGTGCTGGCGCTGGCAGGGAAGAAGCCGACCGCCCCGTTGCCGGACTTCGCCGATGCCTTCGTGACGCAGCGCGTGCTGCAAGCCATGCTGATCTGCGCCAAAGAGCGGCGCTGGGTGAAAGTGGCCCAGGTGAAGTAGCGGCCTGTGACGCGCTGGGCAAACGCAAGATTGGTTTCTTTTTGAGGTCGGAATCTGCGATCCTTAGCAAACCGGTTGCGCTGGTTTAAGTCACACTTCGTGACCTCCAGCGCGAGCCCAGGGTGGTATGAGCATTCGACGCATCGCATTGTTGAGCATGGTGATTCTGGGCGCCGCTTGGCTGTGGGCCCAGCCGGACGTTGCGCCGCCTCTGACCAGAAGCGGAGCCACCCAATCTGCCACCACTTCCAGCACCTCGGTGAGCGCACCGGCCGCCAGCAATCCGGCTTGGGCGACGTCGCTGAGCCTGCCAGGCCTGCCGAACCTTTGCAAGGTCTCCCAGACGCTGTACCGCGGCGCCCAGCCATCGGCCGAGGGCTACGCTCAGCTCAAGAAGCTGGGCATCCGCACGGTCATCAACCTGCGCACCTTCCATGGCGAGAGCCAACCCTGTTTCGACTGTGGGCTGGAGTACCGGCTCATTTCGATGGAGGCTACCCACCCCGAGGACGACGACGTGGTGGCGTTTCTCAAGGTGGTGGGCGATGCCAACCGCACGCCCGTCTTCGTGCACTGCCAGCACGGCTCGGACCGCACCGGGCTGATGGTGGCCATGTACCGCATCTGCATCGAGCACTGGACCAAGGAACAGGCCATCGCCGAGATGACCGAAGGCGGCACGGGCTTCCACGCCATCTTTCAGAACCTGCTGGGCTACATCCGCCGCCTGGACGTCGAGAAGATCCGCCGCCAGGCGGGGCTTGGGCTGTAAGCGGGTTGTTCTCACCACAAAGGCCACGAAGAGCACCGAGAATCGAACAAGAAGGCACACTCGCGCATGGTCTTTCCTAATATAGAATATCCAATATCCGATATCTATACGCCGCTACGCGAATAGCCCGCCGGTCGGGGCGGAGGGCATGTACCCGTTCTTGTGCCAGTATTCCAGCGCCGCCGGCACGGAGGTGAAGACCTGCGTGGCGGTTTCAGTGATGAAGGGCGAGGGCGTGGCCTGGGCCAGCCAGATGACGAAAACATCCTTGGCGGCCTCGTGGGCGTGCTGCAATTCACGCTCGACGCCCGAGGAAATCGCCGGGGCCTCGCGCCCATCGGCCAGGCGAATCTGCGGGATCAGCGAGACGATCATGTCGGCCTGGTCGATGAGCTTGAAGTCGCGGGCGTAAATCTGTCCATCGATGTCCGAGAGAATGGCCAGGATCTCAGCGGTCTCGATCCGCAGCCCCTTACCGTCAACTTCCAGCGTGACGAACTTGTGCCCTTCGCGAGCGGCCGTCAGCGCCAGCGGGCCCAGCGCCTTTTCTTCCAGATCGCCCGGATCAAAGCAGACGAAGTGCCGCTTCATCTCGCGCCGGAACTGCTTGATGAGCTGGATCTGCCCATTGGCCGTCAGGTGCGACATGGGGAAGCTGAGGTAGGCCTTCTTCGAGTGCCCGCTGAACATCAGCCGCGCCAGCGAATCGGCCGTCGATTCCTCGATCCCGCGCGAGACCACGTAAAAGCACCCGTGGCCACGGACGATCTGCGACAGCAGTTCAGTGGCCAGAATCTCTTCCTCGCGCCAGACCATCAGGTCCTTGAGCGTATGGTCGGTGTGGCCATCGCGGAGCAGGCGGGCGTGGATGCGGTCGATGTTGTCCACCAGCGCCACGTACAGGTCGGCGTTGAAGGCCTTCATCATGTCATAGTCGAAGGCGTAGAACAGGCCATGCCGCCAGCGGAACGTGGCGTGCGTGTTGACGATGATGTTGTCAACGCTCCGGGCTTCGTTGAGCAGGTCCTTAAAGACGCCCCGCCGCAGGGCGATCAGGCGCGACAGCGGCAGGTCGAGAATCCGCCCCTCCGGCACGTCGGGGGCCTCGCGGTACATCCGCTCGCCGATATTGAACAGGCTGACCTTCCGGCCCATCTGCTCGCATAAGCTGCGCACGCCTTCGAGATAGGCCTGCTTGTCCATGCCGACTTGACCAGTGACGACTACACGCATGACAGGACTGTAGCGTTTCGAGTTTCGAATTTCGAGTTTCGATTGGCGGATACCCGCGAGTCACGGCCTTGCCCCTCACTTCGCAACTCGCACTTCGAAATTCGAACCTGCTCCTGCATCCCTGCTAATGTTGAGGCTTTCCTTTTTGCCAGCCAGGGCGTATCGTCATATCAGGAATCTGGACTATCGCCTTTGGGGTCGGCTGGCCGATAACAATCGACAGCGCAAAGGATGTAACTATGCCAAGGAAGGCCATAACTCTTCTGTTCGTAGCGGCTTGGCTCGTGTTCGCACCGGCCGGAGCGGCTCAGACTATCCCTGATTCCCTGCGTCAGGGGCTTTCGTGGCAGATCGCCCTGGAGCGGGCCGGTTTCTCGCCCGGCGTCATCGACGGCAAGTGCGCCTGGAAGACCGGCCTGGCCTTGCACGAGTTCCAGCTTTCGCGCAACCTGCCCGTCACCGGCCAACCCGACGATGCCACCCGCGCCGCCTTGGGCGTCGATCCCTCCAACGTGCTGGCCATGTACTGCGTGCAGCAGTCCGACTTGGACAAGCTTGGCCCTGTCCCCAAAAAGTGGGTGGACAAGGCCGACATGGACTACCTGGGCTATCCCTCGCTCGATGAAGAGCTGGCCGAACAGTTCCACTGCACCCGCGGGCTGCTGGCGACGCTGAACCCCGGCAAGAACGTCGCCCACCTGGCCGTGGGCCAGAGCCTGGTGATTCCCAACCTGGGCAACATTTCGGTCACGCGCGGCGACAAGGTCGAGATCTCGCTGTCGAAAAAGTACGTCCGCGTGCTCTCTGCCGATGGCCGGCCGGTGGGGCTGTTCTTCTGCTCGGTGGCCAAGCACAGAGAAAAGCTGCCCTCGGGCACGGCCCGCGTGGTCACCATCGTGAACAACCCGACGTACCGCTTTGACCCGCGGATGTACCCGGAGGTCAAGAGCGTGCACGTGAAGCTGCTCATTCCGCCGGGTCCGCGCAACCCCGTGGGGCTGTGCTGGATCGGCCTGAACAAGCCCGGCTACGGCATGCACGGCACGCCCAACGCCGAGATGATCGGCAAGACCGGCTCGCACGGCTGCTTCCGCCTGGCCAACTGGGACGCCGTCCGCCTGGGCAAGATGATCCGCGTCGGCACGCCGGTGGTCTTCCTGCCGTAACGGCGAAGAAACATATCACCGCCGAGTCCGCCGAGGCCGCCGAGAGAGACATGTAGGGTGGGTCGAGCGCCGTTGCGAGCCCCACCAATGAACTGCCCATCGTCAAACCGGCACGATGGGCAACCAATTCTCCCGAAACGTTCAAAAGAGCCCTGTTCTACATTGTTCACGCGTCACCACCCGGTAGAATCATGGACCTTGCTAACGCTGTCGCCGGTCGAGGACAGCCCCTGTGCATGTCGGATAGAAAAAGGAGGCTTCGCGTGCAGAAAAGGAATCGGTGTTGGGCGTCGAATTGGCAGGGGTTAGAGGCCGTCGAGCCCCGGCTGATGCTGTCGTCGGATATCACCGTGGCTTTCGGCGCTTTGCCGCCGAATCTGCCGACGGGCTACACCTTCAACGTGCCGGTCACCTTCACCAACAACACGACCAAGGCCATTTCGAGCCCGACGGCGATCACGTTGACGCTGCGCGATACCGGCGGCCTGCACACCATGGTGGACGCCAAGCCGATCGCGCTGAAGCTCGCCGTCGGTGGAACCAAGACGTTTTCAATTCCGGTGACGATTCCGCCGAATGTCCGCGTGGAGGTGGAAAGCTTGGAAGGGGTGCTGGCGCCCATCAGCGGCTTTAGCATGAGTCAACCGACTACCCCTGCCAATATCGTGTGGCAGTTCGGCAACGTGGCGGGCCTCAGCGGCAACGTGGCCTGCGTGGCCATGGATCCCTGCACCGGCAACATTGGCACCTTTACCCTGGCCGGCCCGGGCACGGGCAGCATGGTCAACAGCGGCCACAGCTCGCTGTGGGACGTAACGCTGACCGACACGACCCGCGCCACTAAGGTGACCGTCGCCGGCCAAGTGGACATGGAGGCCGTTACGGCCTCGGGGATGGTGGGCAGCTTCAAGGCCGATCAGACCGATCTGTGGCACTTGGCCGGCTTCGAGGATTCTTCGTTCCTCCACTTCGACGGCGGGATCCTGGCGCTGACGCTGCGGGACTTTTCGGACATCGGCGGCGGTCTGGCCCACCAGGTGGTCATCGGCAACGCCGACACCTCCAAGGACACGCTGGTTTTCGTGGGGCGGAACGTGGACGACGTGAACCTCGTCTCGAAGATGCCCTTTGCATCCTTCACTGCCGCCCAGCTGGTCACCAGCGGGCAAGCGGAAAACCTCATCCAGACCCGCGGGTATTTCGGCAAGATCACCGTGACGGGCAACGTCCAGGGCCTGAACCACGGATACGCGGAATTCATGGCCTTGGGTTCCAACCCCGCCACTGGCCTGTCCTACGGCAGCGTGACGATCGGCGGCAACCTGGACGCCGCCGAACTGAGTTCCGGCCATGGCGACGTCGGCCCCGTCAAGATCACGGGCGGCATGAGCAATCGGGCCGCCATTATGAGCGACTCGGGCGACCTGGTGAGCGTGCAGGTCGGCGGCAGCGTCGATGGCGATTCGCTCATCGCGACGTCGTATGGCGACATCCGCAGCATCAGCATCACTGCAAACCTCTCCGACGGCTCGAGCATCGAGGTCAGGAACCAGGGCAACATCGGCGCCGTCACGATCGGGCAGAACGTGAACGACTCGATCATCCACTGCGCCTCAGGCCAGATACAGAATGTCCGGGTCAAGGGCGACGTGGAGAACACCGGCCGGATCTTTGACGACAATGGCGATGTCGCCAACGTGACCGTCGAGGGGAACCTGGCCGGCGGCTCGGCGATCTACAGCGGCTGTGGCAACCTTGGGACCATGCTTATCAAGGGCTCCCTGGATCACGCCGAGATCTATGCCACCCAGGCCAACCGCGGCATCACCAGTGTGACGATCAACGGGAGTGTCGGCCCCGGCGGACGCATTGAGACCAACGGATACCTCAAGACCCTCAAGGTGGGCGGCAGTGTGAGCGGGCAGGACAGCAGCCACCCGTTCAACATTTCCGCCGGCCGGGACATCGGCACCGTGACGATTGGCGGGGGAATGTCCTATTGCCTGCTGACGTCCAGCGCGTCGATGAAGTCCATTTCGATCAAGGGCGCCATGGCCAACAGCACGATCGACGCCCCGACCGGCGGTTCGATCGGCTCGATCAGCGTGGCCCAGCTGGATGCTTCAGCGATTCGCGTCGGCACGGCCTGCCCGGCCACCGGCCACTCGTCGGACTTCGTGACCTCGTCCTCGTACCTGGGCAGCTTGAAGATCAGCGGCATCAAGGACATCAATCACGTTCTTCAATGCATGCTCAATAGCAGCGCGATCGAGGTCTGGGAGATCGGCTCGATCGCCTTCGGCGGCCCGTCCAACGGTTCAGGAGACCTTGAGGCCAAGAGCTGCCGGACCCTCAAGAACATGCCGTCCTACGTGACGACGCACCCGATCAGCTGAGCGCAGCCAAGCGCGGAACAGAGGTAATGCACCAGGTGCCGTGGGCTGCGAGCGAAGCGAGCAACCACGTTGCCGGCTCCACGGTGGGGCTCGTCGCAACGGCGCTCCTCGGCCCACCCTACATGCTCGGGCCAGCCTACATGTGCCCTCCGCGGCCTTGGCGGTGATTCGTTTTGGCTTATCCCTTGATCACGCCCATGGGTTTGAGATGGGCCACTTTGCGGCTTAGGCCGGCGCGGTGGACGGTTTCGACCACGTCGTGGACGTCCTTGTACGCGGCGGGTTGTTCTTCGGCCAGGCCGGTCCGGCCACGGGCGCGGGCGATGATGCCCTGGGCGGCCAGTTCTTTTTCGATGCTCCGGCCTTGGGCGGAACGAATGGCGGCGGTGCGGCTCATCACGCGGCCGGCGCCGTGACAGGTCGAGCCGAAAGTCTGCCGCATCGCCTCGTGCGTCCCCACCAGCACGAAGCTCGCCCGCCCCATGTCGCCGGGGATAATCACGGGCTGGCCAATGGCGGCATACCGCGGCGGCAGTTCGGGATCCCCCGGCGGGAACGAGCGCGTCGCCCCCTTGCGATGCACGCACAGCCGGCGCGGCTGGCCGGCGACGTCGTGCGTTTCGATCTTGGCGATGTTGTGGGCCACGTCGTACACCAGGCGAATGCCCAGGCTCTCGACACTGCGGCCAAAGTGATGCGCCAGCGCCCGCCCCGCCAGCACGGCCAGCAGTTGCCGGTTCGCCCAGGCGTAATTGGCGGCGCAGCGCATGGCCCCGAGGTACTTTTTGCCCTCGGGGCTGTCCACCGGCGCGCACACGAGCTGGCGGTCGGGCAGCGTGATGCCCAGCTTGCCGGGCACGTGCCGCATGTCGCGGATGGCGTCCTCGCACACCTGGTAGCCAAAGCCCCGGCTACCGGAGTGGATCATGAGCGTGACGGCCCCTGGGCGCAGACCCATGGCGTCGGCGGCGGCTTGGTCGTATATCTCGTCCACCACCTGCAATTCGGCGAAGTGGTTGCCCGAGCCCAGCGTGCCGCACTGGTCGAAGCCGCGGTCGTACGCCGTCGTCGAGACCACGTCGGGGTCGGCGCCGTCAATGCAGCCGCGGGCCTCGGTGCAGGCCAGGTCGTCCTCGCTGGCCAGACCGCGCTGGGCGAGAAAGCTTACGCCCTCGGCGCAGATTCGCCGCAGTTCGTCCCGGCTGAACTTAAAGGCCCCGCCCACGCCCACGCCGCAGGGCACGTCGCGGTAGAGCTGGTTGACGGCGTCCTTGAGCGTGGGCCGGAGTTCGTCGGCCATCAGGTCCGTCCGCAGCAGTCGCACGCCGCAGTTGATGTCGTAGCCCACCCCGCCGGGCGAGACCACGCCGCCGCGCTCGATGTCGAAGGCCGCCACGCCGCCGATGCAGAAGCCGTAGCCCCAGTGGATGTCAGGCATGGCCAGGCTGGCCGAGACGATGCCCGGCAGCGTGGCCACGTTGGCGACCTGGTCCAGCGCCTGGTCGTGCCGGATGCCCTCGACGAGCCGCTCGTTGGCGTACAGGATGCCGTCGACGCGCATGTCCGAGCGCGACTCCTTGGGAATCCGCCAGCGCACCTCGTCGATCCGCTCCAGCACGATTTGCGATGTCTGTGTCATAATGAATTCTAGTAGGGCCGCATGAATTCCAGCCCGTAGGGCGGGCACTGCCCGCCGTCCTGGCTGCCCGGCCGCAGGCACGTAGGGTCCGCCGCAGCCGTAGGGTCCGCAGGTCCCTCGCGCCGTTGCGAGGGTTCTGCGGACGGGCAGCCGAACCTGAGGAACCTGGCGCCGCCCGTCCGCAGAATCCTGCGCCAGACTACGCTGCGGAACCTGCGGACCCTACCGGAATCGTCGGGCGGTGCCCGACCTACATTACAAATCCAGCAGCACGCGGGCGTGCCATTGGCCGTCGGGCTGCTGCTCGATCAGCAACTGGTGATACGTGACGGCCTTGATTTCCGGGCCCAGCTCGTGCCGGGTGAGATCGACCCTCTCCAGGCCGACGCAGGCGTGCACGCTCAGGGCGTCACCGCCGCCTGCCGTCGATGCGGTGTTGGCGCGATCGGAGGGCACATCGGTGCTGACGCGATCCACGCTCACATCCGTAATGACCCGATGGCCGATGACCGACAGCCGCAGCAGGTGCGAGAGGAATTCGAGCAGCAACTCCTGCGTGTCGTCGGCTCGCACGTCGAGTTCGACCCGCTCCTGCGCCTGGCCTTGGCCGGTGAAACATATCTGCGCCGCCAGCGCCTCGCCCAGAGCTTCAAACAGCGCCGGCAAGCTTTCGCCCCAGGCCTCTAAGCCCAGGTCGGAGGGATGCTCGAATGTCTGCCAGCGTTTTGTCATGATCCCACGTGAAACGGCCACAGCCGAGGGCGGCTGTGCCACGAAAGACAAGCCTCGGCGGGTGCCATGGTCAGCCCGTTGTTTGGGCTGGCCATGCCGTCAACGTAGCTGCATGGCCAGGCTAAGACGACAGCCTGACCATGGCACCCGGCACCCGGCGGCATGGCACCCATCGAAGGTCCTGCCTTCAACGGGCTGACGGTGCATCATAGAATATGACAAATGATCATCGGTTGTCATCTAAGCATTGCCGGCGGCGTGCACAAGGCGTTGGAGGCGGCGGGCGAGCTGGGCATCGCGGCCGTGGCCATGTTCGTGCGGAACCAGCGGCAATGGAAGGCCGCCCCGCTGAGCCCCGAGGCCATCACGCTGTTCAAGCAGGCGCGGAAAGAGTTCGGCATCCGCCGGATCGTCGCTCACGGCTCGTATCTGATCAACCTGGCCGGCGAAGACGCCGTTCGCGCCAATTCCAAGGCGGCGCTGCTGGACGAGGTCGGGCGTTGCCAGCAACTGGGCATCGACGCGTACGTGTTTCATCCCGGCTCGACGGGGCTGATGGACCAGGACCAGGGCCCCGCCCGCGTGGCCGAGGCGCTCAATGAGCTATCGGACAAGATGCAGCAGATGGACGTGAAGGTGCTTTTGGAAACCACGGCCGCCGCCGGCAACATGCTGGGCGGCACGTTCGAGAACTTGGCGGCCATGCTGGGGCTGATCGAGCGGAAGGAGCGTTTCGGCGTGTGCTTGGACACTTGCCACGTCTTTGCGGCCGGGTATGACATCCGCACGGCTGAGACGTACGCCGACACGATGGCCCAACTGGATCGCGTGGTCGGGCTGGACAAGCTGCTGGCCGTCCACGCCAATGATTCCAAGGGGTATCTGGGCAGTTGCCTGGACCGGCACGAGCACATCGGCCAGGGCTTAATCGGCACCGAGGCGTTCAGGCTGCTGCTGGCCGATGCGCGGCTAAAGGATATTCCACTGCTGCTCGAGACGCCCAAGGACGAAGAGCTTGGCCATCTGGAGATGGACAAGATGAACATCGCCACGCTGCGGAGGCTGGAGGGGAAGAGGCGAGTTGTGAGTTCCTAGTGGGTAGTTGTTAGAGCTGGTGTGATAACCGTGGTACGCCCGCCCTCGGGCGTGAAACCGCGCGAGAAGACGCCGGTCTGGGCCGCAAAGACCACAGCCGAGGGCGGCTGTGCCACGGGTCCAATCGGTTATGAAACCGTTTCCCGTACGTAGGGTGGGTCGAGCGTCGTCTTGCGAGCCCCACCGTCGGGGCTGAAATGGTGGGGCTCGTCGCAGACAGCGCTCCTCGGCCCACCCTACAAGCCTACTTCTCGCTGATCTTGAAGTTGCGCATGATGATGGGCGAGAGCCCGGAGTAGAACTTGAGCGTGTAGTCGCCGGCGCCGCCGCCCTTGGCCGCGATGTCGCGGGCGTTGAATTCAAAGCTCCGGCCCTTCTGGTCGGAGTTGTTGCGGTCCCACACGAACTCGGCTTCGGCCAGGTCTTGGCGCTGGTCCTTGCGGACGATCGTCAGCCGGAACCGGTTGCGGTCGCAGTTGGGTGGCAGCGTGATCACCGCGTACATCTTGGGGCTGGCCATGCTGAAGCTGTCGCTGTACTCCCACTTGCCGTCGTAGAAGTTGGTCGCCAGGCGGCAGCACTTATCGATGGGCAGCTTGACCTCTTTCTGCACCACGGAGAACTCTTCCACCAGGCAGGCGACGGCCCGGTCGGTGGCGCGGGCCAGGCAGCCATGGGGGTCCAGCGCGGGGGGCGAGCCTTCGGCCGGCACGGTGAACTCCGCCGGCCTGGCCATGGCGTAGATGGTCGTGCCATCGGAGACGCGGATGAGGTTGGCCGTCACCGACACGGTGGCCTCGTTGCGGGTCCAGATGTATGAGCGGTAGCCCGAGATGTACATCCCGCCGTTGCGGTTGTAGGCATAGATGGGCTCTTGGCGCGGTTCGCTGCGGGTGCTGGTGGAGAAGGTCGTGACCGTGCCGGTGAGCAGCGCCTGCACGTTGCCGGAGCGTTTGAACGCGTCGGCCGCCTGGGCACTGTCACCGCCCAAGGCCAGGTTCAAGTCCTTTTCGTCCAGCACGGCCTTGAGGTCGTTGCGGTTGTAGATCTTGTACGTCTCGGTGGCGCTGATGCCGTTGGCCACGCGGTCGGCGATGATGTCACCGGCGCTGCGGTCTTGGCACTGGCTGCGGAAGGGCACCACCGCGACCGTCTTGAGGTCGGGCGTGTAGAAGGTCGGGTACTGGGTGATCTTCGTCTTGACATCGCAGCCGCCCAGCACGCCGGCCAGAACCACCAGAGCCAATACCCGCAAGATGTGGAGCTTCATAGCCGTCTCCTTTTGACGTGTCACCATAGTACCGGTCCGCTCCGGCCGAGAGAAGCGGCTAGTAGTCCTTCAACTGTGATTTTGTGACTGCAAAATCACAGTTGAAGGACTACAGAGCAGGCGAGCAGCCGAACAGGTGAACAGGCGAGAAGACTGGCCGCTCGCCTGCGGTCTACTGTTCACCTGCTCAGGACTCACAGAATCGACGGTGACGGACTACTAGACGAAAAAGCCGTGTTGGGTATCGTGCGATGCCGTGCTTTCGGGATTGGGTGTCATGCTTCCGCGCCGTTGCGGAAGCATGGGTGACCACCCGCCACAGACTTAAACATGCTTCTGCAGAAGCGCAGAAGCATGGCACCCAATGCCGCAGGCGCGCTGTCCGGCGCCGCGGCCCTGTAGGGTGGGCCGAGCGCTGTTGCGAGCTCCACCGCGTTAGCGGGGACCGTTGGCAGGGATCGGCGTACGGTATCGGTTTTGTGGGATTCGGCGCAGGCGTCGCTCCTCGGCCCAGCCTGCATATGTTGCAGGGTTGGCCCAGTGGTCCGCGTGCAGCCCGCCCCGCCCTACGCTACGCTTGCGCCGCTGGGGAATCTTTCGACAGGGTGTCGATCTTTTCAGCCACTTCGGTCCACTCGGCCCAGAGGCGCTTGAGCTTCTCATCGTCGGTCTGGTACTCGAAGGCCAGGTTGTGCACGCGCGAGAAATCTTCCGTCACGCTGGCGGCCGAGATGACGTCGGAAAGCTCCTTGAGATGCGCCTCAAGCTTATGAATCTCCGACTCCAGCTGGCCCGAGCGGCGCTGAAGCTGGGCGATCTTCTTGCTGTGGTCGCGCTGGACGGCCTGGCCTTTGCGGTCCTGTTCCTTCTTGACCTCGAACTGCTTGCGCTGGGCGGTGGCGTCGATCTTGGCCGGGCGCTGCGCCTGCTTGGCGCGCCAGCGCAGAAACTCCTGCCAGTTGCCGTGCAGGCTCAGCACCGCCCCGTCGGTGTCGATCACCCACAGGTCGGTGGCCAGGTTATTGATGAGGTAGCGGTCGTGGCTGACGAACAGGATGGTGCCCTCGTAGTTGGAGAGCACTTCCTGCAGGACTTCCTGGCTGGCGATGTCCAGGTGGTTGGTGGGTTCGTCGAGCACCAGCACGTTGGCGCCCTTGACGGCCAGCGTGGCCAGCACCAGTCGGCTGCGCTCGCCGCCGGAAAGCTGCTCGATCCGCTTGTACACGTCGTCGGAGGAGAACAGGAAGCCGCCCAGGATCGTTCGCGCCCGCTCGGTCGAAAGCGTGTCGTCGGTCTGCATGATCGTCTGCAGCGCCGTTAGCTTGCCGTCCAGGCTGTCGTGCGTCTGCGGCAGGTAGCCCCAGACGATGCTGGCCCCCTGCTGCACCGTGCCCGACAGCGGCGGCATTTGCCGCAGCAGCGTCTTGACCAGTGTGCTCTTGCCCACGCCGTTGCCGCCCACCAGCGCCAGCCGCTGCTGCCGGCCAACGCGGATGTCGCCCAAGTTCAGCAGTGGCTTGGAAGGCTCGTACCCGACCACCAGGTTCTGGGTCTTAAAGATCAATTCGCCGCTGCGCTGGGCGGGCGTGAAGCGCAGGTTGATGTCCTTGGCCAGGCGCGGGGCCTCGACGTTGAGATCCTGCTTGAGCTTGTCCACCAGCTTCTGGCGGCTGTGGGCCTGCTTGTGCTTCTGGGCGGCGAAGTTGCGGCGGATGAACTCTTCGTTCTTCTCGATGACCTGCTGCTGGTTGGCGTACGTCCGCTGCTGCACGATCATGCGCTCGGCCCGCTGCAACACAAAGGCCGAGTAATTGCCGCTGTACATCTCCAGCCGGGTGAAGGTTATCTCCCAGATCTTCTTGACCACGCGGTCGAGGAACCAGCGGTCGTGGCTGACGATGAGCAGCCCGCCGGGAAAGGCGCACAGCCATTTTTCCAGCCACTCCACCGCTTCCAAGTCCAGGTGGTTGGTGGGCTCATCCAGCAGCAGCACGTCGGGCTCTTCCAGCAGCAGCCTGCCTAACAGGGCGCGGGTGCGCTGGCCGCCGGAGAGTTCGCACAGCTTGTGATGATACTCGGACTCTTCAAAGCCCAGGCCCGTCAGCACGGTCTTGATCCGCACCTCGGACTGGTATCCGCCGCGCGACTCGAACTCGTGCTGGAGCGAGCCGAACTGCTTGAGCAGGTTTTCGTTGGAGGACTCGGTGGCCAGCCGCTTGGCCAGCTCGTCCATCTGGTTGCCGATGGCGTGCAGGTCGTCAAAGCCCGCCAGCATGGACGACCATAGCGTCTGATCAGTCAAGGCCGGCGGATCCTGCGGCAGGTAGCCGATGCGAAGATTGCGGCGACGCTGGATCTGGCCATACGTGGCCTCGTCCAACTGGGCCAGGATGCGCAGCAACGTGGTCTTGCCCTCACCGTTGCGGCCAACCAAGCCGACGCGGTCGGCGTCTTCCAGCGTGAAATTGATGTCCTTCAGGATGTCCGTGGCGTAGGTCTTGGTAACGCCTACGCCGATAATCAAGCTCATGGCAAGTTCCCTGCTGCGCGCTGTCGCGACGGCCTTGATGCTCCCGGCGCGATTCGGGCAAAGGCTAAAGACTCATACGGTACCCAAAGCGGGCCGGTTGGGGAAATGGAAAGTGCTCACAGGCCAGCAGGGATGCAGGAGAGGTTAGCAGGGATGCAGGGGATTCAGGGGATAAGAGCAGTGTTGAGGGCATTGTTGATTGCCGATTGGGGAGTGATGTTGTGCGCTGCCGGAGCGTGGTCTTTGCGTGGCTTCTTTTGTGGCACAGCCGCCCTCGGCTGTGGTCGTTTTGCGTGTCTTTGCAGGTGGGACGATCACCCCAAGGTGGGCGAGCGCCATGTGCTCACTCACAAGGGCCATGGTCCCGTGCCGGGTGCCATGCTTCTGCGTTGTCTTGCAGAAGCATGCGAGCCTCTGCTGGTGGGATCGCCTTGCATGCTTCCGCACACGGCAACAACGCGGAAGCATGGCACCCATGGCAGCACGAATCAACAATCAGCCAGCTGCCCTTCCACCTACGCCTGGCAGCTCACCGCGTCGGTGAAGTAGCTCAGCGCCTGTCCGACGGTCAGCTTGACCAGGCCGTCGTAGGGGTTGCTGTCGTTGTTGCCGCCGCCGTCCACGCCCCAGGGGTTGTACACCGTGACGTACTGGACGCCGTTTTCGGTGGTGACGGCCTGGGCCATGTACGCGTGTCCGGCCACGATGGGTCCGCCGCCGGAATCGCTACCCAGCGTCACCGCGTGCCCGGCACTCAACTGCCCGGCGATCCAGTCGCCCAGGGCGCTGCCCTTGGCGGCGGTGGCGACGTCCAGGGAGTTCTGGCCGTGCGTGTCGCGGAAGCCCGTCAGGTCGCGATACGCCGCCGCCATCCAACCCGAGTTGATGGTCGCGTAGGAGTTCGAGCCGTACCGATAGTAGGCATACGCTTTTTCAACGAGGGCCACCCAGATGCCGTCGTTGCCCGCGGCGAAGTCGGCATACGCCAGCGAACCGTAGCTGGTGACCGGCAGGTCGGCGTCCATCCGCAGGTACGTCGGGGTGGCAACGCCTCTGCTGTCGGTGGTGTACAGCCGAACGATGTACGTGCCATCGCCCAGCGGCACGACCATCTGCCTGGTGCTGGCCGTCTCGTTCTGGGCCAGACTGGCCAGGCTGGCCAGGAAATAGCAATCGCCCACGCCGCCCTGGTGAATGTCCCGGAAGCTCGGCCCGTTGTTGAGGAACAGTGCCTTGCCGGCGAAGTTCGCGTACCGGCTGGCGGCATTGCCCATGTTCGGGTCGGTGAAGTTCTGGCCGCGGACGCTCTTGGGGATGTAGCTGGGCGAGGACGAGTCGCTGGTGAAGGGCTGGTAGAACTGGGCGATGCGGTGAATCGACGTGGCGTCGGTCTCGGCCTGGGTGGTGTTGAGAATCGTGTCGTCGGCGTCGGCCCAGAAGCTATCCAGGCCGCTGCCGCCGTGAATCGTCACCACCGGCGTGCCCACGGTCACGAAGAGGTTGTCACCCGCCCCGCCATCCAGCGTGGCCGATGCCTGGGCGGCGTCGAATAGCTGATCGTTGCCGTCGCCGCCGTACATCGTCGTCGCCACGCCGACCGAATACGTAACCTTGAGCGTGTCATCGCCGCCAAAGCCATACATCACGACCGAGCTGATCGTGTCCGTAAAACTCTGGCTGCCAGCGCCGCTGGTCACGGTGAAAGTCGAGCCCGACTGCGTCACCACAATACTGTCGGCGCCGTTGGTGCCCAGGATCAACAGCTGCTTGACGCCACCAACCACAACCTCCCGCGCGGTCACGACGCCCTGTGGCACGATCGTCGCATCAGGGGCCGGCGGGGCTACGGGGGGCACAACCGGCGGAACCACCGGCGGCGTAACTGGCGGCGCCACAGGCTGATCGGCCTGGCTGGTGAGGCGGAAACTGTACTGCCCCAGCGCGCCGTCGGCCGTGACCTTGACGTAATACGTCTGGTTGGCCGTGGCGTGGAAGCTGACGCCCTGCGCCGTGGCCGTCGTCGTAACGTCCTGGCCCAAGCTGTCGCTGATGACGACACTCAGCATGTTGCCGCCGCCAAAGGCAAGCTGGGTGATGTTGACGGTGCCGTCGGCGGCCAGGGCCACCTTGCGGAAGTCCACGTCGCCGGGGCAGTCGATCCTGCCGGCGAAACTGGCCGAGCCGTCGGCCGCCAGCGCGATGGCAGCGGCGTGGTCGGCCAGGTCCGCGTAGTCGTCGCTGACCGGGGTGATTCTCAGCCGGTAGCTGCCGATGGCCGTCTGCGTGGTGACCGCCACGTAGAACCGCTCACCGGCCGTCACGTGGAGATAGAGCTTGCCACCGGCCCCGGGCATCGCGCTGCTCGACAGCAGGCCGCCTTGGCTGTCATAAGCGGCGAGCTGGCAGCCGGCCTTGCCACGAATCTGGCCGATCTGCACGATGCCGTCCTTGGTGGCCGTCATGCCGAAGAAATCGGCGTCATTGGCGGTGTACAGGCTGCCGGGGATCTCGGCCGAACCGGTCCGGCTGAGTTTGACGGAGTGAGCGGAGCGGACGGCGTTGCCGACGTCGTAGGAGTTTGCGTAGACCGGCCAGCCAGCAGCGACGCTCAAAGGTCCAAAACCGCCGCTGAGCAGCGTGCGTGACTCCAGCGTTTCCAGCAGCGGCGAGCCTTGAACACGTTTTGTCGAGCATGAACGGAACATTGCACCCTCGGATTTCAACAAGGCGTCACAACCACCTCCGAGGGCGGTCCAGCCCAATCAGGCTGGTTCGTACTGATGAAACCTACGATACGGCCTCGGAGCGCACCACGCCGAAAACCAAATCTTTCACAGGAGCAATGTAGTGTAGGCCATGCATTTCGGTTCGCGCCCATGCGGCCCCCAAGCCGGAATCGGCCGAATCCTTAAGCCACTATGGTATCTAGAGCAGTTCACGGTGATTCATAGCAATAGCCGATAGAGTAGGCATGCAGACTTACTCTACAGACCTGAGGGAACGGGTCGTGCGGGCATGCGACGAGAAGCGCGGCACGCGGAAGGAGATTGCCGAGCTTTTCAACG
>CAITIS010000006.1 GCA_903892515.1 uncultured Planctomycetota bacterium | reverse complement strand
GCCCTGAACCTGCTCAAGGCCCAGACCAGGCACAAAGTGGGCATCAAAACCAAACGGCTCTGCTGCGGCTGGAGCCACGACTACCTCCTCCGCGTCCTCACCCGCACCGACCAAGGACTTTAGATGCGATTGCCCTGCCCCGGCCAGCCCTCGTGGCCGCTGGACTCCGCGGCCACGGCACCCACGAATTCACGAATCACGAGTTCACGAGCTTACGAGTTCTCGGCGTTCTCTGCGTTCTCGGCGGTTAATGTCTTGGCGTTGCCCTTGAGACCGCCCCGGCGACTCACTACCATGTCACGCCATGCACTTGCCGAATCTGGTTTATGTGTTGGACGTGTTCGGAACGGCGGCGTTCGCCTTTTCCGGGATGATGCGCTGCGCCAGTCGCCGGCCTGACATCGTGGGTCTGGCGATCCTGGCCACGGCCACTGCCGTCGGGGGCGGCATCGTCCGCGACGCTATCTTAAGCCGTCGGGCCATCATGCTCGAAGACCCGGTCTACCTCACCGTCATCCTGATGACGGTGTGCATCTCGGCCTTGTTTCCCAAGCTGCTGCGGCGCGGCGAAACATTCTTCCAATACGCCGACGCCATCGGCCTGGGGATATTCTCCGCCATCGGCGCCACGCTGGCGGTGGACAACGGTCTCAACCCGCTGTCGGTGTTGTTCATCGCGGGCATTACCGGGGCCGGCGGCGGTATCATCCGCGACATCCTGCTGAGCCAGACGCCCATCGTGCTGTACCGCGAGATCTACATCCTGCCGGTGCTGGCCGGAGCGGGCTGTCTGCAAATCGTGCGACATTACGGCGGCTCGACGCAGTGGGCCTTCGTCGTCGCGGCCGTCGTGACCATCGCCATCCGCTTTCCGGCCATCTGGTTCAAGTGGTCGCTGCCAAGACTCAGCCTGGCCGCCGGCGAAGAGTAGCAACAGAGTTTTGCAGGGATTCAGGGGATACAAGGGATGAAGACCCTTGCGATTCACAATGTTCGATTTGTCATTTGAAGGCTGCTGTGCTGTGGCTTGGCCAAATCATCAATTGAAAAGCAGCAATCAACAATCCCTTATCCCCTGAATCCCCTGCATCTCTGCTAATCCTTCGGCCGTTTCGCATCCTGCCATCCGATCTCCGCTCAGCCGCCCGGCCTACAATGTCTCAGAAGCAACATTAGATAACTGCTAATTAAGCAAGAGGTTACACAGATAGAAAGGACGGTTGGGTATGGACCTGTCCACGACGTACATGGGACTTGACCTTGTCAGTCCGTTAGCCGCATCGGCATCGCCATTAAGCAAGGACGCCCGCAACATCTCGGCCCTGGCCAAGGCCGGCGCCGGCGCGATCGTCTTTCACTCCATCTTCCAGGAGCAGATCGACGAGGAAGCCCGCGCCGTCAACTATTACCTTGAACAGGGCACGGAACGTTTCTGGGAGTCGCTGACATACTTCCCGCCGGTCAATCGGCTCGTCGGGCCGGATCAGTACTTAGAGAACATTCGCCAGGCCAAGAAGGCCGTCAGCATCCCCATTATCGGCAGCATCAACTGTTTCTCCGTCAGCGGCTGGATGGACTATGCCCACCAGATCGAGCAGGCCGGCGCCGACGGCATCGAATTGAACGTTTACTTTCTGCCGACCTCGGCCTCGGACACTTCCGACGCCGTCGAGTCGGTGTACCTGGACGTGCTCAAGGCCGTGAGGGCGGCAGTGAAGATTCCCGTGGCCATGAAGCTTCCGCCCTACTTCTCCTCGCTGCCGAATGTGGCGAGTCGGATGTGTGATGCCGGGGCCAACGCGCTGGTGCTGTTCAACCGTTTCTACCAGCCAGATATCGACGTGGAGAACCTGGAAGTGCATCCGCGGCTGGTGCTGTCGAATAGCGATGAAACCAGGCTGCCGATGCGCTGGGTCGCGATTCTGCACGGAAGAGTGAAGTGCTCGCTGGCAGCTTCGACCGGCGTGCACACGGGCATGGATGCGGCCAAGATGATCCTGGCCGGCGCCGACGTGGTGATGATGACATCGGCCTTGCTGCAGAATGGAATCACCCATTTAACGACGGTGAAGGACGAGCTGGTGCAAATCCTCCAGGAAAAGGAATACTCCTCCATCGCCGAGGCCCGCGGCGTAATGAGCCAGCGAACGGTGACCGATCCATCGGCCTTTGAGCGGGCCAATTACATGAAGACGCTCCAGGGCTACGACACGCCGTGGATAAGCGTGTAGCTGGCGTCAAGCCGTCGGGCCGCTGCCCGATGCAATCTCTCTGAGCCACCGCCTGCATGCGGCTCGCATGGCTGCTGGACTCCGCAGCCATGCCACCCAACGCTCGGGCTCCAACCCCGGGTACGCATTGCGCACGGGCTTGCTCGCTCGGCTTTCTGCACCGCCGCTGGATTATCAACTCGTCTGTGCATCGGCCGCTCTGTAACCTATGGCTGCCGGGGGGACACTGCCCTTTGAGAAAGGTCGGAATCATGAACTGCACATTCGGGAAATCGTTGCTGCGTGCGTCGCTGGCAATTGCATGCGGATGCTTCTGCGGCCATGGGGCAGTAATCGCCCAGGAGTCCCACAACTCCGCTCGCATCGAAATCCTCACGCGTGGCCCCGTTCACGAGGCCTACGCCGAACCGGTGGTCTTCCGTGGCGAGGGCAGCTTCGTCATCGATCACCAGCCGCCGGCCGCCATTGAGGAATTTCCCTCGGCCGACAAGCCCGAAGGCGATCAAGTGGCCTGGATTCCGGGCTACTGGAGCTGGGATGCCGACCTGAACGACTTCGTCTGGGTCACTGGCTGCTGGCGGGCGATGCCGCCGGGGCTGAGTTGGATCCCGGGCTACTGGGACCAGACCGGCTATCAAAGCACGTGGGTGCCAGGTTTCTGGGCGCCTGCCGACCAAAGCGAGCTTCAGTACCTGCCCGCCCCGCCCGACAGCTTGGAGGAAGGCCCGCAAGGCCAAGCCGCTTCCGAGGACACGATCTGGGTGCCGGGCATATGGGTCTGGCAAGGCCATGACTACGCCTGGCGGCCGGGTTTCTGGCTGGCCGGTCAGCCTGACTGGGCCTGGACGCCGGCGCACTACGTCTATTCGCCTCGCGGCTGCATTTACGTCGGCGGCTACTGGGACTATCCTTTATCCCGCCGTGGCGTGCTGTTCGCGCCGATGGCGGTCCCGCCGGATATGTACGAGCACGGCGGCATCGCCTACGCACCGACCATCGCCATCGATGTCCACGCCCTGCTGGACAACCTCTTCTGCTGCCCGCAACGCGACCACTACTACTTCGGCGATTACTATTCCAGCCGCTATCTCGAGCGCGGCATCTACCCATGGTTCGAGGCCCGGCAGCGGCACTCCTGGTATGACACCCTGTTCGTCCACCAGCGCTGGGATAATCGCAAAGACCCCAAGTGGTTCGATCAGATCGAAACGCGGTACGAGCAACGCCAGCGTGACGAGAAGCTTCGCCCCGCTCACACGTACCGGCTGCTGCGCGAGCAGGCCGGCAAGGCTCCCGAGGCGAACCGAAGATACCTGGAGATCGCCCAGCCAGTGAAGGAACTGGCCAATCGCAAGGCCACTCCCTTCGGCTTCCAGAAGCTCAACGACAAGCAGCTTGGCCAGCACGCCGACGAGGCCAAGGAACTGGGCAAGTACCGCCAGCAACGGCAGCAGTGGGAGAGACCGGACCATCAGCCTGACCTTACGCAGCAACGCCCTGAAGGCGGCCCGGAGCAGAAACCCACCGGGCACCAGGACGAACCGTCTCAGACGCCACGAGGCGAGAACAAGCCGTCCCCGGCCCAGGATATCCACACCGCCAAGCCTGCGCCAGTGATCGCACCGCCCGCTGCCGCGCCGGCTCACAACGTCACCGTGGTAGACCGTTCGCTGGGGCGGAATACCCCCAAGGAACACGTGCTGCCGACGGCTGAGGTTGTGAAACCGCAGAAGGTGAATATCCCTGTTTCGCCCGTAAGCAGCAAGCCTGGTGCGCTCGGCCAGAACGCCCCGCCGCCGCACCCTGAAATGCCCAAGCCCGATCTCAAGATCGCTGCGCCGGCCAAACCGCCTGAAGCCGCGGCTCCGGTCAAGCACGAGGCGCCCAGCAAGCAGGACGACGCCAACAAGCACGAAACGCCCAGCAAGCAGGACGACTCCAGCAAGCATAACGACGCCGCCAAGCACGACGACGCCGGCAAGCACGAGGCGCCCGCCAAGCAGGATGACGCCAACAAGCGTGACGAGCCCAAACGAGGCGGTGGGCGGAATTGACGCCCTGCCTCACGCGATGGCTTTGAGCTTGGCCGACCAGATCGTCAGCCAGATGACCACGAGGAACATCGTCCAGACCAGCACGCGATAGAGGGCGATCATCCCCAGGGCCATAAGCTGGACCGTCTCCCACGGCACGCCGCCCATCATGGCCGGTATCCAGCCCGGGCGACAGTGCAGCGTGAGCATGACCGCGCTCAAGAGCACCAGGTGCAGTCCCACTGCGACCAGCAGCGTCCACCAGCCGGCGATCGCGGCGGCGCGAACTCTCTTGTGCAGTAGATTCTCCATCTTCTTACAACCTCCTACATGTAATACGTATACGATGGATGGTCAGTGATGTGACGCCCGCCGGAATGGGCCGCCGCAAATGCTGGTGCACGACGTTTTTGACCGGCGCGGGCCTAGTCTGTATCATGCCACTTGCCGCATTCTTCACGATAAAGGATTTGAACATGCACGTTACGTCAGGACTTTTCGAGCACATGGTCATTCAGCGCACGGCTTCGGGTGTCAGCGACGCCTTGGTCGAAGGCACGTGTGAGGGCAGCGGCGAGGTTTTCGCTCGCGTCACGCAAAAAGGCAAAGCGATCAAGGGGCTGGGAAATTCCAAAGTCGGCTCGGCCGCACGCGGCAAATTTAAGGCCCGCATCAAGGGCATTCCCATCGGCGGCCCATACGATATCGAACTGGCCATCGGCAGAGCCAGCCAGGGCGAGCCGCTGGTGGTGAAGGATGTGCTGGTGGGCGACGTGTGGCTGCTGGGCGGCCAGTCGAACATGCAAGGCTGCGGGTGGATTCGAGATAACGCGCCCGTGGATAAGCTCGTCCGGGCGTTCTTTATGGACGATCGCTGGGCCACAGCCGTCGATCCGATTCACAACCTCTGGCAGGCTGTGGATGAGGTCCACGCTGACCTTTCCGGCGGTATCCGCATGGCCGCCCCGAAAGAGGGCTGGGGAGGATGTCCGGGCCCGTCGTTTGGCCAGGAGATGCGGCGGCTGTCGGGCGTTCCCCAGGGCCTGATCGCCTGCGCCCACGGCGGAACCAGCATGAGCCAGTGGGACCCGGCGCTTAAGAAACTCCGCGGCAAGAGCCTGTACGGCGCGACCCTCCGGCGCATAGCCAAAAATGGCGGCAAGGTCGCCGGCATGGTGTGGTACCAGGGATGCAGCGAGACCAACGCCCAGGCGGCGGAGGTATACACCTCGCGAATGAAGCGGCTGGTGGCTGCGCTGCGGCGCGACACCGGTTGCCCACGGCTGCCCTGGGTGATCGTGCAGATCGCCCGCGTGGTATCCTTCGGCAGCGCGGCGGAGTGGAATTCCATTCAGGAACAGCAGCGGCGGCTGAGCGATGTGATCGCCAACCTGGACGTGGTTCCGGCGATCGACCTGCCGCTGGACGACCTCATCCACATCAGCGGCCCAGGCCAGTGGCGGCTGGGAAAACGCTTGGCCAGCACCATGGCGACGCTCACAGGCAATCGCAAGGCCGGCCCGCCGCCGATCCGATTCAAGTCAGCGACGGTGGAGACGGACAAGCGCGCCGGCACCGCCAATGTGCGCGTCGAGTTCGATCACGTGGTCGGCTCGCTGCGTGCCCCTGGCCTGCCGACGGGCTTCCAGGTCACCGACAATGTCAACGACGTTGTGTTCCGAGTGGACCTTCACGGACAAGCGGCAGTGCTGAAGACGACGGTTCCCGCAGCCGAAGCGGCAGGAAGATTCCTGCACTACGGCAAGGGCTGCTCGCCTGTCTGCAACATTACCGATGCCGCCGACCGTTCCCTTCCCGTGATGGGGCCAATCAGCCTGGGCGGCAAGGCCCGCGCCCTTCTGCCATTCCAGGGCAGCGTGCTGGTCAGCACGCTGTTGCCTTCGGCCGGCAGACTGGAAACCCTCGACTACCCGGACCTTTCGACGCTGAAACTGGAGCCGCGCAGCTTCGGCCAGTTCTGCGATCGGCACGTGGAACTTGAGGCCAAGGCCCCGGAGGACGTGCTGGTATACTTCGTCTTCCGCATCGACTGCCCCCAGGACATGCGTCTGCACGTGAGTCTCGGCTACGACGGCCCGGTCAAGGCATGGCTTGACGCCCAGAGCATCCTGCACGATCCCAACGGCACAAATCCCGCCAACCAGGACATAAAGTCCATCCCCGTGACAGCCTCGGCCGGTAAGCACGAGCTCATTGTTGCCCTGGGCTCCAACAACGGCAAGGCGTGGGGAATCTTCCTGGGCCTGGAACGGCGAGACATCCCTGCCAGGCTCATCAAGCAAGGGCCCGGCGCCTATCGGATGCCACGGTTCATCTAGAACTCCCACGGCTGCTGCGGAACACCGGACACTTGCAGGACAACCGCTTGTCCGCCGGGAGCGATTTGCTACAGTATATAGAGTGACAGGCCGGAGACGGCGAGGCCAGGGCATCTGCCTGCGTCAGGTAGATACTGAGCTTCGTCGGAGATCGTAGCAGTACCTTCATTCGGGTCCGGCGTGAGCGGTGTACTTAGTATGAAAATGACCAAGACCGTTGATGTCTTCAAAAACCTCGATGCCGAGTTGGCCTTTACCAAGACTTACCATGAGCATCGCAACGACCACATCGCTCTGCGCGAAGCTAAGCTGTTGGCCACCGTGTACCCGGCCACGCTGGCGCCAATCCGCGATGGCGACCTGCTCGCCGGGCGGATACCCATGGCCCTGGTGGGATACGAACTGGAAGTCGGCATCTTCTTTTGCGAGGAGCAGGAGGTCCGCAAGGCCCTCGAACAGGGCAACTTCGACGCCGCCTATCGCCAGCGCGTCGAGGACATGCTGGCCTTTTGGAGCAAGGAATCCCTGACGGCCCGGCACTACGCCGCCCTGCCGCCTGAGACGCTGGCAGCGGCAGTGCAGAATCCTATTGGCGTCGGCGGGCCCCGACTGGCCGGCGTTCTGATGGACTACGACAAGCTGACGCGGCTGGGCATTCCCGGCCTGCGCGAGCAGCTCAGGACGCACAGGGCCCACGCCGCCGATACGACGCTTTTTGACGGCATGGAGCAGTCCCTGGACGTTCTGGCCAATTGCTGCCGGCACTACGCCGACCAGGCCCGCCAGCAGGCCGCCACTGCCACTCCGGCGCGTCAGGCTGAGCTTGCCGCCATGGCCCAGGCGTTAGAGAACATCATTGTGCGAGCGCCCGGCAACTTCCACGAAGCCCTGCAATTGCACTGGCTGTACGCCCTGCTGGCGACGGTCGTGAATCATGGCCGGATGGACGTGGCCGTGGGCGACTTCTACGCCCATGACCTGGACACCGGCGTGCTGAAAGAACCGCAGGCCCTGGCGCTGCTGGAGTCGCTCTGGCGGCTGATGGTGTACCGCTATAACCGGTTCAACACGCGCGTCGTCGTGGGTGGCAAGGGCCGGCGCAACGAAGCCAACGCCGACCGTTTCGCCCTGCTGGCGATGGAGGCCTCGCGCACCGTCCACGACATCGTGCCGCAACTGACGCTGCGATTCTACGAGGGCCAGAACCCCGCGCTTATGCGAAAGGCTCTGGACGTCATCGGCGAAGGCTGCACCTTCCCGATGCTGTACAACGACGACATCAACATTCCGGCCGTATCGTACTGCTTCAACGTGCCGGAGAAAGACGCAGCCCACTACCTCCCCTATGGCTGCGGCGAGTATGCGTTGGAAGGCCTGAGCGTCGGCTCTCCCAACTGCTCGTACAACCTGCTCAAGACGGTCGAGATCACGATCTTCGGCGGCATCGACGCCCTGACGGGCCAGCCGCTGGGCAAACCCCACGGCGGCTTGGAGTCCTTCGCCACGTTTGAGGACCTTTGGGCATCGTATGCCAAGCGGGCGGAGTATCACGCATATCACCTGGTCAAGCGCCACGCGGCCGAGCTTGAGATTGAAAAGGAATCGGCCGCATTTCTCCTGCTGAGCATGCTGTTCGATCACTGCCTGGAACGCGGCAAGTCGGCCATGAATCGCGGCACTCGCTACACCGGCGCGATCTTTGAAAGCTACGGCATGGTCAACGCCGCCGATAGCCTGGCGGTCATCAAGGCCCTGGTGTACGACAAAGGCCTGATCAGCCCCGAGCGGCTGCTGGCGGCGCTGAAGGCGAATTTCGAAGGGTACGAGAAGGAATATCGCCTCATCCAGAGCGTGCCCAAGTACGGCAACGATGACGATCACGCCGACTCGATGATGCAGCGCGTCAGCAACCATGCCGCCAATTACTTCCGCGGCCTGGCGGGCGAGGCGAACCTTGACTATTGCGCCATCGTCAACATCAACAACTGGATGAACGTGGGCCTGGGCCAGCAGTGCATCGCCTCGGCCGATGGACGGCACAAGGGCGACCCGCTCGCCAACGGCAGTACGCCAACAGCAGGACGCGACGTCAGCGGCGTGACGGCCTTCTTGAACTCCATCGTCAAGCCCGATCCACGCTACCACGCCGGATACGTGCACAACATGAAGTTTTCGCGCCAGATGTTCACCAGCGACCGGCCCAAGCTGGAGATGCTGATGGACGCGTACTTCGCCAACGGCGGCACGCAGGCCATGATCAGCGTGGTCAATCGCGGCGACATGGAAAAAGCGATGAAAGAGCCCGAGAGGTACGGCGACCTGATCGTCCGCATCGGCGGCTTCAGCGCCCGCTTCGTGACGCTCTCGCCCGATGTCCAGCAGGACGTGCTGAACCGAACGCTGTACTAAGCGGTCTTATGTAAGTTCTGGATGGTGGAACAGGCTTTTAGCCTGTTCGACACAGCCTAAAAGGCTGTGCCACCCAACAAACACCAGGCGCACAGCCGAGGGCGGCTGGGCTGCGGATTAGACGTGCTCCAAAGCGACACAGGCATCATCTTCGACGTGCAACGGTGCTGTCTGCACGACGGCCCGGGCATCCGCACGACGGTCTTCTTCAAAGGCTGTCCGCTGCGCTGCCTGTGGTGCCACAACCCCGAGTCGCAAGCCGCCAAGCCGCAGCTTTCCTTCGACTCCGGCAAGTGCCGCCACTGCCTGGCCTGCGTGGCCGCCTGCCACGCCGGCGCACACCGCGCCGATGCCGACAGGCACGTGCTCGAGCGCAGCCACTGCCAGCTCTGTGGCCAGTGCGTTCCCCAATGCCTGGCCGGGGCACTGAAGATCATCGGCCAGCCTCGCGACGTTCCCAGCCTGATGCGGGAGATCGAGAAGGACCGCAAGTTTTACAAATCCTCCGGCGGCGGCGTGACGCTGTCAGGCGGCGAGCCGACCGCCCAGTTCGAGTTCTGCCGCAACCTTCTCAGCGCAGTCAAGAACGCCGGCATCCACGCCTGCCTCGAAACCTGCGGCCTGGTCGAGCCAGACCGATTGACGGCCTTGATAAGCCTGGTCGATCTGTTCCTTTTCGACTACAAGGCCACCGACCCCGACCTGCACCGGCACTTGATGGGCGTGTCGAATGAGCGGATTCTGGCCAACCTGGACATGCTGCTGTCGCGAGGCGTGCCGGTGATCCTGCGTTGCCCGCTGGTGCCTGGCGTGAACGATCAGCCTGAGCATTTGCGGGCCATTGCCGACCTGGCCAAGCGGCATTCCGCCATCCGCGGTGTCGAGATCATGGCCTATCACAGCATGGGCAGGGACAAGGCCCAGCAGGTTGGCCAGCAGCCCGGACTGCACGACATTGCCACGACAGACGAGCCCACAAAGAACGCCTACGTGCAGACCTTGGCAGAGCTTGGCTGCAGCGCCGTCCTGGGCTAACAACCCATCAACGACCGACGGCGGCCTTTTGGGCTCGCCTCTGGCAATGATTCTCATCGCATCTCTTGGTCGCATTGAACGCGTGACATGCCACCTACGGCGCAGGCCTCTTCCACTTCACAGCCCACTCGCCCCGGCCATCGACCTAATTCGTTCTTTCCCTTGACACGGCTAATGGCGGAGCTATTATCGCAGACGACATGGACGTTAGGGCCAACACGCCGCGCCGGAGTGCGCGTCGGGAGCCCTTAGAAAAAGAGCAAGGGGCATTGTAATGAAGCACATGATCGCGTTGTCGTTCGTAGCCCTGGTCGTGGTGGCCTTCGCCGGTTGCCAGAACAATGGCAACAAGCCTCAACCGGCCGCACCCGTCGCGCCGGCCGCACCCGCCGTGACGGATGTCAGCCCGGAGTCCAGCGGCCCGACCACCATCACGCCGGAACCGCCGCGGTCGTCGTCGGTACGGACGCCGATGCCGGCCCCCGGCAGCAGCGCCGGCATGTCCGGCTCGGGCAAGACCTACACGGTCCAGCCGCACGACACCCTCTATTCCATCTCCGTGAAGTTCTACGGCAGTGGCAAGCGGGTCAAGGACATTGCCGATGCCAACGGCATCGCCGACCCGAGCAAGATTTCCGTCGGCCAAGTCCTGAAGATGCCGTAGCAGCATGTGGCCGCGCTGAATCTCGAAACGCCCGTACAGTATGTCCAAGGTGTCGGCCCGGTCCGCGCCAGCCAACTCGCTGAGTTGGGCGTGATAACACTGGGCGATCTGCTGACGTACTTCCCGCGGCGTTTTGATCTGCGACGCCAGGTTCAACCTATCGACTCACTCACCGGCGACGAGGGCGACGCCTCCGTCGCCGGTGTGGTGGCCGACACCGAATACCGTCCCTTCGGCAAGCTGCCGTACTTTGCGTGCAGCCTCGATGACGGCAGCGGCTGGGTCACCGTCAAGTGGTTCCACGGCGGCTACCTGCGCGACAAAATCAAGGTCGGCCTGCACCTGGCCGTCAGCGGCAAGGTCTCGACCTACCGCGAGTGCCGCCAGTTCCTCAACCCGCGATTTCAGATCATCTGGGACCCGGCCGGAACCAACCTAGACCAGGACGAGCTGATGCCCGTCTACCCTGCCAGCGGCCTGATCCCCAGCGGCTGGATCGCACGCATCATCCAGCAAATCCTCCCGCAGGTCGGCCGGCTGATCCCCGAATTCTACGACGCCGCCTACCTGCGCAAGCGTGAGCTGCCCGAGCGGGCCACCTCCATCGCCGCCATGCACCGACCCGAGGACAAGGACGCCTGGAAGGAAGCCCGGCGCCGCCTGGCCTATGACGAGCTACTGCTGATGCAGATGGGCATCGCCCTGCAGCGAATGCGGACCGTCAGCCGCCCGGCCTTTCCCCTGCCGCTGAACGAGGAAATCGACCGGCGAATCCGCGCCCGCCTGCCCTTCACATTGACCAGCAGCCAGGACAAGGTACTCACCGAGATCACCGGTGACCTGGCCCGCAACCGGCCCATGAACCGCCTGCTCCAGGGCGACGTGGGTTCGGGAAAAACCGTGGTGGCGCTGTACGCGGCCCTGCTGGCCGTGGCCCACCGCAAGCAGGCCGCCATCATGGCCCCGACGGAAATCCTCGCCCGCCAGCACTTCAACAAGGTCGAGCAATACCTGCACGGCTCGAAGGTTCGCTCAGCCATGCTGGTCGGCGGGCAGAAACAGGCCGAGCGGCAGCAGATTCTCGCCGCCCTGGCCGCCGGCGAAATCAACATCATCGTCGGCACGCACGCATTGATCTCAGAGCATGTCCAGTTTCACAGCCTGGCCCTGGTCGTCATGGACGAGCAGCACAAGTTCGGCGTGCGCCAGCGCGTGGACCTGCGAGAAAAGGGCCACGCCCCCCACTGCCTGGTGATGACGGCCACGCCCATCCCACGCACGCTGGCGTTGACGGTCTTTGGCGACTTGGACGTTTCGGTGATCGACGAACTGCCCCCTGGCCGCGGGCGCACGCACACGCGGCTGATCGACCGCAGCCAGATGAAGGACACGTTCGAATTCGTCCGCAAGCACTTGCAGGAAGGCCAGCAGGCGTACTTCGTGTACCCGCTGGTGACGGGCTCGGAGGACGTGCAGATCACCGCCGCCAAGGACGCGTACGTGCAACTGACGCAGGTCTTCCCGGAATTCCGCGTGGGCCTGATTCACGGCCAGATGCCCGCGGTCGAGCAGCAGCACGTGATGCGTGAATTCACCTCCGGGGCGGTGCGAATCCTGGCGGCCAGCACCATCGTGGAAGTGGGCCTGGACGTGCCCAACGCCAACGTCATGGTCGTCACGCACGCCGAGCGTTTCGGCCTGGCCCAGCTGCACCAGCTTCGCGGCCGGATCGGGCGCGGCCAGTCCGACGCGGTCTGCCTGCTCGTGGCCGGGATCAAGAACCCCATCGCCTCCGAACGGCTGCGAGTGCTGACCGAGACCAGCGACGGCTTTAAGATCGCCGAGGCCGACCTGCGGATTCGCGGCCCGGGCGAATTCTTCGGCACGCGTCAGCACGGCCTGCCGGAACTGAAAATCGCCGACCTGATCGAGGACTTCGACCTGCTCCGCATGGCCCGCCGCGACGCCTTCGGCATAGTCAAGGACGACCCCGACCTCTCCGATCCCGGCCATCAAACCCTCCGCGCCGAAATGCTGCGGCTATACGCCGAGCGATTGGGGCTGGTCGCGGGCTAGTCTGTAGGTCGGGCATTGCCCGACGATTTCGTCAATAAGCGCCAACGACGGCGGGCAATGCCCGCCCTACTCGCTGGGCCGGATGGCGGGACAGGCGTCGTCCCGCTACTTCAGCAACTCATGCGCCTTGGCCAGTTCATCGGGGATGGCGATCTTCTGGGGGCACTTGATGGCGCAGGCGTCGCAGTGGGCGCATTGGCTGGCGTCGGCGTATTGGTCGTAGGGCCATTCCTTGCCGAACATGGCGTAGTCCCGCCGCGAGCCGTCCAACAGGCCGTAGATCCTGGCCGAGTTGGCCAGCCGGAAGACCTCGGAAATGCCCACGTTCTTGGGGCAGGGCATGCAGTAGCGGCAGCCGGTGCACATCGCATTCGACGCCGACTCGAACTTGGCCAGCGTCTGGTCCACGGCCGAAAGTTCCGCCGCCGTCAGTGGCCGAAGGTCGCGACAGATTCGCACGTTGTCCTGGATTTCCGCGTCGGTCATCATGCCCGAAACGGCGGTGGTGACGTTGGGGTTGGACAGGACAAAGCGGAACGCGGCCTCGGCCGTCGAGGACACGCCCAGCAGCCGATTCAGCGCCGGCGACTCGTAGCCCAGGATGCCGCCGTGCAGCGGCCCCATCACCACCACGCCGATGCCCAGCCGCCCCGCCTCGGCGATAACCGGCTCGTTGGCGCGGTCCAGCAAGTTGTACTGGAGCGTGATGGACTCAAATTCACCCGTCCGCAGCAGCTTGATCATGTTCTCGGGCGTGTCGTGGCAAGTGAAGCCCAGGTGGCGAATCAGCCCTTCCTTCATGGCCTTGCGGACGCCCTCCATCGGCCCGCCGGGCTTGGCGGCGATGTCATTGAAGCTCTTCCAGCCCAGGCACCACATCTGATAGAAGTCGAGGTACTCCACCTGGAGCTTGGCCATGCTCTCGTCGATGGATTGCCGCGTGCCCTCGGCGGTGAGGGTCTTGTCGGGAAACGATTTCGTCGAGACGTACAGCTTCTCGCGCGGCAGGCCCTTGAGCCCCTGGCCGATCTTGATCTCGCTGGTACCCGAACAGTAGCCGCAGGAGGTCTCGAAGTAATTGAAGCCAGCCTTCGCCACGTGGCCGACGAACCGCCCCCACTCCTGGGCCTGCTCGGGCGTCTGGCTGTGCATTCGCATGCAGCCAAAGCTGATGGCGGTGAAGTCCAATCCCGTCCGGCCGCAAGGTCTCTTCTGCATGAAAACGCTCCTTTACCGGCCTCTACTATAGCAGAAGCCCCGCCACGGCCGCAGCCAGCGTTTGACCGCGTCGAGCCGAACTGTTAGCATGGACGCGTGGGTGCCACACCTGCGGCGTGTGCAGGTGTGCTCCAAGCTCGCATGGCTGCAAGCTCCGCAGCCGTGGCGCCCTTGCCTGGACAGGTGGCACGGCCGACCTTGGCTGTGTGTATTGAGCGAGTTAGCCCATGCGGGCATAAATCGGAGAACGACGTGAGCAAGCTGGACGAAACTATTTCGGGTTTGAAGTTCATGGCCGACGGGCTGATCCCGGCCGTGATTATCGACGCCAATGACAAGGCCGTGCTGATGGTGGCGTACATGAACGCCGCCTCGCTGGCCGACACCGTGCGCACCGGCAAGACGCATTTCTGGTCGCGCAGCCGGGGCAAGTACTGGATGAAGGGCGAAGAGTCCGGCATGACGCAGGACGTCAAGGCCATGTACACCGACTGCGACAAGGACACGCTGGTGATCGAGGTCGTCCAGAACGGCGGGGCCGCCTGCCACGAGGGCTACCGCTCCTGCTTCTTCCGCAAGCTGACGCCCGACGGCGATTGGCAGGTCCAGGGCGAGCGCGTCTTCGACCCCAAGCAGGTCTACAAGAAGAAATAATATGACCTCCCGCGACGAGGCCGGCGTGATGTTGCCACCTGCGCTGCAGACGGCGTGCGATCTGCTGCTGGCCTTTGCGGCCTCGCTGGCCACGGCCGCCCTGTGCTTTCAGTACGGCTTCTACCGCTCGCCGGTGAACCAGGAGTGGCTGCACTGCGCGGAATGGGTCGTGCTGGGGCTGTTCCTGCTGAATCGGCTTATCGGCTTGGCCGGCGCGTCGGAGCGTCGGCAATTCCTGCACGAAAACTGGTTCGACATGCTGGTGGTGCTCGGCTCCGCTGGCGCCGCCATCGTGACGTGGGGCGATCCGCTGCAATACCAGGCCGTAGCCGTCGGGAACATTTACGTCATCATCACCCTGCTGTATCTGCTGGCCGGCTGGGCAATTCAACTGGCGCTGGACAAGCTCTCGCCCGGACGCGTGCTGTTCATCTGGGCCATCAGCCTGATATGCCTGCTGCTGCTGGCGGCGGGCCTGCTGCTCCTGCCCAAGGCGGCTCCTAAAGATGCGGGCTTGAGCTTCACGAACGCCCTCTTCACGGCCGCGACGGCAGCGTGCAACACCGGCTTGGCCGTGCGCGACCTGAGCACTGACCTGACGCTCTTTGGCCAACTCATCGTCCTGGTGACAATGCAACTCGGTGCCTTGGCGGTGGTTTCGCTGGGCGCGCTGGCCGTGCTGTTGTTGGGCGAGCGGCTGACCAGCAGCTCCTCGCCACTGCTGGGCGTAATGTCGGCGCGAGGGCCTCTGAATATCCTGCGGCTGGCGGTCATTTACACGTTCGTGCTGGAGGCGGCCGGGGCGGCGTTGATGTATCCGATGTTCGCCCGGTACGACCCCGATTCGGGCATAGGCCTGAACGTCTTTCGCAGCATCTTTCACGCCGTCAGCGCGTTCAGCAACACCGGACTGACGCTGCAGAGCGACAACCTTCAGGGCTTGCGGCATTGCTGGCAGGTCATCGGCGTGATCGGCCCGCTGGTGGTGCTGGGCGGCCTGGGCGTGCCCGTGATGCACGAGATCTTCCGCCGGCTGAGGCCTGCGAACCGGGCCGAAGGGCTCTCGCTGCACACCAAGCTGGTGCTGGTCACGGTCGCAGCGGTGATCGTCATCGGCTCGTCGATCCTGATGTGGAACGAGGGGCACAGCTATCCTGGCGAGACGTTCGGCGCGGCCTTGTCGTATCAGGATAACCCCGGCAGAGCCGCCCCTGGCAAGGCCCTGGCCAAGTTGCCCCTGGCCGAGCAGGTTCGCGAGTCGGCCTTTGAAGTGACGGCCCGCACGACAGGCTTCACCACCACCGACACGAACGCACTATCCGACGGCGGCAAGATGCTGATGATCGGGTACGCGTTCATCGGCGGCTGTCCAGGGGGGCTGGGCGGCGGCATCAAGGTCGGCATCTTCGCCGTCCTGTGCCTGAACCTGTACCACAGCCTGCGCGGACGCACGACGGTGCGGGCCTTCGGCAGCGCGATCTCATGGAACATGGTGCGAATCGCGTCGGCCGCAGCCTTGGCTCAGGTCGTGCTGGTTCTGGCCGACGGCCTGCTGGTGTCGATGTTCATGACCGGCCAGCGCCTCTCGACCACGGGCCAACCGGCGAAGTTTCTCGACCTCTTTATGGACGCCAACTCAGCCTGCTGCAACTCGGGCGTCTCCTGCGGCCTGACCAGCAGCCTGAACGAGTCCGCCCTGCTGGTGCTGATCGGCGGCATGATCGTCGGCCGGTTCCTCTGCCTGGCCGTCGTCGCCATGATCCTCCAGTCGCCCAGACACGAAGAGCAGCCGGCGCAGAATCAGGTCGTACTGCTATAGATGCATACGTGTCGCGAGCGTCTCGCCTGAGTCTGATCTTGAGTTCTCCGCGACCGCGGCGGCTAGATGTTGTTCACTGGCACGCCGATATCCACGACCACGACCTTGCCGGTGTACTCGGCTGCACCGCTCTGGGTGAAGCCGACCTTGTTGGCGGCCATGGTTACGGTGAGCTTGGCTTTGACGGTCGGGTCGTGCGCCTGGCCGGTATCGCAATCCAGGCCGGTGGGAATATCCACGGCCACCACGTCTTTGCCGCTGGCATTGATGGCCCGAACCGCGTCGGTTACATCGCCACGCAGCGGCCCGGAAATGCCCGTGCCGCCCACGGCGTCGATGACCAGGTCAACCGCCTTCAGCCGCCCTGCCAGTGCCTTCAGTTGCTCGCCTGAAAACGTCTCGATGGCCAAGCCAAGTCTGCGGATGATCTGAAAGTTGACGGCAGCATCGCCGGCGAGCTTCTCGGTCGGCCCGACCACAAAGACTCGCACGCCAGCCCCACGCATGGCCAGGTGCCGCGCAATAACAAAGCCATCGCCGCCGTTGTTACCAATCCCGGCGACGATGGCTATCTGCTTGTCCTGGGAGGAGCCCAGGAAGTCTTCGATCACGTCCGCGGCATTTCGGCCGGCGTTCTCCATCAGCACGATACCCGGCACGGACCACTCTTCGAGGGCCCGCCGGTCAATGGCCCGAACCTCTTGACGCGTCAGCGGTCGAGTGTTCATTTCTCGTGCCAAAGCTCGTGTCGCGGGCGTCTCGCCCGCGCAAG
>CAITIS010000005.1 GCA_903892515.1 uncultured Planctomycetota bacterium | reverse complement strand
TTCTTTCTTAACTGCGAGCGTTAACAACGCGGGAGGTATTAACAGATGAACCTGACTTGGCGTCAAGAGACGGTTCTAGCGGGCGTTCTTCGAGACCAGCGGGCCATCGCGGCCCAGGATTTCCACGGCGGCGACAACCTGGCGTACATGCCCAAGGGCAACTACCGCCTGCGGATCAGGCGCGCCCAAGCAGGCTACGTGCCCATCAATTTGCAGGGCTGGTTGTCCGCGCCGCCCAGCAATTCCGAATCGGTCATGTTCCACAGGACGCACATCAAGTTGGAACGCATGGGCCTTTTGGAGCGGCACAACCTGGGCGGCGGCACCCGCACCACGCATCTTCGACTGACGGAGGAAGGCATGCGTATCGCCGAGGGACTGCTGGCCGAGGAATCGCCCATCGACACCAACGGGATGCTCGACCTGGCGGACTTGGACATGTCGTCGCTCATGCTGCCGGTGGAGACAGACGCCACGACCGCGTCCTGACGCGCCACGTTGGCGCAGGTTCGCAAGAGAGAACCCCGGTCGCGTTGGCGGTCGGGGTGGAGGAAGCACAGGCAGTAAGGAGGATCAGTGATGCTTGTCGCAGTTAGGACAATACCATCTGTGGCCCGAGGAATACTTGATGACGTGCAGCAGAAGCCCATCTTTCTCGAGGCACAGCGGACAGAACGGCCCTTTGCCGTAGCCGGGTATGGTCTCGGCAGAATGGCATACTCCCTCTATCATCGTCATCTGCGACCGAAGATCCCGCTTGCGCTTCAGCATCGCATTTTCGTCTTGAAGATGGAGGTTCGCGGACTTCAGTTCGGCCATCTCCAGCTTGAGATCGGCCGATGCGTTCATCAGGTCGCCGATGCGATTCTGCAATTCCGCGCTCTCGAACTTCTTGGCGAGATCACGGATCGTCTTGATGGCATCGATCACCTTGTCCGCTATTTCCATCATGGCTGTCTCCTCCCGGCATGTGCATGCGACCACGGGAAGCTATGCTATCGGCACAGCATTCGTTTGGCAATCGCTTCTGCCCGAACTGAGAGACACCCCGGCCGTGGCCGAGGTGTCTGTGATCTGGTAGACGATTCTTTAGCGGTTCGACTCGAACAAGCCCCTGTCGGTCTTGCGGAAGCGGGACGCCTCCTTTTTGGCGGCTATCTCGCGGATGACGGCCGAGTAAACCGTGGCCCAGGGCGTCGCGCCATTGCTGGTCCAGTAGCCCTTGGCCATCGCCGCCTCAACGACGGCCTTCACGTTCATGGGCTCGCCTGCCTCGGCCAGAACCTTGGCAGCGGCGTCCAGGCCGCTCATCTTCTTCGTGCTGTGCTGCTGGTCCTTGCTGCTGGCCTTCGGGCTCTTCTTCGCCTTCGACATGTGCATCTCCTTGTGGTTGGGCCCGGCCCCATGCCGGACGGTTTCGCTGTCCATGACAGCGGGGCACATGAGGCCAAGACGGGGCGAGGAAGCCAAGGGAATAAGTGCTGCTTTAACAGATATTTAAGTCTGAAATACCCGTAGAGGATCGCTTGACGTTTGCGGCGGATTTGGCCTCATGAAGGGGCGGTTTCGGCCGCCGGAAAGGAAGATGAAAATGATTGCCTCGAAACAGACGCCTGCGGTCGCATACCTGCGGAGGTCGACCGACCGGCAGGAGCAGTCGATTGGCGACCAGCGGAAGGAAGTGCTGCGTTGGGCGCAGCAGAACGGCTACGAGATCGTCCGCGAGTACGTGGACGACGCTATCAGCGGCACGTCGGCCGAAGAGCGGCCGGGCTTCCAGCAGATGATTGCCGACGCCAAACGCGGCGACTTCAAGGCCGTCATCGTCTGGAACAGCGACCGCTTCTCACGCGGCGACGTGACCGAGACCGAGCACTATCGCTACCTGCTGCGGAAGGCCAACGTGAAGCTGCTTTCGGTCACGGAGGATTACCTCGCCCGCGAGGGCATCGACGGCGATGTGCTGCGAACGGTCAAGCAGTTCCAGAACCGGCAATACTCGATCAGCCTTTCGCAGAATGTGCTGCGAGGCCAGATCAGTTCGATCATGGCTGAGTCCGACCCCGGCCGGGCCGCTCCCTACGGCTACGACCGCGAAATCGTCGCCCCCGACGGCGCGGTGCTGTTCCGCATCCGTTCCTGCCCGGGCGGCACCCGTGAAGTTTACGACAAGGACGGCAAACTCCAAGCGAAGTACACCCGTGGCCAGGCGCTGTCCAAGCCGGGCAAGGAGTGCAAGGCTCGGCTGGTGCTGAGCGATCCGCAGCGGGTGCAGGTGGCCAAGGACATCTTCAAGATGTGCATCGACGGCATGGGCTTCGGCTCCATCGCCGCTGAGTTGAACGCCAAGGGCGTTCCGGGGCCAAGCCGCGACTTCTGGGGCTTCACGACCGTCAAGGCCATGTTGGAGAACCCGACGTATCGCGGCGACCTGGTGTGGAACCGCAGGACGGAGGCGAAGTTCTACTGCGTTCAGGATGGCCGGGCTCAGCAGCGCCAGCGAGAAATCGGCGAAGCCAAGGTCATCAAGACGTCCAAGGACCGCTGGATTGTCATCCCGGACGCCGTGCCAGCCATTATCAGCAAGGATGACTGGGACAAGACGCAGGCCATGCTGAAGAAACGCAGCACGGCCGTCGGCGGGGCAGGCCATCGCGACCGGCGCTGGCTGTTGACTGGCGTACTTGTCTGTGGCGACTGCGGGCACAAGTTCTGGGGCGACCCGCGCCGCAAGGGCCGCAAGCCAGGCCGGGCCGATGTGGTGACCAACTACTACATCTGCGCCGGGCGGCGTTCGCATGGCGAGAACATCTGCCAGACGCCATCGACCCTCCGCTGCGAGGAAATTGAGGCCTGGATGCTGGGCAAGCTCCAGGAGATGGTGCTGACCGATGCCGACTCGGTGGACGCCGCCGTCGAGCGATTCATCGAGACCATGGGCAGGCAGAACTCCGTCGTCGCCGACGCCGAACGCATCGTCCGTGAGCTCAAGCAGGTTAACGACACGGTGACGGCGTTGACCATGAACATCGACCCCGCCAACCTGTCGATGCTCAACGACCGCTTGACCCAGCTTCGCCTGCGCAAGGAACGGCTGGAGGAGGAGCTTCGCACGGCGAACCGACCGGTCACGAACAACGACGGGTGCAACATGCGGAATTGGGCACGCGGCCTCGTTGAACGTCTTCAGGCGGCGATTGGCGGGGTGCGGAACGACAGTACGCGGGATGCCATCGCCACCTACGTGGACCACATCACCGTCTGGCCGTCGCGGAGATGCGGCGAGATGGTGCTGGGCAAGTCGGCCAGATTGCTCTGGAAAGACCGCGACCGCCCTTTCAGGCGGTCGCGGTGCAACCCAATCGGGGCGAGTGGATTTGAACCACCGGCCTCCTGGTCCCAAACCAGGCGCTCTAAACCAAGCTGAGCTACGCCCCGGACAAGGGCATTCTACACGACCGAGGCGAATCTTCCAGCGCCTTCGTTGCTTCCTACAAAAACGCACCACGGGTGGCATGGTCTCGCTGTCGTTGGCGTGACCATGTCAGGACCCCGCTGGCCGCTGGACGCGATCTGGGCGTCAAGTCTCAGCATGGTCATCCCAACGGCGGGAATGACCATGCCATCCGGCCTGACACGCCGGACGTGCTTCTGCTAGGAAACGCAGAAGCATGGCACCCAATTCGGCACGGCGCCCAATTCGGCATGGCACACCATTACGGCCGATTCTAAAACGGGACCGGCCCGACGCCGCTCCAACGCCAGTCGCGGATTTCGGGCATATCCTCGCCGTACTTCTGGATGTATTGCTTGTGCTCGATGAGTTTGTCGCGCAGCGTTTGCTTGAGATACGCCGCCCGCGCCCCGAGCATCGGGACGCGGTCGATCACGTCGCTGGCCAGGTGGAAGCGGTCCAGGTCGTTGAGCACCACCATGTCAAAGGGTGTGGTCGTGGTGCCCTCTTCCTTGTACCCGCGGACGTGCAGGTTCTTGTGGTTTGTCCGCCGGTAGCACAGCCGGTGGATCAGCCACGGGTAGCCGTGGAAGGCGAAGATGATGGGCTTATCCTTGGTGAAGAGGATGTCGAACTCGCTGTCGCTCAGGCCGTGCGGGTGCTCGGTCTTGGGCTCCAGCGTCATCAGGTCCACCACGTTGACCACGCGGATCTTCAGATCCGGGTTGCTGGCCCGCAGCAATTCGACGGCCGCCAGCGTCTCCATCGTCGGCACGTCGCCGCAGCAGGCCATCACCACGTCTGGCTCGCCGCCCTGGTCGTTGCTGGCCCAATCCCAGATGCCCACGCCGGCGGTGCAGTGCTTGACGGCGGCGTCCATGTCCAGCCACTGCGGCGCGGGCTGCTTGCCGGCCACGATGACGTTGGCGTACCCCCGGCTGCGGAGGCAATGGTCCGTCACCGACAGCAGCGTGTTGGCGTCGGGCGGCAGGTACACGCGGATCACGTCGGCCTTCTTGTTCACCACGTGGTCGATGAAGCCCGGGTCCTGGTGCGAAAAGCCGTTGTGGTCCTGCCGCCAGACGTGACTGGTGAGCAGGTAATTCAGCGAGGCGATCGGCCGGCGCCACGGAATGTGCCGCATCGTCTTGAGCCACTTGGCGTGCTGGTTGAACATGGAATCGATGATGTGAATGAACGCCTCGTAGCAACTGAAGAAGCCGTGCCGGCCCGTGAGCAGGTAGCCTTCCAGCCAGCCCTGGCAGAGATGCTCACTGAGCACCTCCATCACCCGGCCTTGGGTGGCGATGTGATCGTCGTTGGGCAGAATATTGGCCATCCACTGGCGATTCGTGACGTCCAGAACCGCGCCCCAGCGGTTGGAGGTAAGTTCATCCGGGCTGAAGAGGCGGAAATTCTCGGCGTTCAGCTTGACGATGTCGCGCAGGAACTTGCCTTGAATGCCGGTGGCTTCGGCATCGACGGCGCCGGGCTTGCCCACAGCCACCGCATAGTCGCGGAAATCCGGCAGCTTGAGATCCTTCAGCAGCAGGCCGCCGTTGGTGTGCGGGTTGGCGCTCATGCGGTGCGTGCCCTTGGGGGCAAGCTCAGCCAGTTCGGGCACAAGTCGGCCGCTCTTGTCGAACAGCTCTTCAGGCCGGTAGCTCTTCATCCACTTTTCGAGCATCTTCAAGTGCGCGGGATTCGTCCGCACCCCCGACAGCGGCACCTGGTGGGCGCGGAAGGTGCCCTCGATCTGCTGGCCATCGACCTCGTGCGGGCCGGTCCAGCCCTTGAGCGAACGCAGGATTATCATCGGCCAGCGTGGGCGGGCGACCTTGCCGCTCTGGGCGGCCTGCTTGATGGCACGCAGTTCCTGCATGATCTGGTCCATGGTTTGGGCCATCAGCCGGTGCATGGCCGCGGGCTGGTCGCCTTCGACGAAGTAGGGCTTGTAGCCGTAGCCACGGAAGAGCAGGTCGAGTTCCTCGTCGCTTAGCCGGGCCAGCACGGTCGGGTTGGCGATCTTGTAGCCGTTGAGGTGCAGGATCGGCAGGACGATGCCGTCGGATTTGGGGTTGAGGAACTTGTTGGCGTGCCAGCTCGTGGCCAGCGGGCCGGTCTCGGCCTCACCGTCGCCGACCACGCAGCAGACCAGCAGGCCCGGGTTGTCATACGCGGCCCCGTAGGCATGGGCCAGGGCGTAGCCAAGCTCGCCGCCTTCGTGGATCGAACCGGGCGTCTCCGGCGCGACGTGGCTGGGAATTCCGCCCGGGAACGAGAACTGGTGGAAGAGCCGCTTCATGCCCTCCTCGTCCTGGGAGATGTTCGGGTACACCTCGCTGTAGGTGCCTTCGAGGTAGGTGCAGGCGACCACGCCCGGGCCGCCGTGACCGGGGCCGGCGATGTACAGGGCGTTCAGGTCGAAACGGTTGATGACGCGGTTCATGTGGGCGTAGATGAAGTTCAGGCCCGGCGTGGTGCCCCAGTGGCCCAGCAGCCGCGGCTTGATGTGCTCGGGCTTGAGCGGCTGACGAAGCAGCGGGTTGTCCAGCAGGTAGATCTGGCCGACGGAGAGATAATTGGCCGCCCGCCACCAGGCGTCGATCTTGCGCAGCTCGGCATCCCCCGCCGACACCGCCGCCGCACTGGTTGTCTCGCGTCCGCGCACTGCCTTAGTCTTGCTCTTGGCCATTAGCTTCTCCTGGAATTGTCCCGCCATTCTAGGATCGGCGTCTATTCGCTAGCGGAACCTGCACTGGGTTTATCGGCCAAGCGACGTGACAAGATTCACGCAGCCACGATTTGCCGGCGCAGGCGTCGCCAATCGCGGCTGGCGATATTCACTCGACCCGAGTGCTCAGGACGTGGAATTCCCCGCCCGAATCCAGCGTGATCGTCAGGTTCATGGCCTGATTGTTCGCCGTGCCGACGCTGCCGTTGACCTTTTCCTGGCCAAGCAGGCCCTCGATGAACAGGTCGCCGGTACGATTGGCCACGAAGGAACGTTTGACGCTGCTGCCGGGGGGAATGTCTTTCAGCGGGATGGCCTTGCCTGCCATCATCAGCCTCACCGATGTCAGCGGCCGGTCGCTCAGGTTGACGACGTTCACCGAGGACTTGGTGGTGATGGCCTGCACGCCGTAGATGGCCGAACCGCCCAAGGCTACATCGGCCAGGAAGAGCCCGGCCGCCCCAATGACGGCCCACTTGAGCGGTGGCCGCTGGGGATCGCGCTGCGACAGCACGACGTAAACGCACAGGCTGATCAGCCCGCACAGCACGCACAGGCAACCCAGCGGAACGACCAGGACTCCGCCCAGGAGTTCGATCAATTCGTTCCGCGTCACGAGCCAGAAAAGAAATGTAGCGCTGCCCGCCACGAGAGGCACAACGCCGAAGATGTGAGCCCATCTGAGCCAGACGCGGAAAATATCAGAGGGTATGGTGATGTCGGACGGAGTGGGCGGATCGCCCCTCAAGCTGGCATCAGATTCGGATGGCTCGGCCACGGGCGTATCATACCCCCGCTTGGCCACGTGCCGCAACCGCCCTCCAAGCCCCGCGCGACATTCCCTGCCTTCCGTGAAGGAGGCCCAGGCTTTACCTGTGGCCGCCGCCACCGTGGCCGCCGCCAAACCCGCCACCGCCACCGCCAAAGCCGCCACCGTGTCCGCCACTGAAGCCTCCGCCACTATGGCCACCGCTGAATCCCCCACCGCCACCGGAGCTGTGGAAGCCTGTTCCGCCATACGAACGTCCGCCTCCGCCCGAGGGCATACTGTAGTGGCTAGGCGCATTCACATGGGCCGGCGCGCTGTAGTGTTGCATCGGCGCCGCCTCATTGCGGAATGACCGCCCCTGCGCTGGTGAGGCCGTGTTCGCTCGAGGCGTGGCCGACGATAGCCTCATCGAGCCGGTGCGACCTAACGATGCGTTGGGTGTCCGGGACGAACCGGAATTGTTCGCCAGCAGGCTGGGGTGTTCGTGGAAGAACGCACGGTTCTGGGCGACGAATTCAGGATGATGCGTCACGAAGTTATGGTGGTGCTCCAGGAACTCCTCCATCCCATGGCCATGATGATGGAACGGGAACGCGAAGAAGAACGGCGTGAAGCCATACCCGTAGAAGACCGGATAGCCGTACGGGTAGCAGCCATATGGCGAGCAGCCATACGGATAGCCGTACGAGTATGTGTAACCATACAGGTACGGGTCGGTCTGGTAGGCGTACCCGCCGCCGTAGTCGCCCGTTGGGCCCGTGTCGATGGCGCCCTGGTCATAGGTCCCAGTGCCCTGGCCGTTGTCCGTGGCGCTGGGTTGACTGGTGGCCGCCGCCGGCTGGTCCGCCGGTTGGTCCTTCAAGGCATCCATGGCGTCGGCATACGCCTGCGAGAACGTCAGCTTGTCGCCAACCGCCTTGCGCAGGTCGGTGGCGGTGCTGCGCATCTTGTCCGTTATCTCAGGCCTGCCGGGCTGGGTGTCAAACCACGCGACCAGCTGCCCCGCCGTCGTCTGCACGAACGGCTCATCCGGCGCGTACTTGACGGCCTTGCGGGCCTGCTCAAAAGCCGCGGGCATATTGTTGTTCTGCGCGTTCACAAAGCTCGTCACCGCCCACGCCAGCCCGTTATTGCCCTGAATCTTCAGCAGTTCCTGCGCCTGCTCCTGCGCCAACACCGGCAGACGGAACTCGATCATCTTGCGCAAGAAAGCCGTGTACAGTTTCGGGTTAGATTCGTTGCCGGGCAGCGCCTTGGCATAAGCGCCGATGGCCATGGAAGGCGTCGGGGCTGAGGCGATGGCATCGAAGCTCAACACCGGTTGCTCGGCGGGCGTCCCTTCAGACTTGTCCGCGAACAGTCCAAAGAAACTCGGCCCGGCCTGGGCGTGCGAACTTGCCAAACCCACCACGAAGGCCACGACCAGAAATGATCGTAAGGCGTTCATAACCTTGCCTCACATTCTCCCTCCTCCTTCTCTCTCGTCCTGATGCATTATAGGAGTGCTCATGGAGTTGATTCCGCCGCGGACACTTATGTAAGTTTCGTCACGTGCCAGACTTACGATAACCGCCTTCGCAGCCGGTTTGACCCGTGGCACAGCCGCCCTCGGCTGTGGATGTTGCGGCCACAACCGACGCATTCTCGCCCGTCTCACGGTCGACCGCGGACGCGATACGGTTATGAAACCAAGTTCTACCCGCTTCTTCACGCAGCCAAGGCGTGTCTTGCCACGCCGACGCCATATCCGAGTGCCCCCTTAGAGCGAGTCGCCCCGCTGGCCGTATATGAGATAGAGGAGTGGGCATAAGTAAAGGAACGCACAGCATGAGAACGCTGATTCTGATCTTCGGCTTGTTCGTTTGCCTGAGCGGGCTGATCGCACCGGCCGTCGGCTGGTCCTATTACATGTCCGGGGTGCCGGCCGAGCAAGATCAAGGCTACCACAACCCCGACTACAACCCGCCGCCGGGCTACGAAGGCCCACGCGGTGGTGTCGGCGATGCCTTCCGCGGCGGCATCGGGGCTGACTATCGCGAGGGTATTCCCAGCGATGGCTGGAATTGAACCCGGCCCATTACCGGCTGGCCTCGCGGTTGCCCCCGTAGGATAGCCGCCCTCGGCTGTCATCCCGTAGGACAGTCGCCCCCGGCTGTCATCCCGTAGGACAGTCGCCCCCGGCTGTCATCCCGTAGGACAGCCGCCCTCGGCTGTCATCCCGTAGGACAGTCGCCCTCGGCTGTCATTCCTGTGGGACAGCCGCCCTTCGGCTGTACGACTTCGCGTTCCGACAATGATTGCTCGCCCGGTTCCGACTTCTTTGCCGCGAGTGGACCTCATGGTAAGATTCTCCCGTGAAGGCTGTCGCGAAAAGCTCTGGTAAGGCGACCGCATCAAGTCACCGATAATACTCGTAATGAATTCTCAGCTATATTGCGTCGAGCCACCGCCGCGTGCAGGCCGCCCAGGCCGGTCCAACGCGGCACAGGAGCCCAAAGGCAACTCATGAACGTCGCCACGATGCGGAAGATTGACCGTTGGCTGGGCGTGCCGGTGTGTGCGGCCTTGACGCTCATTCGCCGCTTGACCGACTGGACGCGCAAGAGCCCGCCGGCCAAGGTGGGCAAAATACTGCTCGTGAAACTGGCTGAGCAGGGTTCGACCGTACTGGCGGCCGGTGCGATCGAACGCGCCGTCAAAATGGTCGGGCGCCAGAACGTGTACTTTCTCGTCTTCCAGGAGAACCGCTTCATCTTGGACGTGATGGACATGATCTCCCCGGCCAATGTGCTGGCGATTCCCACCGGTGGCCTGAGAACGGTCGCACGCGGCGCCATCGCCAAACTGCGCGAAGCCCGCCGGCTGGGCATCGACGCCGCCATCGACCTGGAATTCTTCGCCCGCTCCTCGGCCGCTCTGACATACCTGTCCGGCGCGTCGCGTCGCGTCGGCTACCACTCCTACTTCGGCGAGGCCTCCTACCGCGGCGACCTCATGACGCACCGGCTCTCGTTCAATTCGCAGCTTCACGCAGCCGAGGCCTTCGAGACCATGGTGGCCGCCCTGGACCAACCCGGCCAATCGCTGCCGACCTTCCCCATCACGCCCGATGGCCTGGGCCGCAAGAGCGTGACGTTCGCGCCCTCGGCGCAAGAATCCGCCGAGGTGCGGCAACTGCTGGCGCGGCTGGCCGGCAGACGAGACGTGAAGTCGCTGGTGCTGCTCAACCCCAATTGCAGCGACCTGCTGCCGCTGCGCAGCTGGCCTAAGCAACGCTACGCGGATCTGGCGCAAAAACTGCTGGCGGCGCATCCCAAAATGTTCGTGGCCTTCACCGGCGCGCCGAACGAAGCTGCCGCGGCGGCAGAATTGGCAGCGGCGGTGGGCTCGGATCGCGTCATAAACCTGGCCGGGCAAACCACGCTGCGGCAATTGCTGGTGGCGTACACCCTGGCCGACGTGCTGGTGACCAACGACAGCGGCCCAGCCCATTTCGCCAGCCTGGCCAACCTGGACGTGGTGGTGCTCTTTGGCCCCGAGAGCCCGCGGCTCTTCGCCGCTCGCACCGACCGCACGCACGTTCTCTATTCCCACATCGTGTGCAGCCCCTGCGTCAACGCCTTCAACGACCGCCAGTCCGCCTGCCAAAACAACCTGTGCATGCAGAACATCTCCGTCGAGGAGGTATTCCAGGCCGTGGAAAAGGTGTGCCAGGAGCGGCGGAAATAGGACTCGGTGGCACGGCCGTATCCGGCAGGGTACGCAGATTTGAGCCGAGGGTTCAAGCTCTGCACGCCCGGCTAGCTTTCCCGCGTGCAACCAGTTGCACGCCCTACCGCCTGCTCGTCGGTCTTTGTCTTCCCTACGACCTATGACCTATGACCTACGCCCTATCTCATCTCATATACTTCCGCGTAAGTGCGACCACGAACATGGCCATCAGCGCCGCGCCCAGCACGGCCTCGCTGTCGGCCAGGAAGCGGCATGAAGGCTTGGGCTTGAAGTCCCCGTAGCCGACCGTCGTGAAGGTCACCACGGAAAAGTGCAGGCACTCCGGGAAGGTCACGCGGCAGCAGGCCAGATCGCCGCCAGTCAATTCGCCCGGCCCCATGCCCTGGAAGGCGTAGAACATCCCCGCCCACAGCACGACAACGACCATCCCCGCCAGCAGCACCCGCGCCGGCCGCTCGCCGTAACCAAACAGCGCCCGGGCCAGCAGGAACTCAAACCAGCACCAGAGGATATTCGTGTGCCGGTTCCAGAAGTCGCCCCGCCAAGGCCGCCACTGCGCGTGGCTGCGCCGGGCCGATTCAATGGCACACTGCTCGGCATAGTGGTACTCGCCGGCGGAGCGGTAATCGCCGCGGGCCTGGGCGGCCTGCTTGGCCAGTCGATACGGCACCTCGCCGTGCTCGCTGGGTCGGAATGGCCGGGCGGGCACGAACGGCAGCGGCGGCGAAGGCGGGGAGAAGATCAGCTCATCCTCCACTACCACGCCGGAAAACTCGCAGTCGCGGAAGATGGCGTGGCGGAAGTCGCCCTGCACGAACCTGGCTTGGCGGAAGTACGCCTCTTCGCCGAAGCAGGCGGAGCGAAACGTGGCCAGGTTGAATGTCGCTTGGCCAAAACGAACGGAAGTGAACGTGCAGTGGTCGAAATTCGCCAAGCCGCCAAAGGCCGCGCCCGTGAACGTGGCCTGGCCGTCGAACCGGGCTTCAGCGAAATTGGCTGTGGTCTGGAACGAGGCGGCGTCGAAGGCCGCCGATGATTCAAACCGCGCGTCATCGAAGCCCGCCAGCGTTTCGAACTTCACCTGGCGGAAACTGGCCGAACCGGACCAGCAGGCCTGGCCGAAGAAGGCGCTGCCGCGGAAGTCGGCGCCATCGAAGCGCGCCGGGCCGGCAAAACGCGAGCCGGTGAAGTTGGCGTCCTGGAAGACCGCACCCGAAAAGTCCGCGCCGCTCAACTCGCAGCCTTCAAAACCAGTGCGATCCGGGCACTCGGGAAAGTGCCAACCCACGAAGTCGCACCCGCCCTCAGAGGCCAGGCGGCGGGCCTCATCCCAAAGCTTCCGGGCGTCATCTTCGCGCGATCCGTTGTCGTCACAATGGAAGAAACAGCTTCCGTCTTGCGACGATGGCCAACTCTCGCGCCGACAGCCGGGATAATTGCACATACCCATGCCCACAGGATAGTTGCCGGCGGGACGTTCTGCCAGAAGAGACAACGGCATTCACCGCCCCGTCGTTGAGCATCAAAGCGAGAATAGCCGCAAGGTGTTGGCCCAGACCGCCTCGGCCAGTTCATCAGCCGGTCGGCCAAGAACCTCCGCCAGGCGGGCCAATACATGCACCATGTGGGCCGGCTCGTTGGTCTTGATATGTCGCAGGGGCTCGGGCGACAGGTACGGCGCGTCGGTCTCGACCAGCAAGCGATCGAGCGGCACGAGTTTGGCGGCGGCGCGGATATTCTCGGCATTCTTAAAGGTGAGAATGCCGCTGAGGCTGACGTAGCAGTTACGTTCCACCAGGCGCGATACCTCGCTGGGCCCGCCGGTAAAGCTGTGGAACACCAGCCGCGACCAGTCACTCGCTTGCTCGTTCAGGATCGCCAGGGTGTCCTCGAAGGCCTCGCGCGTGTGAATCGCCACGGGCTTGCCCAGCCGCTTGGCCAAGGCCAGTTGCTCAGCGAAAACCCGGCCTTGCACGTCGCGCGGCGAAAAGTCGTAGTGATAGTCCAGCCCGATCTCGCCGATGGCAACGTTCCGCACTCGCCCGGCCAGTTCGGCCAGTTCGTCCAGATAGCCGGCCTGCGCATTCTTGGCCTCATGCGGATGCACGCCGGCCAGGAAGTACACGTCCTGGTGCCCAGCCGCCACGTCGGCAGCGGCCCGGCTCTCCGCCACGTCGGAAGAAGCGCAGATGATCTTTTCCACCCCCGCCTCCCGCGCCCGCGCAAGGGCCAGGTCCAACTGGTTTGCCAGCCGGCGGTCGGTCAGGTGACAATGGGTATCGATGACTTTCATGCCGGGGCATCATCGTTGGTTGCGTGGTGAAAATCCAGGCTGTTCCCGACGGCAGCACCGCCCTAGAATCAGCGGCGCGGGCAACCGCCTGCACACAAGGAATCACCATGCCGCGAATGACGCCAGCATTTCGGGCCTGTTTGACCAGTGCCACTCTGCTCTGCTTGCTCCTGCCGACCTCACCGGCTATCCCGCCGGCTACCCGGCCTGCTGGTCAGGCAGATGCCGACGTGATTGCGGCGCTGGCGGCCATTCGTGAAAAGCATGGCCTTCCGGCCATTGCCGGCGCGATCGTAACCAGCAAAGGAGTTGAGGCGATGGGCGTCGCGGGCGTGCGTAGGAAGGGAACCGACACGCCGGTCACTTTGAACGACAAATGGCACCTCGGCTCTGACACCAAGGCGATGACGGCCACTTTGATCGGCAAGCTCGTGGAGTGCGGCCAGTTGCGTTGGGACACAACCATGGCCGAGGCCTTTCCTGAACTGGCGAGCGGTTTTGATCCGCAGAACCGACAAATCACCGTCGTCCAGCTCTTGACTCACCAGTCCGGCCTGCCGCGCGATCTTGCCTGGTGGGATTATTCTCATGAAGGCACGGTGCAACAGCAGCGGTTGAAGGTAATAAAGCAGGCCCTGTCCGCGCCCCCTGAGCCCGGCAACAACTTCGAGTATTCCAACCTCGGCTACGTCATCGCCGGGGCCGTGATCGAGAAAGTCACCGCCAAGGCATGGGAGCAGGAGATGCAGGACGAAATATTCACGCCTTTACACATGGACGGCGCCGGCTTTGGCACCATGGCCATGACCGAGGAACCGGACCAGCCCGGGGCCCACAACTCTTCCGGCAAGCCGGTTGTATTCGGACCTCACGACGTCCCTCCCGTTGTGGGCCCGGCGGCAAGGGTCTACTGCCGACTCGATGACTGGGCCAAGTTTGCGACCGATCAGTTACGCGGCGCCCGCGGTAAGGATGGATTGCTCAAAGCGCACACCTACCTAATCCTGCATACGCCGACGCTGGATAGTGCAACCTACGCCATGGGCTGGATCGTTGCACAGCCTAGCTGGTCCGATGGCCCCGTCCTGACACATGATGGCACCAATGGCATGAGCTATTCCAGCGTGTGGATAGCACCAGACAGCGACCTGGCCATCCTCGTCTGTACTAACCAGGCCGGTAACACGGCCGACAAAGCCTGCAACGAGGCCGTCCATGCCTTAGTCGCCATCCACGACCGACGAAACCCGCGGCCGCGTGCGGGCAGCAGCGCCTCGAGCGTTTCGCGCCCCGCCACAGCGCCGTAGGAGTCACGAGGCGGCGAATGCGTCGGGTGTGTGGCGGATGATCGGCTCACCTTGCGGGGGCACGATGACCGCCACCGAGTCGAACCGCACCGGCATGTCGCCGGCCCGATGGTGCGAGAGATAGTATCGGGCCACGTTGAGCAATTGCCGACGCTTGTGGCCGTCGATGGCCGATTCGGCATCGACAACCTGCTCGGTCCGCCGGCTCTTGACCTCAATGAAAACGAGGGCCGCGGGGCCCTCGTTGGAGTGCTTACTGAGTGCGATGATGTCGGCCTCGCCGGAGGGGCAGCGATAGTTCCGCGCCAGGATCTTATACCCCAAGCCGCGCAGAAACTTTCCGGCCAGCCTCTCGCCCGCCTGGCCGAGATTCTCCGGCTGGGACGGGCCAAAGGGCCACATGCCTACTCCTTGGCTGGGCTTGACTTCTCGGCCGGCAGACTCTCGTCCACCACGGCCGCCAGCATGGCGCGATCGTGCAGGCGGGTGGCCTTGCCGACGCGGTCACGCAGGTAGTACAGCTTGGCCCGGCGAATCCGGCCGCTGCGGACGATCTCGACCGTCGTCACGAAGGGGCTGTTGAGCGGGAAAGTTCGTTCCACACCTTCGTTGCTGACGATGCGACGGACCGTGAAGGTCTCGCCGATACCGCCGCCGCGCCGCGTAATCACCACGCCGCGGAAGTTCTGGATACGCTCTTTTTCGCCTTCGACAACGCGTACGGCCACGCTAACCGTGTCGCCCACGCGAAACACCGGCGGCTTTGCCTTCAACGACCTCTTCCCCACCTTTTCCAACAATTCTTGAGTCACGGTCAAGTCTCCTGACAGCCTTCGCACTCATCCGAAGGCGTTTCCTGTCGCCTGCAAAACTCATCCCACAGGTCCGGCCGGCGAAGCCGAGTCCGTTCCTGCGCCTGTTCCAACCGCCAGCGGACGATCTTGGCGTGATCGCCCGAAAGCAACACATCCGGCACGCCCATGCCCCGGAACTCCCGTGGCCGGGTGAAGTGCGGATACTCCAACAATCCCATACTGAACGACTCTTCGCGGATGCTCTCGGGCGCACCGACCGCACCGTGCTGGAGGCGAATTACCGCATCCATCAGCGCCATGGCCGGCAGCTCGCCGCCCGAAAGAACAAAGTCGCCCAGGCTCACTTCCACGTCGGCCAAGCCCGTGCGAATCCGCTCGTCGAATCCTTCGTAATGCCCTGCCACCAGGATCAGCCGCTCCTGGGAAGCCAGTTGCTCCACTAGTCGCTGATCCAGCCGCCGGCCTTGCGGGCTCAGCAGCACGACCTGGCCGGCGCTCGTCGCCTGTGGCCGGATCGCCTCGACGGCATCGAAGATCGGCTGGCACAACATCACCATGCCCGGCCCGCCGCCAAAGGGTGCATCATCGACCTTGCGATACTTATCCTTCGCAAAGTCGCGAATGTTCGTCAGGTGCACTTCGACCACGCCCGCGGCAATCGCCCGGCCGACGATGCTGGTCGCCAGCACCGGCTCGAACATCTCCGGAAACAGCGTGAGAATGTCGATCCGCATCACAGGTCCAGCCGTCTTTGGCGGGTGCAAGGTCGTCAGGCGCCACCATCGCGGGTGCCATGGCTGCGGCGTCTAGCAGCCATGTCCGCACACCTGCAAACGCCGCAGGTGTGGCACCCGGCAACACGGCTGCAAACTCCGCGGCCGTGGCGCCCAAATCCAGCGCCGCTACTTCTTCAAAAGTCCCTGGCGGCGGAGGATGTCGCGAACCGTCGGCGTTGGCTGGGCGCCCTTGCTCAGCCAGAACTCGATCCGCTCGGGCTTCAAGTTGACTTGCTTGTCGACCTGTGCGCCCTCGGGATCGTACCAGCCCAATTCTTCCAACACCCGACCATCGCGCGGACGCCGCACGTCCACCGCCGTCAAGCGATAAAAGCTAGCATGCCGCCGACCGAATCTCTTAAGTCTGATCTTTACCACTAGTATCTCCGTGTCCCATTCTGCTTTGCCGGCGCATAGCGATCCGCCAGGACAAGCCTGAGAATCGACAATTTTAGCAACCAAACATCAGCTTACAAGCGAAATTTCGGGCGAGCAGCCAGGAAATCAGCGCCTCACCCTTCGGGGCTGATGTTCGAGAGGCCATCACCACCCAGAGCGTCGCCGCGCTCGCTCTGGGCCGTACTCTAACAGCCCGGCGGGCTGAACAGGCTTGACTTAAGGCCGTTGCATGTACCCGAACCCAATTAAGTATGGTGTCCCCCGAACCCAAACGCAGCCATATGGGATTAGCGGCGGCGACGTCTGAGCAAAACGGCCGGCACGAGCAGGCAAAGCGTCGCCGGCTCTGGAACGACCTGGCAGACGCCGCCGACGACGGTCGCGCTGGGATCAATGCTGAGGCTGCCGCAATACAGGTGCAAGCCGTTCAGGTCGAGTTTGCTGCCCGCGCCCACAATCAGTTTGTCCACATATAGAGCCTCTACGCCTGGCGCGACCGGCGCGTTGTCGCTGTTGTCGATCAGCTTGATCCAGCCCGCATCATCAGGGCCGCCAACTTGCAGCGTCCCCAGTCCGAAGTTCGCGATCATGCCCTCCGAAACCGGCCCCAGGTCGCGGCCAGCGACCTCAAACATTCGGACGTAGGCAGATCCGCCTTCGCAGACAAGGGTGAGATTGGACAAATCAGCGTAGTTGTTCGGGGACGTGCTGGCGTTGCTCAAAGCCCCTTTGAGGACGATCATCGACGCCGGGACGGCCGACAGACTTCCCTTCGACGTGAGGGCAAGGCTCGACGACACCTGGACGCCAGTGGCCGCCGAAAGCAATTCAAGCCGACCCGGATACTTGGTACCGCCAATTGTCAGAGAACTTGCAGAAAAGCTCCCGCCGGAAAGAGTCACCAATCCCGCCGTGGGCCCGGAGAAGCCCCCATCGATCGACACGGTCTTCCAAGTGCTGCTGCCGCCCTTCTGAAGGAACTGTCCGCCACGGGGATTCAGCGTGGCTCCCGATACTTCACCAGCGTCAAGTTCGTAAACTCCATTTGTTTCGATGTCCAGCGTCTGCTGGAGTTGGTGGATTCCCCCGACCTGCTGAAAGAGTGAGGGAGCCCGATTGAGGGAAACAACGGTAGTTTCGTCACTCAAGGTACCGGCCAGCTTATATGTCCCAGTGTCCAAAGATACCTGGGGACAGGATACGGAGGAGGAGGACCTGTGGTCGAACAAGGAGCCTGATCCGATCCCTATGATTGACGTGGCGGTGAGCCAGCCGCCAATGCCGTCCAAGACAAAGGTGCCGTCGCCGCCGGCGCTCCCCAAGGTAAGGCTTGAGCATGTGAGACGTGTGCTCCAACCGTCGAGTTGGTAGGTGCAGGTTCCGCCCGTGCCGGCCACCGTAACCCGGCCGCTCACCTGCACGTCGTCGCTTTGGTGGAAGATGGAGCCGTTGGACGCCAGAAACTTCAGCGCGCCGCATTTCAGCATCCCGTTAGTGACCTGCGAATTGCCGTCCTTGATGGTAAGCGTCCCCGTGCCTAGATCCACCGTCGTGTCGGCGGTAAGCTGCAGGCCGTTGTTGAGGTTGATGAATCCCCCCGTATCAGCCTGGACGATGCTCGGCGCGTACGCCTGAAGCGGCACCGGAGTTACGACAAGCAGATCGTCGATGTCTCCCCAGCCGGTGATTCTCTTTTGCGGTTGCACCGTCAGCGGCGTGCCGGCGACGTGCTCATAGCCTGCTCCAGACACCCGTGCAAATGGCCCGCTACCGGCAGAGCCAGCGGGGAGAATGATCACCGAGCCGCTCCCGCCGGTGATCGTTGTCGTGTCGACGCCCACCAGCGTGCCGCGCCCGAAGTTTGCGATGCCGCTTGGTACGAGCAGATTGAGCGGTGCCGAACTCGCGTCGAATTTGCCATCGTTCGTGAACCCGCTCACCTGAAGTTGGCCGGCCGTGAAGGTGTAAGCCCCGCCGCTCGTAGTGTGCAGAAAGGAGGTGGAGTTGAGACCTCCGCTCTGCTGGAATCGGGTCGAAACTATGTGCTGGGTGCTGAAGATCGAGCCGCCGGAAAGCACGTATCCCTCGCCCGTGCCCCAGTCAGAGTCGCTCAACGTCCCGACCTGGGCGATGCCGCCTGACTGCTTGAAGCTGCTGTTGCTCCCTGTCAGCCCGATGTAGTCGGCCGAGATGAATCCGTCGCTGATCTCGTAGCGTGCGGCGGCACCACTCATATGGGTGCTGTCGACATACAGGCCGGTCACTGCAACAGAGCCGCCGGTCTGAAAGAAGCTGCCGTTGCCGCCGTAGGAAACTTCCAAAGTGTCAGCCGTGACCGCGCCAGTGCCACTCAGTCTATAGGTGCCGGGCGAGTACAGATTGGCGATGCGTAAGCTCTTGTCGACAGCGCACACGCCGCCGGTCTGAGTCATCGTGCCGTTCAGGTTGAAGATGCCCCATGTGCTTGAATAGCCCGAGCTCGTTGGAACGATGCAATTGAGTGCGCCGCCTTTCAAATCGATGGTTCCCTCAATGGTAGCGTCAGAACCGGTGATGCTCCCGCCGAAGATCTGCATGTAACCTCCGGTGGAGACGCCATAACCGTCGCCTTGGACACCGCCGCGGTTCATCACATAAGTGCCATAGGGCCCGACGGTAAGGCTGCCGCTAAAGACCCCCGACTGCTGAATCACGTGCCCGATCGCCGACTGACCTACCGTAAGCAAACGCGCTGCCGAGTCTACTGAAATGACGGCCGTGCCGCCATTCTGGACGTAGGCAAATATATCAGCGGTCGGCAGTCCGGCAGTCCAGTTTGCAGGATCTGAAAAGCCCCCTGTCGTAGCGGAATCATGCTGCCAGAAGGTACTCGGAGTGGCGGCGTTCAGCGGGAGACAAGACAAGCAAAGCGCAGCGATCAACACGAAGACCCGACGATGGAGCATGAGCATCCTCCCTTTCCCGATTTTTGAACCGACATTTCCCGGACGACCTCACGCTGGCGAGCGCTACCAACGTCACTCACGATTGTACAGGGCTTTGGCTGGTTGTCAAGCGAAGTTCTGGCTTGAAATGGCTTGAAGTTCGCTTTCACGCGGCCTTTTTCGGACTCTTCCTCGACGAAAGCAGAACGGTCAGGCCGATCGCGGCTGCACCGGCTAGGGCGGCGCCGATGCCGAACGCCCAGCGCGGGCCGATCTCGTTCCAGAAGATGCCAAAGAGCAGGCTCGCCGGCAAGGCCGCAAACCCGACCGCGCTGTGATACACGCCAAAGGCCGTGCCGCGGCTTTGGCTGGGGGAAAAGTCCGTGACCATCGCCTTCTCGGCCCCTTCGGTCATGCCGTAATAGAAGCCATAGATAATGAACAGCACCCAGAACTGCCACTGCTGCTGGGCCTGGGCCATGCCCAGGTACACCAGCGCGTACACCAGCCAGCCGGCGATAATCACCGGCCGACGGCCCAGCTTGTCCGACAGCAGTCCGCCCGGCAGGCTGAAGAATATCTTCGACAGATGCAGCACGATCCACAGCGTGATGATCTGCACCAGCCCCAGGCCGAACTTGTCGTAGCCATATAGCAGCAGGAACATGTCTGAACTGTTCCCCAGCGCGAAGAGGACCACCACGAAGACGAACACGTAGAACTTTCGCGGCAGTTGCCGCCAGCCCTTGAGCGTGCGCGTCTCGCCGGGTTTGCCGGGCTCGGGCACGATCTCCTTCACCTTGGCGAAGAGCACGATCATGGCCGCGATGCCGGGGATGAGCGCCACGCCGAACAGCACGCGCAGCATCGTCATCTCGTGCGCCGACGGGATCGCCTGCTGGGCCGTCTGAAACAGTCCCAGGTCCGTGAATCGAAACTGCCGCTGAATCAGGAAGATGAGCCCGATGGCCACCACCGGCCCCAGCACGGCCCCGAGGTGGTCCATCGAGCGGTGAAAGCTGAAGGCCAGCCCGCGGTATTCCTTGCTGACCGAGTCGCCGATCAGCGCGTCGCGCGGCGACGTGCGGATGCCCTTGCCGATTCGCTCGGCGAACTTGAGCAGGACGACCTGCCAGGCGGCCGCCACGAACGCCATGGCCGGACGGAAGATGGCGCTGATGCCATAGCCGATTATGACGAAAGCTTTGCGCTTGCCCAGTTTGTCGCTGATGCGCCCGGAGACAAGCTTGAGCAGGCTGGCGGTGGCTTCGGCGATGCCTTCGGTCACGCCGACATACACGGCCGCCAGCTTGGGATCGCCCGCCAGGCCCAGCAGGAAAATGGGCAGCAGCGGGTTCATCATCTCGCTGGAGAAGTCGGTCAACAGACTCACCAGCCCCATCATCAGCACGTTGCCCCTCAGGGCCTGCCGCCAGCCGCCCTGGGCTGGCACGGACGATTGCTGTTCGCTCATCGGTATCCTTCCCGAGAATGTCACGTGGATTATAGTCGGGCCAGCCGGGTCGGTCACGCGCGTCACTGCCCGCACGCCCCGGGCGCGGCACGGGCCAAGCGAGAATCCCGCTGCCGTGCAATAGACGCCGCGACGAACCGTTAAACGAAGTAGAAGCCAAGACATTAGCTCTGCGAGAGCATAGGAAGGAATTGAATCATGAAGAGTCTGAAGATTGTCGCCATTGTTGTGTTGCAGGTGGGGATGTTCACCGCTACCGGTCTGGCCCAGACCAGCCAACCCGCCCGCGAACCCGGCCAGCGAGTCGAGAAGATGGTCGAGCAGATGAAGCAGCGGCTGGAGAAGTTGAACCTCTCTGCCGATCAGAAGCAAAAGATCGAATCGGTCCTGCAAGCCCAGAAGCAGGCGATGCAAGCGTGGGTCGGGGCGCACAAGGCCGACCTGCAAGCCATGAAGGATCAGCCGGCCGAGCAGCGTAAGGCCGCCATGCAGAAGCTCATGGCCGATCGCCGGCAGGAAATGAAGAAGTTCCACGACCAGATCCGCGACATTCTGACGCCCGAGCAGCGTGAGCAACTCAAGCAAGAGATGACCGCCGCCCGTCCTGGCATGGCGGCAGGGAAACGCGGCGGCGCCACTTCTCGACCGGGCATGATGGCTGCCCACCGCATGCACGAGGGGTTGAGCCAGCTCAACCTCACCGACGACCAGAAGGCCAAGGTCAAGGACATCCTCAAGACCGCCCGCGAGCAGGCCAAGAATATGGCCACGCCGCAGGAGAAGAAGGACATCCTCACCAAGGCCATGGACAACGTGAAGACCAGCGTGCTGACCAAGGATCAGGCCGCCAAGCTCGATGAGCTGCGCAAGGCCGGGGCGGCGGCAAGGACCGGGGCCGCAGCCGGCAAGGGCCCGTTTGCCGATCTGAACCTCTCCGACCAGCAGAAGACGCAGGTCAAGCAGATCCTCACAGACGCCCGCACGCAGGCCCAGTCGGCCGGCACGCCTGAGCAAAAGCGGACAGTTCGCCGCCAGGCGATGGAGAAAGTCCTCAACACCGTGCTGACGCCCGACCAGAAAGCACAGTTCCTCAAGGAACATCCGCGGGCGAGCACGACGCAGCCGGCGGCCGTCGTTCACTAAAATCTTCGGCCCCTGTCTGGCGCGTGAAGAGATGCTGAGCGGCCTATGGGCCCTAAGTAAGAGCATCGGCTCGCGGGTCGGTCAAGGACGGCCGAAGTCAGTCCAGACGTAAAAAGAAAAAGGGCGTTCCGAAAGGAACGCCCTTCTTTGTTGGGAACAACTATTGCCGAAGGAGGGAATCGAACCCTCACTGGGTGTGAGCCCAACAGGATTTTGAATCCTGCGCGTCTGCCAATTCCGCCACTTCGGCTGGCCGGTCAATTAAAGTCGAAACTTGGCCGCAAGACAAGCCTGCTCCTGCGGCCAAGCCAAAAAGCTTCTAGCTCTTCCGCGCCATCATCGCCAACACCCAGTCCGGCAGGGCCAGGTGCAGCCGCACCAGCCGGGCGTCGGGCTTCTCCGTCAGAGCCTCCTGCCAAACGGCGCGGGCTCGATCGGGATATCCCTTGGCGGCCTGCGCCAGGCCGTAGTTGACGACATGGGCGGTGCCGACCCAGGCGCCAGGCGCGTGGTTGCGATACCCCGCCTCCAGCTTGTGCATCAGGCCCAGCACCCGGCCCGTCTCGCCCAAAGCCAGCCACGCCAGCATCTCGTACGCTTCGCTGACATGGTAATCCCAGTGCGGCTCGTGCGCGGCCAGCGTGTAATGCTCGCGGGCCTGCCCGACCTGCCCCATCGCCTCGCGACAGACGCCCAGGTAGTACTGCACGATCGACTCGCCCGGCGTGTACCCGACCCTTCCGGTGTTGAGGTTGCGCGGATATTCCAGCCCACGGGCCAACATTTGCATCGCCGGCTCGTAACGCTTTGCAGCCATGTCCTTCAGGGCCGCGCCAATGACGGCCTCCAGGTAGTTGTTCCGCAGTCCCATTTCGCTCTCGGAGCGGAAGAATTCGTGGCTCATCAACTGTTGCAGGGCCTCGTCGTAACGCCCCATGTCGAGCATCTGCTGCACGCGGCGATTGGCGGCGATGGACCGCCCCTTCTGCACCGGCGACAATTGTTCGTACACTTCCAGCCGGCGTGCGTCCTGCCCGATGGATGCCAGCGCCCGGTCGAACTCGGCAAAGAGTTCAAGCTCGGGACCGCCGACCTTCCAGGCCTTTTCGAAACACTCAATGGCCTCGGGCATGCACTTGTCGTGCATCGCCATGCAGGCAAGGTTGCGATAGACAATGGGCGAAGCCATCTTCAGATCCGCCGCCTGCTGCCAGGCGGTCTTGGCCTCGGCCAGCCGGTTGCGACTGGCCAGGAGATTGCCCAGCATCAGATGCGGCATGGCCAGCTTGGGATGGGCAGCGCACAGGGTCTGGAGGATATCGATCGAGCCGGTCTGCCAGGCGTTGGCCTGGGCGGCGTCGGCGGATTCAGCGGCCTTGAGGCTGGCGGCGGCTTCTTTCTTCTGGCCGAGTTTCTCCTGCACGTAGGCCAGGTGCGCCAGCCGGATGGCCGGGCTGAGGGCCTCGTTGGATTCGGCGATCTGCAGGATCGTCAGCGCGTCTTCCAGCAGGCCCATCTCGATGTATGGCATGGCGGCCGAGACGCTGTCATCTCCGAGCTTGCGGCCGTGCCCCAGATCGACCGGCACGCCCAGCAACAGCGCTTCGGCGTGCAGGCGGGTCCAGAGCGGGTCGCGCAGCAGCAGCGCCGACAACGCAGCCTTGGCCTCATCGGTCCGGCCTTGGCGGCGTGCGATCAACACGCCCAGCCAACCGGCCCATTTGTCATTAGGAAACTCGCTCGCCAGGCGTGATGCGGCCTGCTGAGCCTCAGCCCAATCCCCGGCCGTGATGGCGGCTTCGGCCATGCCAACGTAGCCGCGGCGCCGGTACAACTCGCGTCGGCTGGCCATGCCGAAGGCGTCGTACGCCTGCTTGGCCTTGCCCAGGGCCAGCAACGCCCGGCCTTGCAAGCTCAGCAGCACGCTGTTGAGGGTGTCGCGCAGCAGCGCCTTGTTGACTGTTTCCATGGCTTGCTCGTACCGGCCCTCGTACAGGTGAATCTCCGCCATCGCCTGCATCGCGCCGACGTGGCCGGGATCCATCGCCAAGACCTTGTTCAGCAGGTCAAGCGCCGGCTGACTCGACCGCGGCCAAACGGCATACCGCTGCCATTGGGCCTGGTAATACAAGCTGTCGGCCGTCTCGGGCGTGGACTTGGCCGGCTCGTTGGCCATGGGATACTTGCCACTGTGATCGTCGGTGGAGAGAACGTACTCCTGCCAATCCAGCAGCAGTTGCCCCTGGGTGTCATGCACCTTAACGGCGTCGCACTTCGACGGCAAAGCCTGGACGAACATGTGCTCAGGCGAGGCTTCTCCCACGTTCCACTGACCGATGGATTTCCCGGCCAAGAAAGCCTCGATGCGAAGGTTCTGGCGTGGCCGGAGGCTCGTCAGGCGGAGTTCGCGTGTGCCCTCGTTGACCACAGAGAGCACGAAGTCGTTTTCCATGGCGCTGAAGCCCTGCGTCTGATTCAGCGGCGCCCAGCTCTCGGCCCAGACATCTTCGGTCATCGGGTCGATGTAGTCGTTGACTTGCTGCGTGGAGTGCCTGCCGCGCTGGACCTCGCAGTACGGCTGGCCATCGTCATTGAGCAGGGTATCCCAGTACCGTCCCAGGCCGTGGTTGCCCCAGGTGAAATACTTCTGCCCCATCGCCTGGAATCGGTCGGCCGTGCAGGCCACGCCGTGATGGCGGTCGAAATCGTAGAAGCCCATGTAGTCCCGCTCGCATTCCATCAGGAACATGTCGCCACTGAGGAAGCGGTTGCGATAATAGGACATATCCACGCCGTCGCAGATGGGCCAACTGTGATAGGACGCCCGCTTGCCGAAGTAATAGAATCGACTTTCGGGGCCGACCGCTACGGCGGTGTTGGTCCACCAGTAATACAGGCCGGGCAGCGCGTCGGGGCCCTGGTAGTGAATCTCGGTGTCCATGGCGGCCCGCTCGGGCGTCAGGCTGATCTTGACCGACCAGCGGCTCTCGATGGGCATGGTCAGGCTGCCGATCCACAGGCTGGCCGTGCCGTCGGCTTCCTGCCGCGTCGCCCACGTGACCGGGTCGACGCTATTGACGGTGTGCCCGCGCACGCCGCCGTTCCACTCGATGCCGCCGGCCAGCCACGCGCCGCGCTGCGCGATGTTCTGGTATTTCAGGGTCGGCGTCTTCATGAAACACTCTTTGCCGCCGATCTTGTCGAACATGCTGTACAGCCGGCCGCCGATGTCGGGCAGCAGCGTCACGCGGAGATACCGATTCTCCAGGATGACAACCGTGTGCTTGACTGGCTGGGCCTGGCCGGAGATGTCCAGCCGCAGAGAATACGGATACCGCTCGCCCCAGCCGTTCTGCCAGCCATAGTCGGGGAACGGACTGTCCGGGCCGGGGCTGTAGGTTGGGATTTCGAGAAGTTCCACGCGGACGGACGCGGCTTGCGAGCCATCGCAGCAGGCACTACGGGACATGTTGGTTGCTCTCCAAAAAGGTACGAAGAGGGGCATTCTACCGTCAAAGCAGTACTGTGCAAGCGCCTTAAACGAGCCTTATCGCGTCATCGACATCAGCCGGTTGACACGTTCTTGAATGGGCGGGTGCGTGTCGAAGATGGAACCGGAGCGCTCCTCAAACTTTTTGATGGGATGCACAATGTACAAATGTGCCGTGGCCCGGCTGGCGACTTCCAGCACGTCCGGGTCGGCGGCGATCTTCGCCAGGGCGCTGGCCAGGCCGGCGGGATTGCGCGTCAACTCCACGCTGGAAGCATCGGCCAGGTACTCGCGCTGCCGGCTCATGGCCATCTGGATAATGTGGGCCAGGATCGGGGCGATGATCGCCAGCGCCAGGGCCACGATGAGCAGGACGACCTGCAGGCCGCCCGAACCGCCCCCTTCGTCGCGATCGCGCCGCCGGCGCGAGCCTGCCCCCCACCACATGCTGCGCAGGAAGATGTCACACAGCATCACCAGCACTCCGACCATCACGGCCATGAGCGTGGCAAACAGAATGTCGTAATTACGGACGTGGCTCAGTTCGTGCGCCATCACGCCCTGCAACTCGTCGCGATTGAGCTTTTCCCGCAGGCCGGTGGTGATGGCGACGTAGGAGTGCTTGGGATCCCTGCCGGTGGCAAAGGCGTTGGGGGCCGAGTCGTCAATGACGTAAATGGCGGGCATGGGCAGGCCCGCGGCGATGGAAAGCTCTTCGATGACGTTGAAGAGCTGCGGATCGTCGGCCTTTTGAATCGGCTTGGCCCCCGACATGGCCAGCACGGCCGATGAGCCGCCGTAGTAGCTCGCCAGCGTCATCACGAACGCCACCACGCCGGCAATGGCCGCCACCAGGATCGTGAAGGTCATGTCCCCGCCGCCCCAGACGTTGCCGATCAGCAGCCCTAAGCCCAGAAAGACCAGCAGAAAGACCACAATCAGCACGTAGCTGTTGCGCTTGTTGTGAGCAATCAAACTGCGAAAGTCAGGCATTCATGCACCTGGAATCCGGAATCGGGAATCCGGAATCGGGAAATTCAACAACCAGCCGCCCAGACGCTGAGAACGCGGCGAGGACGCACTGCTACGCCTTCTGCTCACAGTTCTCTGCTCTCTGAGTTCTCAGCGTCTCTGCGGCAAGTCCTGTATTTGTCGTTCCGGATTCCGGTTTCCCGCTTCCCGATTCCGGATATCCAATCTACAGTTTCGCTCCCCGGCTGCCGCACAGGAAGCCCAGGAACTGCTTGGCCATCAGCCGATGGAACGGCTCGGTCATGTGAATGCCGTCCAGTGACAGGAACTTGTCCTTGAGCGGCGAGGCTTTCAGCACCTTGCCGACTTCGACGATCGTCAGCCCTTCCTGCTCGGCCTGCTGCTTGAGGAACTCGTCGCGATTCGGGATTTCCTGAATGGCCGGAACGGCGCCGGTCGGCTGCAACCACGGCTGCCGCAGGTCATCGAACCAGTACACCTTGGTGCCCTGAGCGGCGAAGCCCCGGAGCATCTTGGTGAAGTTCTGCGTGTCCTGCTCGTTGCAGATGCACATGACGAGGAAGACCTTGTCCGGCTTCCACGCCAGCGCCTCGGTGTAGAAGTTCTTGAAGGCGTGCGAGGGCGTCAGGCCGCCACCTTCCCACTGCCGCGTCTGGATGGCAGGGTTGGTCTTGGCCAGCAGGGAAAACGCCACCGGCACGAAGGCCGAAGGCGAAGACCAGTTCACGTCCATCGTGAAGGAATGGCCAATGGTGGCGATCCGCTGAACAGGCATGGCTTGGATGGCCGGCAGCATCGCCTTCACTTCGGGCTCTTGCAGCAGTTCGTTGGCCAGCACGAAACGGTCGCGCCGACCGGTGTGGCGCATGCCCCAGTTCGTGATCTTCTGGCCCATGATGACAAAGACGCTGGCGGCCGAGTCAAAGGGTGTCTGGCAGAACCTGGGCGCCAGATCCTTGCCCATCGCGGTAAAGGTGGCGTCATCATACGGCAGCTTGAGATCGGCGTAGCACGCCGGCAAGCCTAGTGCCGCGTAGAAGCGGAACGCCTGCTGCAGTACGTCGCCGTCGCGGTCGATCTCGAACATGATCTGGTACAGGTTGGCCATCGCCCCGGCCCGGGCGGCGTCGGTCTTGGCCTTGGCCTGGAAATAGGCCGCGATCACGTTCACGGGCAGGCGCGGATCGTCCGTCTTGACCGGCGCGTCCAGCAGCGGCTGGAGATCCTTATTGGGGTCGAAGGCCGATGGCTTGCCCTTGGCCCAGGCCTGGACGGCCTTGGGATCTTCCGACAGCAAGCTGACCTGATGGGCGACCAAGGCCTTGATCTGCTCTTCGTTGAGCTTGCCGGACGCAAAGCAATCTTTGTCGCCCTTGCCGCGCTTGGCCGCCAGCAAGGTTTGATACGCATGCGTAGCCACAATATTGGCCTTCACCAAGTCCGCCAGATGCTGAGATTCCGTTGCCACAGATGGTTCCTTTGCAAAGAGCCCCTTGCCACAGAGGGCACAGAGGAGGCAGAGAATTACGGGCAAATACTTCACAACCACTCGTTCGTAAACAGGCAAGCCGCATGTCAACCGATCAGTTGGTTAACCGATCAACCGACTTTAGAACTTCACTTGCGGGGCTTGGCGTTCGGCCGCTTCTTCGGTCTTGAAGAAGTCCATGACCTTGAAGTTGAACATGTTGGCCATGATGTTGCTGGGGAAAACCTGGCAGGCCGTGTTGAACGTGCCCACGCTGTCGTTGTAATACTGCCGGGCGAAGGCGATGCGGTTTTCCGTGCTGGCCAGTTCTTCCTGAAGCTGCCGGAAATTGTCATTGGCCTTTAGGTTCGGATACGCTTCGCTCAAGGCGAAGATCTGCCGCAAGGCCCCGGTCAGCACGTTCTCGGCCTGGGCCTGCTGGGCGATGTTGCCCGCCGGCACGGCAATGGCGGCATTGCGGGCCTGAATGACCCCCTCGAGCGTCTGCCGCTCATGGGCCGCATAACCCTTGACCGTCTCGACAAGGTTGGGAATCAGGTCGTAGCGTCGCTTGAGCTGGACGTCGATCTGGCTCCAAGCCTCGTTGGCGCGGATCCGCTTACTGACCAGCGCGTTGTAAATGCCCACGACGATCAGCCCAGCCAGCACCACCAGGGCGACAAAAACAAGCAGCACTGCAAGTCCTGACATAACGTGCCCCTTTCTATATTGGTGGTGAGTCTAGCGAGCCGCCAGGGGCGTGGCAAGGGATGGTTGCCCACAGATGGCTAACCCAGAGAGCTTCAAACCCCGCCGAAGGTCGGTGCGGTTGAATAGCATGCTCCAACGGCGAATGGGCATTCTTTCGCCGGGAGATTCAGTCGCCCTAAAGGGCTCAAATACCTGGGCCGTCCTTCCCCGCCCTCGCGGCTGCTGCGGGACGGGGCTACTTTCAGACGCCCGTCTGGCTAACGACGATGCGGCCCCTCAACCATACGGACTCTCAACGCTGTCCTTGCTCAACCCGAGCCATCCGCCCCCAACCCCGGCCAAATGCATCTAGCGGCTCAGGCCTCAGGCCTCCGGCCTCAGACCTCCGGCCTCGCCCCGGCGATTCGCTGATATCCCAATTTCACCAGCATCGTTACAATGGCCTTCGAACCGACATGGACTCTTTCACGCTGGACAAGTTGGAGTTCGATCAGGTCCGCCGCATTCTGGCGCGGTTTTGCCGCACGAACCTGGGCAAGGAGGTCGCGCTGCGCATCGGGCCGTCGCGCAAGCTCGGCATTGCCCGCCGCTGGCTGGAGGAAACCAGCCAGATGGTGCAGGCCTTGCGCGAGTCCGGCCCGCCGCCCTTTGGCGGGGTCAGCGACATCCGCCCGCAACTCGAACGGGCCGCGCCCGGCGGCGGCGCCAGCGGCGATGACTTCAACGCCATCGCCGCCACGCTGGAAGCCACCGCCAACCTGCGGAACTGGAGCTTCGCCCTGGCCGAAACGCTGCCGCTGGTGAAGGAACTGGCTGAGAGCCTGCCCGACTTCAAGGGCGAACTCCACGCCATCCGGGCCGTCGTCGATGAACGCGGCGAGGTCGTCTCCTGGGCCTCGGACCTGCTGCGCCGCACGCGCAGCGAGATCGACACCCTCCAGCAGAAGATCCGCGACACGATCTATGGCTACCTGCGCCAGCCGGGCATCTCATCGATCCTTCAGAACGCGGTGGTCACGCTGCACGAGGACCGCTATGTCCTGCCCGTCAAGGCTGAGCGGCGCAGCGAATTGCCCGGCGTCATCCACCGCGCCAGCGCCACCGGCGCGACGCTCTTCATCGAGCCGGTGCAATCGGTGGAAATGAACAACCGCCTGGTGGCAGTGCGCGATGACGAGCGGCGCGAGGTCGCCCGCCTGCTGGACGAACTGGCCATCCAAATCCACCGCCGCTTGCCCGAGATGCAATCGGCCTTGCGAACGCTGGGGCTGCTGGACCTGCTGACGGCCAAGGCGGAGTACGCGTTCGGGTTCGAGTTCACCTGCCCCGACCTCACCGAGCAAGGCAGCCTGCAACTTCACCAGGTCCGCCACCCGCTACTGATCGAGCAGGCGTACCAGCAGGAGCGGGCGAATCTGCCCATCGAGCAGCGGCACGCGGTGGTGCCCATCGACGTCCGGCTGGGCGTGGACTTCGACATCCTCATCATCACCGGCTCGAACACGGGCGGCAAGACGGTCAGCCTCAAGACCGTCGGGCTGGTAAGCGTGATGGCCCAGGCCGGGCTGCACATTCCCGCCGGGCGCGGCAGCCGGCTGCCGCTGTCGCAGGACATCTTCCTGGACGTGGGCGACGAGCAATCGCTGGAGCAGTCGCTCTCGACCTTCGGGGCGCACATCCAGCGGATCAAGCACATCCTGCGCCACGCCAACCGCTCGAGCCTGGTGCTGCTGGACGAACTGGGCAGCGGCACCGACCCCGACGAGGGCGGCGCCATTGGCCAGGCCCTGCTGGACGAACTCCGTCACATCGGCTGCCTGGCCATGGTCACGACGCACCTGGGCATCCTCAAGGCCTACGCCTTCAATCACGAGCGCGTCGATAACGCCAAGGTGGACTTCGACACCCAGACGCTCCGGCCAACCTACCACCTCCGCATCGGCGAGCCGGGCGAAAGCCATGCCATCACTGTGGCATCGGCCATCGGGCTGCCGCCCAGCGTCATCGCCAACGCCCGGCGGCACCTCAACGAACGCGGCTCGACGTTCCGCAAGGCCATCCGCGCCACCACCACCGCCCGGCGCGCCAGCGAAGAGGCTCGCACCGAGGCCCACACCGCTCGCATGGCCGCCGAGGAGGCGTCGCGCGAATACGAATCCAAGCTGGTCGACGTGGGCAAACTGCAACAGAGCTTTGAGAACTGGCTGGCCTCGCTGTGCGAGATGAAGGAGGGCGATGAGGTCCACGTGCCCAGCCTGGCCCGCACCGGCCGGCTGGTGCGGATGGAGTTCAACAAGCAGGTCGCCCTGGTTGATTTGGGCCAGATGCAGATGGAAGTGAGCCTGTCGGACCTGATGCCGCAGCTGGGGCAGGAAGGCATTCGGGCCGAGATGTCCAACCTGCGCGAGAAGATTCGCACCCAGCAGCGTGAGGCCGAGAGCCTGCGCCAGGAAGCCCAGCGGCTGGAGAAGGAATACCGCCGCTCGCAGGCGCAGCAGAAATCGCGTCAGGAACAATACGACCAGTGGGTCAACCGGCTAGGCCAGGCCAAGGTGGGCGAGATCGTGCCCATCCTGCCGCCGCCGGGGACCGGCACGCTGCTGGAACTGGACTTCACCAAGAACCGGGCCAAGGTGCTGACCGACGCGGGCGAAATGGAGCTGCGCTTGCAGGAGTTGTTCCCGCAGACCGGCCCCTTCGCCCCGCCAGGCCAGGGCGGCCAGAGACACGGAAGAACCAGCCACGGGCACGGGGCCCAAGGCCAGGTGCATGGCCAAGCATCAGGCCAGCCGCACGGGCAGGGACATCCCGGCCAGGGCGGTGATGAAAAGGATCGTCCCGTGGCGCATCGCCGGCCACAATCGCCGGCCGCCCAGACCGCCAGGCCCTCAGTGCTGAAGCTAAAGCCCGGCCAGCAGGTGTACGTGGTGAGCTTCCACCGCCGGGCCACGCTGATCCGCTTCGACGAACCCCGCGACGCCGCCTACGTCCAGGCCGGCGCCTTCGAAATCAGCGTGCCCATCGCCGACTTGGATGTCCCGCGCGAGACCGATAAGCCGGAACGACGAATTAGCAGGGATGCAGGGGATACACGGGATTCCTAGAAGCGGGAATCGGGAATCCGGAATCGGGATGCGGGAAACGGTGGAATCGTTCTGCATGCTTCTGCCGGGTGCCGTGGCCGGGTGCCGTGGCCGCGGCGTCCAGCGGCCACGCTCCTGTGGCGAGATTCAGCGGTGGAACCGTTCTGCATGCTTCCGCGTCGTCTTGCAGAAGCATGCGAGACTCAGCGGGGGCAGTTCCCGGCGATGTGCGCCAAGACGCGCGTTACTTTGGACGAGCGCAAAAGCTTGCCCAGCAAGGTACCGATGCTGGCCGCGCGCACATACCCTGTTCAGTCGCCCATATGTGGAGCATCGTCCGGGCTGGCTCCGCGCGCCCGGTCTTGACAACCAAAGGAGAGCGGACTTCTCTGCGTTCATCTGCGCAATCTGCGGATGGCTCTGCATGAATGTGCGCACGGGTCGCGCTCAGTGGCGAAACTCCGGGTGAGCGGCCGACACGACGCCGCAAGTGCCTGCTCGGCAAGGCCATGAGTGAACATGGCTGCGTGTCGAATCGTTCCCAACGGTTCCAAATGGTTCCGTTTCGTTCCGTTTGGTTCCGTTTCGTTCCGTTTCGTTCCGTTTGGTTCCGAATGGTACCCGGCGGTGCCGGTTTGTGCCCTTTGACAAAATGAATGTGCAAGAGCGTGGCCGCTGGACGCCGCGGCCACGGCACCCGGCTCGCGCTCGTAGGTCGGGCACTGCCCGACGATTTCCTGGCAGATGCAACCAAGACGGCGGGCGATGCCCGCCCTACCTGCTGCACGTATTGATTCTTATCGCTTGCGGAAGAACTGCGGCAGCAGTTCGCGCGAGGACAGCAGGAGTTCATCCAGCATGGCTGACGCCTTGTCCGGCCAGATCGCCATCTCATCCAGCATCAGCGCCTGCAAGGCCAGGTTTCTATCGCCGGTGGTGGCGGCGTCGGCGACCAGTTCCTGCCAGACGAACCGTTTTTCGAGAATGGCCTTTAAGACGCGTGGGCAATCGCCCATGTCCAACCCGCGCACGCCGCGGCGATCGGTGACGGCCTCGACCTCGACCTCGGCCTCTGGCGGCAGATTCGGGATCGACCCGCGATTGGCGATGTTGGCGATGCAGATCTTCCGCCCGCCGGTCGCGATGGCCGACATCATGCCGCCGACCTCCTCGGACAGCGGCTTGGGCGCCTTGAATCGCTTGGGCGGCAGCTCGACGGCGTCGACGAGCTTGCGATACTCCTTGAAGAAGGCCGCTCGCTCACCGGACGAGGCCTTGGTCGTCGGGGGCTTGCCCTCGTCGAAGCTATGTTCAAGGGCCGCTTTCGCCAGTTCGTAAGGCAGATCCTTCTGGCCGCCCGGCAACTGCGTCAGGTAGGAGAAGAACTCGATGATGTGGTCATCACTCGCATATACGAAGACATATCCGAATATTTCCGAGAGATTGTACGACAGTTGGCTGTGGGCCGGCGGCTGGAGGCGGATCTTCCGGCGCAGTTCGTCATAGACATCGACGCCATTATGCAGAATCCGCGTGAACCAGTAGAAATGATTCGTGCCGATCCAGGTGCATTCGAGTTCGTGGGAGGGCAAGCCCAGCAGGCGGGCAGTCATCTCGATGCCGCCCTGCACGCCGTGGCAGATGCCGATGGCGTTGATCGAGGAATACTTGTGCATGGCCCGCATGAGAACGGCCATCGGGTTGGAGTGGTTGAACAGGATGACCGACGGGCACCGCTTCTCCATCTCGCGGCAGAGGCGAAGGTAGACCGGGATGGAACGCAGCCCCATCATCATGCCGGCAGGACCGGCGGTGTCGCCAATTACCTGGTGAACGCCGTACTTGGCCGGAATCCTCATATCGGCGTCGTGGAATCGGGAGGCGTAGACGTTGGAGGTGACTTCCGCCCCGCTGCCGCCGATGGAGGAGATGGCGAAGTCGGCGCCGTCGAGGGCTTCGTCCATGCGGGTAGTCGCGCGAACCTTCATGCCCGCCCCGGCCTGGCGAGCGAGCCGCTTGGCCATGGCAGCGACGAGCTGGACTTTCTGGGCGTCGAGGTCGTACAGCACGATTTCCGATCCGGCCAGGTCCTGCTGCATGACCAGATCGACCATGCCCCAGTGGAAGTACACGCTGCCGCCGCCCAAACAGACGATCTTCTTGCTCGGCATGACCGGATTCTCCTGACTCGACTCACCAAAGAGCAGGTGCAGCCACGTTACAACCGGCACACGATCATCGAAGCTTTGCCGTCTTACTCGCGCACGTCGCGCGAGCCGTCCAGCGCCTGATTGACCAGCTTGTCGGCTTGCTTGTTCAGTTCGCGCCGGACATGGCGGAAGCGGACCGACTTGAAGGGCGTAAGCAGCGCGCGGGCCTGGCCGAAGAGTGCCTTCAGGCCTTCGTTCTTGACCCGGTACTCGCCGCGCATCTGCTTGACGAGCAGTTCGGAGTCGCTGACGACTTCGAGGTCGGAGGCCCCGAGTTCGTTGGCATGGTGCAGGCCCTTGAGCAGCCCGGAGTACTCGGCCACGTTATTTGTGGCCCGGCCCAAGTAGAACCCGCCGGCAAAGATGGTCTGGCCGGTGGAGTCCTGAATAACGACGCCGGCAGCGGCCGGGCCGGGGTTGCCGCGCGAGCCGCCGTCGATGTAGATGGTCAACTTGTCCATTGTTCACTCGGAAAGCCGGAATCCGGAAGCCGGAACTGGAGGTTCACGTCAGAAACCCTAACCACACGATCGCACGCCGGGCCAGAGACGCCCACTCGCCGCCAACCCGGATTCCAGTTTCCGGCTCTTTCGCCGGATTCCCGATTCCGGATTCCCGATTCCGTCTCGAGTTATGGCTTGGCGTTGAAATCCAAATACAGGATCCGGCCACAGCAATCGCAGAAGCGCAGTTCGTCGCGGGTCCGCAGGGCGTTGGCATGTTCGGCGTTGAGCGACATATAGCAGCCGCCGCAGACGTATTCGAAGGGCGGCTTCTTGCCCTGCACTTCGACCAGGGCCATGGCATCGCCTTCGCGGGCCGAGGCCATGCGGTCGAAAATCGACAGGATGTCCGCCGGCACGTCCTTGGCCGCTTCGTTGCGGCGGCCGGTCAATTCGGCCATGATGCTTTCGAGGCGCTTGACCTCTTCGGCCGAGTTCGCCTGGACATCCGCGAGCTTCTTCTCGGCCTCGGCGATGGAACTCTTGACCTGCTCGGCTTGCGTCCGAACCAGGTCGACATCCTGCATGGCCTTGAGCACCTGGTCCTCGACCTTGGCGTTGTCGGCCTTGATCGTGTTGATCTGGGTCAGGAAGGCGGCGTATTCCTTGTTCGTCTTGGCAGTGTTCAGGGCGGTGCGGAACTTGGCGACTTCGGCGTCGCGGCTTTTGAGTTCCAGCTCGACAGCGCCAGCGTTCTTCTGCTTGATCAGAACCTGTTCCTGGAGCGCCACGAGAGTTGCCTTGCACTCATCCACCCTGTGCTGCTGGACCGCGACGGCGGCGTTCTGCCGCCGCAACCGGCTGCGAACTTCGGCAAGCTGACGTTCGACGTTTTGCAGCTTGACCAATGCGTCCAGCATTCTACCCATGCATCGCTCCTAGAAACGGCTCTTCACTTGGAAAGAAACCAGCATTATGTGTCGGACGCTGGGGGCAAATCAAGCATCTTTTCCGCTCAATCCCCGTATAAGGACTATAAAAAGATTTGTCCACCGCCCCGTTGTGAATTCAAGGGCAAGTCACTACACTAGCCGGGACATCTGGACGCCTGTGCAGCCTGTCGCGGGCCTACTCGATAGCCGCCCGATGTCCCCTGGTTCGTAGCTACTGCGGAGAGCTTTTGTACATGATGGATCGCCCGGCCATTCTGGCGTTGGAAGATGGAACGATCTTCCGCGGCACCGCCTTCGGCGCTCAAGGCGAGCGTTGCGGAGAGGTCGTCTTCAATACATCCATGACTGGTTACCAGGAGGTGCTTACCGACCCCTCCTACCGCGGCCAGATCGTGGCCATGACCTACCCCCTCATCGGCAATTACGGCATCAATGCCGCCGACGCCGAGAGCCGAGGAATCTGGCTGGAAGGGTTCGTCGTCCGCGAGTTGTCGCGCGTCGTCAGCAACTGGCGCAGCGAGATGGACGTCGACGCCTACCTTAAGAAGCAGAACGTCCCGGGCATCCAGGGCGTGGACACGCGCGAGCTGACCAAGCGGCTGCGGACGGTGGGCGCGCTTAAGGGCATCCTCAGCACGCAGGATGTCAACGTCGAGTCGCTGCTGGCCAAGGTTCGCTCATCCCCCGGCCTGGGCGGACGGGACCTGGTGCAGAGCGTCTCGTGCCCCGCCACCTACCGCTGGCAAGGCGATGGCGGCACGAAACTTGAACCCCCTGCCGGCGTGACGGTGCAAAGCGGCTCGTGCCGGGTGCTGGTGATGGACTGCGGCGTGAAGTACGGCATCCTCCGGCGCTTGCAGGCCTGCGGTTGCGAGGTCATGGTCGTGCCCTCCTCCACCACTGCCCAGCAGGTGGCCGAATTGGACCCCGACGGCATCATGCTCTCCAACGGCCCGGGCGACCCCGAGCCGGTCACTAACGTAATCTCGACGGTACAGCAGCTAATTAAGGACCCGCCGCGAAAGAGGCCGCTGCCCATCTTCGGCATCTGCCTGGGCCAGCAGATTCTTGGCCTGGCGCTGGGCGGCAAGACCTACAAGTTGAAGTTCGGCCACCACGGGGCCAACCAGCCGGTCAAGGACTTGCGGACCGGCCAAGTGGCGATAACGGTGCAGAACCACGGCTTCTGCGTGGACGTCAACACGCTGCCGAGCGATGAGATCGAAGTCACGCACATGAACCTGAACGATCAGACGCTCGAAGGCTTGCAGCACAAGCGGCTGCCGATCTTTTCGGTGCAGTATCACCCCGAGGCCAGCCCCGGACCGCACGACGCGCGGTACCTGTTCGACCGCTTCGTCGAGTTGATGGAAAAACACAGGAAATAGGAAGAGACGGGATTCGGGAAGCGGGAATCGGGAAAACCGGGCACCGGATAATGCGGTGGAGCTGGCCGTGGAAAGCCATGAGCGAGAATGGCTTTTCCGGATTCCCGATTCCCGATTCCGGATTCCCGATTCCCAAACATGAACCAATGAACCAACGCGAAACAATCCTGGTGCTGGACTTCGGATCGCAGTACACGCAGCTCATCGCCCGGCGGGTGCGTGAGTTGGGCGTCTACTGCGAGATTCTGCCCTACACGGCCTCGGCCGATCGAGTCAAGAACGCCAAGGGCCTGATTCTCTCGGGCGGCCCGGCGTCGGTGTGCCAGGACGGCTCGCCCAGTCTGGACGAAAAGATCCTCGCGCTGGGCATCCCGATCCTGGGCATCTGCTACGGCATGCAGTTGCTGGCCAAGCTGCTGGGCGGCTCGGTCGAACGCCACGACAACCGCGAGTACGGCCCGGCCACCCTGGTGATCGATCAGCCCGACGACCTGTTCCATGGCCTGATCGAACGCCAGCCGGTATGGATGAGCCACGGCGACCGCGTCGGCGCCCTGCCGAGGGGCTTTGTTTATCTGGCCCACACGGCCGACTGCCAAGCGGCCGCCATGGCCGATGGACGCCGGAAGATATTCGGCGTGCAGTTCCACCCCGAGGTCGTGCATACGCCCGAGGGCAAGGAGATCCTGAGCAACTTTCTGTTCCGGATCTCCGACTGCCACGGCGGCTGGACGATGGCCAATTTCATCCAGGAGTCGGTGGAAAAGATTCGCCAGACCGTCGGCAAGGGCAAGGTGATCGTGGGCCTGTCGGGTGGCGTGGATTCGTCGGTGACGGCCGCTTTGGTTGGCCGGGCCATCGGCGATCAGATGCACGCGGTCTTCGTCGACAATGGCGTGCTGCGGGCCGATGAGTCCCAGGAGATTCGCGAAATGTTCCGCAAGGAATACCCGCTGAATCTTACCATCTCCGACGCGGCCACCCTGTTCCTGGAAGCCCTGGCCGGAGTAACCGACCCCGAGCAGAAACGCAAGATCATCGGCAAGACGTTCATTGACGTCTTTGCGACCGAGGCGGCCAAGATCGGCAAGATCGACTTTTTGGCCCAGGGCACGCTGTACCCCGACGTGATCGAGAGCGTCTCGGTTCGCGGCCCATCGGCCACCATCAAGAGCCACCATAACGTCGGCGGCCTGCCGGAGAAGCTGGGCTTCAAGCTCATCGAGCCGCTGCGCGAGCTGTTCAAGGACGAGGTCCGCCGCCTGGGGGCCGAACTGGGCATTCCGGCGCGGCTGCTGAATCGCCAGCCCTTCCCCGGCCCTGGCCTGGCGGTGCGGATCGTCGGCGAGATCACCGAGCCCCGGCTGGCGGTTCTGCGAGCGGCTGACACGGTCGTGCAGCAGGAATTGGAAGCTTGGGAAGGTTACTGGGAAATATGGCAGAGCTTCGCCGTGCTGCTGCCCGTCAAGAGCGTGGGCGTCATGGGCGACGAGCGGACGTACGCCAACGCCATCGCCCTGCGCGTCGTCACCAGCTTGGATGGCATGACGGCCGACTGGGCCCGCCTGCCGCACGAGCTGCTGGCGAAGATCTCCAGCCGGATCATCAACGAGGTCAAGGGCGTCAACCGCGTGGTGTACGATATTTCGAGCAAGCCGCCCTCGACGATCGAATGGGAATAGAACGGATCACCGCAGAGGACGCGGAGAACGCAGAGAGAAGGCGACAGAGGCGATATTTGATATTGGATATTAGATATCAGGAAAGACGGTCGGTGCTGCCGGCGTGTCTTTCCCAATATCTGATATCAGATATCCGGTCTCGCCTTTCTCCGTGTCCTCCGTGGTGAAGAGATTTTGAAATGATTGCGATTATCGATTATGGCCTGGGCAATCTGCGGAGCGTGAAATACGCGTTGGACCGTCTGGGCGTGGCATCGGAGCTGACCGATCAGGCCGGGCCGCTGGAGTCGGCCGATGCGGTCATTCTGCCGGGCGTCGGGGCTTTCGGCGAGGCCATGGAGAATCTCCGCCGGCTCAAGCTGGTCGAGCCCATTCGCGCCGTGGCCAGGCAAAAGCCGTTCCTGGGCATCTGCCTGGGCATGCAGTTGCTCTTTACGACCAGCAGCGAGCACGGCCTGCACCTGGGGCTCGACATCGTGCCCGGCGAAGTCGTCCGATTCGCAGAAGGCCTGACCGTGCCGCACATGGGCTGGAACCAGGTCGAGCAGGCGGCCAAGAGCCCGCTGTTTGAAGGCGTGGCCGACGGCGCGTACTTCTACTTCGCGCACTCGTACTTCTGCCGGCCGACGGAACCGTCCGCAGCCATCGGCGTGACCGAGTACGGCGGCAAGTACGCCTCGACCGTGCAGTCGGGCTCGGTCTTCGGCACGCAGTACCACCCGGAGAAGTCCGGCCCGGTGGGCCTGGCCATGCTGGCAAACTTCTGCCGGCTGGGTCGAAAGACTTGAACCACGGAGAGCACGGAGAAAGACAAGAGATAGAGAAGGCAAAAGGCAAGAAGAGATGGGCGACCAAGAGCACAGCGGCAAAGAAGACAACACGGTGGCCGGAAGTGCCGGGACGTGGCGTCCGCTGAACCGCGTGCCAAGCACCGTCCCTGCCGAACTGGACCGGGCCAGCAGCGAAATCATTGCCGCTGCGATCGAGGTTCATCGGCGCCTGGGGCCTGGCTTTCTCGAATCGATTTATCGCAAGGCACTGATGCACGAGATGCGATTGCGTGGCCTGAGCGTGCAAGAAGAAGTTGCGATAACAGTTCTGTACAAGGATCTGCGAATCGACGGGCAAAGACTGGACATACGCGTGGAGCCGGGCGTGATCGTGGAGTTGAAGACAGTGGACGCTCTGCTGCCAATCCACGAAGCCCAGTTGATGAGCTACCTGCGCACAACCGGATGCCGGCTTGGCCTGCTGATAAACTTCCGCGCGGAATTGCTGAAGAAGGGCCTGAAACGTGTTGTCCTTTAGTCTAATCGTTGTTGACGCGGCATTGGAGAACGCCAGTGAAGAGCGGCAGAACACAACCTCCGAATGGCTTTCGAAAGATGATCTGCTTGCTGTTCTCCGTGGTCTCCGTGTCCTCCGTGGTTAAGGTCTTTTGAATGTTAGCGAAGCGAATCATCCCGTGTCTGGACGTGAAGAATGGCCGAGTGGTCAAGGGCCGGTCGTTCGTCAATTTGCAGGACGCCGGCGACCCGGTTCAGGCCGGCAAGTTGTACAGCGAGGCCGGGGCCGACGAACTGGTCTTCCTCGACATTACCGCCACGCTGGACGCGCGTCAGACCGTCCGCGAGTTGGCGGCGGCCGTGGGCCGGGCGGTGTTCATCCCGTACACGATTGGCGGCGGCATCCGCGAGCTCGACGACATCAAGGCCCTGCTGCAAGCCGGCGCCGAGAAAATCTCCATCAACTCAGCGGCAGTGACGAATAAGGACTTGATCCGCCAAGGCGCTGAGGCCTTCGGCAACCAGGCCGTCGTGGTCGCCATCGACGCCAAGAAGAGCGGCGATCATTGGGAAGTCTACATCAACGCCGGCACCAAGCCGACCGGGCTGGACGCCATCGCATGGGCCCAGGAAGTCGAACGCATCGGCGCGGGCGAGATTCTGCTGACGAGCATCGACGCCGACGGCCACAAGAGCGGCTATGACATGACGCTGACGGCCAAGGTGGCCGATGCGGTGGGCATTCCGGTCATCGCCTCGGGCGGGGCCGGCGGGCCCGAAGACATCTGCCGCGTCCTGACCGAAGGCAAGGCCGATGCGGCCTTGGCGGCGTCCATCTTTCACTACGGGCAATACAGCATCGCCCAGGTGAAGGAGTATCTCCACCAGCACGGCGTGCCGGTGAGAGTGTAGGAGACCCAAATGAGGTTGCCACATCCAATACCGTATCAGGGCAGCAAGCGATGGATTGCCAAATCGCTCCTTCACTTCTTCCCAAAGAGAATCGGAACGCTCTTCGAGCCGTTTGCCGGTTCGGCAGCGGTCACGTTAGCGGCGTCGCATTGCGAAAGCGCATCATCCTTTCAACTGAGTGACATCAATGCTCCCCTTATGACGCTCTGGAATGCGATCATAGAGAGCCCTGAATCCCTCGTAAACGATTACGAGCGCCTGTGGCAACAGCAGCATGGGAGAGAGGCGGAGTTCTTCAACGAAATCAGAGCGGAGTTCAACAGAACTCACAAGCCTCACCACTTCCTGTTTCTGCTCGCTCGCTGCACAAAGGCGGCGGTTCGATACAACCGTAAGGGCGAGTTCAATAATAGTCCTGACCATAGGCGGAAGGGCACAAACCCTGAAAGAGTGCGAGAAAGCGTCCTCGGCGCCGCCCGGCTTTTGAAAGGGCGTGCATGCGTGAGGGCCTGCGACTACCGGGAAGCGATCCAAGATGCCGGCCCAAAGGACTTAGTGTACATGGACCCGCCGTACCAAGGGGTCAGTAGGGAACGCGACCAAAGATACATTAGCGGTTTGTCGATCGAGGAATTCTCGGATTCGCTGGCCGAATTGAATAGACGGAAAGTCCCTTACATTGTGAGTTACGATGGCCAAACCGGCGAGAAGCTCCACGGAGAAACATTGCCGGCAAGGTTGGACTTAACAAGGTTTGAAGTTGTTGCAGGGCGATCCTCGACGGAGACGTTGTTAGGACGATCCAGTGTGACCGTGGAATCTGTCTATTTTTCCCACAGCCTCGTGTGTAAGCTCCCAACTGTCCCGAAAAACATCATGGAAGATGGCAACCTTCCGTTGTTTGAGAACGCTTTATGAGTGCTAAGAAAGATTCGTCATCACAGCTTCGCGCAATGCTTGATTCGCTCGGTAAGCGCCCGAGATTGGTTCTGAAGCACATCCTCGAGCATGGCAGTGTGACAACGGAGCAATTGCGTGAGCTTTACGATTACACCGACCCCCGAAGGGCCAAACAAGACCTGCAGGAGCAGGGCGTCGCGATCCTATCGCAACGGGTATCCGGCAAAAACGGACGCAAGATCGCTTGTTACTCAATCGATTATTCCGGTGAGATTAACGTTCACAAGCATGGCCGTCTTCGTTTTCCCAAGCGTTTCAAGGACGACTTGGTAGCTTTGCGAGGGGAGATGTGCAGTTTCTGCTTGCTGAAGCTCGAGTCACGGTCTCTTCAAATCGACCACGCTATTCCGTACGAGATAGGCGGCGAACCCAAGGAGATGCTCGCTCAAGAATTCATGCTCGTGTGCAGGTCGTGTAATCGAGCAAAGTCCTGGTCCTGTGAAAACTGCTTTAACTTCCTGAGTAAGAAAGATTCCAAAATCTGCATGTCCTGCTATTGGGCCGTCCCGTCAGGATATACCCACATCGCCGGCAGGCAGATACGAAGGCTCGACCTGACGTTCGCCGGAGATGAAGTCAAGACTCATGACGCCCTGAAACAGATCGCGGACTCCTATGGCACGCCGTTACCGGATTATGTCAAACGCCTTCTGGAACGAGCGATTCAAACACGATGATTATCTTTTTGAAAACTATAGCCGCGCGAGGACCAAGACATGGCTAAGCACATTTTCGTTACTGGAGGCGTGGTCAGTTCGCTGGGCAAAGGCATCACCGCCGCTTCGCTGGGCATGCTGCTGGGCTGCCGCGGGCTGAAGGTTGCCATCCAGAAATTTGACCCGTACCTCAACGTCGACCCGGGCACGATGAACCCGTATCAGCACGGCGAGACCTACGTCACAGACGACGGGGCCGAGACCGACCTGGACCTGGGCCACTACGAGCGCTTCACCGGCATTCCCACCACGAAGTTCAGCAACTTCACCAGCGGCAAGATCTACAGCACCGTCATCGCCAAGGAGCGCCGCGGCGACTACCTGGGCGGCACGGTGCAGGTCGTGCCGCACGTCACCGACGAAATCAAGGCCGCCATTCGCTCGCTGGAGGAGGGCAATGACGTCGTCATCACCGAGCTGGGCGGCACGGTCGGCGACATCGAAGGCCTGCCCTTCCTGGAAGCCATCCGGCAATTCGGCCTGGAAGAAGGCCGGACTAACGCCATGTACGTGCACGTGACGCTGATCGTATCGGTCCGGGCCGCCGGCGAGATCAAGACCAAGCCCACCCAGCACAGCGTGCAGAAGCTGCGCGAGATCGGCATCACCCCCGACGTGCTGGTCTGCCGCTGCGAGAAGCCGCTGGCCGAATCGCTCAAGCAGAAGATTTCGCTCTTCACCTCGGTGGAACGCCGCTGCGTCATCGAAGAGCCCGACGTCAAGGACACGATCTACGAAGTGCCGCTGCAATTCGTCCGCCAGGAACTCGACCAGGAAATCGTCGATCGCCTCCGGCTGGAGGCCGGCCCGCTGAAGCTCGGGCAATGGCCCACGATGATCGACACGATTCGCAACCCGCTTCATCGCGTCAAGATTGCCGTGGTGGGCAAGTACAGCGAATTACAGGACGCGTACAAAAGCATCTACGAATCCATCGACCATGCCGGCATCGCCAGCAAGTGCAAGGTCGAAGTGCAGCGCGTCATGGCCGAGGAGATCGAGAACCGCGGCGCCGAGCAGCTCTTGGCCGGGCTCGACGGCATCCTGGTCCCCGGCGGCTTTGGGCTGCGGGGCGTGGAAGGCAAGATCCAGGCCACCCGCTTCGCCCGCGAGAACCGCATACCCTTCCTGGGCCTGTGCCTGGGCATGCAGACGGCGTGCATCGAATTCGCCCGGAACGTCTGCGGCCTCTCCGACGCCGACACGGCCGAGAATCGCCCCGACTGCCAGCACCCCGTCATTGACCTGATGGACTCGCAGAAGAAGGTCACCGACAAGGGCGCCACCATGCGTCTGGGCGCCTGGCCTTGCCGCATTCAGCCCGGCACGCGTGCCCACGAGTTGTACCAGGCTGTGGAGATCCGCGAGCGGCATCGCCATCGCTACGAGTTCAACAATCGCTACCGCGAGTTGTTCCAGCAGAAGGGCATGACCTTCTCGGGCATAAGCCCCGACGGCGAACTGGTCGAGATGATCGAGCTGTCCGACCACCCGTTCTTCCTGGCGACGCAGTTCCACCCGGAATTCCGCTCGACCCCGATCAATCCGCATCCCCTGTTCGCCGGGTTCATCGCCTCGACGGTCAAGGCCGCCGAAACTCAGCGCAAGGCCGTAAATGTTCCATAGCGATTCGTTGCCCCGTTGTCGCGGCAAGTGATAGAGTGAAGTAGACGAGGAGTGACCGCCATGGGAAAAGAGCAACTACAGGACTTCTTCCGCCAAAAGAGCCAAAAGCAATCCGATGTTAACTGGCAAGCGCGCCTTGATGAGTATCTGCGTGCTCTTAGTTCGCTTCATGCGGAGATTCTGAATTTGCTGGCCGCGCCCAGAGGCGAGGGGCTCATGAAAGCTGATGCAGAAACCATCCGAGTGAATGACAAGTTTGTCGGCCCGTATGATGCGACCGTTCTCGTGCTCCGGGTCGGCGATGAGCGGGTTGAGTTCGTACCGAAGGGCATGAATATCGTGGGAGCTGCCGGCCGCGTCGATCTCGTCGGCGAGATGGGGCAGCGAATGCTCGTGGTGCAGCCGGGGGCGAGATGGGGACTGGTCGCATCGCGAACTCCGACCCTCAAGGTAATGCCGCTGGATGAGGACTCGTTGTTGGATGCTCTTAGGAGCGTCATGCGGCAATGAAACGAGTCTCGTTATCTGGTCTGGAGAAGACGGTTCAGCAGGTTTGGGATTGGTACGAGGTGCAATCCACAATCTCATCTCAGTGCAAGGGACGCGTTATTGAGTCGATCCGGCGGGGCACCCCAGCCCCATACCCATCGCTGGATGGACTGTCGCTTGATGAGGTGGATGATTTCTTTGACGAACTGGACGACGCAGCCATGCTGGATCTGATGGCTGCCGCCGAGGCGGCGATCCGACTGGACTATCTGGACCGTGTGTACAAGCGCAGGAAGGATCCCTTGTCGAGAGCATTTCGCCGTCTGTACCAGCATCAGGGCAACGGAGTAGGCCTTGAAGAGCACATTCTCGCCTCGTGGAAAGCCGAAGCTCACGACGCGCCGACCCGAAGCGCCATCGGCGATTTTTCCGGCGCCTTGAACCTGCGGCACTGGCTGGCACACGGACGGTATTACGAGCCCAGGCTCGGTCACGACTACTCACCGTTGGACATCTACAGCATGGTTGTGGACCTTTTATCATCGCTTGGTATACTTCTCCAACCCCAGACGGTTGAAGGAAAATAAGTGCCTAAGCGAACTGACATCCAGAACATCCTCATCATCGGCGCCGGCCCCATCGTCATCGGGCAGGCGTGCGAATTCGACTACTCCGGCGTGCAGGCGTGCAAGGCCCTGCGCGAGGAAGGCTACCGGGTCATCTTGCTCAACAGCAATCCGGCCACCATCATGACCGACCCGGAGATGGCGGCGCGGACGTACATCGAGCCCATCACGCTGGAGATGCTCGAGTCGATTTTCAAGCGGGAACAGATCCACGCCCTGCTGCCGACGCTGGGCGGGCAGACCGCCCTGAACCTGGCGGTCGAGGCGCATGAATCAGGCCTGCTGGCCAAGTACCACGTGGAGATGATCGGCGCGACCGCCGAAGTCATCCACCGCGCCGAGGACCGCGACGCCTTCAAGGCCACCGTTTCGGCCGTGGGCGTGGAAGTGCTCAAGAGCGAGCAGGTCGGCAACATGGTCCAGGCCCGCGAGGCGCTGGTCCACCTTGGGCTGCCTATCGTCATCCGGCCGTCCTTCACATTGGCGGGCACGGGCGGCTCGGTGGCATACAATCGCGAGGAATTTGAGCGTCAGGTCGCCATCGGGCTGGAGCTTTCCCCCGTCCACACCGTGCTGCTGGAAGAGTCGGTTATGGGCTGGAAGGAATTCGAGCTCGAGGTGATGCGCGACACCAAGAACAACGCCGTCATCATCTGCTCCATCGAGAATTTCGACCCGATGGGCGTGCACACCGGCGACTCGATCACGGTGGCGCCGATTCAGACGCTGACCGATCGCGAATACCAGGCCATGCGCAACGACTCGCTGAAGATCATCCGCGCCATCGGCGTGGAGACCGGCGGCTGCAATATCCAGTTCGCGGTGCATCCCAAGACTGGCCGAATGGTCGCCATCGAGATGAATCCGCGCGTCAGCCGCTCCTCGGCCCTGGCATCGAAGGCGACCGGCTTCCCCATCGCCAAGATTGCCGCCAAGGTGGCCATCGGCATGACGCTGGACGAGATCGCCAACGACATCACCAAGCAGACGCCGGCGTGTTTTGAGCCCACCATCGACTACTGCGTGGTCAAGATTCCGCGCTTCACCTTTGAAAAGTTCCCCGACGCCCAGGACAGCCTGACCATCAGCATGAAGAGCGTGGGCGAGGTCATGGCCATCGGGCGAACGTTCAAGGAGTCGCTGCAAAAGGCCCTGCGCGGGCTGGAGATCAAGCGTGCCGGGCTGGGCGCCGACGGGCGGGATCGGCCGGCAGAAGAGTACGACATGGGCGCCATCCGCCAGAAGCTGGCCACGCCCAACTCCGAACGGCTGTACTACATCCGCCTGGCCTTCCAGCGCGGCCTGAGCGTGCAGGACATCTTCGAACTGACGGGCATCGATCCGTGGTTCCTGAACAACGTTTCGGAGATCGTCGAGGCCGAAGCAGAACTCGGCAAGAAGCCGGCTCTCTCCGACGAGGAACTGCGTCAGGCCAAAACACTGGGCTTCTCCGACGTGCAGTTGGCATACCTGACCAAGAGCACCGCCGAGGCCATCCGGCAGCGGCGTCACGAGACCGGCATCGTTCCGGTCTTTAAGCTCGTGGACACGTGCGGCGGCGAGTTCGAGGCCTTCACCCCCTACTACTATTCGACCTACGAGCGCGAGGACGAAACACGCGGCAGCGAGAAGCCCGGCGTGATGATCTTGGGCGGCGGGCCCAATCGCATCGGCCAGGGGCTGGAATTCGACTACTGCTGCGTGCATGCCTCGCAGGCGTTGCGGGAACTGGGCACGACCAGCATCATGGTCAACTGCAACCCCGAGACCGTCTCCACCGATTACGACACTTCCGACCGGCTGTATTTTGAGCCGCTGACGCTGGAGGATGTGCTGGAGATCGTCGCCCGCGAAAAGCCGCTGGGCCTCATCGTTCAATTCGGCGGGCAGACGCCGCTGAACCTGGCGGCCGGTCTGGCCAAGGCCGGCGTGCCGATCCTGGGCACCAGCCCCTCGTCCATCGCTCAGGCCGAGGACCGCGAGCAGTTCTCGGCCATGATCAAGAAACTGGGCCTGCGCCAGCCGCGCAACGCCATGGCCGCTTCGATTGCCGAAGCCGTTGTCGAGGCCGAGAAGATAGGCTATCCCGTCATGGTCCGGCCATCGTACGTGCTGGGCGGAAGAGCGATGGAAATCATCTTCAGCTCCGAAGAGCTGAAGAAATTCGCCGGCTACGCATTGGAGGCCTCCGACGGCGCGGCCGTGCTGATTGACAAGTTCCTCGAAGAGGCCGTCGAACTCGACGTCGACGCGGTCTGCGACGGCAAGGACGTGTACATCGCCGGCATTCTGGAGCACATCGAATACGCCGGCGTGCACTCGGGCGATGCGGCCATGGTGCTGCCGCCGCACAAGCTCCGCCGCGACGTGCTGGACGAGATCACGCGTGCCACGCGGGCGATGGCGCTGGAACTCGACGTCAAGGGTCTGATGAACGTGCAGTTTGCGGCCGTGCAAGGCCGGGAGCTGTACGTGCTGGAAGTAAATCCCCGCGCCAGCCGAACCGTGCCCTTCGTCAGCAAGGTCACGGGCGTGCCCATTGCCAAGGTGGCCACGCGAATCATGATGGGCGAAACGCTGGCGTCGATGGGGCTGGACAAGCCGCGCAAGGCCCTGTCGCACGTGGGCATCAAGGAGTCGGTCTTCCCGTTCAACCGCTTCCCGGGCGTCGATACCGTGCTGGGGCCGGAGATGAAATCCACCGGCGAAGTCATGGGCATCGACCGCGATTTCGGGCTGGCGTTCGCCAAGAGCCAGATCGCCGCGGGTATGCGGCTGCCGACCAAGGGCGTGGCCTTCGTGTCCATCAAGGACAGCGACAAACAGGTCGTCCTGCCGACCATTCGCCGTCTTGCGGCCATGGGCTTTGCCATCTGGGCCACCGAGGGCACCAGCAAGTTCCTCGACGCCCACCGCGTGGCCAACAGCCGCGTCAGCAAGGCCGGCCAGAGCCGTCCCGACGTGGTGGACAAGATCAAGAGCGGCGAGATTCAGTTGATCGTCAACACGCCCTCCGGAAGACGCCCGCGTGCCGATGAGGCCGCCATCCGCATCAATGCCATCGCCCACGGCATCCCGCTGGTGACGACCGCCACCGCCGCCGAAGCCGTCGTCGAGGCCATCAGCGCCCTCATCGCCGGCACGCCCGAGGCCCGAACCATCCAGGAGTACCTCGGCGGAAAGTGGTAACTGGCCGCCGCATGACACCAGCAGGAATGTCTCGAACCGGTTTCCTAACCGGTTCGACCCGTGGCACAGCCGCCCTCGGCTGTGGTTTTTGCGGCGATGTCGATGTCTTCACGCGCAGTTTCACGCCCGAGGGCGGGCGTACCACGGTTGTGAACCAATTCTCGCCACGTTGGCGAGCAATGTTGCGACAACGCGAACCGCGTATCGTAGTTTGACGTAAACCGCCGCTCATTCCGCCACGGCGACGGGTTCGAGAATGCAGAAACTGGAGCTATTGCATGACGACGACGCACCGGCCGAACATCGTCTTGATCCTTGTCGATGACATGGGCTATTCCGACCTGGGCTGCTTCGGCGGCGGGGTTGAGACTCCCAATCTGGACGCCCTGGCCAGCCAGGGGCTGAAGTTCACGCAAGTTTACAATACCTCCCGGTGCTGCCCTTCGCGCGCCTCGCTGTTGACGGGCCTGTACCCTCACCAGGCGGGGATGGGCTGGATGACCGCGGCGGACCAGGGCACCGACGGCTATGCCGGCGACCTCAACGACCGTTGCCGGACGATTGCCGAGTGCCTGCGCCCTGCCGGATACTCGACATACATGAGCGGCAAATGGCACCTGGTCCGGGACGACCTCATGCGAGAAGGGGCCAGCCACCACTCCTGGCCGCGTGAACGGGGCTTTGACCGCTACTTCGGCTCGCTCTCGGGCTGCGAAAGCTACTGGACGCCCGGCACGCTGGTCTCCGACGACACGTTCATCAAGCCGGGGGTCGGCTACTACCACACCGACGCCATCAGCGACCACGCCTGCGCGTTCGTCCGCGAGCATGCCCAGGCCGCCCCGGCCAAGCCATTCTTCATGTACACGGCCTACACGGCACCGCACTGGCCCCTGCACGCACCGGCCGCCGACATCGCTGCCTACCGCGGCAAGTTTCTGCGTGGCTGGGACGTTCTGCGCCAGCAGAAGGTTGAGCGTATGCGGCAGATGGGCATCCTCGACGGTGCGTGGGAACTCTCGCCGCGCGACGAAGACGTGCCCGCCTGGGACAGCCTCACGCCGCAGCAGCAGGACGAGTTTGATATGCGGATGGCGATCTACGCCGCCCAGCTTACAGTCATGGACCGTGGCGTCGGGCGGATCGTCCAGTCACTCCGCGACACCGGCCAACTGGACAACACGCTGATCATCTTTCTCTCCGACAATGGCGGCTGTCACGAGGAGATACACCAAAAGAAATGCGAGCCGTCGCAGTTCGGCACGGACGAGTCGTACGAAAGCTATGGCCGGCCGTGGGCGAACCTTTCCAACGTGCCCTTCCGCATGTTCAAGAGCTGGGTGCACGAGGGCGGCATCTCCACGCCGCTGATTGCACATTGGCCCCAGGGGATCAAGCGCCAAGGCGAGTTCGAGCGGCAGACTGGGCACATCACCGACATTCTGCCCACCTGCCTGGACGTGGCTGGCGCGACGTACCCGCCGCCACGGAAGGGCAAGGGAAGCAACGAGCCCCCGCACGCCCTCGTGGGACGCAGCCTTGTGCCGGCCTTTGGCGGCGAGCCGATCCAGCGCGACGCCATATTCTGGGAGCATGAGGGCAATCGCGCCCTGCGGGTGGGCAAGTGGAAGCTTGTCGCCAAGAGCGTCGAAGGGCCATGGGAACTCTACGACATGGACGCCGACCGCTCTGAACTGCACGATCTGTCGGCGCAGCGTCCGGACCTGCTCGGAACAATGGCGGCCAAGTGGCACGAGATGGCCCAGGCCATCGGCGTCTTTCCGCTGGACGGCCGTGAATGGAACGATCGCTGCGCGAACCCCCTGGCCGTGTACGAACGGTGGAAGAAGGGCCAGCAGGCCTGACGGCGCCGGGCCTTGCGCCCGTGGGTCGGCGTTTCGCGGCTCGCGCTCGCCTCATTTAGATTCCTTTCCCTGCCCCGGCATCAACTGCCGCATTCGGCTCACGTACTATGATGTATTGGAGGGCAGTTTGTTATCGCAGGGAGCGACAACCGGTTATGACACAGGCCGGAAGATTGGACATCCCGCCTGAGACGCTGGCGAATGACGATCCGTTCGCCCTGCTGCTAAACCAGTCGGCGGTGGGCGTGAAGGTCATCGACGCCCACGGCCGCTTGGTTCAAGTCAACCGAGAGCTGTCGGAAATCCTTGGCTACTCCCAGCCGGAACTGCTGACGATGTCGCTAAGTGAGATCAACGTTCCCGACGACGTGGTCCGCGAACTGGCCGAAGTCTCCCGCCTCCTGGCCGGCGAGAGCCAGAGCTACAGCATCGAGAAACAGTGCCGTCACAAGCAAGGCCACAAGGTGTGGGTTCGCGTCACGGCCTGGGTTCCGGCGTCGCGGGAACCGCGTCCCCTGTGCGTCTGCATCGTGCAGGATATTCAGTTGCGCAAGCAGGCCGAGCAGGCCTTGCGCGATAGCGAGGAGCGGTTTCGCACGCTGGTGGAGTCCTCGCCCAACGCGGTCGTCATGGTCGATGCCACCGGCAGGATGAACCAGGTCAACCGGCAGGCGGAGAGCATGTTCCGCTACGATCGTGACCAACTCATCGGCCAGATGGTCGAGGTGCTGGTGCCTGCTCGCTTCCACGCCAACCACCTGGGGTATCGCGCGGGATTCGTCCAGCAGCCGCAGCAACGGGCAATGGGCGCGGGGCGCGACCTATTCGCCGTCCGTAGCGACGGGACGGAATTCCCGGTCGAGATCGGGCTGACGCCCATCCACGCCGCCGATGGCCTGTTCGTCCTGGCCACCATCACCGACATCACCGAGCGCAAAGCCCGCGAGGATGAGCTGCGCCGCACAGCCCTGGAACTGGCACGCTCCAACCAGGATTTAGAGCAATTCGCCCACGTGGCCTCGCACGACTTGCAGGAACCGCTGCGGATGATAATGGGACATATCGATGTAATTCGCAGGCGACTGGAAGGCCAACTGGACGAGCCCACGCAGCAGTCGCTGGAGTTTGCCGTCGATGGGGCCAAGCGGATGCAGTCGCTCATCCAGGATCTGCTGGCGTATTCGCGCGTGAATCGGGCCGGGCCGGAATTGCGGGCCACCGATATGAATCAGGTCTTCATCGTGGCCATGGGGAACTTAAAGGTCGCCGTGGAGGAAGCCCATGCGGTGATCCATGCCGCGCCGCTGCCGACGATTCAGGCTGAGAACACGCAGATGGTGCAATTGATCCAGAACCTTCTGGGCAACGCGATCAAGTACAGCGCTCCCGGCCGGCCGCCGGAAATCGACGTGGGCGCCAGCCAAGAGAAAGACGGCTGGCGGTTCTGGGTTACGGACAATGGCATCGGCATCGCCCCGGAGCATCGCGAGCGTGTCTTCATGATCTTCCAGCGGCTGCACACGCGCGAGGAATATCCCGGCACCGGCATCGGGCTGGCCATCTGCAAGAAGATTGTCGAACGCCACGGCGGCCGGATTTGGGTGGAATCGGGATCGGACAAGGGAGCGACCTTCTGCTTTGTGATTCCGAATGTGAAACCAACTTCATAGCGGGTTTGCCCGGTGGCACAGCCGCCTGGCCCCGTGGCACAGCCGCCCTCGGCTGTGGATTTCGCGCCCCAAACGACGTCCGTTCGCGCGGCTCACGCCCGAGGGCGGGCGTGCCACGGGGGCCACACCTTTATTCTTTCTTTGCGATCTCCGCGACCTCTGCGGTAATCAGCTTTTCTTCATCGCCAGCCGCAAGTGATTCATCGCCGCCAGGGCGGCGCGAAGCCGAATCTGCTGGCGCGAGCCGGGGAAGCTGCTCTTATGTACCATGCTGTACCCATCCGGGCCGGCCAGGCCGATGTACACCAGCCCGACGGGCTTGTCCGCGCTGCCCCCGCCGGGGCCGGCGATGCCCGTAACGCTCAGAGCCCAGTCGGAGCGGAACCTAGTCCTGGCCCCCTCGGCCATTGCCTGGGCAACCGGCTCGCTCACCGCGCCGTGCGCTGCAAGCAGTTCCTTGCTCACGCCCAGCAGCTCGGTCTTGGCCTGGTTGGCATAGGCAACCACGCCGCCCAGAAAATACTCGCTGGAACCGGCGATGGCCGTGAGCATCTCGCCGATCATGCCGCCGGTGCAGGATTCCGCCACAGCCACGCTCTGCCGCGCCGCCTGGAGCTGCCGACCCAGCACAAGGGCCATCGTTTCGTCGTCGCCGCCGAAGACCAGATCCCCCAGCCGCGTGCGGACCTCCTGCTCGTCGGCGTCGGCCAGGGCCTGGGCAACTTCAGTCCGTCCTCCGTGAGCCAGGATTCGCACCGACACCAGGCCGCCCGAAGCCGTTGTGCCCACGCGCGGGTTTCGCCCGCGGGCCATGAGATCGCCCAGCACCTCGCCGATGTGCGACTCGCCCGCGCCGAAAGTGTGGATGACGCGGCGTGCGATCAGCCCGGCCGTCGCCAAGTGCGGACAGACGCTCCGGGTGAACATGTCGATCATCTCGTGCGGCGGGCCCGGCAGCACATACACCTGACAGCGTCCAACGATGGCCGACAACCCCGGCGCCGTGCCGCAGTGGTTCTCGATGGCCGATGCCCCCTTGGGCACGAGCGCCTGCATGCGATTGGAGGCCGTCATGACGCGGTCGCGGGCGGTAAACCACGTTGCGATCTGTTGCAGACTCTGCGGGTCTTCCTCCAAGGTTGCGCCCATGGCCCTGGCCAGGGCTTGGCGGGTCAGGTCGTCCCTGGTCGGTCCCAGCCCGCCGGTAATGATGAGCAGCTCGGCCACGCCGGTTGCGCGAGAGATGGACTCGGCAATGAGTTCCTCCGAATCGCCGACGGTCTCGTGGCGCAGCACCTCGATGCCGCGATCGGCAAGGTGCTGCGAGAGCCAGGCACTGTTGGTGTCCAAAGTGGCGCCGCTGGTGAGTTCATCGCCGCACGAAAGAATGACGGATTGCATACGGACAAGTTCCGAGTGGTTAGTTGTTAGTTCTGAGTATCAGTTTCGCAATCGTGGCACGCCCGCCCTCGGGCATGGCGCAAAACAGACATCGGCTCGGCCGCAAAAACCCACAGCCGAGGGCGGCTGTGCTACGAGTCAGACAGCCGAGGGCGGCTGTGCTAGTTACGCGTAGTGTTCGTCCGCCAGCGGCAGGAGGCAGTTAGGGCAGTATGTATGCCCGTCCTTTCGCGGCAACTGCTTTGGCAGGAGTTGGCCGCAGTGCGGGCATCGCCATGGAGGCATCTGCCGGCCCTCGTCCAGGCCGTCAATGTCCTCGCTTTGCTCCTCGTCCTGATCCTTGGCCATGTATGTCCCGACTTTCCGTTCGGCGCGCCGTCGCCGATACTCTACATCATACTACATGGCCGGACGCTCCGGCGGCAAGGGCGGCCAGCCCGGCGATAGATGGTCCCCCGACCACCTCCAGCGGGCCGGGTGAAAATGCCGTCGTGGTCATGGTCGAATTCGCTTGCCAGCTTTTGCCCTCTCCACTAGAATCCCCCGTTCTAGCGTTTGGCCAAGGAAGCAGAACTGCCCGCCATATCCAACGGGCTGAGTAACCTGGAATTTAGGGAGACATCGCAGATGGAAGTCATTATCAGCAAGACGTACGAAGAGATGAGTGCGCTGGCCGCCCGTGAAATCGCAAATCTTCTCAATACCAAACCCAATGCGGTTCTGGGCTTGGCCACCGGCTCGACTCCCCTGGGCCTGTACAAAGAGCTGGTCCGGTTGCACAAGGAAGAGGGCCTGGATTTCTCCCAGGTCACTACGTTCAACCTGGACGAGTACGTGGGCCTGTCGCACTCGCACGACCAGAGCTACCACTACTTCATGACCGAAAACCTGTTCAAGCACATCAACATCCCGGTGCAGAACATCCACGTTCCCTCGGGCACGGCCCTGAATCACCTGGCCTTCTGCCAGTGGTACGAAAGCCGCATCAAGGAATGTGGCGGCATCGACTTGCAGGTGCTGGGCATCGGCTCGGATGGCCATATCGCCTTCAACGAGCCGGGCAGCAGCCTAGGCAGCCGCACCCGTATCAAGACCCTGGCCAAGCAGACCATCGAGGATAACGCCCGCTTCTTCTCCCGGCCCGAAGATGTGCCGATCTATGCCATCACCATGGGCGTGGGCACGATCATGGAAGCCCGCAAGCTGATCATGCTGGCCAATAAGAAGAACAAGGCCAAGGCCGTCGCCCTGTCCATCGAAGGCCCGGTTAGCTGCCAGATCACGGCTTCGGCCCTGCAGCTTCACCCCGACGCGATCGCCTTCGTCGACGAAGCTGCCGCCAGCGAACTGTCCATGCGTGACTACTACCTGTGGATCCAGAAGAACAAGCCCGGCGCTCCGCGGCCACAATAGCGGATTTGAAATTCGAAATCTGAAATGTCAGATTTAAGGAGCTAGTGCAATGCGTTTGATCCTGATCGACGGGCCGGAAAGCAAGCGGGCGAATTTCTATCCGCTGACCCTCTCCCGGCCGGTGTTTGCCCTGCGAGTGGGCATGAGCAGCCTGGCGGAAAAACTCTCCGCCAAGCTGGGCTTGACGGACGTGGCCTGCTTCATCCCGGAGTACATGGCCGCCCCGTTTGCCTTGCGCAGCACGTATACCGTCAATAAGGTCGAGAGTCTCAAGGGCGACGACCTGTTCATCGCCAATGGCCGGATCAAGGCCTCGACTTTCACGGCCACGGCCTCGGGCCCCAGCGAAGTGGGCACCTGCGACAACGAGGTCTGCTGGGCCCGCATCAACAAGGCCGACCTGGCCAAGCTGAAGACCGACAGCATCGAAGCGCTGCTGGCTTCGGCCAAGGCCATTCTGCCCAACAAGCCCTGCGGCGCCGAGATGTGGAATTACACCTGGGATCTGATCCTGAGCAATCCGCAGGTGCTGGCCGATGACTTCAAGGCCGCCGGCAGAAGCGGCATCGAAGGCTCTGTCGAGCAGCCCAACGCCATCCGCGGCGACAAGAAGAACGTCTTCATCGCCAAGGGCGCGGTAGTTCATCCCATGGTGGTCATCGACGCCGAGCACGGCCCGGTGTACCTGGACGAGGGCGTGGAAGTCCACCCCTTCACGCGCATCGAAGGCCCCTGCTACGTGGGCAAGAAGTCGATCCTGCTGGGCACCAAGTGCCGCGAAGGCATGTCCATCGGACCGATGTGCCGCGTGGGCGGCGAGGTCGAAGAGAGCATCATCCAGGGCTACTCGAACAAGTACCACGACGGCTTCCTGGGCCATGCCTACGTCGGTGAGTGGGTCAACCTGGGCGCTCTGACGACCAATAGCGACCTGAAGAACGACTACGGCAGCGTCTCGGTCATGCTCGATGGCAGGACGCCCATCGACACGGGTTCGACCAAGGTCGGCTCGCTGATCGGCGACCATACCAAGACCTCCATCGCCACGCTGTTCAACACCGGCTCGGTCATTGGGGCAATGGCCCTGATCATGGCCACCGGCAAGCCGCTGCCCAAGTTCATCCCGTCCTTTGCCTGGTACATCGACGGCAACGTGACCAAGGGCTTTGGCAAGGGCAAGCTGTACGGCACGGCCAAGATCGCCATGAGCCGGCGCAAGTGCCAGTGGACGCCCGACGACGAGAAGATGTGGGACGCCATCTTTGCCATGACGGCCGGCCCGCGCGACGAGGCCGTTAAGAGGGCCCGCAAGGCCATGTTGAAGTAACAACGCACCGCCACCTCGGCCGCGAGGCACAGGGATCGCATCTCTGAAAGTCTCGCGGCCGGGAGGGCTTGACCGCACGAACCGAATCTCGTGCCAAACCAGTCAGGAGTTTTGCCATGGCGAGTGTTGAAGAACGCGTGAAGAAGGTAACGGCACGAGTGCTGAATCTCGATGTCGCCACGATCAAGATGACCGACAGTTTCACCGTGGATCTCGGGGCTGAGAGCGTACAGTCTATCGAACTGGTGGCGAACTTCGAGGAAGAGTTCGGCATCGAGATGGACGAAGACGCGGCCTTGTCCGTCGACAATGTCGGCGCTGCCGTGGCGTTCATCACCAAGGTCTGCAAGGAACAGGGCGTCCAGATCTAACGCCCTGAAGATTTGTCAGCACGTCCGGCGGCTGCTGTGGCTACTGGACGGTGAATCGGACGATTGAACGGCTCGCGGCCAGGTGGTCGTGGGCCGTCATTGAAGGTAAGAGGAACTCATGAGCGACAAGAAGTCACACGCCCTGGTCAACGTTTCTCAGCCAAATTTCCTGGACGACGTCTTCGACTACAGCCTGCCGCCCAAGATCGTCTTTGACGGTCCGGCTGTGGAGTACATCGACGGTAAGCCGGTCACGTTCGATCCAAAGGACATGAAGACGCGTGACATCGTCATCACCGACACGACCTTCCGCGACGGCCAGCAGGCCCGCCCGCCCTACACGGTCGATCAGATGGTTCACATCTACGACCTCCTGGCCAAGCTGGGCGGCCCCAACGGCGTGATCCGCCAGACCGAGTTCTTCCTGTACACCAAGAACGACCGGCTGGCGCTGGACCGCTGCCGCAGCCTGGGCCACAAGTTCCCCGAGGTTACCGGCTGGATTCGTGCGGTCAAGGGCGACTTCCGCCTCGTCAAGGAGACCGGGCTGAAGGAAACGGGCATGCTCACGAGTTGCTCGGACTACCACATTTTCAGCAAGCTCAAGTTCGACCGCAAGCTGGCCATGGAGAGCTATTGCGAAGTGGTGGCCGCTGCGTTTGAAGCCGGCGTCCGGCCGCGGTGTCACCTGGAAGACGTGACGCGCGCGGACATCGACGGCTTCGTGCTGCCGTTCGTCGACAAGCTCATGGAGATGAGCCGCGACGTGCCGCCGGAGTTGTCGGTCAAGATCCGGCTGTGCGACACCATGGGCTTTGGCCTGAGCTACCCCGGCGCCGCCCTGCCGCGCAGCGTGCCCAAGCTGATCTACAAGATGACCCACGAGTGCGGCGTGCCGAGCGACCGGCTGGAATGGCACGGCCACAACGACTTCCACAAGGTGCACATTAACGGCGGCACGGCCTGGCTGTACGGCTGCAATGCCCTCAACGCCACCCTGTTCGGTTACGGCGAGCGCTGCGGCAACCCGCCGCTCGAAAGCGCCATCATGGAATACATTGGCATCAAGGGCGGCCTGTGCGGCATCAACACGGCCGTCGTCACGGAGCTGGCCGATTACATGCGTTCCATCGGCCTGCCGATCCCGGACAATTACCCGTTCGTTGGCCGGGCGTTCAATGTGACGCGCGCCGGCATCCACGCCGGCGGGTTGCGCCAGGACGAGCGGATCTACAACATCTTCGACACCACCAAGCTGCTGGGCAAGCCGCCGCGCGTGATGATTACCGACAAGAGCGGCGCCGACGGCGTGGTGATCTGGGTCAACGACTTCTTCGGCCTCAAGGGCGAGGACAAGATCAACAAGATCAAGGTCCACGCCATCGCCCGCTGGGTCATGGACCAGTACGAGAAGGAAGGCCGGCTGACGGCCATCAGCGACGAAGAGTTGGAAGCCAAGGTCAAGGAATTGCTGCCTGACTACTGGCAGAAGTATCGTCGCGGCATGTAACGAAATCGCGCCCGCCCTCAGGCGCGACAAATTCGGTGTTGAGTGGCCCAGGACTTACACAGCCGAGGGCGGCTGTGCCATCTGTAGAGGAGACTCTTTAGCATGAACGCGCAGTCCGCAGCCAAGGTTGGCACGATGGGCGGCCCCCACGCGCTGGATAAGATTTTTTGTCCGCGCAATATCGCCGTGCTGGGCGTCACGAAGACACCGGGCACCGTCCCGTACGATTGCTTCTACAACATTCTTTATTCCGGCTACCAGGGCACGCTGTACCCCATCGCCCCGGGCAAGAAGTCGATCTGCTCGGTGCCGGCGTACCAGTACGTCACCGACGTCGAGGACGAGATTGACCTGGGGATTATCATTCTGCCGGCCAACGTCTGTGATCGCGCGCTGGAGATGTGCGGCAAGAAGGGCATCAAGTCGGTCATCATGATCTCGGCCGGCTTCCGCGAACTGGGCACCGAAGAAGGCGCCAAGCGCGAGGCCCGCATCAAGGACATCATCAAGGAATACGGCATCAACATGATCGGACCGAATTGCTTCGGCACGATCAACGCCGACCCGGCCGTCGGCATGAACGCCAGCTTCTCCAAGAAGATGCCATACCATGGCCAGATCGGGTTCATGAGCCAGTCCGGCGGCATGTGCGCCGCCGCCTTGGACTATGCGATGGAGCACCAGATCGGCTTCACCAAGTTCGTGAGCTTCGGCAACAAGGCCGGCGTGAGCGACGTTGACCTGCTTAACTACCTCCATGCGGACGACCAGACGCACGTCATCATGATGTACTTGGAGGAACTGGGCGTGAACGCCCGGAAGTTGATCGAGGCCGCCAGCAAAATCACGCGCGGCAACAATCCCAAGCCCATCGTCGCCATCAAGAGCGGCCGGACCGCCCGCGGCGCCGTCGCCGCCAGCAGCCATACCGGCAGCCGGGCCAGCGATGACGCCATCGTTGATTCCGTCTTCCGCGAGGGCGGCATCATCCGCTGCGGCAGCTTCCAGGAACTGTTCGACCACGCCATGATGCTGGCGTATCAGCCGCTGCCCAAGGGCAACCGGCTGGCCATCGTGACCAACACCGGCGGCCCCGGCGTACTCTGCACCGACGCCGCCGTCACCAGCGGCAAGCTGGAGATCGCCAAGTTCGAACCCGCCACCACCGCCGCCCTGCGCGAAAGTGTGCCGGCGACGGCCAGCGTGAAGAACCCCGTGGACGTGCTGGGCGATGGCCGGAGCGAGCGCTACGGCAAGTGCCTGGAACTGTCCCTGGCCGACAAGAACGTTGACCAGGCCATTGTCATCCTCACCCCCCACTCCATGACAGACGTGGAAAACATCGCCCAGGCTTGCACGGACGTGCAGCGCAAGATCGGCAAGCCGGTGGCCGTCAGCTTCATGGGCGGTCTGGACGTTGCCGTCGGCGTGAAGAGGTTGCTGGCCAATCACACGCCGCACTTCCTGATGCCCGAATATGCCGCCCAGGCAATGGCGAACATTCAGCGTATCTTGGAATGGCGTGCGCAGAAGCCGCAGACGGACAAGCCTGTCTCTGCCGACAAGGCCGGAGCCGAGGCCGCTGTCAAGGGCAAGAGCGGTGCGTTGACCGCAGCCGATACCCAGGCGTTGCTCAAGGCGTATGGCATCACCATGAACGGCGCCGCCAACGGCAATCATGAAGTGCTCATGGTCGGCCGGCAGGACGCGACGTTCGGACCGGTACTGGGCTTTGCGGCCAGCAAAGAGATGGCCGATGCCTTCAGCGACGTGGCCTACAGCGTGGCACCCTTCGGCCTGCAGTGTGCCGAGCGCATGGTCAGCACCGTCAAGGGCGCCAAGGTGCTCGAAGGCAAGGCCGATTTGGTCGCAGTGCAGAAGTCGCTCGTGGCCGTGGGCCAGATGTTGGCCGACATGCCGCAGGTGGCCGAGGTGGAGATCAAGGGCGCTTCGGCCAGCAAGGGCTGGTCGGTAACCGAAGCCCGCATCGTCGTGAAGTGAAACCGGGCCTTTGCGTGCAGCAAGGGCTGTCATAATTCCTAAGTTTCGTTAGAACGGGAGCAGATACAGCAATGGCCAATAATCAGGAAGTAATTGACCGCGTCGTGAAGGTGACCGCCCGGGTCCTCAATGTGGATCCCGGCATGATCAAGGCCGAGAGCAACTTCGTGTTCGACCTGGGCGCCGAGAGCACCCAGTCGATCCAACTCGTGGCCGCCTTCGAGGAAGAGTTCAACATCGAGATGGACGCCGAAGACGCCCTGTCAGTCCAGAGCGTCGCCGACGCCGCCGCGTTCATCCAGAAGTACCTGAAGTAATCGCCGCAGTATTGCGACTTGTCACGACAGCGCCGCCCCAAGCGGTGGCGCTGTCGTTTTTTGTTGCTCACATTTCGGCTTGACCTTCCGCTTGGCCGGGGCTATTCTGTCTCTGACGGCATCAAGAGTGCGTGAGGGTCCTTGGCCCTGTGAACGCACGGCAACCTGCCCCAGCCCTGGGAGAAGGTGCCATAGCCAGCCCGAAAGGGAACGATGCGGCCGACACGCCCGCCAGAACTCGGGCGATGCGGCAAGAATGGATGGGCCGACGCCCACCCCCATCGAACTCCCACGCTTCGGCCGCTGCGCAAATGCCGTGAAAGGAGTTCGTCCATGACCGACAGTTATCGTCTTGGCACCAAGGCCATTCACGCGGGGCAACGGCCCGATCCCACCACCGGCGCCCGCGCCGTGCCCATCTACGCTACGGCAGCGTACAGCTTCCACGACACGCAGCACGCCGCCGACCTGTTCGCCCTGAAGGAGTTCGGCAACATCTACTCCCGGCTGCAGAACCCAACCAACGACGTGCTGGAGCAGCGGCTGGCGGCGCTGGACGGCGGCGCCGCGGGATTGGCCTTCGCCAGCGGCATGGCAGCCATCACGGCGGCGATTCTGACCATCACCAAGTCAGGACAAAACATCGTCTCGGCCACCAGCCTGTACGGCGGGACGTGGACGCTCTTCACGCAGACCTTCCGCCGGCTGGGCATCGAGGCGAGGTTCTTCCCGACGGGCGAGCCGGAGAAGATCGAAGCACTCATCGACGACAACACGCGTTGCGTCTACGTCGAGACGATCGGCAATCCCAAGAACGACATCCCCGACTTCGCCAAGGTGGCCGAGATCGCCCATCGCCACGGCCTGCCGGTGATCGTGGACAATACCGTGGCCACGCCGGCGATCTTCCGGCCGCTGGAGCACGGGGCCGACATCGTGGTGTACTCGACCACCAAGTACATCGGCGGCCATGGCGTGCATGTCGGCGGCGCGATCGTCGACGGCGGCAAGTTCCGCTGGGACGATGATCCCACGAAGTGGTCCGAGTTCTGCCAGCCCGATCCGGCCTATCACGGCATGGTCTTCACCGAGGCCCTCAAGGGCGCCGGCAACATCGCGTTCGCCGTGCACGCCCGCACGCACTGGCTGCGCGACACCGGGGCGTGCATGAGCCCGTTTGCGGCCTGGCTGTTCCTGCTGGGCCTGGAGACGCTGCACCTGCGGATGCCGCGGCATTGTGCCAACGCCTTGGAACTGGCGCGGTGGTTGTCGGCGCACAAGGCCGTGGAGTGGGTGAATTACCCCGGCTTGGCCAATCACGTCAGTCACAAGCTGGCGCAGAAGTACCTGCCGGACGGCTCCGGCGCGATCATCGGCTTTGGTATCAAGGGCGGCAGAGCGGCGGGCGTGAAGTTCATCAACGCCGTGCAGTTGTGCAGCCACCTGGCCAACATCGGCGACGCCAAGACGCTGGTCATTCACCCGGCCTCCACGACGCACCAGCAGTTGTCCGACGATGAGCAACGGGCCGCCGGCATCAGCCCGGAATTCATCCGGCTGTGCGTGGGCATCGAGGACGCCGATGACATCAAGGCCGACCTGGACCAGGCCCTGCACGCGGCCCAGCAGTAATGCCGTGTAGGGCGGGCCGAGGCTTCGCTTTTTGAAGCCGAGTCCCACCTGGGACGATCAGGCACCCAGGACGGCAGGCGTAGCGCCCGCGACAAGAGGATCGATATGTCGAAAGACAAGTTTGAAAGCAGCGACAGTACCCGTAGCAGCCGGCCGCTGCGCCACGCGCAGCACGCGGATTTCAAAGGCCCGATCAAGCTGCAAAGTGGTCAGAAATTGCCGGCCGTTCGCGTCGTGTACGAGACGTACGGCAAGCCGAACGCACAGCGCGACAACGCCGTGCTGATCTGCCACGCGCTCACGGGCGACTCCCACGTCGCCAGCCACAACGCCAAGGACGACCCCGGCTGGTGGGAGGTCGTCATTGGGCCAGGCAAGGCCATCGACACCGACCGCTATTTCGTGATCTGCCCGAACAACCTGGGCGGCTGCCGCGGCACGACCGGGCCCAACACGCTGAATCCCGCTACCGGCCGGCCGTACGGGGCGAACTTCCCCGCCATCACCATCGCCGACATCGTCGAGACCCAGCGGATGCTCATCGACCATCTCGGCATCAAGAAGCTGCTGGCGGTCGTGGGCGGCTCGCTGGGCGGCATGCAGGTTCTGCAGTGGGCCGTGAGCCATCCTGATCGCGTGGCCGCAGCTGTGCCGATTGCGACTGCCCCGCTGGTGACCAGTCAGGCGCTGGCGTTCGACATCATTGGCCGAAACGCCATCACGCAGGATCCCGCCTTCCGCGGCGGGCAGTACTATGACGAAACGCGTCCCAACGCCGATGGAACCTTCCCTTCCAGCGTCAACGTGGGCGGGCTGGCCATCGCGCGGATGATCGGTCACATCACGTACCTCTCGCCAAAGAGCATGAGTCAGAAATTCGGCGGCGACCGGCGCAGCCCACGACAGATCGTCAGCAAGTTTGAAAAGGACACCTCGGTCGCCAGCTACCTCGCCCACCAGGGCGACAAGTTCGTGGAGCGATTCGACGCCAACAGCTACATCGCCATGAGCCGGGCCATGGACGCCTTCGACCTGGGCGAAGGCAAGGCGCTGCAAAAGAGCCTCGCTCCCTCGCGCTGCCGCTGGCTGGTGATGAGCTTTTCGAGCGATTGGCTCTTCCCGCCGGAGCAATCGTTGGCGGTTGTGCGTGCCCTGCTGGCCAACGGACAAAACGCCAGCTACTGCAATGTCCGCAGCGACAGTGGCCACGACGCCTTTTTGCTGAAGGACGATCTGGACATGCACGGCGGGCTGCTGGCGGGCTTTCTGGCGAAGATCTGCAACGGCCATGGCCGGAAAGAAGAGGCCGAAGAAGACGCCCACGGCCAGGCGCCCGACACCAGCATCTTCCACGGCCGGCGGGTGGACTATGACCAACTCGAACGCCTGGTCGTCGAAGAAGTCGGCGGCCAGACCGCACTGGACCTTGGCTGCGGCGGCGGGCAATTACTGCTGCGGCTCAAGCGGCGTTCCTTCAAACGGCTGCTGGGCGTGGAGATCGACCAGCAGGCGGTGAAGGCGTGCATCGCCCGCGGCATCGACTGCATCCACGCCGACCTGAACGAAGGCCTGAGCATCTTCGGCGATAAGAGCTTCGACTGCGTGACGCTGTCGCGGACGTTGCAGACGGTCCGCAACGTCGACCGGGTGGTGGAGGACATGCTCCGTGTCGGGCGGCGGTGCGTGGTGAGCTTTCCCAACTTCGGATACAAGCCCCTACGCGAGATGTTGTACGCCCATGGCAAGGCCCCTGAGGCCCCCGGCCTGCTGCGCTACAAGTGGTACAACACGCCGAATATTCGCTTTTTCAGCATCACCGACTTCCAGGAGTATTGCCGAGAAAAGGGCGCGACGGTGCATCGCCTGGTGGCGCTGAACACCGAGACAAGGCGTGAAGTCAGCGGCGATCCGAACCTCAACGCCGACCTGGCCATCTTCGTTATCAGTAGAAAGTAGGGCGGGCACCGCCCGCCGCGGCACCTAACAGAACGGCGGGCAGTGCCCGCCCTACCCCCCTACCGGCTGCAAAGGTCGTAGACCACGTCGCTGAATTCCGCGCCGTACTCGAAGGTAATGTCGGCCGACCAGCAGAAGGTCTGCTCCTCTTCTGACTTGTACCACAGCGTATGCACCCAGCTTCCCGAGGGCGACTGCGTCTTGACGTAGTGATCCAGCAGCCGAACGGCCGTCTCGGCGAAGATC
>CAITIS010000004.1 GCA_903892515.1 uncultured Planctomycetota bacterium | reverse complement strand
CGGGAATTAGCGCGTGGATAACGGCGATTCATTCCAGAAGGTCCGTTCCGGCGAGCCGCTGGTCATCCCGGCCAAGACCTACAACGCCATGATCGACACGATCATGTGGGCCCGCCAGCAGCAGCAAGCCCAGTCGGCCCATAATGGCCATGCCGCCGACCGCACGCTGGTGGTGGTCCGCAACGATAGCGGTGATAGCCAGGTGCAATCGACCGTGATGGGCATCAGCGGCGTGGTGTTCCCGGCCATGGGAACCACGCTCACGTCCTTTAGGAACGAGCCGGTCTTTACTATAGATACCCCGACGTTGCCCGATCACCTGGGCAAGTTCGTGGTCCTGGCCGAACCGATCAACGACGGCGAACTGGGCCTGGCTTACGCCAGCGGCACCTGCGCCGTGCGGATCAGTATCACCGACCCGACGCACACCTGCGCCGACGTGTCCGATGGCAATCCCTACTTGGCCAGTGGCAGCGCCGGCGCGGTCAGCATCCTTTACAAACAGGCCGCCACGGGCCTCACCTGGTGCGTGGTCCGCTTCGGCGGTGCGGGCAGCGTGGAGACTGTCCGCTATGGCCGCGCTAGCGCGTACTCGGGCGGGGCCACGATCAGCCTCGACCCGTGCGACATCGCGGGGGCGGATAATGGCCTATCTAACGTCACGGCCTACGTGAAGGCCGACAAGTCCAGCTATACCATGCCCAATTCCACGAGCATCGCCGCCGGCGCGGTCGTGCCGTACATGCTGGGGGCCGACGGCCTGGCGTACATGCTGGGCACGCCGATTACCGTGCTGGCGTCCTTTGGCATCAACGATGCAACTCGGACGATCTCCTATACGGTCCGAGCGGCTTGGGTGCTCACGGCCGGCACGGAGAGCGGAGCCATCGCGTACACGGGAGACCTCTGCCAGTGAGCAAAATCCAGTGGCGCAACGGCGGAAAGATGCTCTGGACGCCCGGCGGCAAGATCGCCCACGATCCGGCCTGCTGCTGTAGCACCTGCGTCGCCGACCGCTGCAAGGACTGGGTGGGAACGCCGACGGTAGTTTGCCACATCACGGCCTCTTCCTGCGTTCCGGCCTGGGAGGTCGAGATTAACGCCGGTGGGACGTACTCGACGCTGTGCGCCCATAGCGCCACCAGCAACCCGTGCTTTTCCGGGTGGTTCTATGAGATGAGCAAGAACATTGTCATCCCGCAGTGGGATGGCTATCAATGGTCGTTCCCGCAGATTATGTCGGTATTCCATCTCTGGCTGCAACTGTACGGCGGCGTGCTCTATGCCTTGCTGGGCTTCATGGGCAACTCCCTGATGTACGTCGATCCTCCCTGCCCGCTCTGGAACGACGAGTACATCATGTGGGGGCCGCTTACGGGCGAGCCGCGGGGAGAATTTCAGGCGGTTACGGGCGTGACGTGTGCTAACGGTAGGCTCAGCGGCACCTTTCAGCTTCCGCTGAGTTCCTACTTTGCCACGGCGGACCCACATTGCAACCCGACCGAGACGGGCTACTACGAGGTCACGCTATGACGCCCGAAGAATTGCTCTCACGGCTGGATGGCCAGCCCATTGTCGGGCTGATGGTTGCCAACCCGGTGCGTGGGCGGCCGGATGGCCGGCCAGTGCGGAGTCTGCTGGACAGCCTGCCGACAAGCGGGCCGGAGCTTCCCGGATCGGCCGCCAACGCCGGGGCATCCGGCCAGGCGGCCTCGACTGCGACGCCCGTTCTGTCGCCGGCTGTCGTGGAATCCCGCCGTGTGATCTGCGAGGATTGCGACCAGTGGAACGACACATTCCGCTCCTGCCGGCTGGGCTATCCCGATGTGCCAGATTCAACGCAACGCTGCATCCCGTGCTCCTGGAGCAAGCCCGAAGCACATTGCCTGGCCGAGCCACCGAAGTGGCAAGCGGTGGCTTAACGCATCGAAAACTTCATTACTGGCCCTTCTTCGCGGCCCATGTCACCTGTCCGTCCTTGTCCTTCAGGACAATGACGGGCTGTCCGTCCGGCAGGATGCCGATGGTCGTTCTGGGCCTCTGATTCGCGTCGAACAAGGTGATGCAGGCCGTGCCGTCCTCGGTGGCCGACGACAGCAGCGCCCGCTGGTTGCCCTTACCGTCCACGAGCCGGATGGCCCGTGCCGTCACGACGCTCGGTTCGTCGAAGTAGTACTTATAGGAGAGGAAAAGTATCGCCGCTGTCATGATGGCGAATGCCGCCGCGAAGACAACATCCCGTCGTTGCATAGGGTGCCTCTTTCCGACCTATTTGAGTTTGCGAGAGCCGTCCTGTTGAAGAACGTATTCAAATTGCACGGTCCCCTCACAGGCGTCACCAACAGATTTCAACACATGAAGTTTTCCGTAGAACTTGCCGCCCCCGACCCTGAAAGCGTAGGTGTGCCCAACAACAACCGAAATCCCGGTTGACTTGTAGTTCGATCCAAGAAGAGGCGGCGCAGGTGCCTCCGCTAATGAGTCAAAATCAGCCGGTCCTAGAGCGCAAAAGCCGTCGGCATTGTTTGGTGCAACGAACTCCAGCCTCGATGTACCCGATATCGCCAAACCTTCCGGCGGACACTTGATGGGGGCCTCGAAATGGAAGTCACAGGCTTTGGGAGACGTTGCTTTCCCTGCGACGAACGAGAAGCCTTCCAGCGGCCAATAACCTGTCCGCATTCCTCCCTCAAAAGGTGCTTCGCCGTACCGCAGTTTTGACATACCTAGAAGCATAGTCCCTTTGCGGCTCGTCGCCTGTTTGGGCATATCGAGCCCGGTGTCGTCCACAACGCCCGCAGTCCGAAGCAGGTGCGGAAGATCCTTGCCGGATGTCCACCAAGCCAGCGTGACGACAACGCTCAAGGCAACGAGGAATCCCCACAGTGTCCGCGACTTCTTCTTTGGTCTATCTTCGGTATCTGAAGTCATGTCAGGATCATAACGCAGAATGGACCGATCCGGGATGGGCTATGCTCATCTTCCCGCGTACTCGACCGAGTGCTCAGCGTGCACCTGCCAGTTCGCCGCGTACTTCTCGGCCAGGTCCTTGCTCTGAATTATGAGCAGGTTCTCGGCGTTGTGCTCCTCGGCCGCCTTGGTGAAGTTGAACGAGCCGGTGATCACCGTCTGGCCATCGATGATCATGATCTTGTTGTGGGCGATCTGGTGTTTCTCGTCGATCTGGACCGGCATGCCGGCGTGGGCCAGAAAGTCCGCCGACGAGTACTTCTCCGTCCGCTGGCTCTTGTCCAGGATGACCTGCACCTTCACGCCACGCTTGTGAGCTTCCACGATGGCCTTGGCGATGGGAGCCGACGTGAAGCTGTAGGCCTGGACCAGCACCGTGCTCTTGGCCCCGTCGAGGGCCTTGACGATGGCGTCGGTACATCCACCGCTGGGTGAAAAATACACTGCGACATCTGACCCGGCAACGGTGGTCGTCGCAGAGCCGCTGTTGTTCTTGCTCTGGCAGCCGAGAACCGCCAGCAGAAGAAACATCGCGAAAAGCAGTCGTCTCATTCCATCCTCCTTGGCTTACCGGCTTCCAGTGCTTCCAACCGCTGCTTCAACAGCGTCACCCGCCGGCGGGCGTCCATGTTTTTGACGGCAATGGCCAGGGCCTTCAGCGTGCCCACCAGCACAACCAGCTTGCGGCTGCGGGTGATGGCCGTGTAGAGCAGGTTCCGCTGGAGCATCATGTAGTGCTGGGTGTGGATGGGCAGAACCACCACGGGATACTCGCTGCCCTGGCTCTTGTGCACCGTGGTGGCGTAGGACAGGTGCAGCTCGTCCAGCTCGTTGAAATCGTACTTCACGGGGCGGTCGTCGAAGCGGACCGTCATCTCCTGCTCCACCTCGTCGATCTTGGTCACACGGCCGATGTCGCCGTTGAACACGTCCTTGTCGTAGTCGTTGACCATCTGCATGACCTTGTCGCCCATGCGGAAGGTCCAGCCGTACCGCTGGATGGCCGGGCCGGTAGGGTTCAAGGCATCCTGGAGTAACGTGTTCAGGTTCCGGCAACCCAAAACGCCCCGCTGCATGGGCGAGAGCACCTGGATGTCGTCCACACGGTCGAAGCCGAACTTCTCCGGGATGTGCTCGCACACCATGCGGCGGAGCATGTCCACGGCCTTGTCGGGGTCTTCCACCTGGACGAAATAGAAGTCCGTGCTGCCGGGCGAGACTTTCTCCCGCGGAAAGAAGGGCATCTCGCCCTGGTTGATCCGGTGGGCGTTGGTGACGATCGCGCTGCGGGCCGCCTGGCGGAAGACCTCCGTCAGACGGCAGACGGGCACCTTGCCCGAGTCGATGATGTCCCGTAGGACGCAGCCAGGGCCTACCGACGGAAGCTGATCCACGTCGCCGACCAGGATCACGGCGGCCCGGCGCGGAATGGCCCGCACCAGCTGCCAGGCCAAGGTGATGTCGAGCATGCTGGTCTCGTCGATGATGAACACGTCGCCTTCGAGCGGATGCTCGGCATTGTGCTTGAACTGGAAGGTCTTGGGGTCGAAGACCAAGAGCCGATGGATGGTCTTCGCCTCGCAGCCCGTCGCCTCGGCCATGCGTTTGGCGGCCCGACCCGTGGGCGCGGCCATCAGAACCTTGAGCTTCTTGGCCCGCATGATCTTGACGATGGAGTTGATGATGGTCGTTTTGCCCACGCCGGGGCCGCCCGTGATGACCAGCACCTTTGACCGGCACGCCAGCCCAATCGCCTGTCGCTGCTGCGCTGCCAACTGGAGGCCGGTCTTGCCCTCCACCCAGGCGATGGCCTTCTCGATGTCGATCTCGGGGCAGGGATGCTTGCCCGCCTGTCGCGCAATTAGGCTCTCGGCAAGGTTCTTCTCGGACTGGTCCAGGCCCGCCAAGAAGACAGCAGGCACCGGCCCTGCATCGCCGTCCAAGGAGCGAGCAACGATGCGTTTATCGACGAGCAGGTACTCCACGGCCGCCTGGATGATCTCGTCGGGGATTTCCAGGAGCTTGACGGCCATGGCGACAAGTTCGTCCCGGCCGTAGCCGCAGTGACCTTCGCCGGTCAACTCCTGGAGCGTGTATTCGACGCCGGCACGGGCGCGCAGGTCGGATTGCTTGCCGATGCCCAGGCTCTCGGCGATCACGTCGGCCGTCTTGAAGCCGATGCCGTCGATGTCGCGGGCAAGGCGGTACGGATCCTGCCGAACCTTCTCGATGGCCTCGTTGCCGTAGGCCTTGAAGATGCGAAAGGCACGGCTGGTGGACACCTTGTGGCCGTGCAGAAAGACCATGATCTCCCGGATGGCCTTCTGTTCGGCCCACGCCTCGGTGATCTTTTTCTTGCGGGTCGGCCCGATGCCGTCGACGTAAGTGAGACTGTGCGGGTCGGCGTCGATGATCTCGAAAGTCCGTTCCTTGTAGACCTTGACGATCCGCCCGGCCAGCACGGGGCCGATGCCCTTGATCATGCCGCTGGCCAGGTATTTCTCGATGCCCTCGACGGTGGTCGGAGGCATGGTGCGAAGGATTTCGGCTCGGAACTGCTGGCCGTACTCCTTGTCGATGGTCCACTGGCCCTGAGCCTCCAGCCACTCGCCAGCCCGCACCTCCGGCAGCGTGCCGACCACGGTCACCAGCTCGCGATGCCCGCGGGCCTTGATGCGCAGCACGCAGAAGCCACTCTCGTCGTTGTGGAACGTGACGCGCTCGACGAGCCCGGCGAGCTGCTCAGGCTGCGAAGGTCGCTCAGGTTGTGCTTGGTGCGGGGGCATTGGCGGCTACGACTATACCACAGCAACACCGATGGCCGCAGCAGGCGTTGACACGGTGCCAGTACGGTCCCATCCGAGAATGCGGCCATCGGCGTGATCTTTTGGCTTGAACTCACCCAGGCTTGAGGTACTATCGTGAACGGACGATGCGTGACGGAATTCAGATGCTGCACGGAAGCTGAGATGCCCCAACGAAAGTACAAACTGATTGATCTCTTTGCCGGTGCCGGCGGCATGACGAGGGGCTTCGTCGATAGCGGCCAATTCGAGCCCGTTCTGGCAATTGAGAGCCAGCCCGATTTCGCCAAGACATACGCCCTGAATTTCGGCGACCATGTGATCGTTGGCGACATCACGAAGGTCGTCGAGAGCGGCCTAGACACCAAGGCGGACGTGGTGATCGGGGGACCGCCATGTCAGGGGTTCTCCAACCTGACTGGAAATCGAGCGCATGATCCACGGCGGCAGCTCTGGCAGTACTTCATGGACGTCGTGGAGTCGAGCGGCTGCACAGTTTTCGTCGTCGAGAACGTTCCGAATCTGCTGAGGTCGCCGGAAGGAGCTGGCATCGTTCGACGCGCCCGCAAGCTGGGGTTCACGGTGACAGATGACAGCATGGGCGTGCTGTTGGCCAGCAACTACGGTGTTCCGCAGAACCGGCGACGGACGATCATCATCGGGTCAAAACTTGGATCGGTGAAGCTGCCGGAGCCGACGGGGAAACGCGTGACGGTCGGCGAGGCGTTTGCAGGCATCCCGCTCAAACCGACTTTCCGCGAGTTGATAGTTGGACCCGATCACTGGGTCACTGGGCCCGAATTGCACATAGGGCGCAATCCAACGCCGGTCTCGCTGAAGCGATACCGCCTAATCCCTCCCGGCGGCAACCGATTTGACCTGCAGAGGCTTGCCCCGGAACTGACCCCCGGCTGCTGGATTCGGAAGCAGAGCGGGGGGACCGATCTGTTCGGCCGTCTGGTCTTGGACGAGCCCGCCCGCTGCACTATTCGATGCGAATTTTACAAGCCTGAGAAGGGCCGTTACCTCCATCCATCAGAGAACCGGCCGATCACGCACTGGGAAGCCGCCAGACTACAGACTTTCCCCGACGATTTCAGGTGGTTCGGATCGAAGATTCGCATCGCCATCCAGATCGGCAACGCCGTGCCGCCGCGATTCGCGGAGGCGATTGCCCAAGCGGTCTATCGACATCTAAGGGAACATGACGTGCGGCCGAAGGCTCGACACCGCGTCGCTCGCGGCAGCAAATCAGTCGTCTAGGCACCGTAGGATTTCGCCCCTCGTTTCGCAGCAGCCTCCCTGATCGCGGCCCGGACATTCTCCGGCCACGGTTTGCTGTTGACGAGCTTGTAACTGACAGACCATCGGTTGTCGGCTTTCTTTACGCGGACCGTCTTGTACTCCCATCCCAAGTCGGTCAGTTCCCGAAGCCGCCTCGGCCAGTCGTCATCCATTGCCACGGTCTCGATCAGCCACCGCGGAGGTGGTTCCTTGCCCACAAAGACCTTGAGCAACTCACCAATCCGTTGTGTCGCGTCGGGGTATGCCATGCTCTTCTTGGCACCGTCTTCGATGGTCGCAAAGAAGTTCTTCTTGCCTCGGTTGCATTCCGCGCAGATGGCCCAGAGATTGTCTTGGGCGCTGCTGCCACCCCAATCCCTCGGAACGCGATGGTCGGCTTGCAGTTCCATATCCGGGTGTTTTGTGATGGTTCGCCCGCACATCTGGCAGCGGCCACGAGCGTTGAAAATAACAGCCGCCCGGTCCTTTTCCGATATCTCGTCGGAGCCCGACGGTGGTCGAACGGGGTCTGCGCAACAGAGGCAGTAGAGATGCTCTTGCCCACGTTGCCCAACACGTCCACAATCGAAACCGTGCCGGGCAAGTTCCTCGATCCTTTTGCGCAGTTGCTGCTGCTCGGTGAGCTCAACGCCCATAGCGGTCTTAAGCTCGTCTAGCGTGACCTGTCGGCCCACGCCGAGCGAAACGAAAGCATCGTAGAGCCGCTTTTTCGCCCTCGACAACTCAGGAAAAGGGATCTGGGGTTGTTGGCCTGGTTCTGCCATGTCATTAGGCTAGCCGAAGAAGCAGGAGGACACAAGCCCCGCGCACGGCAGCCCCGCGCACGGCATGTCTCGTCGCACGGCAACCTCTGGTGCGTTAGACTAGAAGGAGATGGCAGATCGATTGACCAAGGCGATGCGAAGCTGGACCATGAGCCGGATTCGCGGCACAAACACCCGGCCAGAACTGATAGTTCGTCGGCTGCTGTTTGCGCTGGGGTTCCGCTATCGGCTGCACGTCGCAGAGCTTCCTGGTTGCCCGGATATCGTCTTTCCGGCTCGCAAGAAGGTCATCTTCGTGCATGGGTGCTTTTGGCACCGTCACAACTGCCCCCGAGGGCAGTCATCCCCGGCGTCTCGTGTGGGATTCTGGGAACGCAAGTTTGCGGCCAACATGGCTCGGGACAAGCTGGTAAGGCGGCGGCTACGCGGAATGGGTTGGGCGTCCCTCGTGGTTTGGGAATGCCAGCTCAGGAACCTGGATGTCGTAGCCGAGCGATGCACCAGGTTCATTGGGGCCTGATGCGGTAGCCTCGTGGTGCGTGGTTTTAGCCCATGACACGGTCACGGGCAAGACGATGCTGGCCAAGCGAATCCCCACCATCCTGCCGCCGCTCTCGCCGGAGGAGTCGCTCGAAACCACCCGCATCTACTCTTCGCGTGGGCTGCTGGGCGCGGGCCAGTCGCTCATTGCATCCCGGCCAGTGCGGACGCCGCACCACTCCACCTCTTCGGCCGCGCTCATCGGCGGCGGCGTGGTGCCCCAGGCGGGCGAGATCTCGCTGGCCCATCACGGCGTGCTGTTCCTGGATGAGTTGCCCGAATTCAACCGCGTCACGCTGGAGATGATCCGCCAGCCGTTGGAGGATCGCTGCGTGACGATCCCACGCGTGCATTCCACCATCAAGTTCCCGGCCTCCATCATGCTGGTGGCGGCGATGAACCCCTGCCCCTGCGGCTATTTCACCGACCCCAAACGGCCATGCAAGTGCTCGCCGATGACGATCGAACGCTATCTGGCCAAGATCAGCGGGCCGCTGATCGACCGCATCGATATTCACATCGAGGTGCCGCCGGTGGCGTGGCGCGACCTGCGGGCCGAGGGGCCAAATTCCGGGGCCACTTCCCAGAGCATCCGCCAGGCCGTCATGGCCGCCCGGCAGGTGCAGCGGGAACGGTTTCACGTCGGCGGCAACGGCGCGACCACGACCAACGCAACGATGTCGCCGCGGCAGGTGCGGCAATTCTGTAAGCTCGACGCCCCCGGCGAGGCCCTGCTCAAACAGGCCATGACGGAACTGGGCCTGTCCGCCCGCGCCCACGACAAAGTCCTGCGCATCGCCCGCACCATCGCCGACCTGGAAAACAGCCCCGAAGTGCAATCGCAGCACGTGGCCGAGGCGGTCCAGTACCGAAGATTGGATAGAAGGCTGTAGCGGCGTGACAGGGCAGTCGCAGGCGGCGTTGGGTGCCATGCTTCCGCGTTTTCTTGCGGAAGCATGCGTGTGAAGACATGCTTCTGCAATGGCGTAGAAGCATGGCACCGGACCTCTTTAACGTCCGCTTCCGTGAAATCGGATCGCGTCATTTCTTCCCCAACTTGCAGGATTTCCGGGTGACCTTGAGTGGTTGATCGATCCCGTCGCGTTTCAAAGACATGCACACGATGTCATCGTGTGCTACCGCCTCAAGCAGTTGAATGACCAAATCGATGTCGAAGTAGAATAGCCCACGTGCCCTTTGATGATCTGAAGAGACAAACAAACCGACGAGGTTGGATCGACCCTCGCCAAGGCACGGTACAAAAACAAAACTGTGGATGATCTGATTGCAGAACTCTTTCAGTGACAGCTGCCACGGCTCGGACTCCGACAGATCGTATAACTGGTCGATCTGATGCCAGTTCATTAGGTCCGCGACACGACCGATGGCTGGGTGTTTAGCCGCATTGATTCTCATCGATGCAACGTCATCCGAGACCTTGAACGCTTCGATCAGCTTCCTCACGGCGTATGCGGCATAGAAGACTTCCATCTCCAGTCTGGAGATCGAAGTCTGATGCCAACGCTTTTGTTTCATGCGACCACGCAACGCGAGTGCCAATCGCGACAATTCACGTTTCCACGGCCAAGATTCCCAGATCACAGAGGACCCTCCATTATGCGGCACGAGTCCATCACATGTGACTCACCCGAGATTATCGCCGGAAGCCGGGTGCCATGCTTCCACATTTTCTTGCGGACGCATGCAGTCCAAACATGCTTCTGCGCCGTTGCCACAGCATGGCACCCGACGCACGCACCTTGCTACGGCTCGGAGAGATGACTTGTCTTGGCCGTCGAGTTCGCCCGGTGGAAGAGTCGTCCCCAGCCGCTGGCGCGTTGCTCGATCAGGTCGCGGATATTCTGTCCAATAAGATCCTTGGCGGCAGAACCCAGCGTCTTCTCAGCCTGGGGGCTTAGCTCGACGATCCTGCCCTGCGCGTCCAACATGACGGCTGGACGGGCGGCAAACTCATCACCGGCTGTGCGGGCCGCCACTTCGGGAACTCCGGCTGTCGAACCAGCCAAAGCCGCCGTCGTCTTCGCGGAGGGAGCCTCTTCCGTCAGGCCGCACACGTAGCGGAATTGCTGCTCTTCCACCACGGCAAACAGGCGGCAGCGCAAGGCCAACGTCTTCCCGTCAGGTCGGATGATTCGATACGTCAGCAGCAGCGCCGGCTCCTCGCGCCAGCCGCCGCCGAAGACCCAGCGGTGCATCGCCACCTGCACGGATTTCCGATCATCGGCATGCATCGCGTCCAGCCAGGACATGGGATTGACGTACCATTCATCCCGGCTGTGGCCGCACAGCGTTTCGTAATACCGGCTGACGTACACGGTCTGGCCCAGGTTTCCGGTAATCATCCAGAAAACCATCGGCATGGCGTCGCACATCACGTCGAACTGCCGCTTGGACTCTTGCAGTTCGCGTTCGGCCCGCTGGTGCTCCAGAATCTCCTGCCCCAGCGCCGTCACGCTCTGGTCCAGATCGGCCGTCCGACTGCGGACGCGCTGCTCGAGCGTCTCGTTCATCTTGCGCAGTTCCAGTTCGAGCCGCTTTCGCTCCATCGCATACCGGATGGATCGCACGATCGTCTTCTCGTCGGCCGAACCCTTCACGAGATAGTCCTGCACACCCGAGGTGATCGCCTCCACGGCCAGATTTTCATTGTCGGATCCCGACAGGACCACCACCGGCAGGTCGCTCAACTCAGCCTGCACGCGGCGAACGGTATCGATACCGCTCGAATCGGGCAGATGCAGGTCGAGAAGCAGGACGTGAAAAGTCTGGCTTCGCGCGGCGTTTATGCCGTCTTGCAGCCGGGTGACGTGGACCACTTCAAAGATGCGAGTGTGAATCAGTTCAAGATGGCCGCGAATCAGCGATGCATCGCCGGGGTTGTCCTCAATCAAGAGAACTCGTGTCGCCGTGGCCATCTAGCAGAACCTCCACCATGTAATACTTCATAGTAGGCCGCGGTCGGCGTCGATTCCGCGATTCTCGGGCAGTTGTCGAAGAAGAACGCACGGCCGAAGGTGGTGCCACTGGCAGAGCCTTTCCAACCTGGGCATGCACACGCTCGAAAGCCTGCGGCCACCCTCACTCACGATCAAGCGGCGGCCCAGAGACTACGCCCGCTCCGGCTGGTGCAGGCAAATGGGCTCGGCCGCAAGCATGTCGCCAGTGGCCGCATAAGCTCTGGCGCGGCAACCGCCGCAGGCGGCGCGGAACTCGCAGTGCCCGCACTTGCCGCTGAGCTTGTCAAAGTCGCGAAGGTCCGCCAGCACGGGCGAACGCAGCCAGATCGCATCGAGGCTCTCGCGCAGAACGTTGCCGCAACTCCGCGGCAGATACCCGCAGGGGAAGACCTCGCCTTCGTGGGAGACGAAGATCACGCCCACGCCGCCCAGGCAACCCCGGCCACGCAGCATGGCCCGGACCTTGCCGGCGCCGGGATGATCGGCGTGCCGCATCAACCACTGTCGCGCGACGCGTGAAAACTGCGGCGCGCAAGTGGCCTTGAGCTCCAGGTCGCCACCAGCCTGGCGTTCGCAAACCCATTCCAGCACGTCCTCACACTGCCGGCTGGTAAGCTGCTGGCTGTCGGCCAGCTCCAGCCCGCAGCCGACGGGCACGAGCACAAACAGGTGAAACGCGCATGCCCCGACCTGACTGGCCAAGGCGTAAATGTCGTCGAGTTCGCCGACGTTGCCGGCGTAGACGGTGGCGTTGATCTGCACCGGCACGCCCTGGCCGCGCAGGGCGGCGATACCGTCCATGGCCTGCCGAAACGCACCGACCGCGCCGCGAAACTCATCGTGCCGGGCTGCCTCCGGGGCGTCGATGCTGATGGAGACTCGCTGGAAACCGGCCGCCGCGATTAGCCGCGCGACATCGGGCGTGACCATCGTGCCGTTGGTGGCCAAGGCGGTCGGCAGGGCCAACTCCTTCGCATATGCGGCCAGTTCCTGCCAGTCCCCTCGCAGCAGCGGCTCGCCGCCGGAAAAGACGATTATGGGCTTGCCAAGTTTCGATGCCGACAGAAGCATCTGCCGGGCCTGCTCGGTCGTCATGTCGCCATTGGCCGGCCCGCTGGGCACGTCCAGCCGGCGGCAGTGCACGCAGCGCAGATTGCATCGTGACGTGGATTCCCAAAACAGCAGCCGAAGTTTATTGTCAGGCCCCTGGCCGTGCATGCGGTACTCCAATGTGCCATGGGCGTCTCGCCCATGGCCTTTTCCCAATCACGGCCGAGACGGCCGTGACACACACGGGCGAGACGCCCGTGTCACCGAATCGCTCCTACTTGACCCGAGTCTCCGCCGTTGCGGAGGCTTTCAGCCCGATCTCTTCATCCGTCAACTGGCAGGCCGGATCGTCGCCCCAGACATCGCCGGTGATCGACTCGGCCCGGGCGCGGAAGTTTCCGTTGCAGATATCCAGCCAACGGCAATTCGCGCAGCGCGGGCCCGATAGCGGCCGAGGGAACTGCCGCAGGCCACGCAGAAGCTCGTTGGCCGGGTCGGTCCAGATGTCCACGAAGCGCTTGCTGCGCAAGTTGCCCAGTAATTGCGTCTGCCAGAATTGATCGGGGTACACGTCGCCGTTGGACTTGACGCAGACCAGGCGGACACCCGAGGCGTTGCCGCGATTGAGCTTGAGCAACTCCATCGCCTTCTCGGCTCGTTGCCTGTCGCGTTGCAGCAGCCGCATGTACAGGTACGGCCCGTCGGCGTGATTGTCCACCGTCAGCACCTCCACCGGCTTGCCGGAGCGGTGCAGTTCCTCGGTGCGATCCATGATGAGATCGAGCACGTCGCGCCGCTGCTGGGCCGTCAGGTCATTGGCCAGCAACTCGGCGCCGCGCCCGCTGTACACGAGGTGGTAGAAGCAAATCCGTTGAATGTCGTGCTCAACCAGCAGGTCAAACACCCCGGCCACTTGCATGTGGTTGTACGCCGAGAGCGTCATCCGCAGGCCGACCTTCACGCCGGCGGCCCGGCAGTGCGCCACGCCCTCTAGGGCCCGCTCGAACGAGCCCGCACAGCGCCGAAACTCATCGTGCGTCGCCTTCAGGCCGTCGATGCTGATGCCGACGTATGCCACGCCAGCCTGCCGAAACTGCTCAGCCAGCTTGGCGTTGATCAGCGTGCCGTTGGTGGAAATCGTTGGCCGGATGCCGTACGAAACGGCGTGGGCCATCAGTTCCTGCAGGTCGGGCCGGAGCGTGGGCTCGCCGCCGGAGAAGAGAATCGCCGGCGCCTTAACGGCCGCCAGATCGTCAATCAGCGACTTGGCCTCTTTGGTGGTCAGTTCCCCTTCGGCCGGCACGTTGGCGTTATAGCAGTGCACACAACGCAGATTGCACTTCTGCGTGCAATTGAAGACTGTAATCGGTCCGCGGGTTGGGTCCGGTTGGCCATACCGCAACTGGTGCGACACAAGCTCCTGGCCGCAGTACAACGTGGATATCGAGATCATGCATTCTCCTGCTCTTGGCTTTGGTACAGTGTAGTACCGTCGGCGAGGCAGGAAGGTTTGACTTCTATTCTTCTTCGACGTTGGCCTGGCCGTCAACCGCCAGTTGCCCCTGCTCGCCCTTGGCCAGAAGTTGGATCTTCTTCTCGGCCGCGTCGAGAATAGACCGGCATTGCCCAATCAGCCGGATGCCGTTCTCGTACCGTTGAATCGACTCTTCCAGCCCGATCTGGCCCGACTCGATCTCCGAAACGATCTTCTCCAATTCGGCCAGGCACTGCTCGAACGTCGGTTTCTTGCTCTGTTCCTGCGTCATGGTTCCTCTTTCGAAAACAGGGAAGGGCCCTGCTCTTCTTGTTTTGTCCTGCGCCGAGGCCGGGCGGCCGCGCCGTCGACCACCGACTGCACCTTGCCATCAGCCAATTCCGTCTCTAGCACATCGCCCGGGCCAATCTGCTCGCGGCTGCGAAGGATATGGCCGTCCTTGCGGGTCACGCTGAACCCACGCCGCAAGGCCGAACGATAACTCAATGCCTCCAACCGCCCTGCCAGACCATCCAGGCGGGCTTGCCCAAGCTTCACGCGCCCCATCGGCCCCATGGACGAAAGCTTGCCGACCACCTTGGCCAGCAGATCGCCGCACAGCTTGGCCTTGTGGCCCAGCGCCCAGGCCAGATCGCGCCGCACAGCCGACAGGCGATTGCCCGCCCGCTCGACCAACTGCCGCGGATGCAGCCCGGCCAGCACCCGCTCAGCCTCGTGCAACCGCTGTTCGCCGGTGCGGCACCGCGCTACCAATCGATGCTGCAACCTGGTCGATAACTCGTCCACCCGCTGGTGCCCGGAACGCACGCGCATGAGCGGGTCGCGAAACACTGAACTCCGTTGCACCGACACAAGATCCTGCCGGCCCGTGGCCAAATGCTCGGCCAGCCTACGCGAGAGACGATGTTGCATGGCGTCACAGGCCCGCGCCACGTTAGCCTTGTCGGGCGTGGCCAACTCCGCCGCCGCCGTGGGCGTGGCAGCGCGAACGTCCGCCACGAAATCGGCGATGGTGAAGTCGGTCTCATGGCCCACGCCGCACACGATCGGCGTGCGGCAGGCGTACACGGCCCGCGCGACGGCCTCCTCGTTGAACGCCCAGAGATCTTCCAAGCTGCCGCCGCCCCGGCCAATAATAATCGTGTCGATCTCCAACTCCGCCGCCTGACGATCCATGGCCTCGATGGCCTCGGCAATCTCCTTGGCCGCCCCTTCGCCTTGCACGCGGGCCGGCAGCAGGTACATCCGCGCACAGGGCCAGCGCCGGCACAGGGCTCGGTAGATGTCGCGAATGGCCGCCCCGGTCGGGCTCGTAATGACGCCGATGCTGCGCGGGTATCGCGGCAGCGCCAGTTTGTGCGTGGTGTCGAACAGCCCTTCCTTCTGGAGCTTTTCTTTGAGCTGGCGAAAAGCCAGTTCCAGGGCGCCCGTGCCGCGCGGCGCCAACCGTGAGACGTAGAATTGCAGCCGGCCGGAACGCTCGTAGATATCGACCCGCCCCTCGGCCACGACCTCCAAGCCGTCCTGCGGCTCGAAGCGAACCGACGCGGCGTCCGGGCGAAACATCACGGCGTCGATGGCGCTGTCAGCGTCTTTGAGGCAGAAGTAGAAATGTCCCGAGGAATGCCGCCGGAAATTACTGATCTCGCCCACGACCGCTTGCCGAGCCGGCAAGTTGTCCAGCAGGGCCTCCTTGATCGAGGCCACCAGCGAGGTCACGGAAATTGGCTGTGGGGCGTGGACAAATTGCTTTGTCACGTCCTGGCCGGCGGGCACTGGTCCCTTCGGCTTTCGGCGCGGCGGCGGTTCAAATGGCAATGACTGGGCCATAGCTGTGCGACAGTGTATCAGCCGCAGCGATTCATTGCATCTGGATCGTCGCGGCCGTCTCTACCTGAAAAGCCTAACCGCCAAGGCCGCCACGGAGTGACCGAGCTTGCGGCACTCTTCGCGTGAGCGATTGTCCACGTCGCCGATGGCCACCGGGCCGTAGTGGTCGCCCGACGCCGATCCTTTGATCACCATGCCGTGGATCAGCAGGGCGTGCAGGATGTCCGTCAGCGTCGTCTCGTTGCCGCCGCCGATGTTGGCCGAGGACGAAAACGCGCCGCCGACCTTGCCATCCAGTTGCCCGTGAAACGCCACCGAGTCGTCCAGCAGCTTCTTCACGTCGGCGGCCATGGTGCCGTAGTAGGTCGGCGAGCCGATGACGATCGCGTCGTACGTCAGCAGGTCGCGAACGGCCAGGTCCTTCACGGGCCGAACGTCTACCAGGGTGACGCCCTCTTCGCCCCGGGCGCCCTCCGCCACCGCCTCGGCCATGTGCTGCGTGTGCTGCGTTCGCGAGTAGTAGGTGATAAGAACCTTCGCCATGCCTTGCTCCGTTTCCCGAATAGAAAGTACCCGACACCGAAACCTGGGACATTGTAGCGGCGAGTATTCTCGACGGGCAGCCGGCGCGAACGCAAAAGCAGGCCGCGCAGGAAAGCGGCGGGCCCTCCGACCCGCCGCACGCGAACTTACGCCACACGCTCAGCTGTGCCGGCGTGGGCGAACCATGGATATCGCTACACCGGAATGGGCGTGAGAGTCGGCTCAAGGACCACCTCGGCCATGGTCTTGATGTCGTACTCAACCGTGTTCTCGGAGCCAACCTCGATGCGGTCGTTGCCGGCCCCGCCGACGAACGTCGCCATCGACACGAAAATGTTGCCATTGTTGGTCGTATCGCCGCCGACGTACATCACGTCGCTGCCGGCGCCGGCGTTGACCTTCACAGCCAGCCGGTAATGGCTCTCTGTGCCGTACACGTCGTTGGCGTCCATCGAAATCGTGTCGTTGCCGGCGCCCGTGTTGATCGTGGTCGTGCCGTCAACCGCGCCATCGTCGGTCTGGACACTGTCCGCCCCGTCGCCGGTCGTGATCGTCTCGTTGCCGGTGACGTGAGTGCGCGTCATGACTACCTGGTCGGCGCCGCCGGTCGAGACCAGCTTGAGATTCTGCTCCACCAGAAGCTGGTCGGAGTTCACTAAGCTGCCGCCGCTGCCCAGGCTGATCAACGCCTTGCCCAGCACATGGCCGCCCTTGCCTTGAATTTCGTCGTACCCCTTGCCACTCAGCAGCGACAGGTCGGCGCCGAACTGAACGCCCAGCCCCAGGTCTGTGAGGCTGCCGCCGCTGCCGTTGCTCACATATACGCTGCTGGCAAAGATTGAATTGTCCCCAAACGCCACATTGTCATAGCCGTTGCCGTTAACTACCCGCACCGCGCCGTTGACGGTGACAGCCTGGCCGATGGTCAGAATGCTGTCGCCGCTGCCGTTGTTGATGTCCAGCCCGCCGATGCTCACGCCGTCGCCCAGCGACAGCGTGTCCGCGCCCGTGCCGCTGCGCAGGATGATCTTGCCCATCACCGTGCTGGAATTGATGAGGTCAACTTGCGTCGGCCCGTTGCCGCTGGTGATCTTCAACTGCCCGCCGACCGTGGTGCCATCCAGCGTCACCGTGTCCGTACTCGTACTGCTGCCGTTGCGGACGATGAAGTCACTCTGGATCGAACTGGCCGTGGCGGTGATCGTGCCGGACTTGGCGTTGCTGATGGCCAGCTTACTCTGCAGAGTCGCGTGGTTGAGCGCCTCGGTGTTCAGGCCCTTGCCGCCGTCGATGGTGAGGTTCCCGGCCAGCGTGAGATTCTCGATGGTGACCGAGTCGTCGCCGTCGCCCATCTTGAAGCTGATGTTCTTAACGGCCTTGGAGGAATCGCCCACAATCGTCGTCTGGCTATTGCCCGACACGACGCTGTACGCCCCATTCTGGTCGGGGCCGCGGACGATGATATCGTTGTTGTACCTGTCGCCGACGATCTTGAGCGTGTCGCCCGCGATCACAAGCGTCACCGTTCCATCGAGCAGCTTGCGATCTTCCAAACGCTCCAACTCGGGCACGATGTTCAACGCGCGTTTCTTGGCCATGGGATCTCCTATAGCTATTCCAGGAACCAGCACACATTGTGACAAAACCAGCCGGGGCGATTCAAGGCCAGCAGAGGGGTATTCCAAATAAATATGACACAATGTGATAGTGGCACTTCTGGACCCTTTTCGCCTCCGTTTTAGGCCATATCGCATCTACACATCCGCGTACATGATGCCTACGCAAGGAGTTATCGAAGAACGCTCTGCGTCAGCGGCCGGAGATGAAATCGGGTGCTACGATGACTATGGAAAGGGACAAACTATGGCACAACCAGTCACGACGGAAAAAGTGGATCTGAACACCTGCACAGCCAGCGAGCTGATGAAGGAGGCGGGCATTTCGATCTTCACCGCCAACGACATCGTCGGCTTCCGCAAGACGCACGGAAAGTTCTCCTCCGTCGACGATCTTAAGCAGGTGCCCAAGATCGCCAACTCGGTCCTGGACCGCATCCGCCCGCACGTGAAGGTGTAGAAGCGATCTGGCTGACACTTGGCCGCGAACAGGTCGGGACGTGGCATAGCCCGCCCCGCGTGAGTGCCCGTGTGTCACGACCGACCGATGCCGGCTCACCGCCGAAGTCGGTGGCGATAGATAATCGAAGCACGCGGCTCCCGCTACAGCCGCATGTTTGTGATGCGCCCTATCGCCTCTTTCAGCACGTCATCGGGATACGTCAGGCTGATGCGGAAGAAGCCCTCGCCGTACTGGCCGTAGCCCCGGCCTGGGGTGACCACGACGCCGGTCTTGTCCAGCAGTTCGGCGGCGAATGTGCCGCTCGATCCCTTGTACTTCTCCGGCACGGCAGCCCACACGTAGATCGTCGCCTTGGGCCGCTCGATCCGCCAGCCGTTGGCGTTGAGGGCCTCTACAACCATGTCGCGCCGACGCTGGTACACCGCGTTAATGGCTGGGAATATCTGCTCGGCCATGTTCAGCGCCTTGGTGGCGGCAAACTGGATCGCCCGCAGGCTGCCATTGTCGACGTTGTCCTTGACGGACCGCAGGGCCTTGATGGCCGAGGCGTTGCCGACCACGCACGCCGCCCGCCAACCCGTCATGTTGAAGGCCTTGGACAGCGAGAAGAACTCAACCGCCACATCGTCGGCCCCCTCGACCTGCATAATGCTCGGGGCCTTGTAGCCGTCGTACGTGTTCTCGCTGTAGGCCGAATCGTGGGCGATCAGGATATTGTGCTTGCGCCCGAACTCCACCGCCCGGCGGAAGAAGTCGAGATCGGCTGTGGCCGAGGTGGGATTGTTCGGATAGTTGATCCAGAGCAGCTTGGCCAGACGGCACACGTCTTCGGGAATCGCATCGAAATCCACGAGGAAGCGGTTGCTCGCCAGCAGCGGCACGTAGTACGTCACCGCCCCGGCGAACACATGGCCAATGTTGTAGGTCGGATATCCCGGGCTAGGCGCGATCGCCAAGTCGCCTGGGTTCAGGATCGCCATCGGAAACTGGGCGATGGCATCCTTGCTGCCGTTGGTGGTGACGACCTGCTCATCGCGCAGCGTCACGCCATACCGTCGCTGGTAGAAGCTGATGACCGCCTGGGCAAATTCCGGCACGGGCACGTCGCAGCCATATCGGTGGCGATTGGGGTCGCCAGGATCGCTGACCGCGCGCACCAACTCAGCCACGATCGGGTCGGGCGTGGGTTGATCGGGATCGCCAATGCCCAACGAGATTACCTTCACGCCCTTGGCCTTGGCCTCGGCGATCTTGCGGCGCAGGTCGGCAAACAAATACGGCGGCAGCTTCTTCAGTCGTTCGCTGATCGGTACTTCCATGACGTTCCTCGTTAATTGGGGAACAAAAAGACCCGCCGGGCGATCCCGGCGGGCCTTAGTTTGCCTATGCCGCTGAGGCTTTTCAAGCTTAACCCAGCTTTAACCAGCCAAAGTCAGCTTAGCCCAGCTTGGCCAGACGTTCGACCAGGTCGGCGGTGCGGTTGCTGTAGCCCCACTCGTTGTCGTACCACATGGTCACCTTGACCATGTCGCCGTCCAGAACGAGCGTGTTCGTCGAATCAAAGATCGAGCTGTGGGGATCGTGCACGATGTCGCTCGATACGATCGGGTCGGTGACGTACTCGATGATGCCCTTCATCGGGCCTTCGGACGCCACGCGAATGAGCTCGTTGATCTCTTCGATATTGGTCTTCTTGGCGGCCATGAAGGTCAGGTCGGTGATCGAGCCGGTCGGAACCGGAACCCGCAGGGCGTAGCCGTGCAGCTTGCCCTTGAGTTCGGGAATGACCTCGCCCAACGCCTTGGCGGCACCGGTGCTCGAAGGCACGACGTTGACCGCGGCCGCCCGGCCACGACGCTTGTCCTTGTACGGCATATCCAGAATCGCCTGGTCGTTCGTGTAGGCGTGGATGGTGGTCATCAGGCCCTTGACGATGCCGATCTTCTCGTGCAGCACCTTGCACACCGGGGCCAGCGAATTGGTCGTGCAGGAAGCATTCGACACGGTCTTGACAGAGGGCTTGAGCAGGTTGTCATTGACGCCCAGCACGATGGTGGCGTCAGGGGCATCCTTGGCCGGGGCCGACAGCAGAACGCGCTTGGCGCCGGCGATCAAATGGCTGTCATAACCAGGCTTGCCGTCGGCGGCCCGGTTGGTGAACCGGCCGGTGGACTCGATGCAGACATCGACGCCCATCTTGCCCCAAGGCAGCTTGGCGGGGTCCTTCTCGGCCACGATCTGGATTTCCTTGCCGTTGACCACGATGGCGCCCTGCTTGGCGACAACCTTGCCCGGGAAGCGACCCTGGGTTGAGTCATACCGCAGCATGTACGCCAGCATGTCCGAGTCGAACAAGTCGTTGATGGCCACTACGTCAAACTTCTCGGGCCTCTCGGCCATGACGCGGAAGACCAGCCGGCCGATGCGGCCAAAACCGTTAATTGCGACCTTAACCATCTCAGTTTCTCCTATGGCCCAGAGCAATGCGGCTCAAAACGCAAGGCCGTCGGCAAGTCTGGGCAGATTCTTGCGGGCCTGACAGAAAGGCGAAAGATACCGGCCGAGCCGAATCATGTCAAGAGTGTGTCAGGCGGAGCGGCACGCCTTGCCGATCATCCAAACCGCGCTTGCGGGCAGCCATCGCCAGCCGTAAGGTACCCTTGTTTCTTACCCCTCGCAGGGTCAAAAGATCGGGCCTTCCACAACGTTGGCCGGTTTCGGCAGAAAGGGCAGACCATGAACCGATTGCTGTGCCTGCTGATGCTATCGATGTCGCTTTGCTCGCCGGGCTGCGCGATGCGCTCACCCGCTGACTTCCAGAACGCCGCCAATGGCTCACGCCGGGCCATGGAGGAACTCCAGAAGTCGCAGGCGGAGATCGTCCAACTGAGGGACCAGATCGCTAAAAAGTCCGAGACGAGCCCCGAGTCCAACGGCCCGGCCAGCATGACCCAGCCAGCCGGCCGCATGGTCATCTACACCGGCTCGCTTGACATCGTCGCCGACAAGGTTCCAGACGCCCTCAGCAAGGCCCAGAAGCTGGCCGAATCCGTCGGCGGCTACATGCAGGCGCTGACGTTGGAGTCGATCACCGTCCGCGTGCCGGCAGCCAAGTTCAACGAGATCTTTGCCGCCTATGAGCAACTCGGCGTCGTCACGGCCAAGACCGTCTCAGCCCAGGACGTAACTGAGCAGTACCGGGACATGGACCTTCGCCTCAGGAACGCCCGCGACTACATGGACAAGCTCTCGGCCCTGCTCAAGCAGGCCGACAACACCGCCGCCGCCATCGAACTGCAACGGGAAATGGCCAAGGTTCGCCTGGAGATCGAGCAGATCGAGGGCCAGATCAACCGCCTCAAGAGCCAGGTGGAAATGGCCACCATCACGGTGCGTTTCACAGCCATCGCCGTGGCCCCAAGCTCGGTCAAGACGAAGCTGCCGTTTGCGTGGCTGGACGAGCTGGGCCTGGATCGTCTCCTGCAATTCTGAAAGGCAACGCCATGAGAAACGCTTTCCTGCTGCTTCCGGCCCTGCTCCTGGTGGGCTGTCAGACCGCGACCCAACTGACGCCCCCCGCTGGATTCGTGGCCGTCGATGCGCAACGGCTGGGTGAGTACGACTACCGGGCAGTGTCGGCCGACGGAGCGGTCGTGGCCGCTGCCGCCGAAACCACCTCGCAGCACGGAGACCTGGCGTTCTGGTCCAAGGCTGCGAGCAACCAGCTTCAAGAGCGAGGCTATAAGCTCGTCAAGCAAGAGGACGTCACCAGCACCGCCGGCATGAAAGGTCAGTTGCTGGAGTTCAGCCAAGTCCGCACGGGCACGCCGTACAGCTACTTCGTCGCGATCTTCCCGGTGCGTAACCGGGTGATTCGCGCCGAAGCCGGCGGCAAGACCGAACAGCTTGAGCCCTTGCGGGCGGAGATCGTCAAGTCGCTGCTGTCCGTGCGATAGTTGCGATGGAATGGCCATTCTTTCGTCTTGCCTTTGGCGAAGCTGCCGATATAGTAAGCGGCTCGGTTGAGGCCAGCGTGGCCGCTTGCCCGTCAGGCAGGCCCGCGCTATTCCTCATCCCGCTGGAGAGGTGCCAGAGCGGCTGAATGGGCAGCATTGGAAATGCTGTGTGCCCGCAAGGGTACCGGGGGTTCGAATCCCCCCCTCTCCGGTTTTGGCTCGCCCAGGCGAGCCAGGCAGAGCAGGCGAGCAGCGGCACAGGCCGGCGGCAAGGCGTCGACAGAGCGGAAACCTGAGCGATCTGCGTCGCCGGCAGCGTACACTCACCTGCGGTCGCCTGATCACGCGTTTTGATGTTCAAGTCGCTGACTTCCCCAAGGCCGCTATCCTGTAGTGTCTTCGAGATAAACCCGGCCTATCCGCCTAATTTTCGACTGTTTCAAGGCCGCTCTCGGGCCTGTCGCCGCGGAGAACATGGCCTTCACATCGCGTATTGCGCATCTGCGATAGGCATTTGCGCGATATACGCCTTGTAAAACGGGACAGGTATGGGATAATGGTCACAGGTTCAGGAGAGGCATTAGACAACGTGCAGGGAGAACGTCTCTGCAGGTCACAGCATTTGGAGGGTGGCCAATTCCACCAAAGGAGAGGGATACATGTCACGCAAGCTATTGGTGTTGACCGCGCTGATTTCACTCACGTTCTATGGGCAATCGCAGGCCGTTACGGTCGAGACCGCCAAGTCAAACGGCACGTTTGACATGACGCAAACCACTTCGTGGACCACGTCGATTGTGCCCAACAGCACGGCCTACGAAGCTAATTTTACCGGCGGCAACACGACCTCGACCTACACCCTCAGTTCCGACATGGCCACTGGCAACTTCCAGGTCGGCAACGGAACCAACCAGACCATAAACGTCACCTTCGACCTGGGGGCGGCCAGAACCTGGACGGTTGGCGGCGGCGGCTCTGGCACGTACAACAATATCGGTGGATATAACTCCGGTTCAGCCTTTGTGGCCACCGTGACGGTCAAGTCGGGAACGCTGACCCTCACCGGCGCCGACGGGTTTGCCGTGGGCTGGACCACTCGCACCCGCGTCGCCGGTACGCTGGAAGACAACTTCATCATCGACGGCGGCACGGTCAATTTCAACAGCACTTCCAGTAATCCTGGGTCTGTTATCAATAAATCCGGATTGCTCTGGGTCAAGTCCGGAAGCACCCTCAACACCGGTGGCAGTTCCAGACTGTTTGTCGGCGGCAACCGCGGCGCATCAGACCCCTATCTGGGAACGCTGCAGGTCGATGGCACGGTGAACGTCGCCAACAAGCTTAATTTCGGCCAGGCTTACCAAGGCGGCACCACGCTGCTGAGCGGGACCATTAACCTCACCGCCGGCGCGGGCAACACCCAGGTCACGTTCTATCCCGGCTCAAAGGTATCCCTGAGCGGCGGATCGATTGTGGCCACCACTCACCAGACCTTGGGCACCACCAACAACACCAATGACCTGCCAGGGTCGCAGACAAATCCCGGCCTGTTGATCGGCAACGGCATCTTGAACAACTTGGACGTGGCCTTCACCAACACCACGGCCGGGCAGTTCAAGCTGGCCCCCGGCACGGCCACAGCAGGCGGCACCATCGAGATTCAGAGCGGCAATTTCACTGAGAGCAATGGTCAGATCATCGCCCTGGATCTCGGCAGCACCAGCAATGACAAGTTGCTGGTCTCCACGACCGGCAAGAGCGCATCGATCCTTAACGGCATCACGTACAGCGCCCTTGACAGCCTGGCCACCGCCAGCGGCGATTTTGACATGGTCGTCGCTCCCAGTATCACGTACGGCGGCACGGCCCTGAGCACGATCGGCAGCGATGTGCCGGCCGTCACCGGCGACAACCTCGTGACCCTGCTGACCGGCCTGGGCTACACCCGAGTCACCGGCACGGCCCCCGGCGCCAACGAGTTCCGCTACTACGTGGGCGACGCCGGCAATGGCCTAAAGGCCATCCGCGTGGAATTGGCCCCCGAGCCGGCGACGTTGTCCGTGCTGGTTCTGGGCGGCTTGGTCATGCTGAAGCGCAAGTGGTAGACAAGACTGGCAGGCCTGTATGGCCTGGCGGCGACGAAACACGCTGAACAAATCGGCAGGCTCCTGAGCCTGCCGATAGTTCCTCGGTGAGTGACGTAAACTGGAGAATCTGATGAACAAGCTTTCGTTGTTCGTTGCAGTGCTTACAGTGGCGGTGGCCGCCACGGTGGCGATGGCCGGCAACCTGACGATTTCGACCAACACAGTTTGGTCGGGCACCGTCACGGTGGACGGCACGGTCACGGTGAATTCCAACGCCAACCTCACCATCCAGCCGGGCACGATTGTCAACTTCGTTGGTGCGGGCACCATGTCCTTTAACGGCGCGGGCACGTTGTCCGCGCTGGGAACTCCCTCATCGCCCATCCAATTTAACGGTAGCCAGTGCGGGACCCTCACCGGCAACCTCAAGGGCATCGCCCTGAGCAACTGCGTCGTCTCGGGCATGGGATCGGTCGCCGCCAAGACCCTGTGGATGAACCTCAACCCCCTCAGCGCCGGCGTGTCCATGAGCAACTGCACCGTCAGCAACTCCGGGCCGATGCAGACAAACGGCGTCGGGGCAGCATCGGTCACCAACTGCGATCTGCGCGACATGGCCACGATCTACATCATGACCAGTTCCAGCGGCTCGGTCACTTGTAGCAACAACAAGATCCAGGGTGGACAACTTCGAGCCCATTCTGCCAGCAGCACCGAGGTCGGCAACAACGTGATCATCAACGGCACGATCTGGTGCGACGGCGCCGCGCCTGTCAACAACGTCCTCGTGCATGACAACTACATTCACGACACCTCAGCGACGGCACAATACGGGCTTCAGTCGGTGGTCGGGCAGATATACAACAACGTCATCCGCGGCGGCACATGGACCACTGGCTTCTGTGGCGGCCACATGTACAACAACGTGATCGAGTCCCTCACCAAGGCCGAGGGCGTCACACGCGGCGACAGCACGCACGAGCAGGTGAACGACTGCGCCGACGGCATCGTGGTTGAACGCAATATCATCCTGAACCCGTCCATGGGCGCATTCATGACCGCCAGCACCTATCTGGCCAAGAACGCCGTGATCCGCAACAACACCTTTGACATGCGCGGCGTGGTGGGCACGAACAGCTCCGGGGTGATGTACTTCAACCACCTGGCGCCGACCGGGCCGGCAGCCAATATTAACGTCCGCAATAATCTGTTCTTGCGGACCGGCCGAATTGGCGCCGAGACTGACATCACCAACACGCTGGCCTATTCGGACTACAACTGCTGGGCCGGCAGGAACACGGACCAGTACGCCACTGGCACGTCGGCACGCTTTGTGAGCATCTCCATGACCGGCAAGGCCGAAGGCGACGACGGCTTCGGCATGCACGACGTCACCCTGCCGACGCTGGCCGCCGGCTTCAACCCGGCCAGCCTGGTAGCCAACGCCGACTTCGTGGACCCCTACGCCGACGCCGACATGCTGGCCGGCACGCACACGACTGCGCAACTCCTGGCCCTGTATCAGCAGGCTTTCACGCCCGTGGCGGGTTCGGCTCTCATCAATGCCGGCAGCCCCGCTGACGCCTCCGACCCGGCCGTCGCCTACGGCCAAGTGGACATCGGCGCCATCGAAGTGGCCTTGCTGCCCGGCGACGCCAACATGGACCGCAAGGTGACTTTCGCCGACTACGTCATTCTGGAACGTAACTTCGGTGCAACCAACGCGACGTGGGCGATGGGCGACTTTAACGGCGACGGCAAGGTGACCTTCGCTGACTACATCATGCTTGAAACCAGCTTTGGCAAGAGCGTGCCCGAGCCGATGACGCTGTCGCTGCTGGCAGTTGGCGGCTTGGCCATGCTGAAGCGCAGATCATAGAACCGGTTTCATAACCCGTGGTACGCCCGCCCTCGGGCGTGGAACAGCGTGAGAAGACATCGTATGGCCGCAACAGCCACAGCCGAGGGCGGCTGTGCCGCGGGGCACACCAGTTCCAAACAGCACATCGATGTGCTGACACAAAGATCGAGAAGAAACACAGTGGGCGGTCCAATCGGGCCGCCCGCGGCGTTTCATTTGGCAAAGACCGGTTTCACGGCGCCGGCTTGCTTGTGGCCTCCACCCGGTCGATCCGGCAGGCCAGGTCCACCGTTACGGGCGGAACCTTCAGCGAAGCATATTGCTGTAAGCTCATAAGTTCACCGGAAGCGACCTCCTTGCCGTCTTCGGGATTGATCCAGCGATAGCGGAACTCGCCAGGCCCCGTTTCCACCAGCAGCGGCGCGACCTGGTGCGCCTTGGCGCGGTCGGAAAAATGGTGAACGTACACAACGGTGGCCGCGCCGTTCGAAAGTGCATAGGCGCGGATGTCCCCGTGATTGTGCGTATAGCCGGCCGATACTGGCCGCATGTCGATCGGCAGGTCGCGCGTGAACTCATTCAGAACGCGAAGATGTTGCCTGGTGTCTGGGCCGATGTACGCATTGGCGTTGCCCTTGCCGGCATTCTCGCCAACCTTCAATTGACGATTGGATGCCGACCAGAAGAGTATGCTGCCCTCGTTCATAAACGCCGTCCACGTTGCGATCCGCCATTTGAGCGGGTCAACGTTGGACAGGATGCCCTGGTTGCCGAACTCGGTATTGACCACCGGCTTGCCGTAGGACTTGAACTGGGCCAGTTGACTGACGACCTGGCTGTCCACGCCACTGGCCGGCATGCCCATGTACTCGTGCCACGTCACGATGTCGGACCACGTGAAGCTCTTCCGCCAGTACGTGCTGGTGACCAGGTGGCCGTAGGGGTCGGCGGCTCGAACGACCTTGGCCAAGTGGGCCAGGTAGTCGTCCGGGCTGTAGGAATCCTCGTTATACAGTTCCCAGACGTCCACGAACGCCCCCCACCGCGCCACGATGTAGCGGATATACTGCTCCTGCAACGGTAGGTTTGGCGCCTCCACGCTCTTATAGCCGGCGAGGTCCCTGCCGTGGCCAAAGGCGGTGGGCCTACTGCCCCACAGGCTCATGTCCTGGAAGAGGATGAGCATCTGGCTGATGCCGACGGCACGATGCTGCGCGTACGCCTGGTCGATCTTGGCGGCCAGGTCGGTGTCGTAGACCGTGCCGTCGCCGCCCCCAGGAATCAGCGGCAGAGCGCAGCCAGCGGTCGTGCCCTGCCCGAACTGAGTCCGCACCAAATTCACGCTACCGGCAAAGGCCTTGAGCCACGTCTTGTTGTCCGTCCAGCCTTCGCGCGATTGTCCCGGCTCGCCGGCGAAATCAGGGCCGAGGAAACTACAGGTTTGGATGCCGATAGGGTAAAAGGCCGTGCCATCGTCGTACTCCAGCCTATATGGGTTGCGCTTCGAGACCTGGAGAAAGCCATGCCCGCTGACGCCGCTACAGACGAAGCCGCCCGATTTCTCCTGCCGCGGCTCGACTGAGCTGGCCGAAGTCTCGCCCTGGCCCGTCAATTCGGCCGTCCATGTCCAAGTTCCCTGCTCGCGTGGCACGAAGCGGATGCGAAACTCTTCGCTGCCATAATAGAACCCGCCTACGGCGATCTTCTTGCCGCTGGGTGAAGTGAACTCGGCCTGACACGTCGCATCATGGAACGGATTACCGACCGGCTTGGCGGTGAAGGTGATCTCGTAGAGCGTGTTGGCTTCAATGGCCGGCGCACTAGCGGCCGGGGCTTCTCCGCGTGCAGTCATGCAGATCACTCCGATAAGAGAAAGAACCGCAATCACCGAGACAAGCATCGTGCGCACTCGCATAGGTTCCTCAAAAAGCGCGGGCTGAAGCAAACGACGTCAGCGAGGCCCGCGGGCTGACGGAAATCTTCGCCTGCATCACGTGGCTCTTGCCCGGCTTGATGGTGACGGCGTCGGCGCTGATGTTGGCCGTCTCGACGCAGACCATGCCCGGCCACTCATCGTCACCAAAGTCGGGCATCTTGGCGGCCTTGTCAATCCATGGGTTCCAAACGACCGTCGAGTTCGACCCGCTTTTCTCGATGGTGATGCTCCGGCCAGCGGCGGGGTCCTCGATCACGACCGTCGCAGCCGTATTGAGATAATCGCGATCCGTCTCAGCCTCAATGGTTATGGGCTGATCGTCCTGGCGGGCAAGTTTGTGCCCGCCGCCGGCGGTGTCGATGTACTCCAGCCCCTCCAGGCCGTGGATGCGGATCTGCCGGACGTCAAAGACGCTGAAGTACGTGTGCAGGGCCTCGGTGATGGCGACGGGCCGGCGGTCGATATTAGTGGCCGTCAGGGCCATCGTGAGCGTGGCGCCGACCGTCACGACCAGCATCAGCACGAACCCGGGCTCCCAGAACTCGTGCGTCCACTCGTCTGACCGCATTGCCAGCACGGCCTCGACCCGGCCATCGGCCAACACGTGGGCGGAGATGAACTCCCACTCCTTCAGCCGGGCGATGCCGTGCCCCGGCGCGTTAGGGACGTGCGTAGAAGCCCCGAACCAGGGGAAGCACACCGGCACGCCGCCGCGAATGGCCTTGCCGCTCTGAAAGATCGACTTCTGGCTCATCCACAGCACCGGCGACTGCCCCGCCGGCTGGAAGTGCACAACGTGGCCGCCATGCAGCATCACATGGGCCTGGCCGCCCTTGCCGGTCAGCACAGCCATGGGCATGCCGCCCGGCCCGGCCTGGAAGAACAACGCCCCAGGAATCGCGAAACGCTCATTCAAACTCTCGATTGACAAGATAGACCTCTTTCAAAGCTAGGAATCCGGAATCGGGAATCAGGAATCCGGTAAATGCGGCCCACAGAAACTCACGCCTCAAGGTAGCACGTTTTTCCAGGTTCCGGATACCGGATTCCAACTCCCGGCTGGGTGCCATAGGTTGAGCCGCGTCTTCTTGCGGCTCTACCTATGCGAGACGCCAACATAGGCACAGCCGCCTTCGCAAGAAAGTGCGAAGCCGTCTCAGCCTACGGCGCGCATACCTGTGACACGGGCTTCCGGATTCCGGCTTCCCGATTCCCGATTCCCGTGTTTACCCGTGCACTCGCCGCCAGCGCCTGGCCTGGTACCAATTGAAGACTACGGGGATGAGCAGGTCAATAACTTCATCGGCCACCAGCAGGCCGCCCAGGACCGGAGCGGCCATGGGGCGAATGACTTCGGCGCCCACGCCAGTGGCCCACAGCATGGGCATCAGGCCGACGATGGCGACGCCTTCGGTCATGAGCTTGGGCCGCAAGCGGTGGACAGCTCCGGTGACGACGGCGTCGCGGAGTTCCTCCAGCGAGCCGATTTTCTCCAGCCCGCCGCGGGCGCGAATGGCGTCGTGAAGGTACACCAGCATGACGATGCCCGTCTGCGTGGCCATGCCGAAGCAGGCGATGTAGCCCACCCACACCGCCACGCTGAAGTTGAAGCCAAAGAGGCTCTGGAAGATCACGCCGCCGGCGATGGCGCCCGGCACGGCCAGGATGACCAGCAGCGCGTCGCGCCAGTCGTTGAAGGTCACGAACAGGATCACAAAGATCAGCAGCACCACCAGCGGGAAGATCACCATCAACGTTTGACGCGCGTGCGCCTGGTGCTCAAAGTCGCCCGCCCAGCCGATCATGAACCCCGGTGGCAGCTTCACATTTTCGGCCACTGCCCGCTGGGCTTCCTCTACGAAGCCGACCATGTCTCGCCCGCGCACGCCCAACTGCACGTACGCCCGCAGCATGCCGTTTTCGCTCTTGATCATGCCCGGGCCTTCGACGACTTTGATCTCCGTCACGTCCGACAGCGGCACCTGCACAATCTGGCCGCCTTCGCTCTGGCCGGTAACCAAGGCCTGACGAATCGCCGGCTCGTCCTGCCAGAACTCGCGGGCGTAGCGGACGCGGACCGGGAAGCGCCGCCGGCCTTCGACGGTCTTGGTCGCTTCCTTGCCGCCCAGGGCGATCTCAATCGCGTCCTGCACATCGGCCACGTTCACGCCGTAGCGGGCGGCCTTCTCGCGGTCGATGTCGATCTGCAAATAGCTCCGGCCCGTCACCTGGTCAGGAAAGACATCCACCGCGCCGGGAATATCCTTCAGCACGGCGGCGACCTCGTTGGCGATGGTCTGGATGCCCTTTTCCTTCACGACGGTCTTCTTCTGGCCGTTCTCGACGGTCTCTTCGGTCAGGTCCTCCTGGTGGCCGCCGTAGACTTTCACGCCCACGGGGGTCCGCACGCCGGTGGAGAGCATGTCAATACGGTTGACGATGGGCTGCGTCCAGATATTGCCCCAGCCAGGCATTTGCAGCTCGCTGTCCATCTCCTTGACCAGGTCTTCCTTGACCTTGTGATACAGGAAATTCGCCCGGTGGAAGGCCTTCTCACGCTCGCGTCCCAGCGCCTCCAGGTCGTCCTTGCCTGGCTGGACGGCCCCAGCCAGACCGGCATCGCGAGCCCGGCCGACAATGCCCTGGATCAGGTAGAACTCCATATCGCCAAAGGCACGGGCTTCCATCTCGTCGTTGATCTTCTGCACTTCCCGAGCCAGAAGCTTGTCGCGGCGCTTCGTGTAGGACTGGTAAAGGTCCTTGACCAGCGAGTTCTTCTCCCGCCCCAGGACGGAACTGACCGCGTCGCCCATTTCAGCCCACACGCTGGGGGCAGGCAGGAGCAGCTCGGGCGTCTTTTCTACAATGCCGCGCTGCGCAAGCTGGTCAATGGCCTGATCCAGCAGCAGGCCCAATTCCTCGCGCCGCGGCAACTCGGCCAGGAAAGAGCCGTGCTCTTTGGCCAAAGCGGCGTTGATGTCGTCCAGTTCCCGCTGCGTCGGTTGGCGCTTGAGTTGGCCCTTGGCCGAAAGCTGGGCCAGGAAGTCATCCAGGCTGCCGCGCGCCAGTTCCTTGCCCAGCACCTGGTAGTACTCGCTCATGCGGCGGCGCGAGAACTCCCGCATGGCCCGGTCGAAGTCCGTCATAGCCTTGACGATCCTGGGGTCAGGCTTGTCCTGCGGATTCTCTCGCTCTTTCAGTCGCACTTGAGAAACGTCCTGAACATACTTCCGCTCGATCAGGGTCCGAATGACATCGCGGGCTTCCGCTTCAACATCCTCAACGCGCATCTTGCGCTTGGGCCAGAGATCTTTGGGCCCAAACGTGACAATCGTCTCGACCATATCCAGCCCGGCCACGTCAGTGGCGGTGTCCGCCCGGCCAACCTTGCCGACGACCTGCTCGACCTCCGGAAAGCTCCGAATCACCTGGTCGCGCACTTTCACGTCGTCGCTGGCCTGGGCAATGGAGACGCGCGGCGAGGTCACGGGCATATCCACCACGCTGCCCTCATCCAGCGGCGGCATAAACTCGCGTCCCAGCTTAGGCAGGTGCCACGCCCAGAACGCCGTTACGCCCAGCAGCACCAGCGCGATCACCTGGCTGTGCGTACGGGCAAAGAACGCACTGCCGGCCAGCAGCAGCACGCCAATGGCCAAGGCTGCCAGCCATCCGCCGCCCGGACCAATGAAGCCGGCCAGTCCCAGCCCGATCAAAAACAGGAATGCCATGAACCACACGCCGATGGCCGGGATGTGCATGAGCCATTCCAGCACGGGCTTGTAGATGTTGATGAAGCTGCGAACGATGGGGTTCTCCCGCTCGGAACGCAGGTGCCCCTTGATGAGCAGCGGGATGATGGCCGGCACGAACGTTATCGCCAGAATGGCCACGCCAATCATGGCGAAGGTCTTGGTGAACGCCAGCGGGTGGAACATCTTGCCCTCTTGCCCGCCCAATGCGAAGACCGGCAGGAATGAGAGCAGCATGATCATCACGGCAAAGAAGATGGGCTTGCCCACCAACCGGCAGGCACGGATAACGATCTCGGTGGTATCGCCGTGGACCTTCTTGTCGCCATACTCGAGCTTGAGTTCGTGCGTGGCGTTCTCGACCATGACCACGGCCGCGTCCACCAGGATGCCAATGGAAATGGCCAGGCCCGAGAGCGACATGATGTTGCTGGGAATGCCCAGGTAGTGCATGAGGATGAACGAGAACAGCACCGCCAGCGGCAGCGTGACGCAGACGACGAAGGCCGAACGCAGGTGCGTTAAGATCAGCAACACCGCCAGGCTGGCGATGATGAGTTCTTCGGTCAGCGTGCGCGTGAGCGTGTGGATCGCGCCGTCGATCAGCCGGGTGCGGTCATAGAAGGGAATGATCCGCACGCCCGCGGGCAGGCCCTTTTGGATCTGCTCGATGCGGTCCTTGACGGCCTGCGTGACTTCACGCGGGTTCTCGCCGTAGCGCATCAACACCACGCCGCCGGTAACTTCGCGGTTGTTCTTCTCCAACACGCTGCGGCGGAATTCGGGCCCAAGCTGCACGACGGCCAGATCCTTGATGAGGATCGGCACGCCACCGCGCTGCGTCACCACCGTGTTTTCCAGGTCGTGGACGCCATTTAGCCAGCCCACGCCGCGGATCAAGTACTCGGCCTTGGCCTCAAAGTAAACCTTTCCGCCCACGGCCACATTGCTGCGTGCCACCGCATCGTACACCGACCCCAGCGGCAGGTCGTACGCCCGCAACTTCTGCGGATCGACATCGACCTGGTACTCGCGCACCATGCCGCCGACGCTGGCGACCTCGGCCACGCCGGGCACGTAAAGCTGGTAACGCACGAACCAGTCCTGTAGCGCCCGCAGTTCATCCAGGCTGTAGCCGTCGCCCTCGATCGTGTACCAGAAGATCTGTCCCAGCGCGGTTGCATCCGGCGACATGTACGGGACCACGCCGGCAGGCAGGTAGGTCGCCGCCGTGTTGAGCCGCTCCAGCACCCGCGTCCGCGCGAAGTAGAAGTCGGTCCGATCATCAAAGATGATCGTAATCATGGAGAAGTTGAACTCGCTCTGGGAGCGGATTTCCTTGATGCCCGCCAGGCCTTGCAGGTTGCGTGACAGCGGATACGTGACCTGGTCGTCGATCTCCTGCGGCGACCGCCCCGCCCAGTCGGCAAACACGATCACCTGGTTCTCCGACAGGTCGGGGATGGCGTCCACCGGCGTGTGCAGAACGCAATACACGCCCCACACCGCCACCGCCGCGGTCAGCAGGATGACGATGAATCGCGCCCGTATGGAGTATTCAATGATGCGTGCTATCAAGTCTCACCGTCGCCGCTTCGTGTCGCGGGCGTCTCGCCCACGTTTGAGAATCAGGCTTTCAATTTCCTCGGACGCGGGCGAGACGCCCGCGACACTCAGTTCGCCCGCCGCTAATGCTGATGTGCCGGAGTTGGTGCCGGCGCCGCGCTTGCCGGTGACTCGGGAGAGCCCGTGGCGCCGAAGTATTGCGCCTTGACGGCCGGGTTGAGCCGGTTCTCGGCATCGACCAGGAACGTGCCCGCCGATGCGATCTGCTCGCCGCCCGTCAGGCCCGAAATCACCGGGAAGAACTCTCCGGCCCGCTCGCCCAACTTCACCTCGATCATGTCGAAAACGCCTTCGCCATCCTGACGATATACCACCTTCCGCGTGCCAGTGTCGATCACGGCCGATACCGGCACGGCCAACACCTTCTGCCGCCGCACGAGCATAAGCGGCTGACCGTCAAGCGGGCATGGCTGCGACGTGGGCGTGATCGCATCGGGCGTCAGCGGACAGTAATATCCCTGCACGAACTGGGCGTCTTCACGCAGGTCGGTCGGCTTCAACTCGCCGGTGATCTCGCCGCAGGTCAGCATCTGGCTGCCTGCATACGGGTTGAGTATCTCACGCGATTCCGTCAGCCAGTCTCCGTTGAGCATCGGGCAGTGGGCTGTGTAAAGCGTCCTGCCTTCGGGCGGGCGGGCTTGCAGCAGATGGATCATCTCGGTGCTGATGGCCTTGAAAGCCTCGCGCTGAGCGCTGAGATCCTTGCCCATCGCACTGTGAATCGCCGCCAGCAAGGCCTGCCCCGCCGGCTCGACTTGCGCGAATTCATGCGCTGCGGCCATCATCGCGGTGAAGGCGGATTCGTCGGTCTTGTCGGCTGCGTAGGCCTTGGCCAAGGCCAGGTAGGGCCCAATAAGCCCTTCCGTCTTCGCTATCTCATGCGTCGTCGGCATCGTCGCGGCCTGCTTTAGTTCTTCGACCTTGCCCACGGGCAAGCGGATGTTGGCCACGGCGTACATGCCGGGCTTGAGCTTGTACTGCGGGTTGTCGATCTGCACGCGGGCCGAAACTGTCCGCGTCTGCGGGTCAACCACGTAGGACATGAACGCGATCCGACCAGTGAAGGTTTCACCCGGATACGCCGTCGTCTCCACTGCCACCGCTTGCCCCACGTCGATGCCGGCCACTTCGCTCTCAAATATCTTGGCTTGCAGCCAGACGCTGCCCAGGTCGGCTACCGTGTACAGTTCCTGCCCGGCCGAAACGTACTGGCCCTCCAACGCCTTCTTCTCGGTGACGATGCCGACGATGGGCGAAGTAATCGCCAGGTCCGTCTGCACCGCTCCGCCGGCGATGATGGCGTCGATCTGCTTGCCCGTCAGCCCCCACTGAAACAGCTTGTTTCGCGCGGCATCCACGAGAATCTGGCCGCCGGGCGTGCTGGAGACCTTGCCCGCATTCACGGCCGTCAGAAGCTCCTGCTGCGCCACGACCAGGTCGGGGCTATAGAACAGGGCCAGTTCCTCGCCCTTGTCCACGCGCTGGCCGACGTAATTGACCAGCAGCTTGTCGATTCGCCCAGCCGTCCTGGCCGAGATGGTCGCCCGCCGCGTCTCGTCATAGTCAACGAATCCCACCGCCCGCACTTCCCGGCTGAGCAGGCGGTGCTCGACGGGGCTGACGCCGATCCGGCCCATGATCATCTTCTGCGGCGTCAACTGCACGCGGGCCAGCACGCCTTCGGGCAGAACTTGCTGCGCCTGCTTGGGGCGAGGCGACAGCGCCATGCCGCAGATCGGGCAGTTGCCCGGCGCCGGCCGCACGACCTGGGGATGCATGGGACAGTAGTATTCCATCTCCTGGCCGGCCTGCTGCGTGGCGGCTTCATGGTGAGGCCGGAACCAGCGATCGAGGTGATTGCTGATGTCTTCCCACTTGCCGGCGATCAAGCCGACGATGACCATCAACACGATAAACCGCAGCCGGACGTTGATGATCTCAAAGACGGTCAAAAGCCTCCTGCGGAAGCTCGGCTTGCGGGGCTGCTCATTGGGCTGTTCTGTTGCCATCGTTCGTCCTGTTACTATGGCTTGTCATGGCTCGGCGCCGACGCCGGCTGCGTGGAAGCCGTCGCGACGGCCTCAATATCCACTCCGGCCAAGGCCTCCATCTCCGCCAGCTTCTTCTCACGCATCATGGCCGATTCCGCCACGGACTGCCGCACCTGCAGCAGCGTCCGTTGGCTCTGGATGAAATCTACTACGCCCGACTGCCCGTTGGAGTATAGCCGGGTCGAGTTTTCCCACGTCTGCTGCGCCCGCGGCAGGATCCGCGAGCGAAACAGTTCGACCTGACGCTGGCTGTTGTGGAACTCGTAGAAGGCAGACAGAAACTCGGCCGCCTTGTCGCTCTGGGTCTGCCGCGTCGTCGCCTGCGCCTGCCGAAGCAGCGATTTGGATGCGTCAATCTGGCCGGAAATCCGCAACACGGTCGTCGGGGCCATAATCATCGCGTTGATCGCCTTGGACGCGTCACCCGTCCAGGAAAAGCCAATGTTAAAGTCCGGGATCCACGCCAGCTTCGCCAGTTCGACCGCGTCCTGGCGACTCTTGAGTTCAGCCGCCAACGCTGCCAGTTCGGGATTGGCGTCAACGGCCTGGAGAATCAGCCGGTCTTCCTGACCTTGCCAGCTTCGCGCCGGCGGCAATTGCGGCACGTCCAGCGGAGCTTCGGGTGGCCGGCTCAGCAGCGCATTCAGGTTCGCCCGCTGAACCATGACATCCACCTTGAGGTTCTCAAACTCGTTGTCGCCCAGCTCATATTCTGTCTGCGCACGCAGCATATCTTCCTGCGGGCCGCCCGTCTGCACGCGCTGTCCGGCGGAATCGGCAATGACTTGCAGCAGTCGCACGCTCTCCTGCTGCAGCCGGAGCTTCTCGGAGGCCAGGGCGTACTCATAGTACGCGGTTAACACCTTTCGCTGCACGGCGAACTTGGTCTCAGCGAACCGCCGAGCCTTCGCCACGGCGTCGTCGTGGGCGATCTTGGCGGCCTGGGCCGTCTTGAGCGGGAAGGCCACCGTCGCCGACGGATCGCTTTGGAGATTGAGGGTAGTGCGGTTCCAGCCTTTGATGTTGTCGCGACTCCAGAAGTAGCTGTAGCCCAGCCCGGTCATCGTGTTGGGCCATTCGCCCGTGCCGCGAATCACGTCCACTGCCGCTTTCCACTCGAAGTACGCCGCTTCCAACTCGCCATTGGCCAGAAACGCCCGCTGCAAAACATCCTGCCAAGTGGGCTGCGACGGAAGCTCGGGAATCTGACGCTGGTCGTATGGCTTTTCGTAGCGCCGGCCCGCTTGCGCGACCGACTTTCGCTCCGACGATGCCGCCGGCGGTTCGAGGGAGCATCCCACGAACATCAATAGAATGATGCACCCTATCCCGGCCGATAGCCTCATCGGTAACACTCTTCTCCTGGCTGTCCCTGCCTCAGCGCGACGGAAGTCCATATCCATGTATTCCGGTTCCCGGCGAAGGAACACTGATCCAATTCCGCAGAAGGACTTGCCGAAAGTCCCGGTCGAAGTCTCTGCATGGTAGGAATGCTGTCGCCGCGGTTTCCAGAAAATCCCTATCGGGAACTGTATTTTCCAGCGTCACGCCATAAAGACCGTGCCACCGACAACCGCATCCAGCATATGAGTTGCAACAGTGTGCCGGGCATCAGCCCCGCGCGCCTAGAATCTCACAACCCTTTGCAGGAGAGTTCTTATGGCCGAGGTGAAGAGTGCCCCCCAAACGCTTACAGACGCCGACTCACTGGAATCGTCTCGAAGAACCTTTCTTACTAGCGTGCTGGGCGTGCCCGCGCTGGCGGCCATGGCATACGCAGCCTCCGGGCCGATCGGTTCGTTGATGGCCCAGACCACGCAGCCCGCCAGTTCGCAGCCGGCGGAAAAATCCCTGGCCCAAGAGTTGAAGGACGACTTCGCCGAGGAATGCCAGGTTGGGTATTCCTACCGCGTCTTCGCCCAGCAGGCGATGCGGGACAAACGCCCCGGAATCGCCAGGCTCTTCCGCACTCTGGCCGAGGCGGAGCGGGTCCACGCTGACCTGCTGCTGCTCGTGCGAGAGGCCGTCAAAGACACTGCCGCCAATCTTCAAGCCAGCGCCGACTACGAGCACTACCTGGCCAGCGAGGTGCTGCCGAAGCATTCGGCCCAGGCCGAGCAAACAGACCATCCAAGCGAGGCCTCCGCGTTGCGCAAACTCACTGGCGCTAGTGAAATCCACAGCAACGTTCTCAAACAAGGGCTTGCGGCACTCCATGCCGGCAAGGATATGGAGACTCAAATGTCGGTCTGCCCCGTCTGCGGAACGCTTATGCTCGGAGCGGCGCCGGACAGCTGCCCGGTCTGCGCATCCCGCAAGGTCACGTTTCTTACGGTGGAATAGCAGATCCACTATGGGCGCACTCGACTTGGCCGCTACATTGGAAGGGCAAGCATGCGATCAGGACAGGAGCAGCCATGGATGATCGGGAATCCCCGCGTAGCCTAGCCAACCTGGCGGACGAACTGAACGGCATCGAGCTGTACCAGGCGCTGGCCTTGGCGGAGAAAGATCCGCATCTGGCCGAGGTCTATCGTCGTTTTGCCGCCGTCGAAGAACGGCACGCACAGGCATGGCGGCAGAAGCTGACCGACGCGGGCGTGTCGCTCCCACGGTTCCGTCCCCGGCTTCGCACGCGCCTGCTTATCTGGCTGGCGAAGCGGTTTGGCTCAGCCCTGGTCCTGCCCTCCGTGGTCGGCATGGAGGAAGCCGGCTCGGAGGGGTATCGCAACCAGAACGCCTCCACCATGGCGGGCGACGAGGCCTCGCACGCCCGGCTGCTGCGGGAAATGGCGTCCGATAAGGGCGGCATCGACGGTGGGACGGTGGCCACGCTGGAGGGCCGGCATCGCGCCGGCGGCGGAAATGCGCTGCGAGCGGCCGTGCTGGGCGCCAACGACGGTCTGCTTTCAAACCTGAGCCTGATCATGGGTGTGGCCGGGGCGGAATTCAGCCCCAACCAGGTGCTGCTGGCGGGCCTGGCAGGGCTGCTGGCAGGCGCGTGCTCGATGGCCATTGGTGAGTGGCTCTCCGTGAAGAGTTCGCGCGAACTATACCAGCGGCAGATCCAGATTGAAGAGGCCGAGATAGCGGCCAACCCAGCCGAGGAGGCCGAGGAACTGGCCCTCATCTACGAGTCCCGCGGCCTGCCTTCCGATCGCGCCCGCGAACTGGCCGACCACATCATGTCCGACCGCGGCAGCGCGATCGCGACGCTTAGCCGGGAAGAGTTGGGAATCGACCCACGTGAATTGGGCGGCTCAGCCGGCGTGGCGGCGGTGACGTCGTTCGCCCTCTTCGCCGTCGGGGCGGTGATTCCTTTGTTCCCGTTTTGGCTCCTGCACGGACGGGCCGCCATTGCCGTCAGCGCCGGCGTCAGCACGCTGGGGCTTTTTCTCATCGGCGGGGGCATCACGCTCTTCACCGGCCGATCCATGCTGGCGACGGGGTCGCGCCAAGTCATCCTGGGGCTCCTGGCCGCGGCCATCACGTTCGGTTTGGGCCGCCTGATCGGCGTCAGCCTGGCCAGCTAACACTCTTGCGTTTCACGACTTACCCGCCGCGCCCACCACAGCTATATCACGTTGTGATAATTTGTTCAATTTCTTCGCACCGCCCACTGCATCCCCGCGTAGTTTCTCGGTAGAGGCGCAAGACGTAGATTGTGCAGCCTCTGTGTGTGTCTCGTTTCGCGGCGGTAAGCAAGTTTCCTGTTGTGCAGCTGAGAGCCGGTCGATATGATGCGTATCACGCTGTGGTATATACGACATGGCAGGCGTCAGACCGCAAGCAGTGAGCGCGTCAGCGGCCCGCCGGAGGCAGGTGGCCAATGAGTGCAACCCAACCGACATCCCCGTCGATCCTGGAACTCCTTAAAAGGCTCTTTTCTGACTGGGCCTCTACAAAGGCGGATCGGTTGACGGAGATCGGCGAGGTGTTTTCCGCCCCCACGGCCGATGCGGCCGGTAAGGAACTCGGGCGGCAGCATCGCCGCCAGACCCACGTGCAGGCCCTTCAGCAGGCGATGCTCGCCCAGTTGGAGGCTCGCAAGGATCGAATCGCGCATGACTCTCGGCCGGAGCGCCCGGCCGACTCCATAACAGGCAACCCGCAAAACGGTGAGTTTTAGTCTAAGGAGACTCAACAATGCATTTGACCCGCCGCGATTTTCTGAAGGGCTCCTCCGCAGTAGCGGCTGCGTTGGGGCTCAACTTTGCCGGAATCGAAGGGTTCCGCAAAGCACTGGCAGCTGAAGGCAATCTGGCGGTCGTATGGCTTCAGGGGCAAGGGTGTAATGGCTGTTCGGTATCACTGCTGAACACCATCTATTACGCCACCATTGACAACCTCCTGACCAAGACGATCGACCTGAATTACCATCCAACTGTCATGGCCGCCGCCGGCGATCTGGCGGTCAAGGCCGCTCTGGACACGCGCAGTCTGAACAAGTACGTACTGGTCGTCGAAGGCGCCGTGCCGACCAATGCCAACGGCGGGTATTGCTATGCCTGGCCGGGCATGACCATGCAAAACGCGGTCAAGACCTTCGCCCAGAACACCGGCTTCATCCTGGCGGTGGGCAATTGCGCCACCTACGGCGGCGTCTCGGCCGGCACGCCCAACCCGACCGGCGCCCGTGGCGTGCAAACCATCCTGGGGACCGGCAAGAAAGTCGTGAATATCCCCGGCTGTCCGGCCAGCCCGGACTGGATCGTGGGCACGATCGCGTACATGATCCAGAATGGCCGAGCGCCGACTCTGGATGCCCAGGGCCGGCCAACCGACTTCTTCGGCAAGACGGTCCACTCCAACTGCCCCAACCTGGCCGCCTACAACAGCGGCACGTATGCCCGGACGCTGGGCAGCCCCGGCTGTCTGCGGCTGCTGGGCTGCCGCGGCGTTGAGACGTACTGCGACTGCCCGACGCGCGGCTGGAACAGCGCCGCCGCCAATACGCCCGGCGTGAACTGGTGCGTCAAGGCCGGCGCCCCCTGTCATGGCTGCACGCAGCCGGGCTTCCCCGACAACTACAGCCCCTTCTACAAGTGGGGCCTGACAACGGCCTACGGCACGCCGCCCACGCAGAGCCACGGCAACCGGCAGCCCTGCTCGACCTGTCACGGCACGGGCAGCACGGGTGGTGGCAGCAATGCGGCCGTTTGTGCCCAGTGCCACAGTGACGGCCGGAGCGGCGCTCTGCCTGCGGGCCACCCGTCCATTCCGGGCGGCACGACTGGCGGCGGCACCACCGGCGGCGGGACCACTGGCGGTGGAACCAGTAACGCTGCCGTTTGTGCCCAGTGCCACAGTGACGGCCGAAGCGGCGCTCTGCCCTCTGGCCACCCGTCCATCACCGGCGGATCTTCCGGCGGCGACGACTAACCCTTTGACTCGATTCAAGAGCTAGGAGCTACTTTTCATGGCAACGAAAGAGAAAGAGACAGAGAACGAGGTCGAGACGAAGAAGGCCGCGACGGCCACTTCCAAGCCCTCGTCCGGGACTGTGACGCCGCACGCAACCGCGGCGGCCAAGACCTTCAAAGTAGGTCCGGTGACTCGCATCGAAGGCCATCTCGACATCGAGGTGACCGTGGATCAGGTCAACGGGCAAATGCAGGTGGTGGACGCCAAGTGCGAAGGCACGATGTTCCGCGGTTTCGAGAACATCCTGCTCAATCGCGACCCGCGCGACGCTGTGCACTTGACGCAGCGAATCTGCGGCGTCTGCCCGGTATCCCATGCGATGGCGTCATCGATGGCGTTGGAACAGGCCTTCCGTATCACTCCGACCGAAAATGGCCGGGTCATGCGAAACCTGATCCTGGGCGCCAACTTTATTCAGTCGCACATTCTGCACTTCTACCACTTGGCCGCGCCGGATTACATTGACACCACCGGCATCCTGGACATGTCCCCGTGGACCCCGCGGTACACCACTAGCGACATGGCCAAGGGCGCAACAGCCCAGTCGCTGGTGAACAATTACCTGACGGCCCTGGCGATGCGGCGCAAGGCCCACCAGATGGGCGCGATCTTCGGCGGCAAGCTGCCGCACACGCCTACCTTCTCTCCCGGCGGCTGTTCCGAGATCGTCTCCGCCGACAAGGTCACCGCCTTCCGGGCACTGTTGACGGAACTGCGGAACTTCCTGACCAATACGATGGTGCCCGACGCCTTGGCTGTGGCCAGCCTCTTCCCGGCCTACAAGACCATCGGACGCGGTTCGGGCAATCTGCTGGCGTACGGCGTGTTCGACCTGTCCACGACGAACACGAACAACAAGCTGCTGGCCCGTGGACGGGTCCTCAACGGTCAGCTTCAAACGGTCAGCGCGACGTCGATCAAGGAGTACGTGAAGTACGGGTACTACTCCTCGGCCACCGGGCTGAATCCAGCCACCGGCGCGACGACTCCGTCCCCGGCCAAGGCCGGCGCGTATTCCTGGCTCAAGGCCCCTCGCTATGACAACGCCGTGTACGAAGTCGGTCCGTTGGCCCGCATGTGGGTGAACGGCGACTACCGCAACGGCCCGTCGGTCATCGACCGCGTGGCGGCCCGGGCGTTGGAGGCCCAGAAGATCGCCGACGCCATGGACGGCTGGCTGAACCAGCTCGTCGTTGGCGGCCAGACCTGCCGTGCGGCCAGCGTGCCGGCGAGCGGGACGGGCATCGGCCTGACCGAGGCGGCCCGTGGCGCCCTGGGACACTGGGTGGAGATCCGCAACTCCAAGCTCTCCCGCTACCAGGTCATCACTCCCACGGCGTGGAACGCCTCGCCAAAGGACGACTCCGGCCAGATGGGCGCCATGGAGCAAGCCCTCATGGGCACGCCCGTGGCCGACACAACGCAGCCCATCGAACTGCTGCGAGTTGTGCACTCCTTCGACCCCTGCCTGGCCTGTGCGGTACACCTGCTCCGGCCTGGCCAGAAGCGGCCCAAGGTGGTGCTCAGGGCGTAAAGCTCACTACAAGACGCATTGGTTGAGTCCAAGAGAAGAGGCCTTTCCCGCCAGGGAAAGGCCTCTTCGTTTCAAGTGCGTGTGCTCGTGCCAGAACCGGTTTGATCCCGTAGCACAGCCGCCCTCGGCTGTGGCTTTTGCGGCCACTAATGCGTCTTGCGGCGAAGCAACGTCGCCAAGCCAACGATCAGCAGCGACAGGCTCATCGGCTCAGGCACGCTCTTGCCGAAGCCGCCTTCGAGGATGATGTAATCCGCGAAGGTCACCTTGCCATCGCCATTGAAGTCGCCCATGGCCCAGGTGGCATTGGTCGCACCGAAGTTGCGCTCCAGTTCGATGTAATCAGCGAACGTTACCTTGCGGTCGGTGTTGGCGTCGCCGGGCAGCAGGGCCACTTCGATCGCCCCGATGTCGATCTGGCCGTACGCGACGGCCGGGTCGGATGCATCGGTCGGGCTGCCGGCATTGATCAGGGCCGAACCCGCCACGGGCGTGTACGCTTGCTGGTACAGGGCCAGCAATTGGGCGTTGGTGTACATGCCGGCCAGCATGTCCGCGTCGCTGTAGGGATCGACGAAGTTCGCGTTATTCACCAGGCTGGCAGGGTCAAATCCGGATGCCGACGTCGGCAGCATTGTGTCGTGCATGCCGAAGCCGTCGTCGCCTTCGACCTTGCCGGTAATAGAAACGTTCACGAACCGTGGCGACGTCGGGCTTGTGCCCGACCAGCCGTCGGTAGTCCGGCCAGCCCAGCAGTTGTAGTCGATATAGCTGGCCGAATCTGGGTGAGACATCTCATCGTACATCCGGCCACCGCGCAGGAAGAGGTTGTTGCGGATGTTCATGCCATTTGTCGGCGTAACGGTCGCCAAGTGGTTGAGCCAGAAGCAGGCCGTCGAATTCCTGCCCACGGCGCCGCGTTGGTCGAACGTGTTGTTCCGGAACACGACGCCCGTCCCAACGCTCGTGCCGTTGGTCATGATCGAACCGGAGTTGCACGCGTTCAGAAATAGGTTCCGCTCGAATACCGAGTTGTCTGTGGGTGGGTAGACGTTCTCATGCGTGCCATCGCCGCGTGCAGCGGCGTCGGCGGCCGTAAGCGATTCGATGACGTTGTTGTACACGTGGCCGCCACTGCCACTGAGGTTCCAGGTGCAGCCGCGGACGACGTTGTTGTAGATCTGTCCGACCGTGTACAGAATCCCGTACTGCGAATTCGCCGCGGTGTCGTGAATGTAGTTGTCCGCCACGACGGTGGTGTTCACCGAGGAGGCCTTAGCCCAAATCGTGCCATTGAGGATGACGTTGTGACTGACGTTGATGCTTCCGCTGGTGGCTTGAGTCCAGACCATCGATCCGCGGATATTGTTGTTGGTGATGCTGACCAACGCGTTGCCGTTGGCCCAGGGGTCGAGTTCCCCGTTGTCCAGCAGCGAGCAGCCCGAGATCGTAACGGGGCCGCTGCCGCCGGTTGAGAATTTGTTGGTGTTGCCCGTGGCCGAACAGTTGGTCATGGAAAAGCCCAGGCTGCTGCTGGAGGGGTTGAGGCTCAGCCACTTTGTTGAACTGGTGCCCAGGCCCGAGAACGCGCAGTTGCTGAGGGAAACCCCTGTCGGATTGCCCGCCAAATACCCGGTTTGCGTGCCGTTGAACTGGATAGGCGCAGCCGCTGTGCCTTGGGCCGAGAATAGCCCGGCACTGCTGAAGGTGATGTTGCCCGTACCGACAAAGTTGACGGTGGTGCCCGGCTGGATCGTGAGGCTGGCGCTGGAGTTCACCGTAACCGTGCCGTCCACGGTGACCGTGCCCGACCAGACGGTGTTGGTCGAAATGGTCTGATTGCCCGCCATCGCCGCAGCGACAGTGAAAGCCAACGCGAACACACCGACGATAAAAGCCGTTCTGCTCATCGAGCCTCTCCTATGTTTCCGTTTCTCTGATTCCCGTGCAACAGAGAACGTCGGCAGACCCAGTCGGCCTGCCAACGTTCTCGTGTGTGCTCCATGCTTCCAAGCCGCTCAGAGACAAAGAGCCTTGCTCACTGCCTTTGCTTAAGCGCGACGGCGAAGGGCGATCAGACTGCCGATCCCCAACAAGCCAAGCATGCACGGCTCGGGGGTGAAGCTGATCTGGTAGCCCAGGTTGCTGGCGATCGGGCTGACCGTGTACGGCAAGGCGGTGTTGTTCACCACCACGCTGCGGAACGACTGCGACGCGATGTTGTTGGCCGAGGTCAGGAACGTGTAGCTGTTGCCAGCCACCGCGCCGGTTCCGTTGACAACCAGGTCAACCGTGCTCAAGCCCGACAGCGTGCAGTCGGTACTCAGTTGATCGAAGTCGGCGCCGGCGACCGTGCCGCTGCCGATGATGTCGATCTTCAGCGTGTTATACCGGGGAGTAGTCGTGTACGCGGAGAACGTCATGCTGCCGCCGTTGATTGTGAACAAGCCGGCCGTCCCGTCAGTGCCCGGCGCGAATGTCGAGCCGAGTGTGCCGCCCCAGTTCTTCTTGGTCCCGCTTCCGTCCAACTTGCTGTTCATCATGATCCTGCCGCCACCCGTGAAGGTCAGCATATTCGCGGCGCCGTTGTTGGAGATGGGATTCAGCGAGATCCACAGCGCGGCTGCACTGGCGATCTTAATCGTCATGCCGCCGGCGCTCGGCGTGAAATACGCATAGTAATTGCTCTGCATGTCCACCACGCCGGCGTTGATGTTGAAGTTGGTGCAGGTCAGATTCATAGCGGCCGCGCCAGCGTTCCCATACTGAAAGGTGCCGGTGCCGTTCTTGTTGAAGTTGTTAGGCGAGCTCAGCGAGATGGCAGTGTTCAAGATGAGCTTGCTCGTTCCGCCGACGTCGTAGGTGGTGTCATGGAATCCGTCACCACTGTTCGCTTGCGGGAACTGGCTGAGACCACCGATGGTGTAGGTATGCGCCTGCCCGTCGGCCGGAGCGATTGTGAGTGTCGCGTTGGAATCATGGTTCCAATACGAGCTGCCGGAGCCCGCGACCGTCACGTCGTGCGAAGCCGTAATCAGAACCCCGCCGCCGTACGACGTGCCACTGATCGTCAAGGCCGTCGGGGACGTTGGGGTCGCATCCGGCAATACGATCTGCCGGCTGAGGAATGTCGTCGTGTACGGCGCGGCGCCGCCGTCCCAGTTTCCGGGCGTAGCGTACAGGTTGTCGCCGCCCGCGCCCGTCCACGTCAGTGCCGCCGCCCCTGCAAATGCTGTGAATACGAGAAGCACGCCTACGGCTGCGACTCCCCTGCCAAGTGCTCGACTTCTCATGGCTCTCTCCTTTTTCTATGCGATTGGCTCCCGCCCGGAGTCGTCGCCGATGCTGACCGACTCTGTGCAGGCGAGTATGCTTCAGACGATAAAGACGCGGTGTAACCGTATCGGGAACTTGGCCGTGCGGCCTAAGGTGTGCCTGCGTGAGCGAGTCGCCCACACACCCTCTTTCAGTGCGAAACATATTTGCTCTGCCGCTCCCTGGGCAGACCAGAGCGTAAACCAACTCGACATATAAAGTTTAGCGACAAATCCAACTCTGTCAATGGGAACTTTGACTATAAATTGCATCGCATAGCGACAGGCAGAGTTCACAGCTTGAACCTGGCCGGGGCTCGTCGAACGCCGCGTCAAGCCCGACGAGCGACCACGGGCGGCCTGGCTGACACCAACGCCCGCGGCGAAGATGGCGACGGCCGCGACGGATCGCCGATATGATTCGGTATGACAGAATCGACCAAGCAAAAACTCATTATCGGCATCGGAAATATCCTGCTGCGCGACGAGGGCGTGGGCGTGCGCGTGATCGAGGCCATGCAGGGCCTGGACCTGCCCGAGGATACCGAAATCATTGATGGTGGCACGTCGGGCGCCGACATGATCGACGTGATTGCCAACCGGCCCAAGGTGATCGTGGTCGATGCCCTCGACGCCGGCGAGAAACCCGGCACCGTCTTTCAGCTCTCCATGTCCGAACTGATGGCGCAGGAGAGCGTTTCCATTTCCGTACACGAGTTGGGTCTCATCGGCTCGGTACAGATGGCCCAGCAGTTGGGGGAGGCGCCAGGCGAAATCGTCATCTTCGGCGTCCAGCCTTGCAGCATCAAGCCGGGCCTGGAACTGACGCCCGAAGTGGCCGCCAAGATTCCGCGAATCATCGAGTTGCTGCTGGAGGAGGCTAAAAAACCGCTGCGATAGAATGAAGCGATGGCCGAAGCGGTGTCACATTTCGAGATCCAGCGGCAGCAGATGCTTCAATGGCAGCTTCGCGGCCGCGGCATCCGCGACGAGCGCGTCCTTGCCGCCATGGCCCAGACGCCACGCGAACGGTTCATTCCGGCTGAGTTTCGCCATCTCGCTTATGAAGACCGCCCTGTCCCCATCGGCCTGGGCCAGACGATTTCGCAGCCCTACATCGTCGCTCTTATGCTTCAGGAACTCCGCATCGAACCCCACCACCGCGTCCTGGACGTCGGTTCTGGCAGCGGCTACCAGGCGGCCATCCTGGCCAAGCTGGCAAGTGAGGTCTTTGGCATAGAAAGGTTCCCGGAACTGGCGCGACGGTCGTTGGCCGTACTGAAGGAACTCGGGCGGGGCAATGTGAGCATCTACACCGGCGACGGAACATTAGGCCTGAGCGAGCAGGCCCCTTTTGACCGGATCATCTGCGGCGCTGCCGGCCCCGATGTTCCTAAGGCCTGGGTGGAGCAACTGGCCGAGGGCGGCCGGATCGTCACGCCGACCGGCCCACCGGAGGTGCAGATGCTCATCGCGGTGGACAAGGTCGGCGGCACGACCACCAAGAGCGACATCTGCCCCGTAACCTTCGTCCCGCTCATCGGCCAGCAGGGTTGGCAGCGGTGACCTTGGAAGCCCAGAACCCACACACTCGACTAAAGACGTTCCGCGAATTGCCTATTGACGGGCTGCCCAGGCCGATGTACAAAGACGCGTTCGCCAACTTTAAGGAGCTTAGTAATGGCAATAGCCAAGATTCTGTACGACAAGGACGGCTCGCTGGATGCCTTGAAGGGCAAGACCGTCGCGGTGATCGGGTACGGCTCGCAGGGCCATGCCCACGCCCAGAACCTGCGCGACAGCGGCATCAAGGTGATCGTCGCCGAACTGCCGGGCACGCACAATTACGAGACGGCCATTCAGCACGGCTTCAAGCCCGTCTCGGCCGCTGAGGCCACCAAGCAGGCCGACCTGCTTATCATCGTGCTGCCTGACGAGCTGCAGGCCATCGTGTACAAGAAGGAAATCGAGCCGAACCTCAAACCCGGCAAGACGCTGGGCTTCTGCCACGGCTTCAATATTCACTTCAAGGCCATCATCCCGCCCAAGGGCGTGGACGTGATCATGATCGCCCCCAAGGGCCCGGGCCACACCGTCCGAAGCTGCTTCGTCGAAGGCAGCGGCGTGCCCTGCCTGGTTGCCATTGAGAAGGACGAGACCGGTCATGCAATGCAGACCGCCTTGGCCTGGGGCATCGGCATGGGCGGCGGCCGGGCCGGCATCCTCCAGACCACCTTCAAGGAAGAGACCGAGACCGACCTCTTCGGCGAGCAGGCCGTGCTGTGCGGCGGCTTGACGGCGCTGGTCAAGGCCGGTTTTGAGACGCTGACCGAAGCCGGGTATCAGCCCGAAATCGCATACTTCGAAGTGATGCATGAGCTGCTGCTCATCATCAAGCTGATGACCGAAGGCGGAATCAGCTACATGCGTTACAGCATTTCCAACACCGCTGAGTATGGCGATCTGACCCGCGGGCCGATGCTGATCACGGCCGAGACCCGCAAGACCATGAAGAAGATACTCGCCGACATCCAGAGCGGCGCCTTCGCCAAGGAATGGCTCGACGAGTGCAAGAACGGCAAGCCCAACTTCACCAAGCTGTACGAAGCGGACAAGAATCACCCCATCGAGGTGGTTGGCGGCAAGCTTCGCAAGATGTTCAGTTGGATGCAGGCCAAGGAAGTTCCGGCCGAATAACCCCCGGCCGATTCAGTTTTGTCAGCAGGCGCGGCAAGAGCCCGACACAAGATGTGTCGGGCTCTTGCTTTGCGCCCCCATTCAGTCGCCAGCTTCGACGAAACACGACCCCTACTACCGCATCGCAAAGACACACGGGATCTCCGATGCTCTGACCCGGTTCGCCTGTGCAAGTTCTTGTTGTGAAAGCGTTAACAAGTTCTAATTGATTTCATCCGTTTTCGCCCATTGACAGGGGGTTGCCCACTTGCTACGATTTACCTGTTACTAAAATAACAGTGTGACGCGATTCACATGGCCTTTATGCCGATTAGGGAACGTATGAATGCTTTGTCGGACAAGACGGTCGGCCGGCTGAGTTTATACCGGCGTTTGCTCAACGGTCTCGTGGCCGATGGGGTGACGCATGTATATTCGCACCAGCTTGCTGTGCTGGCCGGAGGCACAGCCGCACAGGTCCGTCGCGACATGATGGCCGTCGGCTACACGGGGTCGCCCAAGCGAGGCTACGACATCCGCGAGTTGGCCCAGAGCATCGGGGCATTCATGGACGCTCCTGAAGGCCAGGGCGTGGCGTTGATCGGCGTGGGCAACCTGGGTCGGGCGATCCTGGCGTATTTTGCCGGCCGCCGGCCTCACTTGGCGATCCAGGCCGCCTTCGACGCCGATCCGTACAAGGCCAATCGCGTGATCCATGGCTGCCACTGCTATCCGATGACCGAGATGGACACGATTGCCGCCAAAGCGAACATTCGTACGGCCATCATTGCGGTGCCTGCCACTGAAGCCCAGGCCGTGGCGGCCAAGCTCGTGCGGGCCGGCGTGCGCGGCATCCTGAATTTCGCCCCAATCCGCCTGCATCTGCCGGCGGAAGTGTACGTGGAAGACATCGACATGACCATGTCCCTGGAGAAGGTCGCGTATTTCTCCCGCAAGGGACGAGCCGAGAAGGAAGTGAATTCGTGAGCGCCGAAGACATCGAGGCCGTGCTCGCACGGCACCCAAACGGCAAGCGTGATTCGCTGATTCCCATCCTGCAGGAGGTGCAGGAGGTCAAGGGTTTCCTGTCCAACGACGTGATCGTTCGGATTGGCCAGCACTTGAACCTGCCTCCCAGCAAGGTCTACGGAGTCGCGACGTTCTACAACCAGTTCCGCTTTCAGGCACCCGGCAAGTTTCACGTTCAACTTTGCCGCGGCACGGCCTGTCACGTGAAAGGTTCACTGGGCGTGCTGGATGCCGTCAAGCGGCATCTCAAGCTTGAGCCCGGTCAGACCAGCCGTGACGGCGTGTTCAGCCTGGAAGTGGTGGCGTGCATCGGCGCTTGCGGGTTAGCGCCGGTTATCAACGTCAATGGCGAGTTCCATGCTCGCATGACGCCCAAGAAGGTCACAGAGATTCTGGATTCGTATCGGAGCAATGCGGGCGATGCCAAACATGATTAGTGACAAGTGTTGTGAACGCTGTTGGCACGAGGCCGATCGCCCGTGCCCTGACCTGTTGGCGTGCATCGTGGGCGGCCCTATCTGCCACGAGAGCGATGCCTGCAAGGCCAAGCGGAGCGACGGGCTGGTTCGGCTGCGGCGCGAGGTGGTAGATCGGCCGGTGCTGTTCATCGGCATGGGCACGTGCGGCTTGGGCGCAGGCGCGGGCAAAACGCTCGTGGCCGTGAATGAGTACCTGCAGAAGCACAGCATCGTCGCCGACATCGTCGAGGTCGGTTGTATCGGCCTGTGCGCGGTCGAGCCCCTGCTGGACGTGCAGTTGCCCGGCAGGACGCGCGTCGGCTTCCAGGACGTCTCGGCCGAGAAGGTCGGCGCCCTGCTGGACGACGTCTTTACCAACAAGATTCCCGGCGACATGCTGCTGGGACAATTTCGGGCGACCGGTACCGCCCAGACGCCGTATGAGGGCGTGGCGTACCTGGACGAGCATCCCTTCTTCGCCCCGCAGACGCGCTGGGTGCTGGCCAATTGCGGCCTGATCGACCCGGCCCGGATCGAAGAATACATCGCTCGCGGCGGCTACAAGTCCTTCACGCAGGCCATCAGCAAGAAGACGCCGATCGACCTGTGCGAGGCCGTCGAAGCCAGCGGGCTGCGCGGGCGTGGCGGCGGCGGATTCCCCACCGGCACAAAGTGGAAATTCGCCCTCAAGGCCGCCGGCGATCAAAAGTACCTGATCTGCAACGCCGACGAAGGCGACCCCGGCGCGTTCATGGACCGGGCCGTCATCGAGGGCGATCCGCACCGCGTCCTGGAAGGCATGGCCATCGCGGCCTATGCCATTGGCGCCAGCAAGACGTACATGTACATCCGGGCCGAGTATCCACTGGCCATCAAGCGGATCGTCAAGGCCATTGCCCAGGCCAAGGCCTACGGGCTGCTGGGGCACAACATCCTGGATAGCGGCTTTAGCCTGGACGTGATCATCAAGCAGGGCGCCGGCGCGTTCGTCTGCGGCGAGGAGACGGCCCTGATCCACAGCATCGAGGGCAAGCGCGGCATGCCCCGGCCTCGACCGCCCTTCCCGGCGATTAAGGGCCTTTTCGGCAAGCCGACGGTCATCAACAACGTTGAGACGCTGGCCAACCTGCCGCTGATTCTGGCCAATGGGCCGGAGTGGTTTGCCAAGCTCGGCACGGCCACCAGCAAGGGCACGAAGGTCTTCGCCCTTTCGGGCAAGGTCAACCGAACGGGCCTGGTGGAAGTGGCCATGGGCACGAAGATGCGGCAGATCATCTTCGACATCGGCGGCGGCATCAGCAACGGCAAGAAGTACAAGGCCGCCCAGATCGGCGGCCCCTCGGGCGGCTGCATTCCGGAATCGCACCTGGACATCGAGATCGATTACGAATCGCTCAAGAGCGTCGGGGCGATCATGGGCTCTGGCGGCCTGGTCGTCATGGACGAAGACACGTGCATGGTGGACCTGGCCAAGTTCTTCATGGACTTCATCCAGCGTGAGAGCTGCGGCAAGTGCATTCCCTGCCGTGAAGGCACGCGGCGCATGCTGGAAATCTTGCAGCGAATCACCCAGGGCCGCAAGGGCGAGAGCGGCACGGCCGCGTTGGAGCGGTTCAAGGGCGTGATGTACTTGCAGCGACTGGCCGAAGTGATCCGCGATACCACCCTGTGCGGGCTGGGGCAGACCGCCCCCAACCCCGTGCTGAGCACGCTGCGGTGGTTCCGCGAGGAGTACGAGGCGCACGTGTTCGAGCGGCGCTGCCCGGCCGGTGCGTGCACGGAGCTGCTGAATTTCCGCATCGTGGCGGACAAGTGCAAGGGTTGCACGCTGTGCGGGCGCAAGTGCCCCGTCGGCGCGATCATGGGCGCGGCCAAGAGTCCGCACTACATCATCCCGGACAAGTGCGTCAAGTGCGGCACGTGCATCGAGGCCTGTCGTTTCGGGGCTATTGTCAAGGAATAGGTTGGGCACAGACGTGATTACCATAGAAGTCAATAACAAGAAGATTGAAGCAACGCCCGGCGAGATGCTCCTGACTGCCCTGCGACGCGCGGGCATTAAGGTGCCGACCCTGTGCCACATGGAAGATCTCTCCCCCACCGGCGCCTGCCGGCTGTGCGTGGTGGAGGTCGCCGGCCAGCGAAGCCTGGTGCCGAGCTGCGCGTTCCCGGTGAATGAAGGCATGAAGGTACAGACGCATTCGCCGCGCGTGATGCGGGCCCGCAAGACAGTCGTCGAACTGCTGCTGGCCAATCACCCCGATGACTGCCTGTACTGCGTCCGCAACGACAATTGCCAGTTGCGGGAAATGGCCTGCCAGTTGGGCGTGCGCGAGCGCCGGTACTGCGGCGAGCGCAACGACTACAAGGTCGATATCTCTTCCCCGTCGATCGTCCGCGATCCGGCCAAGTGCATCTTGTGCGGCAAGTGCGTGCGGGTGTGCGAAGAGGTGCAGGCGGTCAGCGCCATCGACTTCATTGGCCGTGGCCGGCAGGCGCACGTTGGCACGGTGTTTGACCAGGGCCTCAACGTCAGCAGGTGCATCAATTGCGGCCAGTGCGTCATGGTCTGCCCGACGGGCGCCCTGCGTGAGCAAAGCCACGCCAAGGAAGTCCACGCCGCCATCAACGATCCGAAGAAGCTGGTAGTCGTGCAGCACGCCCCGGCCGTTTCGGTCACGCTGGCTGAAGAGCTGGGCCTAAAGCCCGGCTCGGACATCAACGGCATCATGGTAGCGGCCTTGCGGGCGCTGGGCTTTGACCGCGTCTTCGACACCAGCTTTACGGCCGACCTCACCATTATGGAAGAGGCCAGCGAACTGGTGCAACGCATTCGCACGGGCGGCAAGCTGCCGATGTTCACGAGTTGCTCGCCGGGCTGGATCAAGTATGTGGAGCACTTCTACCCCGAATTCCTGGGCAATCTCTCCACGTGCAAGAGCCCCCAGCAGATGATGGGCGCTATCATCAAGAGCTACTATGCCAAGACCAACAACCTCAGGCCCGAGGACATCTTCAGCGCCTCGATCATGCCCTGCACGGCCAAGAAGTTCGAGGCCCAGCGGCAAGAGATGCTTAAGGACGGCGTGGCGGATGTCGATGCCGTACTGACGACGCGCGAGCTTGCCCGCATGATCCGCCTGCACGGCTTGGATTTGAATGCCCTGCAGCCGGACACGGCCGATTCGCCGTTCGGTCGGCGCAGCACGGCCGGCAAGCTGTTCGGCGCCACCGGCGGCGTGATGGAAGCGGCGGTCCGCACCGCCCACTTCCTGCTGACCGGCAAGGACATGGACAACCCGCGGCTGACGGACCTGCGCGGCTTAAAGGCTGTCAAGGAGACCAAGGTCACCGTCGCGGGCGTGGAGTTGGGCATCGCGGTGGTCAGCGGGCTGTCGAACGCGGCCAAACTGCTCGGAGAGATCAAGGCCGGGCGGAGCGACCTGCACTTCATTGAAGTGATGACGTGCCCAGGCGGCTGCATCGCCGGCGGTGGTCAGCCGCTCAACGGCGACGTGCAGGCGGTTCGCCAGCGGATGCAGACGCTGTACAACATCGACCGCGACGAGCACCTGCGGTTCTCGCACCGCAACGAGGACGTGCAGCGGCTGTACGAAGAGTTTCTCGGCAAACCGCTGGGCGAAGTGAGCCATCACCTGCTGCACACGCATTACGAGCAGCGGCCGATCGGCATCTAGAAAACGTGATTCGGGCCCAAGGCCCTGTGCGATATGTGCAAGAAGGCAGTGCCAAAATGATCGATACGATGAACAAGACGCTTTCAGTCCTGCTGGTGGATGATGATGATGATTTCCTGCTCCAGCAGGAGATCCGGTTCCGCAATGCGGGCTTTGAGGTTCGCAAGGCCGTCGATACTCAGCAGGCGATGGCTGAGATCGCCAAGGCCCGGCCCGACGTAGCCGTGGTGGATCTCATGCTTGAGCACGTGGACAGCGGCTTTACGCTCTGCCACCAGATCAAGAAGGCCGACCCGACGATCCCGGTAATCCTGGTGTCCTCGGTCGCCAGCGAGACCGGCCTGGAGTTCGATGCGGCCACTGATGAAGAGCGCTCGTGGGTCAAGGCCGACGTGATGCTGGCCAAGCCCATTCGGTTTGAGCAGCTCTATCGCGAGGTGGAGCGGCTGCTGAAGCAATAGCAAAAGCGCCACGGCCACGGCGATATTCGCGGCCGGGCTTATGGTGTGCAGGCGTGCCCGCACACGTTACGGTTGAAATGTCATTGACCCTGCGAGTCCTGGTGTCCGGACCTGGCCAGGGCGTGCTCGGAGAGGTCGAGCGTGCCCTGCACGGTTTTGCTGTCGACTCACCTGGCCGGGCGCAAAGTCTGCAATTCACCACTGAAACCGCCCAGGACTCGGCCATGATGTTGCTGGCCCTGCAAGGGCACGACCCCGACATTGTTCTGCTGGACACTTCCCTGCCGCGATATGCGGAAGTCCTGAAGGCCGCCCTGGAAGGCGTGCCGGCCAGGCAGACGATTCTGCTGGCACCGCCCTTGCCGGCTGAGCGGCAGGTGGAGTTGCTCAGGGCCGGCTGCTGCGAACTCCTGGGTAAGCCGCTGGACCGCGATGAACTCCGTTCCGCGGTCGCGAAGGCATCGGCATCGTGCGCGGCCTTCCGCCAAAACCAATCTGACTGCGTGCAATTCGCCGCCTTGGTAGCCCATGAACTCAAGTCGCCGCTGGACGCCGTGGAAGGGTATCTCCAGATGCTCCAGGACGGAGTGGGCGTGGACGATCCGGGCATGATCCAGGGCGTCTTTGACCGCTGCCTGCGGCGAACGCGGCAGATGCGGCGGATGGTCACGGACCTGGGCGAAGTCTCGCGCCTGGACGCCCTGGGCATTCGCCCGGCCAGGCAGGAATTGGACCTGCGAAACATCGCCAAGACGGTGATTGAGACGTTCGCGCCATCGGCCGCTAACCAGCAAGTCAGCATCGAGTTGCAGGCGGGTGCGCCGGCGCTGGTGTTCGCCAACCCCGAAGAGATGGAAACGGTGCTGAACAATCTCGTTTCCAACGCGGTCAAGTACAACCGCCCCGGCGGGCGCGTCGAGGTGATGATCCAGCCCAATAGCCACATGATTCACATCGGCGTGTCCGACACTGGCATCGGCATGACCAGCCAGGACCGCGGGCGGATATTCCGCGACTTTGCCCGCATCCGCAACGCCCAGACCCGCAAGATCCACGGCACTGGCCTGGGGCTCTCGATCGTCCGGCGAATCGTCGAGGGCTACGGCGGCACCGTCAGCGTCGACAGCCAACCCGATCGCGGCAGCACGTTCATGGTCCAATTGCCCCGCAGCGCCGCTGCTAGTTCCTAGATGCCTTCAAAGCAGTTTTGCCACAGAGGGCACAGAGAAAAGACCGAGAGAGACTCGGACATCGAATGCCAGGAAAGTTCAGAGCGTTCATATCGTCCGTGCATGGCTGACACCCATCGGGCCGCTATGGTTTCAACAGGGTCGGACGCTGTACAATGATGTTTCGGGGCGGGTGAGATTTGCTGACACGCGACGAAATCCTGGGCTGGTTGCGACAGGAGCAAGAGGCCGAGCTTGAGAAGCTCTGGGCTCAGGCGGATATGGTGCGCCGCCAGAACGTCGGTGACGAAGTTCACCTTCGCGGCCTGATCGAACTGTCCAACCATTGCCGGCGGAATTGCCTGTACTGCGGCATCCGGCGCGACCACGCCGCGCTGAGTCGCTACCGCATGAGCCGCCAGGAAGTGCTGGCCTGCGTGGATCAAGCCGTTACGATGGGCTATGGCACGGTTGTCCTGCAGGCCGGAGAAGACCCGGTGCTGAGCGGCCCGTGGGTGGCTGAGTTGGTTGGCGAGATCAAGTCCCGCACGAACCTGGCCGTGACGCTGAGCCTGGGCGAGCGTGGGCAGGCCGAGTATGCTCTGTGGCGGCAGGCCGGGGCAGATCGCTACCTGCTGCGGTTTGAGACGTCCAGCCCGGCATTGTTCGAGAGGATTCACCCCTCGCTGCCGGGCGTAAAGTCCGACCGCGTTGCCATTCTTGGGCGGCTGAGAGAACTGGGCTACGAAATCGGCAGCGGTGTCATGATCGGCATTCCCGGTCAGACGTACGATGATCTGGCGAGCGACATCATGCTCTTTGCCGAGTTGGAGCTGGACATGATCGGCGTGGGGCCGTACATCCCCCACCCGGAAACACCGCTAGGCAACGAAACCGCCACCGGTCCGCAGCAGCCGCCGGCGAGCGAACTGATGACGTACAAGATGGTCGCGCTGGCTAGGTTGGCCTGTCCGCGGGCGAACATCCCCAGCACGACGGCGCTGGCGACACTGAACCTACAGCAAGGCCGGGAACTGGGGCTGCAGCGCGGCGCCAATATCGTTATGCCGAACCTGACGCCCGTGCAGTACCGGTCGCTGTACGAGATTTACCCGGCCAAGGCGTGCATTCGTGAGACCGCCGCACAATGTCATGGCTGCCTTCGAGGCCGGATCGAGAGTATTGGCCGGACGACCGGCACCGGCCGGGGCGACTCGCCGCGTCGCCGCCAGGATGCGCCCACGGCGCCGGAACCGCAGAAACAGTGAAATAATGCAGGCGTGTATTCGCACGACCTGGGAAGTTGGAGATGCAAGATGTGCGTTTTACCCGCAATGACGTTGAGTCGTGGAGCCGTGGATTTCATCGATGACGCCCTGCTTGAGGGCCTGCTGACGGCCCCCCGGCCAACTGCGTCCGAGATTGACGCGATCATCGCCAAGAGTCTCAACAAGGATGCTTTGAGCGTCGAGGAGACCGCCCGGCTGCTGCTGGCCGATGAGCCCGAGATGGTCGAACGAATCTTCCAGGCCGCCCGGCAGCTCAAAAAGGACGTGTACGGCAACCGCATCGTGCTGTTTGCGCCGGTGTACGTCGGCAACCACTGCATCAACGACTGCCGCTACTGTGGCTTTCAGCGTTCCAACAAGGAATCTGTCCGCCAGACGCTCACCGAGCCTGAACTCCGCCAGCAGATCGAGGCCCTGGAGAACAAGGGCCACAAGCGGCTGATCCTGGTCTTCGGCGAGCACCCCAACTACGACGGCAAGTACATTGCCTCCTGCGTCCGCGCGGTCTATTCAGTCAAGGTGGGCCATGGCGAGATTCGCCGCGTCAACATCAACGCCGCGCCGATGGACGTGGAGAATTACCGCATCATCAAAGAAGCGAACATCGGCACGTACCAGATTTTCCAGGAGAGCTACCACCACGCCACCTACGCCCAGTATCACCCGGCCAATACGCGCAAGGGCAACTTCCACTACCGCCTCGACGGCCAAAGCCGCGCCATGGAAGCCGGTATCGACGACGTGGGCATCGGCGCCCTGTTCGGGCTGTACGATTGGCGGTACGAAGTGCTGGGCCTGGTCACCCACGCGCGCTATATGCAGGAGCGGCATGGTGTGGGGCCGCACACGATCAGCTTCCCGCGCCTCCGGCCGGCCTCGGGGGTGAACCTCGACGACCGCGACATTGTCAACGATGACCAGCTCAAACGAATTATCGCCGTGCTGCGGCTGGCAGTGCCGTACACGGGCTTGATCCTGACGGCACGCGAGAATCCCGAGTTGCGGCGCGAGGCCCTGGCTTTCGGCGTCTCGCAAATCGACGCGGGCAGCCGGGTCGAGATCGGCGGCTACACGATGCAAGGCGACAGCCAAGTGATGGAGCGCGAGCAATTCTGCTTGGGCGACATCCGGCCACTCGACATCGTCATGCGCGAATTGCTGCAGAACGGGTACATCCCGAGTTTCTGCACCTCCTGCTACCGCCTTGGCCGGACGGGCGAGCATTTCATGGAGTATGCCATTCCGGGCTTCATACAGAAGTTCTGCACGCCCAACGCGCTGACGACGCTGGCGGAGTACCTGGTGGATTACGCCTCGCCGGCAACACGTTTGGCCGGTGAACAGGCCCTGGCGCGGGAGTTGGAGAAGATGCCCGACTCGCCGCTCAAACAGACCGTGCTGGAGCGGCTCAACCGCATCCGCACCACCGATCAGAGGGATCTGTATTTCTAGATGGCCCAGTTCCGAAAAGAACACGACCTGCTCGGCAACATGGATGTGCCTCAAGAGGCGCTGCACGGCATCTACACCGAGCGAGCGATCGAGAACTTTCCGCTGGCCCGCCGGCCGGTGCATCCGGCGTTGATCCGCGCCTACGGGGCCGTCAAGCTCGCCTGCGCACGCACGAATCATGAACTTGGCCGTTGGGACGCCGAGCACTTTGCCGCCATCGAAAAGGCCTGCCAGGAGATGATGGAAGGCCTGCTTGACCGGCATGTCGTCGTCGACGCCCTGCAAGGCGGGGCCGGCACCAGCACGAACATGAACGTGAATGAGGTGCTGGCCAATCGCACTCTGCAACTTCTCGGCCGGCCGCTGGGCGACTACCGCACCATCAGCCCGACCGACGACATCAACCTGCACCAGTCCACCAACGACACCTACCCCACCGCGCTAAAGGTCGCCGCCATCAACCTGCTGCGGGCATTGGAGCGCGACCTCGTTCCGCTGGTCGAGGAGTTTCAGCTCAAGGAGAAGGCCTTCGCCCACGTGGTGAAGATTGGCCGGACGCAGTTGCAGGACGCAGTGCTGATTACGCTAGGCCGCGAGATGGCCGCGTACGCCGAGTGCTTCGCCCGCGACCGCTGGCGAATCTATAAATGCGAGGAACGGCTGCGCGTCGTCAACCTCGGCGGCACGGCCATCGGCACGGGCCTAGCTGCGCCGCGGCAGTACATCTTCCGCGCGATCGAGCACCTCAAGGACGTCACGTCGATAGGCCTGGCCCGGGCGGAGAACCTCATCGAGGCCACCCAGAACAACGACGTCTTCGTGGAAGTCAGCGGTATCATGAAGGCCCTGGCAAGCAACCTGCTGAAGGTCAGTTCCGACCTGCGTTTGCTCTCCAGCGGCCCCGACACGGGGTTCGGCGAGATTCGCCTGCCCGAGCGCCAAGCGGGCTCGTCGATCATGCCCGGCAAGGTCAACCCCGTGATCCCCGAAGCGGTCAGCCAGGCCGCCATGCTGACCATGGCCAACGATCAAGCTATCGCTCAGGCCGTTTCGATGGGCAGTCTGGAACTCAACCCCTTCCTGCCCCTGGTGGCTGACTGCCTGCTGGGCAGCCTGAGCCTGCTCGCCAACGCGTGCGTCATCTTCCGGCGGTATTGCGTGGCGGGCATCGAGGCCAATGAAGAACGCTGCCGCAGCCACGTCGATGGCTCGACGGCCGCACTGACTTCGCTGGTCGAAGCGATAGGCTACGAACGCGCCACTGAGCTGGCCGAGAGAGCCAAGAAGGAAGGCAAGCCTATCCGGCAGATTGTGCTGGAGAGTGGACTGCTGACGGCAGATGAGTACGACCGGCTTGTTTCCGCCGAGCAGGTCACTCGCCTGGGATCACCACCTCCAAAAGAGATCCGCTAGGAGCGTGCCCATGGACGACGTCACGATTCGCAACGCAACGGAAGCGGACCTGCCCGCCATCAGCGGGATCTACAATCATTATGTGCTTCACTCGACATGCACGTACCAATTGGCGCCCGAAAGCTTGGCCGACCGCCAAGGATGGTTCGCGAAGCATGATGCCGCTCGGCCCGCCATCGTGGCCGAGCAGAACGGCGAGGTCGTGGGCTGGGGAGCGCTTTCGCCGCTCCACGGACGCGAGGCATACCGCTTCACGGCCGAGAGCTCGGTGTATGTTCGGCACGATAAGCACCGCCGAGGCATCGGGCGTGCGATTCTCGAAGAACTGATTCGCCTGGCCCGCCGCTCCGGGCATCATGCGATCATCGCAAGCATTTCCGCCGATCAGGAGGCGAGCGTCGCTTTGCACGCCAAGTGCGGATTCATCGAGGTCGCTCGGCTTCGGGAAGTCGGCTACAAGTTCGGCCACTGGCTGGACGTGGTGTACATGGAACTGATGCTGTGACACAAATATGAGAACCACCCCCAAAGGATTTCGACTGCACATCGGCATCTTCGGCCGCCGAAACGTCGGCAAGAGCAGCCTGCTCAACGCCATGACGCGGCAGAACGTGTCCATCGTCTCCGACGTGGCCGGCACGACCACCGACCCGGTCGAAAAGCCGATGGAGTTGCTGCCCGTCGGGCCGGTGCTGTTCATCGACACCGCAGGCATCGACGACGTGGGCGCGCTGGGCGAGTTGCGCGTGCAGCGGACTCGCCAGGTCTTCGACCGGACCGACGTAGGCATCATCGTGGCCGAGGCGGCTGCGTGGTCTGAATTCGAGGAGATGATCCTGACCGAGCTGACAGGCCGGGCCATCCCTACGATCATCGTATTCAACAAGATCGACCTGGGTTCGCCGGCCCAATCCCTGCTGGAGCGTTTCAAGGCCCTCAAGCTTCCCACCGTCGAAACCGTCGCCAGCCAGGGACGCGGCGTGCTGGATCTTCGGGCGGCCTTGATCCGCATCGCCCCCGACGAGTTCATCAACTCCCCCACGATCATCGGCGACCTCATTCCGCCCGGCGAGCTGGTCGTGCTGGTCGTGCCCATCGACCTGGAGGCCCCAAAGGGCCGGCTCATCCTGCCGCAGGTGCAGGCAATCCGCGACGTGCTGGACGTGGACTCCTACTGCATGGTCGTGAAGGAGCGCGAGCTGCGCGACGCGTTGGATCGCCTGAAGCGGCCGCCGGCGCTGGTCGTAACGGATTCTCAGGGCTTCCTGAAAGTCGTGGGCGACACGCCGCGCAACGTGCCGCTGACGAGCTTTTCGATCCTCTTCGCCCGATACAAGGGCGACCTGAGCGAGCTGGTCCGCGGCGCCTTGGCCATTGACGAACTCAGGCCGGGCGACAAGGTTCTCATGGCCGAGGCGTGCTCGCACCACCCCATCGCCGACGACATTGGCCGGGTGAAGATCCCGCGCTGGCTCACCCAGTACGTGGGCGGCCAGATGGAGTTCAGCTCGACGCAAGGCCACGACTTCCCCGACGATATCTCGCCCTACCGGCTGATCGTGCACTGCGGCTCGTGCATGTGGAACCGGCGAGAAATGCTTTCGCGGATGCTGCGCTGCCGCCAGGCGGGTGTGCCAATCACCAACTACGGCTTGGCCATCGCGTACTCGCTGGGGATCTTCGAGCGAGCATTAGCGCCCTTCCCATCAGCCATGGAGGCCTACCGCCAGGCCCTCGCGGCCCGGGCAAAGGGCCCCGCAACTACGGACTGAATGCCCCGCTGCCAGCCTATCACCGTGTGATAGCCGATGACTCGACTCCAGCCTGGCTGCATCGTATACTTCAGTAGAGACGAAAGGCCTCTAGACGAGACCGGGCTCAAGAAGAAAGGGCTCACTCCATGACGGCTCACAGTACGCATCGGTTGCACGTCTTAGACGTGGCATGCTTGGTGCTCATGATCGCCGGCGGGCTGAATTGGCTGCTTGTTGGACTGTTCCGATTCGACGTGATTGCCGGAACTTTCGGGATGATGTCGATAGGTTTGGCGAGAATCGTGTACTTGCTGGTGGGCATTGCGGCCATCTACTCCATCGTCCGGCTGCCGACGATGGCCCATTACCGCTACGAACCGGCCGAACGCGAGACGTACGTGGCACGCCAGCCGTAGGGTCAACTGGCTCTGGATTCGGCGAAAGGCTTGCCGCTAAGCACCCTTTAGCCAGCGGCCCATGGCGTCGCACTTGGAACAGCGGGCGACGCGGGCTTCCCAGTTCTTGAGCTTTTGGCCTCGGCAGCAGGCGTCTGCAAGCAACCAGCAGAAATCTCCGGCATTGAGGCGAAATGCCGAACACTCGCGCTTGCTGTCGTCCGAGCAGCCACGAAGTTCCCAGCACGGCACGACCCTCTTCTGGTCCTTCCGCCACGTCAGGAACAGCATCATGGCCGCCTTGCACTGCACGTGCGCGGGCAATGGCCGCCAGCCCTGCTCGTAGCTCTGCACGGCTCGCACAGAAATATTGAGCAGCTTAGCCATCTCGCTCTGGCTCACGTCCAGGCTCAGGCGAATGCTCTTCAAGTTGTCCAGTTGGGGCCGCATCCCAACGTCCTTTCATACTTGCAGACGCTACTTCCAACAATCGAGTGTACAACCCAGACCATACAAAGTCAAACAAACATATCACATTGTGATTCTGCCCGAATGCTCGCCGCGAGCTATCACGCAAGCTGCTGCGACAATGTGGCTTGCAGCGATGCGGATGTGCCGTTTGGAACTCAGCAGATGCGCGGCAGATCCTCGCCGTAGGGCATCTGCACAACGCGGCGGCCACCGAAAGACGTGGCCATTTCCACCAGCGGCATCTCGCTGCTGGAGCCGATCTTACCAACGATGGCCGACCGGCGGGCGATGGCGAACTTGGCCAGGATGGCCAGTGCGTCCTTCGCGGCCGACTCTTCCACCACGGCCACCAGCTTGCCCTCGTTGGCTATGTGGAGCATGTCCAGCCCGAGCATCTCAGAAGCCGCCAAGGCCGTCTTGTTCACTGGGATCGTGGCCTCTTCCAGCGTGATGTCGCAATGAGAGGCGTTGGCGATATCCACCACGGTAGCGGCCAGACCGCCTCGTGTCGGATCGCGCATGAAATGCACGGCCGGTCCCAACTTCTCGATCAACGCCTGCGTCAGTTCGTGCAAGGGGGCGCAATCGCTGACCAGATCGGCCGAAAAACTCAGGCCCTTACGCTTGCTCATCACGGCCAGCCCGTGCTCGCCCAGCGGCCCGGTGAGGATTAGGCAATCGCCGCTGACGATGCGGTCAAAGCCCAGGCGGGCCTTGTCCATGACTCGTCCGATGCCGGCGGTGTTGATGATCAGCCCCTCACCGGCGGTGCGTTCGACGACCTTGGTATCGCCTGTGACGATGCTCACCTTGGCCACAGAGGCAGTGCGACCGGCCGACTCCAGCAGGCGCCGCAGCAAGGCGATCTCCAGGCCCTCCTGGGCCACGATGGCGAAGCTCAGGGCCAGTGGAATCGCGCCCGAAACGGCCAGGTCGTTCACCGTGCCGCAGACGGCCAGCTTGCCGATGTCGCCGCCGGGAAACTCCAGTGGCTGGACGACGTAACTGTCGGTGGTAAAGGCCAGCGGCCCGGACGCGTTAACGATGGCTGCGTCGGACAGAATTCGCGGGTTCTGCGATCCGCCCAGTGAAGGCAGGATTACTTGCTCGATGAGCTCGCTGGTGAGTTGTCCCCCGCCGCCGTGCGCCAACTGGATGTGTTCCAAGTCTGCCATGAGAGAACCTTATCGTCCCTTCCCTGGCGATTCAACTGCCGGCGGCTATGTCTTTCTCACCCGCTCGTACTTGTATGCGGCCGCACAGGCGCCTTCGGAGGACACCATGCACGGCCCCACCGGATCGCGCGGCGTGCAGCGTCGCCCAAACAGCGGGCAGTCAAACGGCTCGCTTCGGCCGGTAATGATCTCGCCGCACCGACACCCGGGCAGCTCGTAACTTTCCATCTCCGGCAGGTCGAACTTCTTAGCGGCGTCGAACGCGGCGAACTCGTCCTTCAGCGTCAGGCCGCTCTTGGGAATCACGCCAATGGCACGCCAGCGAGCATCGCAGGGCGTAAAGACATCTTCGAGCAACTTCAGCGCGTGCGGGTTGCCTTCGCGATGCACGGTCGGGTACACGGTGCACGCCCGCGGCTCTCCGGCCGCCAGTTCGCGCAGGATTTCGCGCAGGCCCTTGACGATCTGCATGGCGTCAAAGCCCGCCACCACGCATGGCTTGCCGTAGTCGCGAACGATGCCCTCGTAGGCGCCGTAGCCCAGGATCACGCTTACATGGCCTGGCATGAGGAAGCCATCGATGCGGATGTCGCTGGAAAGCAACGCCGCCAAGGCCGGCAAGACCAGCTTATGAGCGGTCAAAACGCTGAAGTTCGTCACGCCCTCACGCTGGGCCCGCAGCACGGCCAAGCCCGTCGCCGGCGTGGTCGTCTCGAACCCAACCGCCAGGAACACGACCTGCATGGAAGGGTTGGCCTTGGCCAAATCGACCGCTTTGTCGGCGGATACGACGATCTCGACCTTCGCCCCGGCTGATCGCGCCTCGCCCAGTGAACCATTCCGGCCCGGCACGCGAATCATGTCGCCGTACGTGGCGGTCATCACGCCGCTTCGGCGCGACAACTCGATGGCCTGGTCCATGTACGATTGGTCGGTAACGCAGACCGGGCAGCCCGGCCCGCTGGTGAGCTTGAGCCCCGCCGGCAGCATCGCGCGCAGGCCCGCCCGGGCGATGGCCATCGTGTGCGTGCCGCACACCTCCATTACGTGGATGCGCCGCGAGCCGATTGCCCGGCGGTATTCCGCCATTTCATCGAAGATCTGCTGTGCCGGTGCTTCCAAGTGAAATTACTCCACAATCTCGGCCTGCCTCAGGAGCTCATACGTCTCCTTGGCTTCTTGCTCGTCCAACACCGCGATGGCATGGCCGGCGTGTATCAGCACCCACGAGCCCACGACGGCTTCAGGCACCAGCGATAGAACGACCTCAGTCCGGTTGCCGTTCAAGGCCACTACGCCCGTCCGGCCATCGGCCTGAACTTGCTCTACTTGGGCGGGAATCGCCAGGCACATAATCAACCCTCCTTCTGGCCGCCGACCTCATAGGACGAGATCAGGTTTTTGCCATACGTCTTGGCGGCGGCCACGACCGCCTGGCCCAGGGCAATGCCGCCATCGTTGCATGGGATAGTATGGTGCTGCAGCACTTGGAATCCAGCGGCATCGAGCCGCTCCGCCAGCGTCCTGGACAGATACCGATTGGCGAAGCACCCGCCCGACAGGGCCACCACATTCACGCTGGTTTGCTCGCGGGCTTTCATCGCCGATGCCGCCAGGAACGACGCCACGGTGTTGTGGAACCTGGCCGAGACCACGCCCACCGGCGTGCCGGAGGTGACGTCCTGCACCAGCTTGGCCACAGCGGGGCGAAGGTCGATCAGGAACGGGTGGTTATACGCGATCTGGAAGGGATACTCTTCCTTCACTCCCGGGGTGATGGCCGCCTCCAGCAGCATCGGGGCCTGGCCTTCGTAACGGTTCTCAGGCGTCAGACGCGTCAGGGCCGCCACGGTGTCAAACCATCGCCCCAGCGAACTGCTGCGTGGGCAATTCGCGCTGACTTCCAGCATCTCCAGCGCGGTCTTGAGCCGCTGCTCGGGCACGTCGATGCCGCAATTCTTGGCCATGCCGAGACAGTCGGAGCCGAACACGTCATGCAGCGCCGCCAGCGCCGGCCGCCAGGTTTCCGAAGCGGCAGCATCGCCGCCGATCAGCGGCATGTATCGCAGGTGTCCCATCCGGTCGTACCCGCGCAGGTCGGCCAGAAGAACCTCACAGCCCCAGCTCGCGCCGTCATCGCCGTAGCCCGTGCCGTCGCAGGACAGCCCTATCACAGGCGCCGAACGGCCATTCTCGGCCATGCAGGCGGCAATGTGGGCGTGATGATGCTGCACGCGGACCAGCGCCACCGCCGGCCGCCCCGCCAGTTCGCCACGGTGCCGGCGTGCGGCATATTCCGTGGAGAGATAGTTCGGATGCATGTCCGCCGCGATGACGTTAGGCCGAATTTCGAACAGCGTCTCTAGATGGCTGATGGTGTCAATGAAGTGCCGGTATGTCCTGCCATCGTTGAGGTCGCCGATGTGCTCGCTCAGCACCGCCCGGCCGTCACGATACAGGCAGACCGCGCTCTTGAGTTCAGCCCCGACGGCCAGGATCGTCATCTGCGACGGCGCAGCCCCGGCTGCGTTCATCTCCTGCTGCCGGCTGACGGAACCGCCGGCGCTCTCGACGGGAATGTCCAGGAACACCGGCTGCGGGGCGTAGCCGCGAGCCCGCCGCATCAGCAGGCTGCCGCCCGCGCGGGCCTGCAGCACACTGTCGTCGATCCGCCGCTCGATCCGCCGGTTGTGCAGCAGCAGCGCGTCGGCGATCTGGCCCAAATGCGAAACGGCTGCGTCATTGTCCTTCACCAGCGGCTCGTCGCTGTAGTTTCCGCTCGTCATCACCAGCGGCGGCAGGTTCCAGCCCAGCAGCAGGTAATGCAGCGGCGTGTACGGCAGCAGCAGCCCCAGCGTGTCCAGCCCCTCGGCCACCGAGGCGGCGATGGGCGCTTCGGCGTGCCGTTGCAGCAGCACGATCGGCCGCAGCGGACTCGTCAGGAGCCGTTCCGCTTCGTCATCAATCTGGCAGAGCTTTCGCGCCGCCTCCATCGTCCTGACCATCACGGCCAGCGGCTTGGCGTCGCGATGCTTGCGCTCCCTCAGCCGGCGTACGGCGTGATCATCATCGGCTCGCACAGCCAAGTGGAAGCCGCCCAGCCCCTTGATGGCGACGACCTTGCCGTCGATGAGCATCTCGGCCGCCAGGGCAATGGGGTCGGGGCAGGTAATCTGCTTGCCGTGCGTGTCCACCAGCCAGACGGCCGGGCCGCAACTCGGGCAGGCGATAGGCTGAGCGTGAAAACGCCGGCTGGCAGGGTCGGAGTATTCCGCCCCGCACAGCGCGCACATGGCGAAGTCCGCCATCGTCGTGTTCGGTCGGTCATACGGAATTGAGTGCACGATGCTGTATCGAGGCCCGCAGTTGGTGCAGTTGATGAAGGGGTACCGATACCGCCGGTCGGCCGGGTCGTTCATCTCGCGCAGGCAGTCCTCGCACACGGCCGTATCGACAGTCACCTGTGCATCGGCCATCTCGCCGGCGTCACTCGGCCGAATAACAAACCCCGCTTCTCCCGAGGCCAGTGGGGCCGGGTACTCCTCCTGCCGGGCTATCTTCGCCAGCGGAGGCAATTCGGACTGGAGGCGGCGGAGAAACTCTTTGATCTGAACAGCTTGGGACTGGATTTCAATCACGACGCCGTGGCTGTCGTTGACAACCCAACCAGCAATGCCCATGCCGGTAGCCAGACGGTAGACGAAGGGCCTGAACCCCACGCCCTGCACCTGGCCTTGAATCCTCAAACGCCTACGTTCCAATGGCAAAGTAATGTCAGTCATGTCGTATAAGTCCGGCGCGAGACTCCTTTCCCATCTCCCTCGGCAAATGCCCTACCCACAACGCATTAGACCTCGGGACGTATAAGTATAAGCTTGCGCCTACCCAATATACTTGCCGCCGCGGCGAGCGGTTCGTGCTAAACCGTGCCATGGTATCACAATGTGATATGCATCTCGGTCCGGCCCCCGCGATGAGGCGATCGGGCCGTTTCCAGCCTTGGTGGCTGTGCCCCCCTGCCTGAACGTTGGGTTTACTTTCCTGCTCCCTCGGCAGCCGGTTCCGTCGCGGCGAAAGGTGAGGCCGAGTCGTTTGAAGCTTCAGGCTTGACGGGCTTAGAACTCACCGGCGAGCTCTCCCTGCCAGGCCGGCTGGTCGACTCGCCCGAACCCGGCAAGGTCGTCGGCATACTGGTCACCGGCGCGGTTACCTCCAAACTTGACGCCACCTTGTCCATTGCCGCTGTCATCCAATCGGCATCGGCGCCCTCGTTGCCCAGCACGAAAGCGTAGCTTCGCCCATTGTTGCACACCAGCCGAACCATGAGCATGGTCGTGCGAACGGCATCACTCTCCCGTGACCCGATGGACTGCTTGAGCAGGAACTCATATCCGTCGAGGCCGGCCATCTTCACGGGCCCTTCGCGCACCACCTGGTGCTCGATATTGGCCTTGGTCATGCTGTCTTCAACATTCCGCAGCACGACCTTGGCCGCTACTTCGGGTGGGCTGATCTCCGGCTTGGTGGTGAACGTCATATTAGGCGTCGCCTGTCCGCCCATCAGGAAGTCCATCTGGTACATTTGAACCTGGCTGCGTTCGCGGTTGAGCTGAAACTTCCAGGTGTCGGGTATCTTGATCGAGTAGCCGTTGGCGCGGCTTTCGATCGGGATCGTCAGCTCGCCCACTGGCTGTTCACCCGGGTGAACCACGTCGGTCAACTGCAGATGTGAAGCGATCTCGCACGCGGCGCCGTAGACCGTTGAGAAGTTCTCCTTGTCGCCCTCGGCAACCAGCAGGTAGCCCAGTTCCAGTTTGAGCTCACCGCTTTGCAGTGGCCGGAGAAAGTAGATCATCAACGCCTTGGTCGGCGTGCTCCGATACTCATAGCTTACGAGTATCGCCTTGGCGCTCAGGCCGGCGACCTTGATGGAGGACGCGCCCAGCTGCTTATAGCTCCGGACAGACAGGTCGTCCCGCCCCGGCTGGTTGTTCTTGACAAACTCGTCCAGTGTCACGTCCGGCTTCTGCGCGAACACCGACAGGCCTACCGACATGATCGGCTGCTCGTTCTTGGTCCTGACCGCGCGGACCACCGAATTCGGTCCCGCAAAGGGCTGAATCTCAAAATTCTTGGGCATGGCGAGCTTCACACCGGCAAAGCTGTAGGCGACCGGTTCGCTCATCTCCAGCTTTGTCGCCGGAGTTGCCACAACGCCGTCACCTTGAGTCGCCGGGGCCGAGGAAACCTGCACAGGCGCCATCGCCGCGAACATCAGCAACAAGACGTAAGACATTCTCTTCTCCCTGTACGCCAGACCCGAAAGGGGCTTTGATTACACATACCCGAAAGCGAGTCAAAAAAGAAGCCCTGTCAACTCTTTCGGCATAGTCACGGCCTGCGTTGAGGCCAAAAGAGGGACGCCCTGTTTGTAACGAACATCGGATTTTTAACATTGATGCCGCAGCCAGCCAAAAAACACTTGACGCCGCCATCGTCGAAATTAGAATAAAGGACTCACGCGGGCGTAGCTCAGTTGGTAGAGCACCACGTTGCCAACGTGGTTGTCGGGAGTTCGAACCTCCTCGCCCGCTCTTCACACGACCCGGTGCCACACGGTGCCGGGTCGTGCTCGTTTGTGCCAAGCTGTGCCATGCCAATGAGATCGGCATCGCCCGCTTGCGGTGCCCCAGCATAGCTGTGCGTGACGGTGATTGTGCCAGCCTGTGCCTCTCCGTGCCCTGCGATGTCGCAGGTTTCCTGCATATTTACTGCGCGATCCTCCACGCCCGCCGGCCTGACCACCGATGCGTGAAGTACCTGCCCGCCCAGATCGGCAACCTCGGGAATAGGCGGAAGGCTGTTCAGTTCCGCCGCGACCGGCAACAGCCGTTCGTCCATGTACGTGTTCGCGGTAAGCCGCGGATCCCTATGCCGCATATGTGCCTGCCTCGACCTCTGGCCCATTCCCGCTGCCGCCATCATCGTGCTCAGGGTCTTCCTCGTGGCATGGAAGTCAGCGAAGCCCCGATTCGTGTCGCCGTAGTCGATGCCGGCGAACTTGACGTCATCCGCCACTTTCTGCTGAGCCGCGTCAAGTTGCTTTTCCAGGGCCGCCAACTCTTCGCCCGCAGCCACCTCGGCCTTGATGATGGGCGCCAGTTCCCGCTCGATCTGCTGGATCTTTTCCTGTTTCTTACGCAGGGAGAATCGCTTGCGCGATATCAGCAGCCGCTGTCGATGCTGCCTGGTCTTGAGGGCCTTGATCTTCTTCTCTACCTCCATGCACGCCGGATCGGCGCGAACCTGCTCCGCCGCGACCAGGCCACGCACCCGCTTGCGTGCCTTCTCCAGCCCAGCCTGGGCCTGTTCCTGCTTCTCCATTGCTGCATTCAACTTCTCAGACTTCGTGGACATTGCTCTCGCCTTTCTTTGCGCGCAGTTGCCTTGCATCGAGGTTCTTGTTGGTTTTCGGGGACGTTCCCGCTTGTCACTACGCGCTAATCACAGGTCTCAATATAGCGCTGCCCTGCAAAATGCGCAAGCGGCATTTTCAGAAAAGTTCATGTCGCTGTTGTCTGTGCCTTGCATTACATCATCAGGAGAGACAGACCATCGTCTGCCGGCGAGTCAGACGGCCGTCGTCGGCCTGTATTCCGACCTCTTCAGTGCAGGCAGTTGCCGCACGGGCGTCTCGTGATATGATCATGCTCACTTGCTGAACAAATCATGGTTGAGCACAAGGGGCTAGAAGAATGAAGATCGCTCTTGTCGGCGCAGAACTCGAAGAGAACCTAGCGATCCGGTACATGCACGCTTCACTCTTCCAGGCGGGTCATGATGTACAGATCATCCCTTTCAATGACGTCCAGCAGGTGCCGCAGGTTGTTCAGCACGTGGCTCAGTGGCAGCCGGCGCTGGTGGGCATGTCCATGGTCTTCACCGCACGGGCGAAGGAATTCATCCGCTTGGCAACGGCGATGAGGCAAGCTGGCTTCATGGGTCACATCACGGCTGGCGGGCATTTCGCCACGTTGCATGCGGAGCTGTTGCTGCGAGATGCACCTGCGATCGACTCGGTCCTGCATGGTGAGGGCGAAGAGGCCATGGTCGATCTGGCCGAACATGTGCATGAGCTTCAGCAGGTCCAGGGCATGACGTGCCGCCGCGGGCAAGGGATCGTCTTTACCGGCCCGCGCGTCGCCGTGCAGAATCTTGACGATCGGGGTGGTGTCGAAGGGCATTTGAAACCAGGTGTTTGCGCGGACGGAAACCGTCACGCCAAGCAGGGCTGCTAACAGGATGGTGCTGCGGCCACGCTTCCTTCACTCGAATGTCACCGCAATTCGGCGCCCACTGGGCCGCTGACTACCGACGGAAGCCAGGCCGTGCCAGCGAGCGGAATTGGGCCAGAATGCCCGCCCGCGACTGGAACAGGTCGTGCTGCGATGCGCTCGAATCGTAGCTCAGAAGGTTCGGGATCGCGTCCTGCACGGCACCGGCCGATGACGCAGCACCCGTGCTGGCCCAGACCATCACCGGGCCGGCCACGTTGGCCGACAAGGCCATGATGTCCGCCGGCGCCGACGCCAAGGCCACGAAGTCGATCGACAGCGGCCGCAGCCAGTACGAGACGGGTTCGATGTGCAAATGATGCGTTCCCGCCCGCGTGGCCTTGAACTGGATGGTCACGGTTTTGTGCGCGTCATCCATCAAGATCGAGCCGACGAACACGCCCGAACCCGGGTTGGTGCTGTTCATGTCGTCATACTCGTACATATTGTAGGCGAAGTTGGCGCCATAGCCTGGCACCCGCGTCATGGTGAATGTGTAGTTCGTGCCGACCACGCCCGAGGTCGGGCCGGTGAAGGTGAACTCCGGCGCCTGGGCCAGGGCCTCAAAGGCCGCGGCGGAAATAGTACCGACGGTGTTGAGGTTGGCTTGGTCCCACCGGTCGTCGCCCACGCCGCAGACGGAAAAGTAGGTCGAGATGTCGGCCACGATCACGCCGTTCTGGTACATGGTGTCCACCATGACGCGGGCTAGGCCGGTGAAGCTGGCCGCGTTGGCGTTGTACCAGTCCGAACTGATCCGCAGCCGGGATCCCATAGGCAGCAGCCCGGCGCTATTGCCGCCGACCCCGTGCTTGGCCGGCCAAACGAACCGGTTATTCATGGTCTGCGAGACCCCGATGCAGATGCGGATGGGATGGCCCACGCCCAGGTGGTCGTTTCGCTGCAATGCGGCCGCCGCCTCGTCATAACGATACAGCAGCGGCGCGATTGGCAGGCCCGCCGCATCGGCTGAGGTGTAGTCCTCGTGACGCTGGGCGCCGGTGGCCAGATTGAACTTGGCGATGCCGTGGAAGTGCCACGTCGCGCCGCTGTCGGTCGAGTGGGCGTCATTGCCTTCCCACAGCGTGTCCAGGCCGCCGGTCGCCTCATTACGGACACCCAACATGATGTGGGCGTCGCCGATGTTGTCCAAGGGTGGATACGCCCCGCCGGCGTCGTACCAGCCCTCGATGCCCACGTTGGTCGGTATCGGAATCTGTGCGGCGTGCGTCACCTGGTCAACATCGCTCTCGGACCAGTAGGCGTCGGCATAGGATGGCTTGGCCGCCTGCGTGCCGGGCACGATCGTCAGAGGCTGGGAATACCCCGTGCCGCCCAACGCGCTGGACTGGCCGAATTCCACCCGCAACAGCTTGGCAGCCCCGCCGATCTGGGTGATGATGGCCGCGGAATTCGAGGCCACCACATCGGTGCGGACATTGTGCGCGATGTCCTGCAACCACGGGCCGTTGGCGAAGATGTTGAACCCGCCCATATCCGGCGTGTAGTTGTTCACGGGGGCCGTGCCGGAATTGCCCGTCTGAACCTTCGACACGTACGCCACTCCAGAGGGGTTGGCCAAGCCGCTGTCATTGCTCAGCGAGATCGTCCGCACGCTCCACTTGGAGGGCTCGTACGTGAACGTGGCCGAGCGGACCGAATCGGTCAGGTCCACGTAGGCCGGGGTGAACGTACCGTCACCGTTGGAGGCCGTTGGCCTCAGGCGGATCGTTCCGGCCACCGAACCGCTGCCCAGCGTGACCGTGAAATTGCCACTGACCTTGCCGACATCGCCACCTGAAGGGCCGGTCAACGCGTACGTGGCCGGGGCGGCCGTGGCGGCATTGCTCATCAGCACGACGCCCGAAGCATTTGCCAACGTGCCGCTGTTGCTGAAGGTGATCGTCTTGGTTCCCGCGCTGGCGGGCTTGTACGTGAACACGGCGCTATTGTGCGTGGCGTCCAGCACGACCGACGCCGGCAGGAAGGTTCCGCCATCGACGCTGGCCGGAGTAACGGTAACCGGCACGCTCGTCGCGCCGTTCAGCGCCACGGTAAAGAAGCCCGAGTCGATGCCGGCCGTAAGCGTCGCCGGAGCCGTGACCGTGTAAGCGGTGGCTGTATTCACGTACGTCGCCACCGGCGGGTCAACCAGGTTGCCGTCATTGGTCAGCAGGATCGCCGTGCTGCCGGCCGAGGCGGCCGTGTAGGTGAAGCTGGCCGACCGCGTCGAGTTCGTCAAGTCCACGTACGCCGGTGAGAATGCGCCCGTGCCAGAGGCCGCGTGCGGCGTAACGCGAACCGTGCCGGACAAGCCGGCGCCACCGCGAAGAGCGACCGTGTACGTGGCCGGGCTGCCGACGACGGAACCGCCGCCAGGCGTAATGGTCAGGCCTGTCGCGCTGCCGATCGTGTTGCCTGTCTGGGTCAGCCCAGCCAGGTACGCGTTGTTTACGAAGGTCGGGGCCACGTCAAAGCTGTTGTTGGAGATGTTCCACACGCCAGTCGTGCGGGCGGCCGTGGACCAGAATCGGAGCGGATCGATCGCCAGGGAATTCACGAACGCGCAGTTCGTCACGATGAAACTCGACCGCCCGTCACTGAGTTCGGCCGCTCTGTTCACCGCGGCCGCGGCGGCCGTCGTCACCTCGCCGCAGGTATCAAATTGGCAATGATCGAAGGAGAGAATCACGGCACGATAGTCCGTGTTCATCCCGAACGGAATGTGCGTGGCATCGCCCAGGCGGTAGAAGCGCGTATAGGTCGCCGTGACCTGGCCCCCGCCGAAATTTCCACCGTTGGTGAACATGCCGATGCCCCCGCCCACCGTGGAGCGCACAAAGCACGGGGCGGTGCTAGTGCCGTTGAAGTTCACGATGGCCCCGGGCGTTGGCGAGTACCCGTCCACGACCTGCCAGGTGAGGTTCTGGCTGGGATCCGACAGGCGCGTCGAGTCAAACACCAGATTAGCCGAGTTGAAGTTCACCGGCTGGCCGTTGGACCCGGTGCCGCGCTGGATTACGTTGCCGCGAACCGTCAGCGTGTGGCCGGCCGTCACATTCACCGCCGCGTATTGGTTGATGAACAGGCAGGTCGTCAGCTTCGTGTTGGTGCCCAACGTTACGTCCATGTCGATCGTGACGTTGTCGTCGATGCTCACGACATCGCCCACCCGCCCGTTGGCGCCGGGGATGATCCCGTCGGGCCAGATGCTCGGATCGGACCAGTTGCCCGCCTTGAGCGTGTGGATGCCCGAGGTGTTGGTAACCTGAACCGTCGCCATCTGCGCGTCCACCAGGTTGCCGTCGTTGCGCAGCATCAGCCGGGCGGTCCCGTAGGTGTTGGGAGTGTAGCGGAAGGTGGCCGACCGACTCGTGTTGGTCAGCGTGATGGATGTGGCCAGCGGGTCGCCGCTCTGGCTGGTATCGACATTGCCTTGGCCGTCAATCTCGTACGGCGTTACATGCACCCAGGCCGGCAGCAGGCCCGCACCGGTCAGTGTAACCGTAAATGTCGCAACCTGGCCGCCATTCAGCGTGGCCGGCGGCGTGATGATCAGGCCGGTGGCGTTGCCGACGCTGTTGCTGGCGTGATTCAGCCCGGCCGTGTAGCCCCAGTACATCGGGGCAATGTCGAAGTTGTTGTTGCTGACGTCCCAGCTCATGCCCGGCGCGGGCGCGGCCTGGCCGCCGCCGAAGCGAACGCTGGCCGTGCCGGCGGAATTGGTGAACGTGCAGCTTCGCACGATGAACGAGCCGCTGTACTCCAACGCTGGCGTATTCTCCAGCCCCACCGCCCCCACGCTGATGGGCCCGCACGTGTCGAACTCCGAGTGCGTCAGCGAGAAGACCGAGCTGGCGTACTCCTGCTCGGGATTAAAGGCCATGTGCGTGGCGTCGCCGATGCGGTAGAACCGCGTGTAGTCGGCCACCACCATGCCGCCGGCATCGTTGCCGGGGTTCGTGAACCGCCCCGCCGCCCCGCCCACCACCGACTGCACCAGCACGGGCTGAGCCAGCGTGCCGTCAAATTCCAGTCTGCACGTGGTTGTGCCGGGGTCGCTGCCGTCGGAGATCTGCCAGGTCACGCTCTGCGTCGTGTCCGAAAGCTTCGTGGAATCAAAGATCAGCCGTGAGCCCGCCAGCATGCTGCTGGTCTGCCCCAGGCCGTCATGTCCCTGCTGAATCACGTTGCCGCGGACCGTCAGCGTCTGGCCTGCATTCACCGTCAGCTTGTGGCCATTGCCAATGGTCATCGCGGTCGTGAGGACGCTGTTGGTGCCCAGCGTAACGTCGCAGTCCAGCGTAACGTCGTTATTGAGCACGACCACGTCGCCGTTGTGCCCGGCGCCAAAGCCCGGCACCTGCCGGTTGGCCCAGACCAGCGGATCAGACCAGTTGCCCGCCCGCACCGTCTCGTAGCTGACGACGGGGTCGCTGGACAAGAACAGCCGAGGCTCGAGGCATTCCATTTGGAACCAGTTGGACATACACGCCACTCCAGTCAGAATACTTGGGCCGGGATTTCCCAGCCATGCCACGAATCAGTGTCGGTCCTCCAGCCCGAGCTTCCGGGCGAGTCCCGCCAACAATCATTTCGCCCGGCGACGCAGCGCCAGCATCCCGCCCGCTACCAGCACGGCCACTGTCGTCGGCTCGGGCACGCTGCTCTTGCCGAAGTTGGATTCCAGGATGATGTAGTCCTTGAAGCTCACCACGCCGTCGCCGTTGAAGTCGCCCTGGGCGAATGTCGCACTGGTCGCGCCAAAGTTAACTTCCAGCACGATGTAGTCCTTGAAGCTCACGACGCCGTCGCCATTGGCGTCGCCGGGAAATGGAGCGGCGAACTTCACCAGGAAGCCGTCGCTGTCGCCGGCATTCGCGCCGCCCAGGCTGCCATCGGTCGAGCCGCTCAGGAAGACATTGCCCGAGCCGTCCGCCGCCACCGACCAGCCGTAGTCGTACCCGCTGGTGCCCAGCTGGGCCGACCATAAGCTGCTGCCGGCGGAGTCAAACTTGGTCAGGAACGCATCGTCGTTGCCCTGCTTGCTTGCCCCCAGCACGCCGTAGCTCGAGCCGCCCAGGAAGATATTCCCCGCCCCATCGACCGCCACGGAATTGCCGTAGTCGTCGCTGGCTGTGCCCACCTGACGCGACCACTTGAACGCGCCAGAAGAGTCGTACTTGGCCAAAAAGGCGTCGCTGCCGCCGACGTTGCTGCCATTGATGCCGCCCAGCGTGCTACCGGCGAGGTAGGCGTTGCCGGCAGAGTCGGTGGCCACCGACCAGGCGTCATCGTTGGTGGTCGTGCCAAGCTGCCGCGACCACTGAGCGTTGCCATTGGTGTCGTACTTGGCCAGGAAGGCGTCGTGGGCCCCGGCGTTGGGGCCGTTCATCGCCCCAGCCGTGTAGCCCGTGATGTACGCGCTGCCCGTCGCAGCGTCGATGGCGACGGCATAGCTTTTGTCGTTCAAGGCCGTGCCGATCTGCCGCGACCACTGAAGATTACCGGCTGCGTCGTACTTGGTCAGGAACGCATCCGCGTAGCCGGCGCTGGAGCCATTGATTGCGCCCGAGGTGTAACCGGTGATGTAGGCGTTGCCGGCGGCGTCGGTGGCGACGGACTTGGCCTGGTCCTCGCTGGCCGTGCCCAACTGCCGCGACCATTGCACGTTGCCCAGGGCGTCGTACTTGGTCAGGAAGGCGTCGGCCCCGCCGAAGTTAGTGCCGTATACGCCGCCGGTCGTGCTGCCGGCCAGGAAGGCGTTCCCGGAATGGTCCACGGCCACGGAGTAGCCGAACTCGTCACCGGCCGTGCCGAGTTGCCGCGTCCACTGCACGCTGCCCGTGCTGCCGTACTTGGTCAGGAAGGCGTCGGCCCCGCCGGCGCTAGCGCCATACAGCGAGCCGTACGTGCTGCCGGCGATGAAGGCATTGCCCGACGCATCGGCCGCCACGCCCGTGCTGTCGTCATAGGCGATCGTGCCAATTTGACGCGACCAGGAAACGGTATATGGCGAGTCAGCCCACGCCGCCGAACCAGCCAGCAGAACTGCCGCCAAGAAGAGCGCGAACCCATTCCTCATCACAGCCTTCCTCCATCACAAAACCGGCACCGCATCGGCCAGGCGATTCCCATATACTCGACCTTCGACCATAGTTGGCCATGTTGTCGTATTGTAGCATATTTACTGAAGTTTACAAGCACTTCCATGACAGAACTTACGCACAATACGTGCGCCGCTCATGACTGCGTCAGGTCAGACAAGCTTGGCCGCATAGCGATAGTTCGCTAGGACTGTCGCAGGGACTGCGGCCTTGGATATTCTGAGTTTGGCTCCACGGGCGGGCCACAAATGGAACGCAGCAGCCGGCTGGCCCAGCAGGAACGTCCGCGCCGCCGTGTCGGTGGTCGGCGGGAGAGAGGCCGACGAACCGGACACGGAGGCGCTGAGTACTGCAACCGCCGGTCCGGCCAGTGCCGGGGCGGCTATCGTCTTGCCAAAGTTGCGTTCCAGGATGATGTAATCCTGGAAGTTCGTCACGCCGTCGAAGTTGAAGTCGCCGCCGGCCCAGCCGATGCCGCTCAGGCCGAAGTTGCGTTCCAGCACGATGTAATCCTGGAAGCTGACTTTGCCGTCCGTGTTGGCGTCGCCGGGCACGTACGGGTTCACGGTCGTGTCCAGGCTGG
>CAITIS010000003.1 GCA_903892515.1 uncultured Planctomycetota bacterium | reverse complement strand
GGGCGAGACGCCCGCGACACCAGGCCTGTGCAGGAGTAGGTCAATGACGGATGAGATTCGAGTTCCGCGTCCCGAAGAATTGATGTTGATGCCGGTGAAGGATTTCGCAGCCGCCACGGCTGCCAAGACGCCCGTTCCCGGCGGCGGCAGCGTAGCCGGCGTGGTGGGCACGCTGTCGGCGGCCCTGGGCGAGATGGTGCTGGCGTTCACGCGCGGCAAGAAGAAGTTCGCGCACTTAGAGGCCGAGCACGCGGCCCTGGCCGAACGGTTGGCGCGGGCGCGGGGCATGTTCTCGGACTTGACGAACGACGATGCGGCCGCGTACATGCTGTACCAGGAAGCCACCAAGGCCGACGAGGCGTCCAAGCCCGCCCTCATGCAGGCGGCCACGGCGGCGGCCATCAACGTTCCGCGCGAGATGACGGCCCTGGCGATCAACGTCCTGGAAACGCTGACCGAAGCGGGGCGGGAGTGCAATACGCACCTGCTGACCGACCTGGGCGCCGCGGCCATCCTGGCTGAAGCGGTTGTCAGGCTGTCGGACTACAACGTTCGCGTGAACGCCGCCGGCATGGGCCAAACACAAGAGGCGACGGAGCTGAAGCAGGCGTCGGCCCGCGACTGTCACAGGGCCGCGGAACTGCGTCAGGCCGTCGATGCGATCGTCAGCAGACACGTGTAACGTAGCACAGCCGCCCTCGGCTGTGAGCCTAGGTGGCAAGACGTAAACGAAGCAGGGTGTGCTATCGGGTGCCGTGGCCGCGGAGTCCAGCGGCCACGCCGACGCACCACCTGGTCGCTGGACGTCGCGACCACGGCACCCTGATGTGAATGAAGCAGGGCGTGCACTGGTTGCACGCGAAACGGTTTTCTTATGGCAAGAGAATACAACATCGCCAGGGCCAGCAGCGTCTGCCGCGCGTGCGGTAAGGAGTTGACGGCCGGCGCCGAGTATGTGGCTGCGCTCTTTGACGAGGGCGTTTCCTTTCGTCGCGACGATTTCTGTCAGGCCTGCTGGGAGCAGACGCCGCATGAGGCCGCGTTCTCGACCTGGCAGGGCAAAGTACCGCCGGTCGAGCAGGTCAAGAAGACCTTCGTAGATGATGAAGTGCTGATCGACTTCTTCCAGCGGCTGGCCGACCAGGCCGAACAGGCCAAGGTAAACTTCCGGTTCGTCCTGGCGCTGATGCTGATGCGCAAGAAGCTGCTCATCTACGATGCCAGCCACGCCGACGAAGCTGGCCTGGATATCTGGACGATGCATCTGCGCGGTGATTTGACGCCGCTGGCGGTCGTGCATCCGGAACTGGACGAACAGCAGATCGCCGAAGTGACTTCGCAACTGGGCAGCATTCTGGAGAGGCCGTAATGAAGAAGCTCTGGCCGTGGTTGTGGCTGTTGGCGGCAGCGGGTGGCTGCGTGCAGCCGAGTTGCCCGCGCGAACATCTGTCGCTGGAGACGCTGGTCGCCCGGCACAATGCCAATGCGGACAAGGTCGACCGCCTGTGGGCGCGGGCGAGCATCCGCGTGGATTTCCAGGACGACAAGGGCCGACGGGTCACGTGGGGGTCGTCCTCGCCGCTGGCCTCGCCCAATGGCTGGGTGATGCTGGCCAAGTCGGCCCCGACAACCATGCCCGCCAGCGCTCCATGCGATGACGGCGACCAGGTCGAACCGTCGAGGCAGGACGCGAGTTTTGTCATCATCGGCAAAGAAGCCGGACAGGATCTGTTCCGTCTGGGTGTCGACCGAGCCAGCGGGTTGTATTACCTGTCGTACGAACTGGGGCAGGATTCGGCGAGTTGGTATGGCCGGATTGCCTTGGCGGGCGCGCCCGACGTGACGAACGTCCGCATCGACCCCATGCAATTGCTGGAGATCTTGCAGGTCACAGCCCTGCCGGAGATGGAGCCTGAGTCACTGCCGGCCGTGGTGATGACGTTACAGGACAACCCGTGTGCGTATGTGGTGCGCTACCTCAAACCCCAGCCGGTGACGGGGGCGTTGAAGATCTGGCGCGAGGTGTACTTTAAATGGGACGACCGCCAGCCGGCGCTGCCTTACCAGGTGCGGCTGTACGATGCCGACGGCCTGTGCCGCGTCATCGCCGATGTCGGGAAGTACGCCCGCATCGAGGCAGATCAGAAGGACGCGACTACCCAGCCAGCCGAGCCGCCCATCATGCCGACCGAGATTCGCATGGTCTGGCCGGCGATCCGCGACGTCCAGCCCTACAGCATGATGAGCCTGCGGCTCTCGCAGATGAGCACAAAGAAGCCGTTCTCCGACACCACCTTCAAGTTCCGTCCCAGCGGCTCGTCCACGCAGGTCGATGAGGCGTATGGTGCGGACTTCACGGAGCAGCCCAGCCCGTGACCTGCGGGCGAATCATTACGGCTGTGTTGCTGACACTGCTGCCGGCCCTGGCGCTGGCTGCCGATGAGCCGGATGCGCCGTTGCTGGTCGGCGCGCCCGACGCCGTCTGGCTGGTCATGCCGCAGACGGGCAAAGATTCGGGCTCCTTCCGCATCCTGCGGCGCACGCTCGACAGTTCGTGGGGATCGGATTGGAAGACGCTTGCGGGCGAGCCGCGCGCCGCGGTGGGCGAAGTCGAGAAACTCACCATCGCCTTTGCCGGTGGAAGCCTCTTTGAATACCCGGCTCAGGACGTGGACGGCCGGTCCGTGATTGCACCGCCGTCAAATCTCTTGCCGTCACAGAGTGAGATTCTGGCCGTCTGCGCCGACGCCAAACAGGAAGGTTCGCTCTTCGTGCTGGCTAGCCGGAAGCACGTCGAAGCTGCAACGGCAAGTCAGCCCGCCTCCGCCTCTGCCCCAGCTACGTCGCGGTCAGCGACCGACGAGATCATTATTACCAGTGCGCCAGCTTCGTTGGCGACCTTGCTCAACGGCCCGGCCTCGCCGCGTGAGGTCGTGCTGCTGCATCGCCAAGCCCAGCGATGGTCACAGGCCGGAGTCTTGCCGCTTGGCCCGGACTTCCTGCGCGTGTTGAGCATGATCTACACGCAGGACACGCTGTACGTGCTGTGCCGCACTGGCCAGGCCGATCATCTGCTGGCGCTGAATGGCTCGTGGCGGCCCGTCGCCCTGCCCGCGCAGGAAGGGCAGAATCTGGCCCTGGTGCCGCTGGGCGATGCGCCCGCGCTGCTGCGGCTGCTGCCCGATAAGAGCCTGGCCATGCAGTTGCTGCGCGAGCAGGCGTGGCAGGGGCCAGTCGTTCTGCACGTGGAAAAGCAGGATCATCCGTTTTCCACGAAAGACCCCGCGCCGCTGGTGGCGTGGACGAAGGATCGCCTGGCCATCTCGTGGCAGGAGGGCGATGCCAGGCTGTTTGCGTTCGCGACGCCCGCGGGCGAAATGACGGCGCCGCAGGACGTGTCGATGAAACAAAGTGAGATTCTCACGCTGGCCGTCCGGGTTGCCCAAGCCTTTCTCCCGGCCGTGCTGGCGGTGACGGTAATCCTGATGTTCTGGCCGGGCCAGCCCATGCGCACCGGGCCGTTTTCGCTGCCCGAAGGCCTGCGTCCTGCCGCTATCTGGCTGCGCGGCGTAGCGGCCATGATCGACCTGTTCCCATTTTGCATGGTGTGGATCATGTGGTTGGCGTCTTCTGGCCTCATCCCGGCCAACGACGTCGAGGCATTCAATGCACAGGCGATGGTTGAGACGCTGCTCAACGCGCCAGGAGCATTAGTCGTCATCGTGTCGCTGGACGTTGGCTACATCCTCTACTGCATCGTGATGGAGCGTCTGGCCGGGGCGACGCTGGGCAAGATGGCCATGCACCTGCGGGTAGTCGGCGAGGGCGGACGCCGGCCCACCTTCCGCGAGATTGCCTTGCGAAACGTCACCAAGGTGCCCGAGACTCTCTGGCCGGTCATGCTGTTTGCGACCATATTCCCGCTGCTCTCGCGCTACCGCCAGCGGATCGGCGACCGCATCGCCTGGACGGCCGTCATTGATGCGCGCTCCAAAGCCGTGCCGCCCATACCTAAAGCGCCCGACAACGTGGTATAATCCCGCGCATGGCCGATAAAGCCAATGCATGGAGGCAGGATTGCCGGTGGTTAGTCGCCCCGGCCTGGCAGGGCAGGGACGACCTGGCCCGACGCCTGCGCAGCAGTCCGCTCATCGCCCAAATCCTGTACAATCGCGGCCTGCAAGGCGATGACGAGATCAAGAGCTTCCTGACGCCGCGCCTGAATGATCTGCTGCCGCCCGAGGCGCTGCCCGACTGCGACAAGGCGGCCGATATTCTGTGCCAGGCCGTTGCGGCCGGTACGAAGATCTGCATCTACGGCGACTATGACGTGGACGGCATGACCGGCACGGCCATTTTGTACCGCATCCTGGCCGCGCACGGCGCCACGGTCGATTACTACGTTCCGCACCGCCTCGAAGAGGGCTACGGCGTCAACGTCTCGGCCATCGAGAAACTCGCCGCCGAGGGCGTCAAGCTGCTGGTGACGGTGGATTGCGGCATCTCCGCGGTCGAGGCCCTGACGCGGGCGGCCGAACTCGGCATCGAGACGATCATCACCGACCATCACGGCCTGGGCGAAACGCTGCCGCCGGCCCGGGCGATCGTGCATCCAGCCTTGCCCGGCAAAGAATCCCCCAATGTCCACCTCTGCGGCTCGGGAGTTGCGTTCAAGCTGGCTTGGGCGTTTGCCCGGGCGCACGCGGGCACGCCGCGGGTGGATGAGCCGACGCGGAATTTCCTGATCGAGGCCATGTCGCTGGCGGCATTGGGCGTGATCGCCGACGTGGTGCCGCTGGTGGGGGAGAATCGCGTATTGGCGGTGTATGGCCTGAAGTGCCTGGCTGCGACCGAGCACGTGGGCATCAAGGCCCTGCTGGAATCGGCCCGGCTGGTGGGCGAGCGCCTGGACGCATTTCACGTGGGCTTTTGCCTGGCCCCGCGGCTCAATGCCTGCGGGCGCATGGGCCATGCCCGACTGGCGGTGGAGTTGCTGGCGCGGGCCGATGCCGAGCGCTGCCGGACCATCGCCACGCACCTGGAAAACGCCAACGTCCAGCGGCAGAAGGTGGAGCGGGAAATCATCGAGCAGGCCCGGCAGATGCACGATGCGGCGCTGCTGACCGGGCCTGATGACTACGCGGTGGTTGTCGCCAACGAGAACTGGCACGCCGGCGTGGTCGGCATTGTGGCTTCGCGGCTGGTGGAGCAATATCACCGCCCGGCCATCGTGATCGCGATAGATGGCGAATATGCCCAAGGCTCGGCCCGCAGCATTCCCGGCCTGCACATGCGCGACGCGCTGGCTTCGTGCGGGCAGCACCTGGAGCACTTTGGCGGTCATGCGATGGCCGGAGGGTTGCGGTTGAAGAAAGCGAACCTCAAGGCCTTCGCCCGCGACTTTGCGGCCTTCGCTCGCTCGATTCTCCGGCCTGAGGATTTGCGGGCGAGCCTGCGCATCGACGCCGAGACGTCGATTGCGGATCTATCCATGCCCGTGGTGGATCAGATCGTGCGCCTGGCGCCATTTGGCCAGGGCAACCCGGCCCCCTTGGTGGTGATGCGGAACTGCCGCATCCTTTCTCCGCCACAGCGAATGGGCAAGACGGGTGCGACCGTGAGCTTCCTGGCCGGCCAAAATGGCACCGGCCAGAGCGCCGGCGTGCAGTCCGCACCGGCCCATCGCATTCGTTGCGTGGGCTTCCACATGGGCGAGTTGCCCGACCGGCTCATGGGCGTGCAGACGGTGGACTTGGCCGGCAAGCCGATGGTCAACACCTTCAATGGCCGGAGCAGCCCGGAGTTTCACCTCAGCGACGTGGCGTGGGACTGAACGCGGAATCGCCCTAGTCATTCAAAGCTGCAAATGTACTGGGCGACGCCCTCCTCGACGGCGATCTCGAAGGCCGAGTTGGCCGGGACCTTAAACGCGCTGCCGGCCTGGTAGACGGTGAATGCCGACTGTCCGCGGACCTTCACGCGGCACGCGCCGGCGGAGATGGCCATCGTCTCGGCCGCTTTGGTGTCGAAGACGTACGAGCCGGGATAGATCAGCCCGAGCGTCTTGCGGCTGCCGTCGGGCAGAAAGATCGTGTGGCTGACGACCTTGCCGTCGAAGAACACGTTGGCCTTGCACAGCACGCTGACATTCTCAAATCGTTCTGGATCAGACATGGTTTTCGCCTTTCATAATGGCCGCCGCACCCAATCCGGCGGCACGTTGGGCCATCAGCTTAACCGGCCGGTGCGACCGGGCAAGAGGAATCAGCACGCTTTGGTTCGCTGAGGGATGCTTGCCATCGTCGGCCAACGCGATACACTCGTGCCCAACGTCGGCGAGGGTCGCCGGCGATCTGCACCTCGTCGCATGGCCAGACTGGAGTATTCCATGCCCCTCGCAAAGTTGTCCTGGGTAAATGAGTCTGTTGACCGTGGCCCAGATCCGCTCTTCCGCGCGCCGATTCGCCAGCTCACCAACTCCTCGCAGCTGAGTTGGGGCATCTATTGCGAGCAAATCTACGCCTCCACTGATGGCCGGCGAATTGCCTTCCTCCGGCGCGACCCAGCCCACCCCAAGCGGCAGGATCTGTGGGCCGGCGACTTGGAAAGCTTCGAGATCGCCCGCGTCGGGCCGTCGGCTTCGGGCCTTATCGCTTCGACGCCGCTGATGGACTCCGTTTACTACGTCCGGCCCGAGGGCTCCAGCGGCCAGGTGCTCGTGCGATTCAACCTGCGCACGCTCGAACTCGACGACGTCTTTGCCTTCACTGACTGCCCAGTGCCGGGCACGCCGGCCGTCTCGAGCGACGAACGCTGGTTCGCCAGCAACAAGCACCTGCACGACAATGTGCTGGGGCTCTATCGCGTGGACCTCAAGGCCTCACGCTGGGAGTTCTTCCACGAGGAGAAGGACATCTACAACACGCACCTGCAGTTTGAGCCATCCGAGGGCCGTGACCTGCTTGTGCAGCAGAATCGCGGTTTGGTCATCGACGCGCAGGGGCGGTGGGTCAAACTCGCCGGCGACGAAGGCGGCCAGCTGTACGTCGTGGATATTGACGGCAAGAACCAGCGTTTCCTGCCGCTGGGCCCGCCGCACACGGGGCACGTTGACGGCCACCAGTGCTGGATCGGCCGGACGAAGCGCGTCCTGGCCGCGGTGGAGAATTCGCTCGTCCAGGGCGGCCAGGCCATCGTCAGGCCCGGCGATGCCAAGGCCCAGATCATCATGCCTGGTCTTACGTGCGTGCATGTGAGCGCGTCCTCCGACGGCCGGTTCATGGTCGGCAACCAGGGCGGGCCGGAGCGGTACGTGTACTTCGGCAGCCTGGAGACCGGCAAGTTTGTGCACCTGTGTGAATCCCCGTGCAGTCGCAGCGGCGGTCACGAGACGTGGGACGAGCCGTACATGACGCCGGGCAACCGGCACGTGATCTTCAACTCCGAGCGCACCGGCCACGCGGAACTATACGTCGCGGCCATCCCCGAGCACGTGATGGCCTACGTAACGGCCGGGGCGCCGGCGCTGGGGTAAGCTTTGGCAATGGTCCTCGACGATCCGCCGCGCAAGCCAAATAGAAAGGGCTGCCGCTTTGGGAAGCGGCAGCCCGCAAGGTGCTCGCTCGGCGCAGGCGCTACGCCCGCTTGCGGCGGAGCATAGCCAGGCCGGTCACAGCCAGCAGCGACAGCGTGGCCGGTTCGGGAGTGTAGTGATACGTGATGGCCAGGCTGGGGGTCGAATTGCCGAATTCCGAGGCGCGGATATACCCGCCTTGGGCGTTGACGGCGAAACCGTAGTTGTTTCCGGTCTGATAGATGGCTGCCACCAGGCTGGTCACGTCATACGTCGTCGTGGCGTTGTAGCCGCCCGGGGTCGTGCTGGCGACAAAGGCGGCGGTGTCGTAGTCGGCGGGGCCGAACTGGCCCGCCGCCCAACTCTGGCCGCCGGCGACGTCGCGCTTGTTGCCGGTGACGTTGGTCTGGCTCTGTCCGGCCGGTTTGACCATCCAGTTGCTGGTCATGCGATAGATCTTGAGCCAGCCCGGACCTGACGACGTCAGTGTCATCGTGGCCACATCAATGACGATCGACTGGCCGGCGCTGGTGGCGGGGGCGGTCGTGAACATATCCTTGTAGCCCACCACGCCGGGATGGTACCCGTTGGGGTTGTCCACGAGGTTTGCCACCGCGCCGTAATTGTTGTTGGGCGTGTCGGTGTCCACCCAAGCGTCGTCCACGGTGGCCGTGCTGGCATTGAAAGTGGCCGTGATCGCTAGGGCCTGATGAGTGGCCAGTGCTGCCAGGATAAGAGCCGCCAGAAGCAGGTTAGTCCGCATAGTTGTCTCCTCGCTTTCCCGTGCTTGAAATGACGACCGAGCCGGCGCCGGAAGAGCTTGTCCGACGCTCGTGATCCGCTACGTCCTGCCAAGCGAAATCCGGCACGCTTGGTCACATTTTACGGCAAAACCCGATTCTGTCAATCTACAATATCGACGAGCCTAGATACTCCTGTCCACTTCGCCAAAGTTGGGTCGCGGCAGCAGTCCTTACATAAAGCCCTGTCTTCAATGGCGAGGTGTTGGCCGTTTCCGCCGCGGGTCCGATGGCCCAGGCCGCCGAATCACGCAAATTCACTTTGCGTTCGCTGTTGTTTTTGCGCGGCGCGTCATATAATGCCGCTCGACCCGGCCGTTGCGTTGAGGCCCGGGCAACCAAAAGCGCCTCAATGTAGAGGAACCCGAATGAGCGTGACTGTTTGTCCTAAGTGCAAGGGCACGCTGCAGCGCGGTGCGTGGGAGATCGTCACCAAGTGTCCCTCGTGCGAAACCCAGTGGCCTGTGCCGCCCGGCGAGCAGGAGCGGATGCTCCACAAGATCGTCAGCAGGGCCTGGACGTACGGGCTGCTGAGCCTGCTGCCGGTGATCGGATTCCTCTTCGGTTTGCTCGGTATCCTGTGGGGGTTCCTGGCGGCCACCCGGCGCAAGGTGGTTACGGCCACTATCACACTGTTGCTTTCCACCGTCGTCGGACTGGTCGTGCAGCCCTTCCTGGCTTACTGGGCGTACGGCTACGCCATGGACCGCACCTGCTTCAATGACATCACCGCCTTGAACAGCAGCATCGAAGCGTATCGTTCGGCCAAGCATGATTATCCGGTGGACTTGGCCGCGGCCAGCGAGGTCGCAGGCCCTGTGCCGGCGCGCTGTCGGGCCGGCGGCGGGGAATACCTGTACCGAAGCCCAGCTACGGTCACTCAGCCGACGATGTGGCCAGTTGCGGCCAGCCAGCCGGCCACGGCGCCCGCCGCTACGCAGCCTGCTACTGGGCCCGCCGAGGCAGTAGCGCCGGTTCCGGCATTGGTTAAAGCCACGCAGCCAGCGACGGCCCCCGTTGTGACCACCCGGCCGGCAGAGCGGCCCGAGCAGCAGTTGCTCGTGATCGAGGCCAAGGCCGCGCACCGCCACGTGAGGATGGTAATCACGGCCGATGGGCAGGTGCGGGCGTTGCCACATGCCGAGTTTGAGATGTTGCTTTCCCAACCCTGGAACCACCAGTTTGTTGCGGCGCTAGTGCCTCCGCCGCCCAAGCAGAAAACGGCCGCGGAAACTTCGGCGGCCCAGACGAAAATACCGGTGGTCACCGAGGATCCAAACTTTCGCTTCCTGGGCATGAGTCCAAAGCAATTGTTGCTGGCCGGCTGCATAGCAATCGCGGCCTTTGCCGCCATGGTCATCTCCATATTGATTCATGTGATTCGTCGCGAGAAGCGGCGTGGGTCAGACGGACCTGAGGCTTAGTGACTAAACAGCGATTGTTGCAGAGAGAACCATCGAGGAATCTGTGATGAATGTAGCTTCGACAGAAACTCTCCAAGACGGATCAGTCCCCTCGCCCAAGAAGAAGCTGAGCTACCAGCAGCTTTACGCCCTGTCCATTCTCGGTGGCGTGCCGATCCTGTCGTTGGCGCTGGTGTATATGACGCAGATCATGCCATATTCCAGCGGCCTGATCGGCGACATGAGGTTCTACGGCGTGACCGTGCCCACCCTGGCGGCTTCGGCGCTATGCATCGTGCTGGGAATACTGGCCCTGACGCTGCGGACCCGCTCGGCCACGGTGGCCTGCGCGGTTGGCGCCGTGCTCACGGCCGGCGTGTATTACTTCTCCTCCGCGACGACTGGCAACGCGCTGCCGAGAGACCCGTTTTCGCTGGCCTTCCTCATCGTCCCCGTGCTGGCCATCGTCTTCCTGCCGCGGGCGCAGGCCAAGGCCACCGGCGAGCCGTGGGCGATGGACCTGAGTATTTCCAAGACGGGCGACGCGTCGTACACACTCTTCGGGCTGGCCATGCTGTTCGCCTGGCTGCTGTGGTTCGACTTCTGCTTCAGCATCATGGAGAGCGTGCTGCCCCTCATCCTTCAGATCAAGCTCAACGACCTGGGCATCAGCAGCATGCTGTACAAAGCGCTCATCGGGATCATTCCGGGGATAGTGAACTTCGTCCTGAACCCCGTATTCAGCATTGCCTCCGACCGGCACCGCGGCCCGCGTGGGCGGCGCATCCCGTTCCTGATGTGGGGCACGCCCTTGGTTTGCGCGATGTTGGCCTTGATCGGTTTCGGCAACGAGATCAGCGATTGGATGCGCCTGTCGGTGCTGCCGATGCTGCACATCACCGCCGATGCCAACACCGTGGCCATCTACACATTCGGCGTTCTCTCGGTGGCATTCTTTCTCGTGAACATGCCGCTGGCCACAACCTTCTACTATCTCTTCAACGACGTTGTCCCGCAGAAGCACTTCATGAAGTTCATGGCGTACTTGCGCATCGTGGGCATCTTTGTCGGCATGTTCTACGGCATTTTCATCCAGGGTTATTCGGTTACGAGCGGGCCGATTGACATCAGCCTGGGCTTCTGGTCCTACAGCAACGACCACATCTGGTATCCCAAGCTGATCCTGGTGGGAGCGGCCGTGTTTTACATGCTGGCCGGCTTCGTGGCGTACTTCAAAATCCGCGAGCCGCACTACCCGCCGCCGGCGGCATTGGCCAAGAGCAGCGGCTTTATCGCCAGAAACCTCGAAACGGTTAAGACCATCGTGCAGGAGTGCTTCTGCCATCGCTTCTACATCATGGTGTTCCTCATCATGACGGTGGAGTTCACCAGCTACCAGATGAGCGACTTCATGAACCCCATGCGGGTTAACCTGGGGATGGATTTCTTCACGCTGGGCAAGGTCGGCGCTGCGACCAATGTCATCACGCTGATCCTGCTGGGGGTCATGGGTGGCCTGGGCGATCGCTACCGCGCGCTGCCGCTGATGACGGTGGCCATGGCGCTGACGTTTATGCTTTCGCCCCTGGGCATGCTTTACCTGATTCCGGGCCTGTCGCCCAACTGGTATCTCTGGATCGCGATAATCTCCGGCCTGATAGGGCTGCCAATAGGCATCGTTGCAGCCATTGCCTCCGGGCCGTTGTACATGGAACTGCTTCCGCGCGAACGGTACGGGCAGTTCAGTGCGGCCGGTTCCATGATCCGTGTGGTTGTCGCCCAGATCCTGGCAGCATTTGTCGCCGGCTGGCTGATGGGCGTGTTACGGAAACTGCACCATGGCTCGGAGTACGCGTGGAGGTACTCTTTCATCTGGACGTTCGTGTTCCAGGGTGTGCTGCTGCTGGTCTACTACCGGCTGTATGTGATGTGGCGAAATATGGGCGGCGCCAAGGGCTTCAAGCCGCCTCCAGTCGGGCCGGTCTTGGCCGAGGAAGTCAAGGCAGAGCCCGTCGAATAGTCCGCTTTGAGGCCACGGTCGGTCGCCCATGGCAGCGCGGGCACGGGAGCTAACGTGCCTGCAAGCAGCCTGATGAGGCTGTCCTGTTGGGTGGCCACGGCTTTTGCAGCAGAGCGTCCCTTGTTTGGGCTTGACGCTTTCCGACATGTCGCATATCATCAATGTCTAGACGCTGCGCTGGGTCGTGTTTCCTGGCGATCCCCGGCGTCTGAGTGCTTCCGTTACTGTGTCCTGTTTCGCCGCCTCTGAAAAATGGAGAGAATCATGAAGGCAGCATCGCGTCGGAACGCTTCTCGTCGTACCAACCCGTCACTGGAGACACTTGAATCTCGCCTGCTGCTGAGTGCTTTTGTCAGCACGGCCGGCAGTGGCCCTTGGTCATCCTTGAGCGCCTGGGCCACGCAGGATGGCGGGGCGGTCACGCGGATTCCGGCCGCCGGTGACACCGTGACGATCAATGGCAAGATCACGGTGGACGTCGCCACGACCGTCGGGACGGGCTCGGGCGACGCGATCACGCTCAACAGCAGCGCCGCCATGGGCGACAAGACGCTGACCATCGCGGCCCCACTGACCGTGCAGGGCAGCCTGATGAGCAAGGGCAAGAGCGTAGTGGACGTGCTGGCCGGGGCGGGCATGGACTTTGACGACGCGGCGGGCGCTCGGCCTCAGATTCATTGCGCCGGCGCCAACCAGGTCAACCTGTACTTCCACGGCACCAGCGGCAACCATTGCTACCTGCGCACCAAGGCCGGCACGGCCGGTTTGACGCTCTACGTCCGAACCGACCCGGGCGCCAACACGGCCACCAACGTGGGCGCGACGTACACGGACTTCTCGGACATCAACGGTCCCGCGGGGGCGTACGGCTTGAACGTCTGGCCGGCCGATGGGGCGCGTTCCACGACGATTGACCATTGCACCTTCACGCGAACCAGCTTCTACGCCCAGGTTTTGACCACTTTGGACACGACCAGCACGCCCTTGACCATCTCCAACTCGATCTTCACCCAAAGCCCGATTGTGGCCTCCGGCGACGGGTACACGGCGGCGTTTTATGGCCACAACCTGATCAACCTGACAGCCGACAGTCTGGATGCACATTCGTACATGAACATGATGAAGGACGTCACGTCCTGCGTGTTCCGCGGCGTGGTGTGGCAGGATGTCGGCACAACTGCCCCCCAATTCATCACATGGTCGGACAATCTGTACAACATCACCGATATCCAGAATGGTTTCTTGCAGACCCGGACAGGAACGTACACTCGGACGTACTTCTATTGCCCCGTGGATCACGCCAACAACCCGCACATCTCGGAAATGATCTCGAACAACGTCACATATAACCAGGTGCTGTTTGACGCCCCGCTGTCGGACTTTGTTGATGACGCCTGCATGATTCTGGGCGGTGGCGCCAGGTACGACTCTTTGCAGCGCTGCATCTCCCTGCCCACGATTGGCGGGAGTTCTCCCGGCCAAGGCGTGTCGTTATCCGACCCGTGCGCCGCGAACATCGCCTTTGACCATAACACGGCCGCCCTGAGCACGGGCGTGTCGGGGCTCTGGGCCGACACTTCACACGGCGGCAGCACCGGCGGCGTAACGGAGTTCAAGAGCAACATCGGCTACACCCAGGACAGCCTGCCGACCGGCGGCAAGCTGATCTATTGCACAACCATTACTGATCTGGTTGCGCCGGCCAATTGCGACTACAACGCCAAATATCGCTCCGTGTACAACATGACTTCCACCGGAACGCCGGGTACGCATGACGTGAACGGCCAGAACCCCAACTTCATCGATCCGACGCGGGATCTGACGAACTTCTACCGCACGCACGCCGGCATCACGCCGGGCCCGGCCACGACGGACGTGCCGGCCGCGTTCGAGTGGATGTTCCAGCATCCTGAGCTTGTGCCGCAAATGATCAGCTGGGTTTCCAACGGCTACATCCCCACGAACCTCGCCCTAAAAGCCGCCCACGACAACGTAGCCCCGACCAATGGCTGGATCGGCGCCATGGAAGGTAAGCCCGTGGGCGACGCCAACCTGGACGGCAAGACCAACTTCCAGGACTACATCATCCTGGAGCGCAACTTCGGCCAGGCCAACATGGGCTGGGAAGGCGGCGACTTCAACAATGACGGCGTGGTGAATTTCCAGGATTACATCATTTTGGAACGCAACTTCGGCACGTCGTACGTCTCGGCCGCTCCGACGCAGGATGTGGCGACACCGGTCGAACTGGCAGCCAGCGTCATGGCGACGGGGGGAACTGATCTGCCGGCCTCGACGCCTGTGGTTGGCCCCGTAGCTCCGCTTTGTGTGCTGAATGGGGCAACGACGATCGCCGGCATGCCTTCGACACCGTTCTCGGCGGTTGGCCCCGCGGCCCTGCCCACGATGAGCAGTACCGGCCCGACGCTTCGCACCGTGACTTGGCCCAAGGCGCAGAAGTGGCAGCTCCCGCCGGTCAAGGGCGCTGCCGATGCCTGCATGATCGACGTGCTGGGGGCGGCCATCGCGTAAGCAGGACGTGACCGGATGAATAAGGCCCGCAAATCCCTCGTCGCAAGCGGCGGCGGGGGGATTTGCGGGTCTTTTTGTTTGACGGTCGGCGGGGCTTATCGCTTTGCTCTTCGTTGCGCCAAGTAGGCAAAGAGCCAACCAGCCAGGCCGCAGCAAAAGACATTGACCGCCGCGGAGAGCAGGGCGGCCGCGTAGAAGATGCTGGCCGGGAGTCGTTGCGACATGTCGACCGCCACGCCCAGTGCCCCGGCCATGCCCAGCCCGGCGCCCCAGATGGCCCCTTGTGACGCCGACTTGGCCCGGCGTGCCACTACCGCCGACACGCCGACCGCCACGGCCGTTGCCAGCGGCGGGGCCTTCTCGTAGCCGGCGTCGACGGCGATTTTGTGCGTGAGCAGGCAGGCGGTCAAGACCAGCGCGCCCGCCCAGAACCAGCCATAACTTTTCTTCCTGGTCTTTCTCGCCATAAGCGAGCCAAGTATTACGCGATGCCGCCGGCTTGGCAAGACCACTGCGAAAGCAGGCGCTTTGTAAACGGTGCGGGGGCCACTATACTGCCCGGTGCGACGTGGAGAGACTCCGGCTGCGACATGTTCACGCTGTGGTCGACGTGACCAGGTGGACCGCCGGATGGAAGAGTTCTTGTGTAGGTAGAACGAATGACGCTCCGATCCGCAGTGATTGGCTGCCTGGTGGGCTTGTGTATTGCCGGACTGGGCTATTGCAACGACTGGGTGTTTAACCTGCCCTATATCGCCAGCGACCTCATGCCCATCGTGGTGTTCGGGCTGCTGGTGGTGGGGTTGGCTGGCATCAATCCTTTGTTGAGTTTCTTTACGCGCCGCTCTTTCACGCAGAAGGAGTGGGCCACCATGTTTGGCCTGGCGCTGGTCTGCTGCATCATTCCCGGCCCGGGGCTGCTGTGGCAGTTTACGGGCTTCCTGGTCTGGCCGGTGCAGACGCAGCAGGTCAGCCCTGGCTTCCAGGCCACGGCCGATCATCCGGCGCTGCTGAGCTACCTGCCATCGATCATGCTCGTCAACGACGCCCAGCCAGACGCTCGCGCAATCAGCGGCTTCTCGCAGGGGCTCTACCACCGCGGCGCGATGCTCTCGCCGCGCGACGTGCCCTGGCAGGCGTGGCTGCGCCCGATGAGTTTCTACCTGCCGCTGATCGCGCTGGGCTTTACCGCCTCGATTTGCCTGGCGCTGATCCTGCACCGCCAATGGGCGGATCGCGAGCATTTGCGATACCCGATCGCGGCGGTGGCCGGCGAGTTGATGCAGACCGACGGTGAGGGCAGGTTCAATCCGATCTTCCGCGACCCGTTGTTTTGGTTGGGCTTCGGCGTGGCGGGGTCGGTGCTGCTGTACAACGGCTTGTGCGTGTACTTTCCCTCGCTGCCGCCCATTCCGCTGCGTCTGGACCTGGCCGGTGCGGCAGCGGGCAAGTTCCCAATTGTAGACCAGGTGCCGTTTGGTTACGAGCTGCTCGCCCCGGCCGTGTATTTCATGGTGGTGGGATTGGCCTACCTCATCAGCAGCGAAATCTCGCTCTCGATCGGGTTGGGGCATTTCATTTTTGTGATGGTCTTCTTCCTACTCTACCAGTTGGGCGTGCGCGTGGTCGACGCCGGCGGATTCCACGACCCGAACTCGGCGGGCTTCCTCACCTCGCAGTACTTCGGGGCGGGGCTGGGCTGCGGGATTATCGTGCTGTACGCGGGAAGGAATTACTTCAAAGCCCTGTTGCGGCGAACCGTCGGACTGGCAACGAGCGAGCAGGTCGAGCCGTACGCCGTCTGGGCCAGCCGGATCATGACGCTGTGCCTCGCGGGCATTGTCTGCCTGCTGCATTTTGCGCTGGGAATGGACTGGCTGATGGCGACGCTGCTGCTGCTGCTGCTGGGACTGTCGTTCCTCATCGTCGCTCGCGTCAACGTCGAAACCGGCCTGCTGTTCTTTCAGCCGAGTTGGTCGGTGTTGGCCGTGTTCACCGGCATGTTCGGCATCCATGCCCTGGGCCCCAAGGTGTTATTCATAGTCGGCATGCTCAGCCTGGTGCTGGCGGTCGATCAGCGGGTGGCGTTATTGCCCCTGGCGGCCAATGCACTGTGGGTGGCTGACCGCCAGAAAACCAGCCTGCCCAAGCTGGGCACGTGCATGTCGCTGCTGCTGGTGATAGCGCTGGTGGCGGGCGTGGGCGTGACGATCTGGGTTCAGTATGACATGGGCGGCAAGGCCAGCTATAGCTGGGCCCAGGCCGAGTCGGGACTGATGCTTGGCACGCTCAAGCAGAGCGTGGACAAACTGGTGGCAGAGGACGCGTTGGCTAGCGCCGGTCAAGCCACCGGCTGGGGCGGTTTGCAGCGATTTGCGGAGATCAAACCTTCGGGCACATTCTTAGCCTGTTCGGGCGCAGGCTTGGCGCTGGTGCTGCTGTTCTACGCCGCGCGGCTGCGGTGGACGTGGTGGCCCTTGCATCCGGTCTTGTTCCTGGTGTGGGGCTCCTTCGTCGATGCCAAGCTCTGGGGCAGTTTCCTGGTGGGATGGCTGGCCAAGACCCTCATTACTCGCTTTAGCGGCGGCACCGGCTATCGCCGCGCCAGGCCATTTTTCATGGGCTTGATCGGCGGCGAGGTGGTGGTCGGGCTCATCTGGATGATCGTCGGGGCGATCTATTTCTTTCACATGGGCCGAGCGGCGATGATGATCCGGTCTCACCCGTAAGGGCGCGAGAAACAGCTTCATGATGGCCAAGGCGGACGCTCTTCGACCCGGCTTCACCCAGACCTGTTGGCGCGGGCTGGCTATCGCGCATCCTGCGGAGTGGGAGGCGGCCCGGCTGTCTGACCAAGGCCAGCCAAATCAGCTTTCGCTGGTGGACCGTCGCTACCAGCGGCTGGAGGCGCATTGGCAGGTTCTCAAACGTCCGCCGAATCTCGATGCCATGTACGAACGGCTGGGCAAGAGCCTTCGCGAGCACCCGCACAAGCAGCTTCTCGGCCAGCCGGAGTGGCGCGGCTTGGTGCAGGACGGGCCAGTTGGCCAGGTTGTCCATGCCGGGCGGTTCTTCCCGGCCCAGTCCATGCTGGTGGAACTGGTGCTCATCTGGCCCCAAGGGCGGGATCAGCAGATCGAGACAGCGATCCTCAGATCGGTCGCGCCCACCATCGACCGGCCAGTGCTGACGTGGCGGGCGCTGGGCCTGCACGTGGAACTGGAGCGGGAATTCGACCTGACCGAGGCCAGCAGCCACGTGGGGCGGGTGTGCTGGACCTTCGAGCGGGCCAAGCCGGCGCTGTGGCTGACGATTGAGCGGCTGGCCATGGGCAAGTTCTGGCTCAAGAACGACTTGCCGAGTTGGCTGGCCAAGGAGCGACCAGAGAAGTTCCGGCCGATAAACCTGACCACGAGCAGCGGCAGCCAGTCGGCGGTCGACGCCGGCCACCAGATAGTTCGGCTGGATTCGCAATGGGGCGGACGGGTCGCCCGGTTGTTTCGGCGGGCCCAGCGGCAGGTGGATTTCGGCTGGCTGTGCTCCGAGCAGGAGCGAGTTTACCGGCTCGTGGCTCGATGGCCGGCCCACCGTCCTGCTTTCTGGCCGGAAAGCCTGTTGGTCTCGTGCTGCCGGTCCGTTAGAATCAAGGTCTGACTTCGTTATGAGTAAGTCTCGCGGTAAACCCTCCAATCCGCGAGAGCAGGTGGCAGTAGGGCACCTGCTTTCGGCGGTGCCTCATCGCAACCAGGCTGTCACGGTCGAACCGACCGAGGCCGGGCTGTTGCTGAGCATTCCCACGCGCCGACCACGCTGGCTGGTGCCGCCATTGAGTTGGGTCTTGCCGTTCTCGGGCCAGCGCCGCGTGGAACTCGACGCGCCAGGCCGGGCCGTGCTGGAATTGTGCGACGGGCGGCGGAGCGTCGAAGAGGTCATTGAAGTATTCGCTTTGGAGCACAAGCTGAGCTTTCGCGAAGGTCAACTGGCGGTCAGCCAGTTCATCAAGGCGCTTTTGCAGCGCGGGATCATCGCCCTGGTTGGCATGCCCGAGAGTGTCGCGACGGAGGGATCCGCGTGAAGCAGATTGACGTGAAGGATCAGGCCGGGCTGTCCATTGGCCGCTGCTTGAAGCTGACGGCGCAGGGCATCCGCTACCGGCTGGTGCGGTCGCTTATCACAGTGGTGATCGTGGCGCTGGCGGTGGCGTTCCTGATGATGATGCTCTCGACGAGCTACATCGACCGCCAGGTGGCGCAGGACATCCATCGCCGCACTAATGCCCAGCGGCTGCTGGCCGACTGGGTCGATACGCTGACCGTGCCGATGAACGAGACGAACCTGGCCGCCAAGCTTTCGCAGGCCTGCTGTGGTGGGGCCTTCTGGCGCGAGGTTGGTAAATGGGGCGGCCTGAGCGACGAGCAAGTCGCCCGGCTGCACGAAGTGGGCCTGGCTGAGCAGGATTACGAGCGGTTTCTGGCCCGCCTCAAGCCCGGCGAACGCAGCAGCCTCATCGGCAGCAGAGAGGGCGGCGCGGTCTTTGTGTTCCTTTCCGAGCCAGGCCGAGCGGATGAGTTCTTGAAGGATCTCAAGAACGTCCGCGGCAGCTTCCCGGGCGACAAGGCCCAGTTGCAGGCGTTCCTGAAGGACTTCCAATCCACGGCGGACCTGCGGCAGCGGGTGCTCACCGGCCACGCCGCGGCCGTTGCGGCCATGGCCCAGGCGATCCACGGCCAGAAGGTTACCGAACTACTAGCCTCGGATTCGGCCCAGACGCGAGACGTCCTGCAGCGCAGCGGCTTCTTCGTCGATGAGATCGAATTCGCCGTGCTGCAGGGGCAAGCGCGGCTGGAGGTAGACGCAACTCGCCTGGTGGGGCTGCTGCGATACAAGGCCGTTCGCGGCGCCGTGGCTCGGCGAGAGAGTGTCTCGATCTCCGAACTGACCCCGGGGATCGTCTTTGGCATTGCTTCCAGCGTCAAGGGCGCCACTTGGCTGAAAGAGCAGATGGCGACGGCGTTGCAGGAGAATCAGAACGCCCGCAAGGAAATGGCCGACGCGCTGGCCAAGGAAGGCAAGACCGCCCCGGAGATTGAGAAGGCCCTGGTAGGCATAACCGAGACGACCGAGCCGCTGGACCTGTCGCCCGAGCGGATCGCCGAGGTCTCTCAGGCCGAGCTTCGCAACCAGAAGCTCTCGGCCTTGGAGAGCAAGCTGCCGGCGCAGGACGGCCCGACTCTGCTGGGCTTTTCAAGCATGACGGCTTGGCTGATCATCATCAGCTTCCTGGTCTGCGTGGTGGGCGTGGCCAACGCCATGCTCATGAGCGTCACGGAACGTTTTCGCGAGATCGCCACGATGAAGTGCTTAGGCGCGTTGGACAGCTTCATCATGATTATCTTCGTGTTGGAGAGCAGCCTGCAGGGCCTGGCTGGCGGCTTGGTCGGCGTGGTGCTGGGGCTGCTGCTGGGCATCCTGCACTCGTTGTGGGGCTTTGGCGGCCTGGCGCTGGCGAACTTGCCGGGAGCGACGCTGGGCCTGGCGGCCATCGCGTGCCTGCTCAGCGGCATCGTCCTGGCTGCCTTGGCGGCGATTTATCCAGCCTTTGTGGCGGCCCGCTTGGCGCCCATGGAGGCGATGCGGGTTGAATAATGACTTGTCCGACAGCTCGACCTCGAACGACTTCAACCGCCGAGAACGCCGAGATCGCCGAGAGGACATTGATGAAGTCTCGTCGAAGATCATTGGTGCCGCCATCGCAGTTCATAAGGAACTTGGGCCGGGCTTGCTGGAGCCTGCCTATGAGGCGTGCCTGGCTTACGAACTGGTTCAGCAGGGACTGAAGGTGGAGCGACAAAAGGAACTGCCGGTGGTCTACCGAGGTGTCAGGCTGGATTGCGGATATCGAATGGACATGCTTGTTGAGAATTGCGTGGTCGTGGAACTGAAGGCGGTAGACAAATTGGCGCCAGTTCATGAAGCGCAGGTGCTGTCATACCTACGGCTGTCGGGGCTGTCGGTTGGCTTGTTGCTTAACTTCAATGTCCAGTGTCTGAAGAATGGTCTGCGAAGACTTGTAGTTGGTTTCTGATTCCTCGGCGTTCTCTGCGTTCTCGGCGGTTAAAGGTGTTTTTGGATGAGTGAAACGACTGCGACAACCAGCACGGCAGGTGGCACCAAGCCCGTTATCATCCGCACCATCGGTTTGCAGAAGCATTACCAGATGGGGCAGGTGACGACGCAGGCTCTGCGCGGCGTGAGCGTCGAAATTTACCGCGGCGAATTCATATGCATCATGGGGCCGTCGGGCTCGGGCAAGAGCACGTTTTTCAACATGGTCGGCGGGCTGGACAGCCCCACGCATGGCCGGGTGTTTATTGACGAAGTCGACGTCGCCCAGCTTTCCGCGGTCGAGTTGGCCTTCCTGCGTTGCCGCAAGATCGGGTACATCTTCCAGCAATACAACCTGGTGCAGTACATGACCGCCTTGGAAAACGTTACGGTGCCGATGGCCTTTGCCGGCGTGGAGAGCGACGAAGCCCGCGAGCGCGGGCTGGCGTTGCTTGACCTGGTGGGCCTGAAGGAACGCTGGTTCCACAAGCCCATCGAGATGTCCGGCGGCCAGCAGCAGCGGGTGGCCATTGCCCGCTCGATGGCCAACAACCCGCAAGTGCTGCTGTGCGACGAACCAACGGGCAACCTGGATTTGAAGACCGGGGCGGAGATCCACGCCCTGCTCAAGCGGCTAAACACGGAACGCAACGTGACGATCATCTGCGCCACGCACGATCACCGGCTGTTGAACATCTGCGACCGCATGATGTGGATTCGCGACGGGCAGGTGCAGCGCCTGGCGCGGCGCGACGAAGTCACCGTCGAGACCGGCGGCATCGGAGGAGACGAGCATGAGTAAGCTGTTTGGAACATTGCTCCTCCTGTGCCTGGTGTCGGCCACGCAGGCGTTGGCGCAGTCCGCCCCCTCGGGCGAGGCTGCCAGCGCCGCTGCCAAGTCTTCGAGCCTCGGCGCGAGCTTTCAGGCCGACCTGGCCGAGTTGACCGCGGCGCCGCACCGGCTCGCGGGCACGCCCGAGGGGCTCAAGGCATCACAGTATGTCGAGAAGCGTCTGCGCCAGATGGGCGTGGACGAAGTCTACATCCAGAATTTCCCCGTGCCGCTGTGTCACTTCACACAGTGCAGCATGAGTTGCGACGGCAAGGACGTCGAGGTTCTGCCGCTGCGGCCAAATCTCTTTCAAGGCAGTGTTACGCCCGAGGAAGGCCTGACTGGCCGGACGCTGTATGTCGGCCAGGGCCGGCTTGAGGACTACAAGGAATCCGCCAAGGCCCGCATCGTGGTGCTGGACTTCTCAGCCGGTCGGAACTGGCTGACGGCCTTTGCCCTGGGCGCCAAGGCCGTGGTGTTCATCGGCCAGGACGAGCCGGTAGACAGCGTGTTCCATCACCTGAACATGTCGGCCTTCCTGCCGCGCTACTACATTTCATCTGCCGTGGCGGAGAAGTTCGGCTTCAAGACCGCCCCGCACGAGGTAACGATTAAGAGCGCCTGCCAGTGGGAGATGCGCCAGGGCCGGAACGTCATCGGCGTCATCCGTGGCAGCGGTGCCAAGTTCAACTTCCCCCGCTCCGAGGCCATCATGTTGTCCGCGGCGTTGGACAGCCTTTCGGAAGTGCCGCAGCTTTCGCCGGGCGCCCGCGGGGCGGCCAATTGCGCCACGCTGTTGTCACTGGCGGAGTACTTCAAGGCCAACCGGGCCAAACGCGACGTGATCATCGCGTTCTTCGACGGCGACGCGCAGAGCCACGCCGGCGCGCGGGCTTTCTTCGGTGACCTGTACCGCATCAAGGGCCAGTACAACATCGCCAAGGACAACAACCTGCCCTTTGACACGCTCTGGGCCCGGCAGAAGATGCTCCAGGACGAGCAGTCCTGGCTCGAGAGCGTCCGGAAGGTCTTTGAGCAGGGGGACATCTTCTCGGGCCTGGCCAGCCACATGACGAACCATGACGATGCGGTCAAACGCATCCGCGCCGAAGCCAAGAACCTCAGCGGCGACCTGCGCGAGCGGCTCCAGGTCATGCGCGTCCAAGAGATGGACATGGCCACGGGCATTGACGGACTTCGCCGCGAGCAGCCCAACGGAACCACGCAGCCTACGGACAACTCCGCCGGGCAGTTGGTCGAACTGACGGCCAAGCTGGCGAAGCTTCGGGCTGACATAGCCGCGATTGATGAGGAAGACCGGCTGTGGAATCACGTGCTGCGGGCGCTGTTCAGCAGCCAGCACCCGCTGGACCCGGGCTTCAAGATCAAACCCGGCGAAGAAGTGGACCGCGCCGAACTCGGCAAGTATTACGACGTGGCCTTGCGCCAGGCGCGCGACGTGGTGGCCGCACGTCAGCGTGAACTGGCGGAGGAACTCCAGCGGATGCAGCAGTCGCTGGCGATTGCCAACGCCATCGGGGACGACCGCGAGATGATCGTTCTGGACCTGGTCGTCAATCTGTCGGACAGTTCGCCGGCATGGACGTTCATCCACGGCGAGGATTCGGAGAACGTCCATTGGCAGTCCGATCACCAGAGCCAGTACAACAACGTTTTCCGCGCGATTCGCGAATCAGCCCCGACCGGGCGAATTACCGAGATCAAGGGCTCGACGCTCACGATCCAGCCCAGTGATTCCAGCGATAAGCCCTTCACTGTGGAGCTCAAGGGCGGGGCCGTCTGCCGCATCGACGGTGCCGAGGCCAAGCTGAGCGACCTGAAACCAGGACTGTACGTCTGTGCGGACCAGACGCCGGGCTTCGATGTTAGCGTCATGGCCTACAGCGGGCCGTTGGCTAACCTGGAAACTCGCCCGCTGGAGATGCTATACAACATTCGCATGTTCATGCCGGGCCGAGTGGCACACAACGGCTGCATCGCCGGCTCGTTCGGCGTCTACAACCTGGCGCTTACGACGCCGCTCGACCGCCGCCCGCGCGAGGGCCAGCCCTGCGACGTGGTGGCGCGGACAGACGGCGCCGGCCGGAGCGTGCCGGTATTGAACGTCGAAAACATGATCCAGGCCCGCCAGGAGATGGAGTGTTTCCTGCTGGGCCTGGCGAACGACCCGCGGCTGTCGCTGGAAAGCTTTGGCCCCGAGGTCACCATGGTAGAGTCCAGTTTCAGCGATGGCAAGGACCAGGGGCCATCGGTGATGATGCTCTCCAGCGCATCGGCCAGCGCCGACACGCCGGCCCGCGGGGCCTTTGTGGCGATTCTGCCGCCGGAGTTCATCAGCAATGGCGGCACACCGCAGATGGAGTTGTGGCGGACGGACCTGCTGCCACCGGGGTACGAGCCCTTCTGCATGGTCAAGGTCGCCACCACCGGCCGGTACAACCTGCCGGCGGTCTCGGCCTATGGCTACGTGATCAACAAGGCGCCGATGATCTGGTCGGCCATGTGGAATGAACGCGGGCTCATCGACCGTGTCAACACGACGCGCAGCACGTATGCCCAGCCGCCGTTGACCAGTGCCGCCACCACGCTCTGCCAGAGCCTGGGCATGACCATCGTGGGCTTCGGGTACGATCGCCGGGCCATTGTCACGCAGCAGCTCAAGGCCGCTTCGACTTCGCCGTTGAGCGAGGACCGTTCGTTCTCCATCGAGAGCGGCAACGTTCTGACCCTGTTCGCCCGCAACGACATCAACAACATCAAGCTCTTTAACTCGCTTGGCTTGGTCATGCTGGGCAACAACGCCGCGGACGACCGCATCACGGGCAAGGGCTACAGCCTGGATCCGTTGGCCCACTGGCCGGCGGCGGCCATTGCCGCGCACGACCTGCACAATCTCAACTCGGGCCGGCTGGCGATGCTAAAGGAGCATCACATTCTCGAGCCCTCGCTGGAGTTGCTGCACTCGACGGCGGGGGACTTGCTCGCCAAGGCCGATGGCATGGACGCCTCGCGCGTGTCCGAGCAAACCGGCAAGGAAGCGGCTTCGGCGGCGATCAGCCGGGCAGTGTATCGCCCGCTGCTGGCGGTCATCAACGACTTGGTCGTGGCCGTTGTGCTGCTGCTGTTATTGTCGATCCCGTTTGCCTACGCGCTGGAGCGCCTGATCGTCGGCACGCCGTACATTTACCGCCAGATCGGCTGGTTCGTGTTCTTCTTCCTGGTAACCTTCGTGGTGCTCTTCGCGGTCAATCCGGCCTTTCGCATTGCGGCCACGCCGAGCATCATCTTCCTGGCATTCGCCATCATCCTGCTATCGGGGCTGGTCATGGTCATCATGTCGCGCAAGCTCGAAGCCGAAATCCGGCGAATGCGCGGCCTGGGCTCTTCGGTTCACAGCTCCGACGTTTCGCGGCTGAGCACGATGTCGGCAGCCATTGCCATGGGCATCTCGACGATGCGTCGCCGGCCGATTCGCACGCTGCTGACGGCCACTACCGTCGTGCTGCTGACGTTTACGATTCTGACGTTTGCCTCATTCAGCTCCAGCTACGGCAATCGGCGAACGAGCGCGGGGCCTTTGTCGGGGCCGCCGCGGGTGATGGTGCGCAGCCCGCTCTGGAGCCGGATCAGCGACGAAGTCGTGGCCGCGCTGCAGGGCCATCTGGCCGGCCAGGCGACCGTCGTGCCCCGGCTGTGGGTCAGTCCTATGGCCTTGGAGGCTGAAGTCAACCGGGCTGCGGCACGGGTGAATCGCGAACTGCTGGTCTGCGAGTCGTCGGGCAAGAAGATCGTGTCGCTATCGGCCGCCATCGGCCTGGATTCGCGCGACCTGGCCCAACTGAGCGAACTCAGGGACGTGCTGGGCGGGCAGAGCGACAAGCTGGCGGACGACGGAATCTTCCTGGCCGACTCGGTTGCCCGGCAACTGCAACTCAAGGTCGGCGATTCGCTGCTGCTCGACGGCCTGGCCTGCAAGCTGGCGGGCGTGATCGATACCCGCAAGGTCACGAATTACCGGCTGCTGGAAGGTTCGAGCATGCTGCCGGTGGACTATGCCGCCAGCGGCGGTGGCACGGCCAGCGGGTACAACTCGCAGGAGTCCAGCGCTGCCAGCGGCAAGGCGGCTGATTCCGAAGGCGCGTCGGCCCAGTTCATCACCTTCGCGGCCGAACGCGTGGCGATCATGCCCTCGGCGATGGCCAAGCGGTTGGGCGGGCGCGTCGTAAGCTTTAACGTCTACCCGGCCGATCCGACCGAACTCGACCGCATGGGTCAGCAAATCTCCACGATGACGCAGTTGCCGACCTACGTTGGCAGTGGCGGCGGCGTCAGCCGGCTGATCTTCGCCAGTCTGGCCGAGGCGTCGGGGTGGAAGGACCTGGTCATTCCCGTCGTGCTGGGCGGCCTGATTATTTTCGCCACCATGCTCGGCTCGGTCAGCGACCGCGAGAAGGAAATCTACGCGTTCTCGGCGTTGGGCCTGGCTCCGCCGCACGTGGCCAGCCTGTTCTTTGCCGAGGCGGGCGTGTACGCGGTTGTGGGCGGCATGGGCGGGTATCTGTTGGGCCAGATTGTCGCCCGCGGCATGGCCGTCGTGAGCGAGTACATGGGCCTGCTGTCCGTGCCCACGATGAACTACTCCTCCACCAACGCCGTGGTCACCGTGCTGGTGGTCATGGGCACCGTGCTGGTCTCGACGATATACCCGGCCTTGAAGGCCTCGCGCTCGGCCAACCCGGGCATTCAGCGGCAGTGGCGAATACCCAAACCGCGCGAGGATCACTACGACATCGTCTTCCCCTTTACGGTGTCGGCCTACGACATCACCGGCGTGCTGAGCTTTCTCAAGGAGCACTTCGACAATTACAGCGACACGGCCTTGGGCACCTTTACGGCCTCACGGACGCGGATCTTCCGCCAGGATGGCCGGGAGATGCTGGGTATGGAAGCCGAGGTGGCGCTGGCGCCGTTTGACCTGGGCGTGTCGCAGCAGTTTGCGCTGCTGGCCAGGCCCAGCGAAATCGCAGGCATCGATGAGATTCGCATTCTGCTGGCACGGCGGTCGGGCACCCGCGGCGACTGGCAGCGATCCAACAAGGTATTCGTCAGCGAGTTGCGGCGGCAGTTGCTGATCTGGCGCTCGCTGGGGCCTGACATCATGGAGAAGTACCGCCAGAAGACGCTGCAACAGTGGAACGAGCTGCCTACCCAGACAATCGACCCGGAAACGTTCGGCGCGTAGGGACACGCATGGCCAAGTTGAATTACGACAAAGAGCTGGAAGAGTACCGAAACCTCATGCTGCCTCCGGGCACGTTTGAGGAAGGCTTCCGCTGGAGTTCGCTCTTAGGGGCGATCTTCATCGCGCTGCTGATGGTGCCCGGGGCCATGTACATGCAACTGGTGGCCGGCATGGGCGTGGGTCCGGCCGCCCAGTGGGTGACGGTGATCCTGTTCATCGAGGTTGCTCGCCGCGCCCATCGCAACCTGGCCAGGCCCGAACTGTACATTCTGTTCTACATGGCCAGCGCCGTCATGGCCGCCACGCCGTATGGCCAGGGCTTGCTGTGGAACCAGTTCTTCGTGCAAAGCCAGGCCGCTCACGCCATGGGTGTGGCCCAGCGCGTGCCGTCGTGGTTTGCCCCAACCGACATGAAGGTTCTGGAACATCGCTCGTTCTTCATGTGGGAGTGGGTGCCGGCCATCGGGCTGTTCGTCTTCGGCATGGTCATGAGCCGGATCAACCCGCTGATCCTGGGCTATGGCCTGTTCCGCGTCACCAGCGATATCGAGAAGCTGCCCTTTCCCATGGCCCCCATCGGCGCCCAGGGCATCATGGCCCTGGCTGAGCAAAGCCAGGATGAGCGCCAAGCCAACGAGGACAACTGGCGCTGGCGGGTCTTTTCCATTGGCGGCATGCTGGGCCTGGTCTTCGGCGTGCTGTACATCGGGCTGCCGATCATCACAGGGGCGCTGCTGAAAACGCCGGTGAGCCTGTTCCCGATTCCATTCTCGGATTGGACCAAGCGCACGCAGGACTTCCTGCCGGCGGTCGCGACCGGAATGGACTGGAACCTGATGAACCTGATCGTGGGCATGGTGCTGCCGTTCTTTGCCATGGTCGGCAGCTTCATCGCCCTGATCATGACGATCATCGCCAACCCGATTCTGTACAAGCTCGACATCCTCACGAGTTGGAAGCACAACGACGAGACGGTCTGGACGCTCTTTAAGAACAACATCGATTTTTACTTCAGCTTTTCCATCGGCATCGCCATCGCCATCGCGCTGGTGGGCTTCTGGCAGGTGTATCGCGGCATAAAGAAGCGCCGAGCGGCCGCTCGGGAACTGGCCGAGCAGGGAGGCCTCTCCGAAGGCGGCCTGACCGATCGCCAGCGGCGGAAGATCCGCGGCGACATCCCAATGCCCATCGTGATCGCGACCTTCGTCGTTACCACGCTGATCTACATTTTGCTTTCGGGCTACCTGATTCACTGGCATCGCGGCGTGATGATCGTGCTGGTCATTTTCGGATTCCTGTACACGCCGATCATCTCCTACGTCTCGACGCGAATGGAGGGCATGGCCGGACAGGTCGTGGACATCCCCATGGTGCGGGAGGCAGCGTTCATTCTGTCGGGCTACACCGGCGGCGTGGCCATCTGGTTCTTGCCCATTCCACTCGCGAATTACTCGTGGATGGCGGTGCAGTACCGCGTCTCGGAGTTGACGGGCACGAAGTTCTTCTCGATCTGGAAGGCTGAACTCGTGCTGTTGCCGGTGGTGCTGATCGCCAGCCTGTTCTTCTCGAACTTCATCTGGTCGCTGGCCGAGATCCCATCGTCGCGCTACCCCTACGCCGAGATGATGTGGGAGCTGGGGGCCGCTAATAGTTGCCTGATCTACTCTTCGACGCTGGGCGGGTTCACGGAATTTGAGCGGGCGCTCAAGTGGCCGCTGATCGGCATCGGGGCGGGATTTGGCGTGGTGCTGTTCGCGGTGATGTCGCTTTTGAACCTGCCGATGATGCTTATTTACGGCCTGATTCGCGGGCTGAACCAAACCTTGCCTCACGTGGCCATTCCGCAGTTTATCGGCGCGCTGTTGGGACGATACTACTTTGAGCGCAAGCTCGGGCTGCGCTGGAGACAGTACGTGCCGGTGGTGGCGGCTGGGTTTGCCTGCGGCATGGGACTTATCAGCGTGTTTGTGGTGGGCGTCGTGTTCCTGGCCAAGTCGGTTATTCAACTGCCGTATTGAGGTGACGCATGGCTGCTCTGATTACGGCCAACAACCTGACCAAGATGTACCGCATGGGTAAGAACGAGATATACGCGCTGCGCGACGTCAGCGCGGAAATCAACCAGGGCGAGTACATATCGGTCATGGGCCCTTCGGGCTCGGGCAAGAGCACCTTTTTCAACATGATCGGCGTGCTGGACAAACCCACGCAAGGCACGGTCACCATCGGCGGCGTGGACCTCACTAGGCTCACCAGCCGGCAGCGGGCGTACATCCGCAACCGGCACATCGGCTATATTTTTCAGGCCTACAACCTCATCGGCGCCCTGACTGCGTTGTACAACGTGATGCTGCCGGTGCTGTTCTCCGGGGCAGATGAAGCCCAGGCTGCCCGACGAGCCACGGAGGTTCTCGACGAAGTGGGGCTGGGGAACCGCCTGCTCCATCGCCCGGGGGAGCTCTCCGGCGGCCAGCAGCAGCGTGTGGCCGTCGCCCGCGCCTTGGCCAACAATCCGACCATCCTGCTGGCCGATGAGCCGACGGCGAACCTGGACCTCAATACCGGCGAAGAAATCATCGCCCTGCTGCGCAAGCTCTGCGACGACCACGGCGTGACAGTCATCACCGCTACGCACGACTACAAGATGCTGGACAAGTCTGACCGAATCCTCTGGATCAAAGACGGAGCCGTCGACCGCATCGAGCGGCGGGAAGACCTGAACATCCGCGTGGGCAAAGTGGAGTAGCTCCACACCAATCGCGGCAGCCAGGTTGCGAGAGGCTACCGTGACGAGCGGGCGAAGTAGGGTCGGTTTCCCGGCAACCATGTTGGCGTGCTTGCCCACCGAATGCCTTGCACACAAGCGAGGTAGGGACTCAGCTACCCTTGACGATTGTTACAGACTCGTTACCGAGCGATCATGGGTGTGCAGGTTAGAATTCCATGGTGGCCGCCAAGGAATGTCCGACCATGACCAAGAACGAATTGGCCGCGTGGCTTCAGATCAGTCTCGGCCACCTTCATCGCATGACCCAGGCCGGTCGGGTGCCCGAACCAGTGCGGTTTGGTCGCTGTGTGCGTTTCCCGGTCGCCCTGATCGACGCCTGGGTTCGTGAAGGTTGTCCGAGTTCACGAGCTACGGCTTAAACTTCGGCGGCAGCTCCGTGGGGAACCGGCGCAATCGGTCGGCCTCTTTGCGCAGCTCCAAGCCGCTACAACGGCGGACCAGAGCCTTATAGGTTTGTTGAGCTTCGTCTCAGACCTGGAGTCTTGCGCACACACGGGGATGGCCGCAGGTTCTCTTGCCGGCTCTGGCCCAGACGAGCCCAGCAGGACTCGATCTGTCCGCTACTTCCTGCGCTTCAGCAGAGTCAAGCCGCCCAGAACCAGCATGGACACGGACATCGGTTCGGGCACACTCTTGCCAAAGGCGCCTTCGAGGATGATGTAGTCCTTGAAGTCGACCGTGCCATCGCCGTTGAAGTCGCCCATCGACCATGTCGCGTTGGTCTTGCCGAAGTTTCCTTCCAGGACGATGTAGTCCTTGAAGTCGGTCTTGCGGTCCATGTTGGCATCGCCGGGCAGCAGGGCCGCCTCGATCGCGCCGATGTCCACCTGGCCGTACGTAGCGGCCGGGTCGGTCGCATCGATGGGGTTGCCGGCGTTGATGAGGGCCGAACCCGCCACGGGCGTGTACGCCTGTCTGTATAGGCTCAGCAGTTGAGCGGTGCTGTACGTGCCGGCCAGCATGTCTGCGTCGCTGTAGGGATCCACAAAGTCGGGGTTGGCCACCAGGCTGGCCGGGTTAAAGCCCGAGGCCAGTGTCGGCAGCATCACGTCGTGCATGCCGAAGCCGTCATCGCCTTCGACCTTGCCGGTAATCTGAACACTGACGAATCGAGGCGACGTGCCGCCGTAGGTGTCACTGCCTCTGCCGGCAAAACAGTTGTAATCGACGGAGGAGATCGTGTCGGCATAGCCGCCGCTGATGTGGTTCTGCTCGTCGTAGATTCGGCCTGTTCGCAGGAATAGATTATTGCGGATATCAAGGCCGGTAGCCTTCGCACTGGGTACGTGGTTCAGGTACAGCGGGACGGAACTGCCGCGCGCGTCCATCGTATTGTTGCGGACCAGCACGTTAGCCATGAGTGTCGAGCCAATCCCCATGATCTCGCCATACGAGGCGTTGAGCAGGAGATTGCGCTCGATCACGCTGTTGTCCCTGGGGCCACAGATGATCTCGTGTGTCGGGTCTCCGCGCTGAGCGGCCTCGGTGGCCGAGAGGGCCTCCAGCACGTTGCCGCTGATATGACCGCCCACGTCGCTCATGTTCCAGCTGCAGCCGCGGATGACGTTGTTGCGGATCTCGCCGAGGGTATGGATGATTCCATATCCTTGGCCATGCGGCGTGTTGTGAATGTAATTGTCTTCGATCACGAAATTGGTGTACGCGCCATCACCGCCACTGTTGGCGGCCCAGACCTGAACGTCCACCATGGCGTTATGGGCGATGTTGGATGTGGCGCTGGAGGTGTAGATGGCCGAGTTCTGAAATTTGTTGTTCTGGATGTTGACGGCCCCGCCGGCACTCCAGATCCAGAACTCGCTGCTGTCGCGGACATCGCAACCCGTAACCGTTTCGGTGCCGCCTCGGCTGAACAGTCGCCCGCTGTCGCTGATGGTGCAGTTGGTCATGGAAAACCCGCCGGTGCGGGGCTGTACATCCAGCCAGCGGGAACGCACACCGCTCACCAGCGGCGCCAGTCCCGACACGGTGCAGTTACTGAAAGTCATGCCCAGCGGGTTGCCGGTGATGCTGCCCGCCTGGCTGCCGGTGAACTGGATGGGCGCATTGGCCGTACCCTGGGCGGAAAACGTCCCGGACGTGTTGCACTTGATCGTGCCCGCGCCGACGAAGTTTACGACCGTGCCAGGCTGAATCGTCAGACTGCCGGTCGATGTCAGCGTGACCGTGCCGTCCACCGTGACCGCGCCCGACCAGACTGTGGCGGTGGAAATCGTTTGATCACCCGCGAGGGCGACAGGGGCCCAAAGTGTCAGAGCCAGCGCGATTGCAGCGAGGAAGTTTTTCTTCATGGCCTACCTCAGACAGGAAAGCGGGCACTCTGGCCATCTCCGGTGATGGCATCGTCAGCAGCGAGATCGTCCCACTGGGCTTATCGCTCATGTCCCGGCACGGGTAATGTTACCACGTCCGCAAAAATCGACAATACGTGGGTGCGTCCAAGAAAGTGACGCTTGCGTACTGGCCGTGGTCGGGGGCAGACAGGGCCAGCAAGGCCTCAAGGCCAGAAGCGACGAAGCCCAGGTGCGCCCTGGGCCTTGTGACTCGCTCCCCAAGGTCCAAAGCAATCACGTGTTACGCACGCCTGCGCAGCAGGGCGACCGCACCGGCCGTCAGCAGCGAGAGCGTCATCGGTTCGGGCACGCTCTTGCCGAAGTGTGCTTCCAGAATGATGTAGTCCCTGAAGTTGACCACACCATCGCCGTTGAAGTCGCCATCTGCCCAGCCGCCGCTGGCGCCAAAGCCCAACTCCAAGGCGATGTAGTCGGCAAACGTTACCTTGCCGTCCCTGTTGGCATCGCCGGGCAGGAACGTGCTAAAGACGTACAAATCCTGGTACTTGGCGTTGGTCCACGCGGTGCCGGCGTTCGGGTCGGTCTTGTCCCAGATATTGACCAGCATCCCGAGTTTGCCGTCGGCGGCCACCAGATCCTGCACATTGATCAGTTGTTCGTTTGAAGTCTTGCTGACCAGTTGGTTCACGTCCGTCGTCTGGAAGACGCTACCGGTGGAGGTGTTGATGCCGATGAGCCGGTCGTCGGACCCCGCCGTGCCATTGCCGCGGTCCACAAACCAAAGCGAACCGTCGGTCAGCACCACGGGGCGATACGAAGTGTCCAGAAAGCCAAAGTTCGCGTCGTTCACGAACGCGGTGGTCTGCCGCCAGATCACGTGGCCATCGGTGATGTCGAATTTGAGCTGCTCATTCTTGCCGATGACGTAGAGGGCGCCATTGGCGTACGCCATCAGCGGCCGCTCCGCCAAGTTGCCCATCTGGTAGCTGAACCGCGTGGAGCCGTCGGAAGAATTCAGGACGTAGACTGTCTGGCTGGTCGCGCTGCGATAGGTCATCGCGTAGTAGCCGTCCTCGGTGGCGACGTACTGATAGGTATCCGTGCCCTGGCTCTGGTACGTAGGCGCGGTGAAGGTCTTCTTCCACGCCAACTGGTGGGTGGTCAGGTCGGTGGCGGCCACAGTGGTTTGGTAGGTGCCACTGTAAGTGTCATAGGACACGATGAGCTTGTTGGCGCCGCACTTGGGCATATCGGTCTGATAAGTTACGCGCTCGCCTTGGCCGGCCCAGTATACGGTTTGGCCAGGGGTGCCGGCGGTCCACTGAGCAGAGGAGATATCGCCCACGGCGTAGTTCCACGCGTCGCGCACGTCGCCGGGGCGATAGATGAGGTTGTCCTTGTAGGCGGTGATAAAGGCGTAGGTGTCGCCCCCCCAACCGGTCGGGCTGATGGGCTTGTCTGCCGGCAGATACTGCCAGGTATGCGTCGTAAGGTTCAGGGCGCCTTGGCAGCGCTGGTCGCCGCCGCGGCGGGCGTACACGCGACCGTCGCTGGCCCACACGGCCGGGAAGTTGAATTTGTTGGAGTCAATCTCAGCCGGGTTCTCGCCGCCGTGGAACCAGCGCGGGCTGCCGTCAGGGCTGCCGGGCATCAGAGCCTTGTAGATCGACTGCCCTGTCGTCCAGTCAAATAGCGTCCAGGAAGGCGAGCCGTAGATGCTGCCGCCGTCGGGTCCGTCGTTGCTCAGCACTACGGCCTGACCGTTGCGGATCATGACGTCGGTGGCGTACTGATAAGCGGCGTAGGTGTCGGTCCAGTTGGTCCACTTGGAGCAGAAGCGTTTTTTGTAGATCTGCTGCAGGCTGGTGGCGGCGATGTTGTCGGGCGAGTACTTGGTCATGCCGGCATCGCCACCTTGGCCCATCCAGTCAGCGGCAGGAGCAGCCGCAGCGGCGACGGCCAGCGTCAGGACGATTACAGAACGGTCAATGAACCTCATGACATTTCCTTTTTCCCTATTCGTTACGAGCGATAGCCGACAACGGTCTCAGGCGCGCCGAGTTTCTCTTTCTGGCCGGTGATGGCCGGCCGGCGGTACTCGGCAATGCCCAACTCCGCCGCCGCGCGATCTATGATCTTCAAGAGTTTCTCTTCAGTCTGGGGCTTGATGCCGCGCGGATGATGGGTCTTGAGGATTTCCAGCACTCGGTCCTGCGCGCGATCCAAGATCTTCGGGCTGCCGGCCAGTTTCCAACCTTCGTACAGCTGGCCATTGAAGAAATCCGGCAGCCACTCGTCACGGAAGTGCTCCGCCGTGTGCGGATGCCCCAGGAACGAGCCGCCGGGGCCAACTTCCTTGATGACATCGAACGCCAGGGTCTTCTCATTGACCTCAAAGCCACGTCCGAATCGCTTCAACGCGTCCACGAATTCATTCTCGATCACCATCAAGCGCGGGTCGTACAACTCGTCAACGCTGGTGATGCCGAAGTGCCAACTCACGTCGTTCATCAGCCCCAGCCGCATACCCGCGGCAAGCGATTTCCACAGCCCCGCCTCAACGTCCGGCTCCTTGGCGGCCGTGCCGCCCTTCAAGCACAGGCCGTCCGCCGACTGCAGATGGCGGGATATCTGCAAGCACGCCAGCGAGGCCAGCATGGACTCGGGGCGCCCGTAGCACATGCAGCCGCTCCGCATATCCAGCGGGACCAGCGGATTCGTGCAGTAGAAGCCGGCGTCGCCATAGAAGGCCGACATGATGAACGAACTGGCGAGAGCCTCGGCCATGCCCAATGCAATCGCGCCGGCGATGGTGACCGGGGCGGCGGCGCCCATCGACAGCAGGCTGCTGATGTTGACGCGATGCCCGCGCTCATAGAAATACTCAAACTGCATCGCCTCTTCGCGGGCGTAGTGCAGTGGGCTGATGATGTAGTTCTCAGCGCGGAAGTACCGGCCGTCCATGGTCCCGTTCTGCGGCTCCATGTCGGCGGCGATGTGGCACATCTCCTCGATGTATGGGCAAATCCTGTGGTCCCACACGACGTAGGAGTTCGACATCTTCTCGGCGTAGCGCCAGGAGATCAGCCGCATCCACAGCGGCTGGAGCAGTGGGGGGACGTCGCTGGGAACGCCACAGGAACCGATCCCGTCAATATTGGGAATGTAGTCGGCCAGGCGGGTCAGATCCGCCACTGTCTGCGCGGTGGCATGTTGAACTTGGCCCGTATGAGGGTTGTAGTACCGCGTCGGATACGACCCGAGGAACCCGTGGCTGGAGAACGGTTTCTCCGCTGCCGAGGTCTGCGGCGTGCGATGGGTCGCGATATATCGCTCCACCACCTCCGACGGAAAATGCAGCTTGGCTGCGCCGTCCCACTGGACGCCATGGTCGGCGAGCCTCTTGCAGATCACGTCGCTCTCTACGACCATGCCGACCTGCTCGAGAATGCCCAGGGCGCAACCGATGATCTGGCTGATCTCCCTTTCATCCAGCACGGCAATTTCCGCAGCACGCAATCTCACGATACACGCTCCACTATCTGTGCCGCAGGCGACAGCGCTGCGCCGGCTCAAGCCGGAGGCACGCCGGGTGCGACGAACTCCGTCCAGGCCGGAGTCTGATGGTGTCGATACATCTCACTGATGTGAGACTGTGGCCATTGCCACCGAGGCACAGAGTGCAGGGTACGCGATTTGGCGACACAGACAATACGTGCAGGCGCGAAAAAAAACGATCAGTGCGCACCTAGGCGGCGGCGGGGCGACTCCGCCTGTATGCTGCTGCGAACGAGAGGGTCAATGAAGCTCTTCGGCGTTGATGCCGCAGCGGAATCGCCGGCGGTATTCACCCGGACGCATGCCCACCGCACGCAGAAACAGCGGCGAGAGAGTCGTGACGCCCTTGAAGCCACTGCGCTCGGCCACCGCTTCGAGTGACAAGCTCGTCTCCACCAGCAGTTTCCTGGCTAATTCAATGTGGACGTGAAAGATCTGCTCGCGAGGCGATCGCCCAAGCAAGGCTTGGAAGTTCTTCTCCATGGCTCGCCGTGAAATGGGGACCTTGCGCAGGATATCGTCCACCTGGATGGACTCGTGGGCATGTTCGCGAATGAAGCGGATCGCGGCGGCCACGTTCTCGTTGTCGGTCCGCAAGACATCCGAGGACTGTCTGACAATAAGACCTGCCGGTGGGATCAAGACGGGCTTGCGGAGAGGCTTTCGCCCACGCAACATGTTGTCCATGACGGAAGCGGCCATGTACCCGATTCGTCCGGGAGCGATGTCCACGCTGCTGATGGGGGTAGCGGTGATTTGGCAGACGAAGCTGTCGTTGCCGACGCCGACCAAGGCCACATCCTCGGGAATGCGCAGTCCCGCCTGCTGGCAGGCGAAAATGACTTCTTGCGCGCGAAAATCGTTGCCGCACATGAGCCCAACTGGCCTGGGCATGGCCTTTAGCCACGCCCCAATGGCCGCCCGCTCGGACACGATGTGCTCTACGCCCGGCGGCTCACACTTGGCGTCATAGTTGTCGCAGCGCATGTGCGCCCGCGCGAGTTCCGCCACAAAGGCCGCGTGCCGCTCTTGCGAATAGTGTGCGGTCGGCAGCCCGTGATAGGCGAAATGCTTCAGCCCGGCCTCCAGGAGGTGCTTGGCCACCAGTTGCCCGACCGCCCGGTTGTCACATTGGACCCGCACCGGGTTCATGGTGTCCCAGGTGCCCGACACCTCCACCGCCGGCAAGCCATAGCCCTGCACCGCACGCAGCGCATTGGGGCCCCAGAGATCGGCGATGATGCCCGAAGCCTTCCACTCCGAGACCGCGACATCCATCAAGGACTGGCTCATGTCGGAGTCCACGACTACATGATGCTCCCAGTTGCCTTGCTCCTGGCAGTATTCGATGACGCCGGCAACGACGGCCCTGCCAAAGCTCGTGTGGCAGGGCACCAGCAGGCAGAGGCGATGCACCTTCTTCATGGCGGGCTCCTTTACCGGAAGACTCAGCATGACGACATGGGCGAGGAACTCCTTGCGCCCGCCAACTTACCCAGGAACGCGGGAAAAGAACGCAAAAAGTGGGCTTGCGGCGAGTTTTTTTGTACGGACGCATGCATCCTGTTTTTTACCGCACGCACGTATTGCCGGTGTTCCGGCACGCGATACCATGAGTGCCGTGTCATGAATGTGACGGCGCCGACGTGGCACGTTGCGATGGCAGATTGCTTGGAGCGATGCAGGTGAGTTGGCAAGTCCTGGCGGGTCTGATTGCCATTTCGGTAAGTTGGATCATAAACAAAAAGGAGATGTGAGATGAAGGCAAAGAGCTTGGCACTTCTGGTTGTGGCGCTGGCCATCGGGGGAACGGCCTCGGCGGCTGTGACCACGCTGAACTATGTTTCCACCAAGGGCTGTGCGGTGGGCAGTACGGGATACACCAGCCCCAATGGCCACCACGGATGGGGAGCCCTCAATTACAACCAGAACTACAGCGCCGACGTGGGCTGGCCCTACCGCATCTGTAACGGCGGCGACACAGATTACCAGGTAATGGACTTTGACCGCGCCGGCCTGCTGGCCGAGATGGAAGCCGACGTCGTCGCGGCCCACCCCGGCCTGTCGTCGTTCCATTTCACCAGCGTGTCGCAGTTTGCCGGCAACGTGAAGATATACCTGAACCTGATGCCTGCTGGCGACTTCGAAAGCGTTGCCACCCAGACGGGGGAACCCTTCGACTGGCACTTCGCCCCTGCCGTGCGTTTGAGCGCCGGTCAGAATTGGGTTGAATCCGAGGCCACATTTGTCCAGGCCGCCAATGGCAAGCCCTGGAATGACAAGAACGGCAACCCGATGAACTCCGCCAATGGCGTCAACTGCAACAACCTGCTCAGCGACTTCCGCGCCGGCAACTTCCTGGCCATTAACGCCACGTCCCAGCGGTGGGATGCCGCGGACAGCCATGGCGGCAACCCATTTTACGAGTATAACAGGTTGCGCCCGTGGCAGTTGGACGACAGCGTCGCTTGGACCGCTCTGGAGGATCCCGCGGCCGTGGGCTTCCAACTCATTCAGGATTGGCCCGCTGACCAGGCCGAGTGCATCGGTCGTGTTTACAGCCACCGCTCCGGCGATCCTGGGAGCCGGCCACAGTTGACCGTCGTGTTCGATCCGAGCAGCGTCCTGGTCAGCCAGTCCACCTTCTTGCCGGCGGACTTCAACCGCGACCATATCGTGAACTTCAAGGACTACATCGTCCTGGAGAGCAACTTCGGCAAAACTCAGGCGACTAACGCCATGGGCGATGCCGATGCCGATGGCCTCGTGACTTTCAAGGATTACATCGTGCTGGAAAGCTCGTTCAACAAGACCACGACCCCCGAGCCGGCCACCATGGGCCTGCTGATCGCCGGCGGCCTGGCCCTGCTGCGTCGCAAGGCCTAGTCGCGCTCAGCCCGCTCCGACGTCTGTTCGTTTGCCAGAGACCCGTATGTTTCTAAGCTAGATGAAAGGGTGCACATGTCACGTTTCTTCACGATTGCTGTCGTTGCGTTGTTCGTGGCCCAGGCCGCACTGGCCGTTGACTACACCTTCACCGGCACTGCCCCGGGCACTGATCTGTGGCAGACCCCGGCGGTTTGGGGTGGCGCTGGCTTTCCCAACAGCCTCACCGATACGGCCTATTTCTCAGGTGCAATCGCCCAGACTGCCAGGACGGATAACGGCGGTCCCTACAAGGTCGGCAACGTCACGCTTGGCAGCGGCACGGGAACGGGCATAATCAACATCGGCAACTTCGCAGGCGGCCTGGGCCTGGAGATTGCCGCCGGCGCCACCATCACCAAGAAAGACACCAGCGCTGATAGGATCTACTCCAAGTTGACGTTGGATGGCAACACCACGTTCAACTGCACAACTGGCACCACAGGCAGCCTGTACGTCTACAACCTCGATGGGCCCGGCGGCGTCACCAAGACCGGCACTGGCTGGATGTACATGGAAGGCAATGTCGGCAACACCTATGCCGGACTGACCACGGTGAGCGGCGGCAGACTCTACCTGTCCGGCACTGCCGGAACGCAGTGGATTCCATCGGGCGGTCTGAAACTGGCCGGCCGGCTGCAGTACAACAGCCCCGGCAACGGCGACCACATCGCCGACAACTGCCCGGTCGAACTGGCTGCCAATGGCGAAATCGTTGCCAACAGCAACGCCGAGACGGTGGGCGTTGCGACCCTGACCGGCAACTGCACGCTCTGGGGCAGCGCCGCCGATCTGGGCTTTCACTTCGCCAACAGTAGCGCTGCCGTCTGGACGCCAGGTGCGAAGATTACTCTGACGACCTACGGCAAGTTAGTTTCCGTGGTCGCGCCGAAGTACTACTTCGGAACCGACAGCACGGGCCTGACGGCCAGCCAGTTGGCGCAGATTCAGTTCGTCGATGAAGACGCCAGCGGCAACTTGGGCACCGCTTACGCCGCAATGTTTGACCCGGCCCACCCCGGCCTGCTCATCGCCCAGACCCACGTGACCACTTACTGGGCATCCGACTTTAACCATGACCTGGTGGTGAACTTCAAGGACTACATCATTTTGGAAGGCAACTTCAGCAAGAGCAATGCCACCAACGCCATGGGCGATGCCGATGGCGATGGCTTCGTGACCTTCAAGGATTACATCGTCCTGGAAGGCCAGTTTAACAAGACCTCCACCCCCGAGCCGGCCACGATCGGCCTGCTGATCGCTGGCGGCTTGGCTCTGCTTCGCCGCAAAGCCGCTTAAGTTCCAGATTCGCACTCCACAGTTGCAGGTGAGAGAAAGAGAGCCGTTCTTCGGAGCGGCTCTCTTTGTTTTTACAGCTTCGGGTTGTGCGGACTTATGTAAGTCCGCATGGACCGATGTAATAACTGGCTTGCCCCGTGGCACCGCCGCCCTTGGCTGTGGATTCCCGATCCAATCGACACCTTCTCACGCGGCCAATGCTCGGAGGGGGCGCCATGCTATGGAACCCACTTCTAGCAGACGGTCCTTGCGACGCGGACATCGCAGCAGAAGTGCGTTGACTCCTGGAGGCACTTCGCCCGTCTCGCGGGACAACGTCGTGATGGTGTCGGTGTCCAGCAGCACCGGCGTTTCGAGCGCGACGGCGATCGTGCCGGCTCGGCGGGGGAGGTGTCAAGCCTCCGGCGCGCACGAGTGTGTCTTCGGCCGCACGGCAAGTCCGACATGCTGCGGGCAATGCACGGATGGTCCGTCGTGGCTGCAATCGCTCATGGCACGTAGGTGATAAGCATCCTGACGTCTCGCATGACGCACATCTGCCGTCCGAAAGGACTGGAACCGGTTTCATAACCGTGGTACGCCCGCCCCGGGCGTGAAACCGCGTTAGATCATCAATAAGGCCACAAAAGCCACAGCCGAGGGCGGCTGTGCCACGGGTCAAGCTGGTTGCGCAACCGGTTCTAGCCGCAGAGGCGTGAGCCAAAAAGAAAGCCCCCCCGGCGCCATGAGCCGGAGGGGCGTTGTTACGTCCCGAACAAGGCCGTTCCTGTGACCTGCTACTTCTTGCGACGGAGCAGGCAACCGGCCGCGGCCAACAGCGTCAAGGTGGCCGGCTCAGGGGCCGGGTCAAACTCCATGGCCTTGAAACTGTATGTCGTGCCGGACAGGTCGCCAGTGTTGAGGCTGAGAACCTTCACATTTGCATCGCCGCCTGCAAACGTGCCGTCGGCATTGAGTTGCAGAACCACCATCTTGTTGTTCGTCGGGTCTTCCACCATGAGGAACTTGGTTCCGGCGCTGTTGGTGATCAACTCCATGTCGGTCCACTTGGCCGTCGGATCGTCGCCGAGCACGTTGCTGCTGGTGGCATCGTAGATAATGGTCGACTCGCCGGTGCCCATTGCATCGCCATTGCCATCCAGATCCGTCAGCAGGGTGATCCGCTGTTTGGCTGCGCTTTGGTTGTCGTTGGTGATGCACCAGACCGCATCGCGCGTCACCAGGTCACTGCCGGTGATGGTGCCGGCGGCGATGCCAAAGCACGCGAAGACCGTGTTGCCGCCCTTGACATCGTAAAGCTGATTCGTCGAGGTCGAGGTCGTGCTGAAGAAAGTGGTGGGGGCGAAGCTGTTGCTGAACTTCATGATCTTGCGCGTGCTGTAGTTGGCGTAGGACTGATACAGAGTGGTGTCCCGCAGCTCAAAGTCGCCGTTGTAATTGGCGGCCTCGACAGTGTTGATCCGGGTGCAGGTGATGTCGGACGCATCGGTAATGTTGCCATTGATCGGGTTGTCCCAGATCTTGGTCAGGGTGTAGTACCCGTTGTTGGCGGCGTCGCCGACGATGCCCTTGACGTGGCCCGTGAAGCCGCCCGTCTCGTCCACCAGGCTTACATTACCGTCAGTTGACTTGTAGTTAGCAGCACTGTACTTGTAGCCGTTTCCGAGGACGAAGGCACCCAGCGAACCGTCGGCCGGAGTGACTTTCAGATAGCCGGCCGTGGGATAGTTCGTGGTCTGGGCCGCGGGCCGGTCGTAGCCGGGGAAGGCTCCGGCGGCCCAGTAGCCCGTCATCAGCAGGTCGGCATAGCCACCCGATGGATTGCGATTCAACACTTCGGGCGAAACGCCCATGGTTGCGATGCTTTCGAGGGTGCTCAACGTGGTCCCGCTGCTGTAGGCAATTCCTCCGGCGTTGACGGAGCCGTTGGCCACCAGCGTAAAAGTCCAGTCGGCGTTCAGTTTCACGGTCTTGAGATCCACCGTGGCCGTCTGGGCGGCGCTGCCGTTCACCGCCGAGATGTACATGTTGCCACCGGGGCCGTTGTCCATCGCCATACACGATGATGCCAATGCGATCACTATCAGGAACGATAAGGCTTTCATACGACCTCCTCTTCTGTGACTTGCGAAACGTAACTTCTTGTTTATCGTCTCGGCACGGGCCAGTGCAGGCTCTGACATGCCCCGTCCCAAGACTCCTCTTGCAGAGATTCAGCGACAGTGCATGCTGATTCCTGCCCTCGGATCACAGGCGGGATGGTACCATGCTTTCGAAAACGGGCAATACGTGGGTGCGTGAAATAAAGTGATGCTTGCGCACCTGAAGAAACGCAAGGGCGCAAACGTTGTTTTGGTCTTGTCGCGGAATAGCTCGGCGTAAGCTGCTGCCAGCTAGCCTGGCGGCGGTTGGCAGAGGTGAGAGAGTGCCTGCGACCACCCTCGAAGGAGCTGATTTAGCGGCTGTGCAAGAATACCTGAAGTGGCGGAACAGGCTTTCCAAGAAATGACCACCGCCGAGGGCGGCTGTGCCACGTGCAAGAATAACTGAGATGTGGAACAGGCTTTCTGGCCTGTTCCCGCACAGTCCGAAAAGGCTGTGCCACCAGTTATTCTTGCACGACGAGTTACTGAAGAACCGTTGAGTTTGTGCGTGCTGGCGCGGCAGGGCGTTGTCGCTTTGGCGGGGGCTGAAACGCTGGCTGGCCGCGGTGCGCAATGGTCTCTTTTTTGAACGCACTCACGTATTGCCGGTTTATGGGGACATGATACCATCGAACCCGCGAATCGGAACGAGGAGATCGGTTAACGTAGGGCTGCTTTGAGCCATGGCGGCATATGCGGCCTGTGAGGATGATTCGATGAAGCGTCGCCCATCATGCCACCCCGTGCGATTGGATCAGCTCGAGCCTCGCCTGCTGCTAGCCGGCAGCATGCCGGTGCCGCTGCCCGATCCGAACCCTTACCCGCCGGTCCCGGCCGGAGAGGCGTCCGTAGAGATGTATTACCAGTGGGGGATTCCCGGCTCGCGCACCTGGCACGATAGCAGCAAGGGTGACACCGTCCATGCTGACCTGGAGGTCTTTGACACGTCTGAATCCGTCGGCGACGGCTCGGCCATGATGCTGTATCTGGGCGCCGGAAAGAGCGATCCTGGCTGGCTCATCGGCATGGACCTGGGAACCCAGCCGAGCAACAGCGATTTCAACAAGGACGGCAAGATCGATTACGACGGCATCTGTTTCTGGTTCAAGGGCGACGGCAGCAGCGCCACGGCCCTCATTGGCATCAACTGGGGGAGCAGTTCCGATGCCAAGTTCAGCATCTCCATGAGCAATCCCAACTGGCAGAAGATATACATGCCGTGGAGCCAATGGAACCCGCCGATAACGACCTTCTTCTGGTTCTTCGACTACAGCATGTCGCGCAGCGACACCAGCAAGGCCAACTACTTCCTCATCGACAAAGTTGACTACTACTACGCCGGGCAGAGCGCGACCGAGTCCATTGCGCCCACGCCCAATGTGGATACGCCAGGCTACCTGCCGGCCGAGGCGTTTGTTTCCGGGCAAGACCTGGTTCCCAAGACGATGGCCAAGCTGCAGGCCCGTCAACCGGTAAAGATCGTCGTGGCCGGGGATTCAATCGTCACGGCCACGCAGATGAATTACCTGCATACGAGCTATCTCAGTCCAACTACCGAGGTCCAGCAGTACACCTACTGGGCTCAGTTGTCCAAGCGGCTCCAGGCCGATTACGGGTATAGTTCGTCGGCCTTCGAGTTGCGCACGTGGAACAGTTCCACGTCGAGCTGGTATGACACGGTCACGCCGCGCCCGACGGGCGATCTGCAGGTTGTGGCCGTGGCCATGGGCGGCTGGACGGCCGCCAATGGACTGACGAACATTCAACAGATTCTCGACGAACACCCCGACGTTGTGGTCTGGGAATACGGCGCCAACGACGTCATGGGCGGCCATCAGAGCGCGTATATCACGAGCACGCAGTCGGTCATCAACCAACTCAAGGCCGCCGGTATCGAAGTGGTGTTGCAGACCACGACGAGCACGTGTGATGTGCGGCCCGGGTATACGGGCGGCATCTCCTACGTTCAGGCCATGCGGAACATGTCGCCGACCATCAAGGACCTGGCGACTCAGAATGGCTGCGCGCTGCTGGACATAAACGCGCTGATGAACGCCCGGGGCATTCAGTTTGTGGGCACCCTCCACTCTGACAACATCCACATCAACCTGCGTGGCCAGACGATGTGGGCCGACGTGGCCGAGGCGCTCTTTGCCGGCCCAAACAACAATGTCGTCACGTGGAAGTACGTGCCGGATATTCAGCCGCCCGCTGTGGGCGGGATCGTGACGCCCGAGTTCATCGTGACCAGCGCCGGCTCGCTGACGCTCTTAGCTACCGGCGTGGCCGACCCCGAGGGCCAGAGCGTCTCGGCCGTCAAGTTCTTCCGCGACTCCAACGGCAACGGCACATGGGATGCGGGCGACGCCCTGATCGGTCCGGCCACGAACGCCGGCAACGGGACGTGGACGTGGACCGGCAGTCCGGCCAGCCTGCCGGTGGGGGCCATGAAGTTGTTCGCGGTGCCTCCGGTTTCCCACGTCCAACCGTCGCCACCGCCGCCCGTTCAACAGAATTATTCGCCCAGCCAGGGAACATCAGACGTCATGGGCTTGCTGGAAAAGCTGGGGCAATTGCGCGACTCTGG
>CAITIS010000002.1 GCA_903892515.1 uncultured Planctomycetota bacterium | reverse complement strand
CCCTTGCGGGCGAACTCGTCAGCCAGGGTCGTGGTGTTGCTGGCGAGGCGCGTCGCCTGGGCGTTGGCTTCCTTGGCGGGATCGACGTGCTCGTGGCCGTCCCAGAACCACTGGTGCGGCCAATCATCCAGGCCGGCCAGCTCGGGATAGACCTTCACCGCCTCGGACATCCAGGCATCGAAGACGTGGTCCAGGACGACTGCTTCGCAGTGCGCCTGCTCCACGCGAATGGATTTGTAGTAGGTCTGATGATCCAGCCGCCCCGATGCGTAGTTGTAGCCGCTGGAATTCCCTGCAGCGACGTTGTATGGCATCGAAATGCAGCGCGCGATCTCGTTGAGGATCTCTCGTTTGAACATGTCGTAGGTGGTGGCCGGCTGCTCGGCCCGAATCTGTGTCGGTTCCCAGCCCTCGGGACCAAAGACGGCCATGTTGGGCGAGAACTCCATCTCGGTCATGGGCTCGACCTCGGCCGCTTCACCGCCGGCCGGAGTGTTGGTCTTCATGAAGATGGCGATGTTGGCGGCCGATTCGGCGGCCGAGATGACCGCCAGCGTATACCTGCGAAGCTGCGCGAACAGCGGCAGCGCCGGCAGGATGTCGGGCAGGCCGCGCGATTGGCCGGGCCGATCCTTGCGGAACCAGTGGATGATGGAAGCGGCCGGGATGGTCTTATACGCCAACGGCGCCATCGTCAGGAAGTCACCCGGATGGTAATCCAGGACGTGGTATTGGCTGGGATTGCCGAACTCGTCGAAAACAATGCCATCCACGAAGGTCGGGGTGGGCAGCTTGCACAGCGGCGTGGTGACCTGATCGGCCTCGATCAGCTTGCAGTCAAGTTTGACAGGATGCTGAAGGCTGCCGTTGGAGAAGAGCAGGCCAAAGGCCTCGCCGTCCTGCGCCCGGCTCATCCGCATGGTGCGGAGCTTGCCGGGAAGGTCGACGGCCTTGGCCCAGGCGGAGAACTCCTTCTCGACGATCCCGTTAAGCCCATCGTCCTGGCCGTCGCCCAGCAGCATCTGAAGGCGCGGGCCGGTGCCGATAACGTCGTTGGCGAGCGTCAGCACGATGCCACGGGCGTAGCTGTTATTCGCCACCTCGTAGCGGGCGCGGTTGCGGAGCGTGCGGCGGATCTCCGGACGGGCGGCGGCGTTGGCTGACAGGTAATCTGCGTTGGCCCAGTGGCGCATGTTGTCAGGCGTGGTCTGGGCGGAGTCGAACTTCGCGCGGATGACCCGCACGGCCGTTCGCACCGTCGCCTTTACATGCTTTGTCCAGGGCCACAATCCCATGCCTATACCGCTCCCGAGGAAACAATCTTCATCCGTACCAGTGCCCTGGCCGGATTCTTGCCCGCCGCTTTCGCGCCCACGTGCTTGTCGGCGGCGATCTGCTGGGTCGGCAGGTGCTGCGTGACCTTGAAGCCGTCGGACTCGGCCGACGCCGGGCCTTGTGCGTTCTGGGCAATTGATTCAGTCAGGTCGCCTTGCGGTGAGCTTGTCGAACCGTCAGCCATATTCGCGGGAGCCGGAATCGAACCGGCCTGTCTCGGCGTATGAAGCCGTTGCTGGAAGCCACTCCAGTCCATCCCGCTGTCAGACAACCATCGCACGCGAGCAAAAAAGAAGACGGCCGTGCAGGGGTGTGGCCCCACACGGCCGTCAGTATCTTTTCGCATCGCCCCGGGGATCAGCCGGTGCGTCGCGCGTCTTGGTTGTCTATAGCGAAATTACCACGGCATATCATGCCCACCAAACCGAATCTGCCGCCCTGAGCAGATTGTGCCATATATGTCATTTCGGACCGTCGGAGAGCTCCGGGGACGCGAGCATGGCAGGTGTAACCTCATAGGTGGTGACACGCCGGAGGCAATGTCGGCACTGGCGATAACGGACGATTCGCCCGTGCGAGCAGCGAGTATTAAGCACGCGCAGGTCGGCGCATCCACAGCGTGGGCAGACCAGTCCGATGGGACGGTCCTTGGGCGGCCAGGTCTTGCGAGCGGATTGGTCGGCCACGATCACCTCCTCAAATCTTCCTGGGTATATTTCTTTCGGCGGCTTGCTGGCATGGCCTCGCCGGCCGTCCTGATCCCGCACATGCTGGCCGCCGTCGCGCAGCCGACCAGGCAATCCAACCAGTGGTTGTCGGGCCTCGTTGGTAGGGGCGACCATTCCCGCACCGTCCCGTAAGGCCCGGTCACTTCCACCCAGCGTTCCGAACGGGCGATGTGCTCGGCGAAGAGGCCGTGGTCGGTCTTAGCCGTGCCGTACAACCCGATGCAGCCACGGTCCGCCGGCGCCGCCGCCAGGCCATCGTGGACAAAACTCTTCCAGAAGTTTGTGTCGATCAGGACGTGCTGGAACTGAGCAGTCTTTCGGACGTTGGGCATGTACCAGTGCTCGCCGATCGTCTCGCCGGGATGGCGCGTGTAGGCGGCAAACGGCCTGCGGGTAGAGCGAATGCCCATGCCCTTAGAGAGCATCATCACCGAGCCGCCGCAGCGCCGCTTCACGTCGGCCACGATGGCGGGCTTATAGCCGCTGTCGACCAGCAGGCGGTCCAGTTTCATCAACCCGCCGCCACGCGACCATTCCTTGGCCGTGTACTCAGTGATCAACTTCTCCAGGCCGGCGTGAATGGCGCCGTCGACGCCGTGGCCGGGGAACAAGCCGCCCAGCGTGTGCGAGGCGTCGTTCTTGGTGAAGAACGAGCGGTTCTGCTGGGGGAAGGTTCCATACTCCACCACCTGGCCGCTGAAGTCTTCGGCCCAGCTGCAGACCATGTAGTAGAGCAGCGGATCGTGGACGTCCACGAACATGGTCAGCTTGGTGCAGGCGGCCGGGATCTCGCCGCGCTTGTGGCCGCTGACTTTGGCGACCACCTGATCGACCGTCAGGACATTGTCGGCCGTCTGTACCAGGGCGGGCTCGTTCTGATACTCGGTGGCGAAGCCCTCCGGCCCCGTTCGCAGACGCAGATTCACCGCGTGCTGAATCGCGGAGATCTCCCCGGCCTTGGCGTCAAAGCGATCCGGCCAGCCCACGGAGGCGCCGCGGTCCATCGCTCCGCGATGGGCCATGTAGAAGGCCGTGGCCGCCTCTTTGCCCTTGGTCCGCCGAACTTCAACGTACTTGTCCCACAGGGCCTGATCCGCCGGCCATGCGTACACCAGTTTGGTCCGCTCGCTTTCCCATTCGGCCGACTTCTCTTTGTCCAGCAGCGTGTCGGCCAGGTCGCCCTCGTACAGCACCGTGCAGGTCAATAGCGCCGAGATGCTCTCCCCGGGCCCGGCCAGGCCCATAACATCGCCATGCACCAGGTTCAAACGCTTGCGCGTCTGATCAGCCGACATGGCCGACTCCCGCGTCTGCGGATCATCCAGCAAGGCCAGCGACGGCCGGATGATGGACCGGTCGGGTCGGGTGTGCTGCTGGCCACGCAGGTTGGAGTCCAGGCTGGTCGTCGCGATGATGGACCCGGCCGAGGGAGACACCTCCAGGCCATCGTCGCGCAACGCCTGAGGCAGGTATTCGCCCTCGATGAATGGGAATACCATCTTGTCCTGGCCCCAGTGGACGTGGGTGAGTTTGCCGGCGATGTGCTGCTGCATCTGGCGCTTGGAGGAATTCTCCAGACAGCGCAGCGGGTAGACCGCTTCGGGAAAGTCATCTAAGAGCAGCGGCTCTTCCAGGATGAAGGTGCGGACGGGCCGCAGCAGTTCGCGGGCATTGTCCTGGCTGCCGGCGATCATGCAGACGAAGGGGCGGTAGCCGTAGAAGATGGCCCACAGGGCGGCGCACCTGGCCAGCGCAGTCTTGCCCGAGCCTCTGGGCATGGCGAAGGCAAACAGCCCGCCCTCGCGAACGGCCTTTTCGATCTTGCCGATCACCCGCAGGTGGTCCTGCGACCAGGGCCGCCAGAAGGCGCCGGGGAAGTACGTTGTGCAAAACAGCCGGAACGATTCGCCCGCCGCCTTGCGGCGCTCATAGTCCACGATCTCGGGGATGGGGAAGATATCCTGGGCGGCCTTGGTGGCGGCGCGGTTGCGCTGGGCCTGCTTGCGCTTGGCCTCGAAGTAGTCGGCTTTCACCGCCCGGGGCTTCTCCAATTCAGCGGCCAGCCAGCGGACGTACCGCACCAGGTGGACGTGGGTGCCGTCGCCGAATTTCAGCGCCCCGGCGTCCATCTGCCGGCGCAGGCGCCCGCGCGTCAACACCGTGCCCAGCGGCGCAGAGTTGATGATCGTCAGCAACTCGCTCTGTGTCAGGTTGGTCAGGTCAATCGCCATCGACACTTCCCAGCCGCTTGTTTAGCCACGCCGCGTAATGGATCAGGTTGACCGTGCCATCGGTGCTCACCGGCGCGCCTTCATCCACGTGCCGGCGGACGGTCTCCACCGGCAGAGCCAGCGCCCGGGCCAACTGCTCGACCGTCAGCGCGGCGGGATTCGCCCCCCGGCCGCTTCCAGCGGCAGGGGCAACGTCTACCGGTGGAACAATCTTCGCCAAAGGCGTGTTAACGGTCATAAGTCCGTACCCCTTCAAAGCATGTGGCATGCGAAAATCGGCATGAATTCAGGGGCTTTCGCTTGGCATTCCGGCCCAATCTCGGCCCCATGTGGTCATGAACATTCGAAAGGACAAAACGATGAAAGACGCCAAGAAGGACAAGAAGAGCAACGGCCGCAACGACATCGCCCAGCGAATCGCGGAGCATCCGATGAACACGCCCAGCGACCTGGCGTACCTGCGGGGCAAGGGCTACAGCGACGAAGAGATTCTCGCCTTCTGGGACCGCGACCACGCCACGGGCAAACCGCCGGTCCAGCACCGGCCCATCCCCAGGATTTGCGAAGCCTTCTATCCCCGCACCAAGGCGCAGGAGAACACCATGAACGAGAACGAACTGCAAGACGCCCTCAAGAACCTGCTGGAAGAGATCGCCTTCATGGATGACGAGGACCGCGAGGACGCGGGGCTGGGCCACGAACTGGCCGACGTGAAGCGCGTCCGCACCTTCGAGGAGGAAGGCGTGCTGACGACCGACGCCGGGCTGGTCATCACGGCGGCCGACGGCAGCGAGTACCAAGTCACCATCGTGAAGAGCCGCTAACCCAGGAGAACGACCATGAAACGCAAACACCCCGACACCTACGAAGCTCAAAGCAACGGCAAGAAGGTCCGCGTGACCGTGCCGGAGAACGACCAGGGCGAACTCTTCGACGCCATCCGCGAGCAGCTCAGCCCGCACGCGGTGGCCAGCATCGTTTCGCACCTCCAGGGGGCCAGAACCAACAACCAGGATGTGGACCGTCAGGTCCACTGGTTTACCCAGGAACTTTGCAAGCTCCTGGGCGGATACGAGCAGCAAGCCCAACTCGCGGAAGAGTTGGGCCTCTAACAGCGCGTCCGGCAAAACGCCGGGCCAAATTGAAAGGAGAAGCACATGAACGCGAAGCGGAAGATTGAAATCGGAATGGTGTACAGCGTGAAGGTCGCCGGCTCGTTCCTGCCGGTGCGGATCGACAAGTCGCTGGGTCACGGGCGGTACGAGGGCGCCGTCATGCCCAACGGCAAGACCGTCAAGACCTGCACGGACGCCGTCAAGGGCGACGGCGAGACGCTCGATCAGTGGAAGGCCAAGCAGGCGCCCAAGCAGCAGGACGTGCCCGCGCCGCTTCCGGCGGCGAAGGACGAGAAGCCCAAGGCCGTGACCAAGGCCAAGGGAAAGAAGGACCGCAAGCCCAGCGGGCTGGATGCCGCCGTGGCCGTCCTGTCCGAGGCCGGCAAGCCGATGAACTGCGGCGACATGGTTGCACGGATGCTGGAGACGGGCCTGTGGCAGACCAACGGCAAGACGCCGGCGGCCACAATTTACGCCGGAATCATCACAGAGATCGCCAAGAAGGGCGACAAGAGCCGCTTCCGCAAGACCGACCGGGGCCACTTCGAGTTGACCGCCGCCGGAAAGGAGGTCGCATAACCCATGAAGAAACGAGACGTTCAACTGAACCAGACCTACCTGGTCAAGGTCAGCGGCAAGTTGGTTCCCGTCGCCATCGTCCAGGCGAACCCGCTGGGCGGGTGGAACGGTCTGAATTTGTCCACGCATCGGGGAGTCCGCATCCGCTCTGCCGCTCGCCTGCGGCGCCCGGCCGTCAAGCCATTGACGGTCGGGACGCGCGTGGCCGTGGACATCGGCCAGGGGCTGGACGTCGTCGAAGGGACCATCGCCGAAGCAGAGTACGACGGCGGTCAGTGGCTTTACCGCATCGACACGCCCGGCGGCAACGAATGCCCCGACCATCGCAACAAGGATGGAGAACTGTGGGTGTGGCACTCCGAGGTCAAGCCGCTGGCCGAGAAAGAGGCATAGCCCATGAGTGCCAAGCCAATCCCAGGTAGCGCCGCCGACAGGAACCTGCGGCGTTGCTTCGATGCCGCCGAGGCGATAAAGACCTTCCTCGCTCGGAAACGCGGCGTGGGCGTGACGGAGGTCTTCTTCGCCGACCTGCCGTACCCCGAGCACCTGGTGGACTTGCTGGTCGACCTGCGGCACTGGGGGCGCCACGTTGGCGTCAACTACGACACCGCCGACCGCCTGGCCCGCAGGCGCTACGCCCAAGAGTTCCGGGAGGAGATTCCGCAACCGCACCTTCAAGAGTGATCGATTCATTCCAGCTACCTCTCCGACCCGACCGCTAAGGCCGGGTCGGGCTCAGTGATCTCCATCTCGACGCTCCGGCCGCTGTGGCTGGCGAAGATGCACGCCGGGCGGTTCCACTTCCGCACGAACGACCGCCACGCCGGCGGGATGGTGAAACGCAGGT
>CAITIS010000001.1 GCA_903892515.1 uncultured Planctomycetota bacterium | reverse complement strand
GTCGATCGCATCGTGCTGGAAGATGCCGACAACTATGCGCACCAGCTGGAAATTGAAGGTGCGGTCATCGCCAGTTTCACTCAGCGCCGTAGTGAAATCGTACGTCAGTTATCCCACTCCCTGTTTCTCTGTCCAATTCTAGGGGAGGTTCGGCCACCACGTCCGTCCACGCGTGCAACCAGTTGCACGCCCTACGGGAACATGAGGGCGCCACGTCTGCGGCGTCTTGCAGGCGTGCTGGCCCGTCCGCAGAACCTTCACCTCCGCTGGGGCGGAGGCGAAGGACCTGCGGACCCTACCTGTGCCGAACTTGCGGACGCTGCCTCCGCCGAGTTTGCGGACCTCACTTGCGGCACGCGGGTCTTTCCGGAACTCTCTAAGAACCTTTGGCACAGTTTCATACAATAAAGGGGGTGAGCAAACGTCTCTTGGAAGTCCTGGTTCCGTTGATTCTGGCGGTGCTGGGCGGTTGGGCCCTGACGGCTTGGCGGTCGATGCCGCCGCCGCGGGTCGTTATGCGCGTGCCGGCCGATGAATCCGCGACTTCGGCTGAGACTGCCCAGGCGTCGCCGAACCTGCGCGGGCAACTCATTCCCGGCCCTGGCAAACCCTCGTCGTTGACGGGCCTGTGGCCAGGCTGGCGCGGGCCTGACCGCAACGGCATCGCGCCGTCTTCTGTGCCATTGGCGCGACAGTGGCCTGCGGGCGGCCCGGCCAAGTTGTGGGAAGTTCCTGTGGGCGAGGGCCACGCCGGCCCGGCCATCTACGGCGGCTGTGTGTACCTGCTCGACTACGACCGCCAGAAGCAGGCCGACGCGCTGCGTTGCCTGTCCCTCGACGATGGCCAGGAAATCTGGCGATACAGCTATCCGGTGAAGCTTCGCCGCAACCACGGCATGAGCCGCACCACCCCGGCCGTCAATGACAAGTACGTCGTCGCCATCGGCCCATTGTGTCACGTCACCTGCTGCGACCGCGTCACCGGCCAACTGATCTGGGGCTTAGACCTGGTCAGCCAGTTCGGCACGGAAGTGCCCCCGTGGTACGCCGGCCAGTGCCCGCTGCTGGAGGGCGACAAAGTAATCCTCGCCCCTTGTGGCCCTGAGGCGCTGCTCATCGCCGTGGACGTCCGCACCGGAGGAGTGCTGTGGAAGGCCCCCAACCCGCGTGGCTGGGCCATGTCGCATTCGTCCATTATTCCCATAGACGTAAATGGCAAACACATGTACCTGTATGCCGCAGCCGGCGGCGTGGCGTGCGTCTCTGAGGATGGCCAGACGCTGCTGGCGAGCGATGCCTGGACGATCAACATCGCCACCGTGCCTTCGCCGGTGGTGCTGGGCGAAGGCCGCGTGTTCTTCTCGGGCGGATACAATGCGGGGTCGATGCTGGCCCGGTTGACCGACCAGGCCGGGCAACTCGCACTGGAGCCGATCAAGCGGCTGGCCGCGTCGGTCTTCGGCAGCGAGCAGCAGACGCCGCTCTTCTATGCTGGCCGGATCATCGGCCTGCGCGAGGACGGGCAGTTGACTTGCCTGGACGATCAGGCCAACCTGCTGTGGAGCAGCGGCCCGCATACTGGCCGGATCGGCAAGGGCGGAAACTACCTGCTGGCCGATGGATTGATCTACGCCATGAGCGACAACGGAAAACTGTACCTGATCGACGCCAACGCGCCAGCGTATAAGCTACTCGACGCGGCCCAGGTCTTGCCCGATGGGCAGGACTCGTGGGGCCCCATGGCCCTGGCCGATGGCCGGCTGATCGCACGCGACCTGACGCGGCTGATCTGCCTGGACGTGGGGGCGGCGAAATGAAGCTGGGCTCCAAGACCATTGTGCTCTACGTTGCGGTACCTCTACTGGCGGTGCTGATCGCGGCGCTTGTATTACCCATGATCGTCCAGCACCGCACCTCGTCGCTGGCGGCTTCGCTGCCCGCGAACGACGCGCTGCCCGAGTTGCGCGTGATTCCCAAGGAACTGCTCCAGTACGCCCAAACCGGGCGGATCGCGGTGGACCTGAAGCGCCCCGTCGCCCTGGCCGTCGGGCCCGAGGACCGCGTCTACGTCACGGGTTCAGGCGGCATCAGGGTATATGACCCCGTGCCGGTCATGAAGATCGAAACTTCCGCCGTTGGCACGTGCATCGCGGTGGCCGATGACGGCAGGATCTACGCCGGCTTCACCGACCACGTTGAGGTGTACGACGCTCTGGGCAAGCGCCTGGCCACGTGGGCGAGCGTGCCCGGCAGGCCGTATCTGACGTCGATCGCGCTATCGGGGCAGGATGTCTACCTGGCCGACAGCGGCAACCGGATCGTGTGGCACTGCGATATGGAAGGCAACGTCATTGGCCGGATCGGCGGCAAGGATGAGTCCCGCGGCGTGCCGGGCTTTGTTGTGCCCAGCCCATATTTCGACGTCGCCATTGGCCACGATGGCCTGCTGCGCGTGTCCGACCCGGGCAGGCACCGCATCGAGGCGTACACCACGGCGGGCGATCTGGAATTCTTCTGGGGCGAACTGGGCAACGCACCGGCCGAGTTCTGCGGTTGCTGCAATCCGGTCAACTTCTGCCTGCTAAAGGATGGCCGGGTCGTGACCGCCGAAAAGGGCCTGCCGACCGTGAAGGTCTTTGAGCCCGACGGCGACGCCCACACCCGAGGCCGCCTGCAAGCCGTGGTGGCCGGGCCCGAGCAACTCGCCGACGCCAATGGCCGGAACGCCGCCAACGCCGAGGACCAGGTCTGCGACGTGGCGGTGGATTCGCGCGGGCGAGTTTTAGTGCTCGACCCGTTCACCTCGAGCGTAAGAATCTTTGTGTCTGCCAGGGAGCCAGTGAATGTCCATTAGCCGACGCCAAGTCATGCAGCACGCCTTGCGCGGCATCGCTGCCGCTGCCATCGGCGCGGTGGCCTTCAAGCTGGGCATGCGCACGCTCAGCCGCCCCGGCCACACGTGCGTTTCCGACGGCCTGTGCCGCTCCTGTGGCCGCCTGGGCGACTGCATCCTGCCGCAGGCGCAGTCGGCCCGCGAGATACTGAAATGAACCCCAGCCAGGACAATCAGAGCCAGAGCGACACGGACAGCGCCAGCCAGAAAAAAGAGCTGAGCCGCCGCGACTTCCTGCGCTCGTGCCTGCGCGGCTCAGCCGTGGTGGGCATCGGCGGCGTGATCGGCGTGGCCACCGCCCGCAGCAGCGCTGCTGGCAGCGTCTGGCAGATCGACCCGGCCAAGTGCACCGCCTGCGGCCGATGCGCCGAGGCGTGCATCCTGACTCCCTCGGCCGTCAAGTGCGTTCACGCCTTCGCCATGTGCGGCTACTGCAAGCTGTGCACGGGCTTTTTCGACAACCAGCCGCACAAGCTCAACAGCGGCGCGGAGAACCAGCTTTGCCCCACCGGCGCGATCGTGCGGACCTTCGTGGAGGATCCGTACTACGAGTACAAGATCGACGAGCCGCTGTGCATTGGCTGCGGCCTGTGCGTCAAAGGCTGCTCGTCCTTCGGCAATGGCTCGCTGTTCCTGCAGATTCGCCACGACCGGTGCGTGAACTGCAACCAGTGCCGCATCGTGGATCGCTGCCCATCCCAGGCCGTTCGGCGCATCCCGGCCGCTCAGGCGTACATCATCAAGGGCAAGGAGCCCAAGCGTTGATGCGGCGCGGCCTGGCTATATTTGTGCTGCTTGCGGCCGCTCAGTTCGCCGGCGCGGTGGAGCGATTCCCGCCGCCGGACTTCTCTTCGCACGTATTGCCGACAACCGCCACGCCCATGCCGGCGCGCTGGGGCGTGTCGTGGCTGGATGTGGCGCTGCTGGCGGCGACGCTGGGTGGGGCGGGGTATTTCGCCCTGGTGCGACGCTCGCGGCGCGGGCTGGTGATATTGTCGCTGGCGGCGCTGGCGTACTTCGGGTTTGTCCGCGCCGGCTGCATCTGTCCGGTGGGGGCCATCCAGAATGTCTCGGCCGGCCTGACGCTCAGCGATGTGTTTCTATCCCTGCCGCTACTGGTGTACGTGCTCTTGCCGCTGGCGACGGCGCTGGTGGTGGGGCGGGCGTTCTGCGGCGCAGCCTGTCCGCTGGGGGCCATTCAGGACCTGCTGCTCATCAAGCCGCTGCGCGTGCCGCAATGGCTGGCCCAACCGCTGGGCATGCTGCCGTTTGCGTACCTGCTGACGGCGTCGGCTTTAGCGGCCATCGGCGGACAATTCATCATCTGCCGGCTCGACCCGTTCGTCGGGCTATTCCGCGCCGGCCACTCAGCCGTGCTGGCGGTGGTGCAGGCGGCCTGGCCCGTCACGCACCAGCCCATGCCTTCGTGGCTAGTCGCGGTCCCATCGGCCGAGGTCAGCGGGGCGGTCACGCTGGCGGGCTTGGCGGTGCTGGCGATCTGCACGGTAATCGCCCGGCCATACTGTCGCTTCCTGTGCCCCTACGGCGCGATCCTGTCGCCACTGTCGGTGATTTCGTATCGGCATTGCACGGTCACCCCGGCAGAGTGCGTCCGCTGCCGGCTATGCGAGAAAGCGTGCCCGATCGACGCCATCCGGCCGCCGACACCCGAACTGCCCGCGTCCTCGCGGCTGGCGGGCAAGGCCTCGCTGGTGCTCGTGCTGGCGCTGCTGCCGCTGCTGGTGGCGGCCATGGCCTGGGCGGCAACGCGTTTTGCCCCCGCGCTGGCCAGTCTGCACCCAGCAGTGCACGACGCCCGCGTCGTCGCCCAAGGCGGCAACTCGCCGGAGTTCGACGCCATGCTCGGGTCGGGCCTCTCGCCGGGCCAGATGATGGAGCGGGCGGCCGTGCTCCAGTCGCATCTGCGCGACGCCATGGCCATCGCCGGCGGGCTGTTTGGCCTGGTGCTGTGGGTCAAGCTGCTGGCGCGCTCGCTGCGCCGGCGCCGGCTGGATTACACCATCGATAAGTCCGCGTGCGTTTCCTGTGGCCGATGCTTCCGGTACTGCCCCATCGAACTCCAGCGACTCAAGCGGATCGGGAGGGTGCAATGACGCAGGCCAGCGTTTTACGCACGGCACCTTCATCGAATCGCCCGCGCCAGGCAGGGCTATGGGTGTGCGCGCCCATGGCCGCTCTGGTGCTGCTGACGGCGGGGCTGTTGTGGCAGAATCGCACGCAGCTCGACCGCCACTGGCCGGCGTCGTCGTCCGCCATGGCCGAGCTGAAGAAGCAGCTCGCGGCCACCAAGGATCCCCAGGCCGCCGAGGCGATGATCCCGCACATTCGTCAAGCTGACCTCGACCTGCGGCAACAGTACTTTTCGCTGCGGCAGCAGCAGCTTTGGGGCGGGTATCTCCTGCTGGCGGAGCTGGCTGTGCTGGCGACGCTGCTGCACCAATCGCTGGCGATCGGCATCGCCCCGGCCAAGCCCGCGCAGGAACCGGAACCGACCCGACGGCTGAAGTCGGCGCTGGTGTTGCGGAACGTGCTGGGCCTGGCCACCTGCGGCCTGCTGGCGGTGGCCGTGGCGGCGAACTTCCTCAGTACGCAGCGTGCCGCGCCGATTGAGACCGCCAAAGCTCCCCTGGCCGCTGCGCCCAGTGCCGCGGAACTGGCCGCCAACTGGTCGCGCTTCCGTGGGCCTGATGGCTCGGGCATTTCGCCGCTGACGGACCTGCCCGACGACTGGGACGGCGCTACGGGTAAGAACATCTTGTGGAAGACGCCGCTGGAATTGGAGGGCGCCAGTTCGCCGGTCATCTGGGGCAAGAAGGTGTTTCTCACCGCTGCCAGCAAGAGCAGCCCTCAGGCGTACTGCTTCGACGCCGACAGTGGCAAGTTGCTCTGGCAGCAGGAAGTGCCTACCAGCCAGCGCCAAGCCGTGGAAGTGATGGAAGACACGGGCTTTGCCGCCCCCACGCCCGCCACCGATGGCCGGGTGGTCGCGACCATTTTCGCCACGGGCGACCTGGGCTGCTACGATCTCGACGGCCACCTGCTGTGGACGCGGAGCTTGGGGCCCCTCGACAGCACGTATGGCTACGCGTCCTCGCTGACGATCTACAAGGACCTGCTGATCGTGCTGCTGGATGAGGGCGCGGGGCCTGAAGACAACAAGAGCCGCATCGCCGCTTTCAACCTGCTCACCGGCCTGCCTGTGTGGGAGACCAAGCGGCCTGTGGGGGGCTCCTGGGCCAGCCCGATCATCGCCGCCACGCCCACCGGCGATCAGTGCATCACTGTGGCCACGCCGTGGGTGATCTCGTACGCTGCCCAAACCGGCAAGGAGTTGTGGCGGGCCGAGTTGCTGAGCCCCGACGTCGCGCCCTCGCCCATCTACGCCGGCGGCTTGGTCTACGTCGTCAACGCCGGATCCAAGCTGGCGGCGATCAAGCCCGACGGCCAGGGCGACGTGACCAGGACGCACGTGGCCTGGTCGGCGGAGGACGGCCTGCCCGACGTGGTCAGCCCCATCTCCGACGGCAAGTTGCTGCTGCTGACCACCAGCGGGGGACGGCTGACGTACTATCGCTGCACCGGCCCGGACGCCGGCAAGGTCGCCGCGGAGAAGCAACTGGACGACCTGGTCTTCCGGCCCTCGCCGGTGCTGGCGGGTGACAAGTTGTACCTGCTGGCCAAGGACGGCACGATGGTCATCGTTCGCTGGGGCGAGGGCTTTGAGGAAATCCGCCGCTGCAACCTGAACGAAAGCTGCAAGGCCAGTCCGGCCGTCGCCTCTGGGCGAATCTTCATTCGCACGGAAAAGAATCTCTGGTGCATTGGTACGAAGTGAGCGAACGCGAAACAAACAACACGGGAACTTGGAATCCGGAATCGGGAGATTCTCAGGCGACGCTGCGCTTAGCTTCCCAGGCGGCGGTTGACCTGCATTTCGTCGACGACGCCGTGGCGCGAATTGGCCGGGAGAGCCGGCATTGCATTCCGCTTTTGCAGGCGATCCAGGAGCACTTCGGCTACCTGAGCGATGGGACGCTGGCCCGCCTGGCGGAAGTGAGCGACTTGACGCCCGCGCAGATCGAGGGCGTGGCGAGCTTCTATACCCAGTTCCGCCGCCGGCCTTGCGGGCAGCACATGGTGCGAATCTGCGACGGCACCGCCTGCCACGTCAAAGGCGCCCAAGCCGTGCATGAAGCGGTCGAGCGGCACCTGAATCTCGCCCACGGCCAGGAGACGGATCTGGCCCGGCAGTTCACGCTGCAAAAGGTCGCCTGCCTGGGCTGCTGCACGCTGGCGCCGGTGGTGCAGATCGACAACGTGACGTATGGCCACCTCACGCCGCAAAGCGTGGCGCCGATGTTCCGCGACTTTGCGCGGCTCATGGAATCGCGCGCGGGAGAAAAGTCCGCACCGCGCGAGCAGGGCGGATCGGCCGGCGAGGTGCGCATAGGCCTGGGCTCGTGCTGCCTGGCCAAGGGCAGCGGCAGGGTGCGCGACGCGCTGGACGAGGCCGTGGCCCAGCTTGGCATCGACGTGCGCGTCAAAACCGTTGGCTGCGTAGGCATGTGCCATCAGACGCCGCTGCTGGAGATTCTCCCGGCAGGGCAGGAGGCGGCCTTGTATGCACGCGTGCAGGCCGAAGATGTCGCGGCCATCCTGCGCCGGCACTTCGCACCCAAGGGCCTGCTCCGCCGCGGCCGGGCCGCCATCGGCCAGCGCATCGAACGGCTGCTGACCGACGAGGCGCCCGACGTGGAACGCTTCAGTATTCATCATCGCGACGAGCCGGTGCGCGACTTCCTTGCCTGTCAGCACCACGTGGCCACCGAACATTGCGGGCAGATCGACCCGCTGGACCTGAAAGAGTACATCGCCCGCGGCGGCTTTACGGCCCTGCGGCAGGCGGCCGGCCAGACCCCACAGCAGACCATCGAGACGGTGAAACGCAGCGGCCTGCGCGGCAGAGGCGGGGCGGGTTTTGCCACCGGCGAAAAATGGCAAATCGTCCGCAACGCCGCGGGCAGCGAGAAGTTCCTGATCTGCAACGGCGACGAGGGCGACCCCGGCGCATTCATGGACCGCATGCTGCTGGAGAGCTACCCCTACCGCATCATCGAGGGCATGCTGATTGCAGCCCACGCCGTGGGCGCGAGCAAAGGTTACTTCTATATCCGGGCCGAGTATCCGTTGGCGGTCGAGCGAATCGCCGCAGCCATCGCGCGGCTGCGCGGGCACGAACTGTGGCAGCGCTTGCAGGCTGATGGGCTGGCGCGAGAGTTTGAGATCTTCCAGGGCGCCGGTGCTTTTGTCTGCGGTGAAGAGACGGCCTTGATCGCCTCCATGCATGGCCAGCGCGGCATGCCGCGGCTGCGCCCGCCTTTCCCGGCTGAATCCGGCCTGAACGGCAGGCCAACGTTGGTCAACAATGCCGAGACGTTCGCCATGCTCCCGTGGATCTTCCGCCACGGCCCGGATGCCTTTGCCGCCCTGGGCACGCGGCCAGACGTGGCATCGGCGGCGTCGGGCGACAAAGTCCAGGGCAGTCGCGGCACGAAGGTCTTCGCCCTGGCGGGCAAGGTCGCGCGCGGCGGGCTGGTTGAAGTGAGCATGGGCATGAGCGTGCGGCGGATCGTAGAGGAGATCGGCGGCGGCATCGCGGGCGGGCGGCAGCTCAAGGCCGTGCAGATCGGCGGGCCCTCCGGCGGCTGTGTGCCCGAGTGGCTGTGCGACACGCCGGTGGATTACGAAGCCCTGACGGCGGCCGGGGCGATCATGGGCTCAGGCGGCCTGGTCGTGCTGGACGACACCGACTGCATGGTCGAGATGGCCCGCTACTTCCTGGAATTCACGCAGGACCAATCGTGCGGACGGTGCACCTTCTGCCGCGTCGGCACGCGGCGGATGCTGGACATTTTAGAGCGCATCTGCCGTGGCCACGGCAAGGCCGGCGACCTGGAAGAACTGGAGCGGCTGGGCACGCTGGTGCAGCGCGGCAGCCTGTGCGGCCTGGGACGCACGGCCCCCAACCCGGTGCTCTCGACGCTGCGCCACTTCCGCGCCGAGTACGAACTGCACCTGCAGGGCAAATGCCCCGCCGGCCGATGTCGCGAACTGGTGCATTACCGCGTCACGGACAAATGCATTGGCTGCACGCGCTGCGCCCAGGCCTGCCCCGCCGACGCGATTGCGTTCCGGCCTTACGAGCAGCACGAGATCGACCAGGCGAAATGCACGCGCTGCGACACGTGCCGGCAGGTCTGCCCCAGCGACGCGATCGTGGTGGAGTAGCGGCGGCATTGAAGGCGGCATTTACTCCTCTCCCTGAGGGAGAGGGGTAAAGAAGCCCATTGCGGCTGGGAGCACGGTTAAGAGAGAGTAATGGCAACTGTTCGCATACAACTTGATGGCCGGACGATGGAAGTCGAGGCCGGCCTGACGATCCTGCAAGCGGCCGAAGTGGCGGGAATCGCGATTCCCAGCCTGTGCTATCATCGCGGCCTGGCGCCGTGCACGTCCTGCTATGTGTGCGTGGTGGGCATCGCCGGCCGCAATGGCTTTGTGCCCTCCTGCGCCACAAAGGTGCAGGAGGGCATGAGCGTCGATTGTTCGTCAGCCGACGTGCAATCGGCCCGGCGGACCGCACTGGAATTACTGCTGAGCGACCACGTCGGCGACTGCGCAGGGCCGTGCGAATTGGCCTGCCCCGCCGGATTGGATGTGCCCGCCATGCTGCGGGCGGTCCAGCAGGGCCAGATGGGCCAGGCCCGCAGCATAGTCTCGCACGATCTGGCCTTCGCCCGCACGCTCGGGGCGTTCTGCCCGGGATTCTGCGAGAAGGCTTGTCGCCGTGGCCGGCACGACGCGCCACTGGCGATCCGCCGCGTGCATGAGGCGCTGAGTGCGGCGCCCGGCGACGCCGCAAGCGGCGGTGCTTCCTCGGCGCGTAGCACAGCCGCCCTCGACTGTGGCAGTTCTGCCGCAAACGGCGCTGTCGCTATCGAGCACGTTCAAGGCAAGCACGTCCGCGTTGGCAATCACGTCTGCGTTGGTAAGCACGTCTGCGTCATGGGTGCTTCCGCGGTGGCGGTGTCAGCGGCGTATTACCTGGCGCTGAGCGGGCAGCGTGTGACGCTCCTGACGCGCGGACGGCCGCTGGCGACGGAGATTCTCGCAGCCCATCCGCAGGCGGCCGCGCAGCTCGAAGGCGACTTGGCGCAATTGACGGCGCTCGGCATTGAAGTGGACGCGCAGCCCCATCCGGCGGTGGACGTCGCGGCCATTCGCGCGGCGTGCGATGCACTCCTGCTCGCCGACGACACGTTGCCGGCCGATGCGCAGGTCGACGAGGCCGGTGGAGTATTTCAGGCGGAGCGGGCGCCCAAGTACCTCGTTCATTGCGTCGGGGCGGGTCGGTCGCTGGCCAGGAAGATTGATGCCCACCTGGCCGGGGCCACGCCGCCGCTCAAGCCGTTCAGTATTCACATGGGACACTTGCAGGAAGGCGAGATGGAACGCTTCCTGGAGCTGTGCCCTGGCGAGGCGCGCGTGGCCCATATCAAGGACCCGTCCCGGCCGCTGGCGGCGAACGAGTTGCCTCAGGAAGCCGCTCGCTGTCTGTACTGCGATTGCCGCGACAAGCGCGACTGCCGGCTGCGGTTGTATTCAGCGCAGTACCGCGCTTCGGCCGTTCATTTCGGCTCGCCGCGCCGGCGCTTCGAACAGCAGGCCGACGCGACCATCGTGTACGAAAGCGGCAAGTGCATTGCCTGCGGGCTGTGCGTTCAGATCGCCGCACGCGACGGCCGAGCCAACGGGCCGGCGTTCATCGGCAGGGGCTTTGGCGTCCGCGTCCAGCCGGCCTCCGGCGTGGACATGGCCACCGCCCTGGGCGAGTCCGCCGGCGAGTGCATCGACGCCTGCCCAACCGGTGCGCTGGCGTGGCGGAAAGAAACTTAAGTCACGGCACGGATTTCGGGGCTTCCTCGTGCTTGGAGAAGACGCTAAACTTCAAGGGCATGATCAGCACCAACCAAGTACTGCCCAGTCTGAGCGACGGCCGATCCTTCATGGTTCAGGGCGGGGCTTTGGAAGCGCTGAGACTCCTTCCACCGGGCTCGATCCAATGCGCGGTCACTTCGCCGCCTTACTGGGGCCTGCGTGATTACGGGATCGAGGATCAAATCGGCCTGGAATCGACTCCGACCGAATTTGTGGCAAAGCTCGTAAGTATCTTTTCCGAGGTCCACCGGGTTCTAAGATCAGATGGCACTTTGTGGCTGAATCTCGGCGATGGCTACACAAGCGGAAACCGCACGTGGCGCGCGCCAGACAAAAAGAATCCCGCCCGTGCCATGTCGGTTCGGCCAACTACACCGCGAGGATTGAAGCCCAAGGATCTTCTTGGGCTTCCTTGGAGGCTGGCCTTTGCGCTGCAGTTGAGTGGTTGGTATCTGCGGAGCGATATCATCTGGCAAAAGCCGAATGCAATGCCAGAGAGCGTGAAAGACCGCCCATCCAGGTCGCATGAATACGTTTTCATGTTGACCAAATCGGAGAAGTACCTGTACGACGGAGATGCGATCGCTGAAAGAACGAAAGCAGGCAAGAAGCGGAACAAGCGAAGCGTCTGGAGCATAAACACCCAGCCTTCGGGGGTTCATTTTGCAGCGTTTCCGCCCGCCTTGGTTGACCCCTGCGTTCTGGCCTCGACCAAGCCGGGCGACTGGGTGCTTGACCCGTTCTTCGGCTCGGGAACGGTCGGGATAAGCGCCCATCGGCTCGGGAGGAGATTTGTTGGCATTGAACTGCATCCGCAATACATAGAGATTGCGCGAACGAGGCTGGGCCTTGCTTCGCCAGATATCATCTGTCTCGGGGACACTAATCCAAATGCGAATCGTCATTCCTGTTCCAGATCTTCAGGTATCCTTTGCAGAGAAGCTCGATAGCCTTCGCCGCCTCTTTCTGCCCGAAGCGCTGGCAACGACGGTGGGTGGTCTTCATGTTCCGGATATTGACAGGTAACTTGCCGCCTACGTCGCGCCTGCCGACCTGAGGACGTTGGCCAAGAATGGCATTCGTGGGGAGATTGTGTTTGCGGTGCCCGTTGTTTTGACAGCCAACCCCAGGCTGCTGGGATACTATCGCCTGCTGCTTGGCTACAGTCAGAAAGCGTTCTACTCCTCTACGTTGGGCACGCCTGGGTTCAGGAGCATGGAAGACAGGGGCGTCCTCTCGAAAACGGCGCAGGAGAATCTCGGGCAGTTATCTCAGCAGTTTTGCAGTTGTGGATCGTATCTGTTAAACCACCTGCCCGGCAAAGCGGTCGATGTTCAACTGTTCCGCGACTTGGCCCTGATGACCCTTGGTGCCCAACTCCGGGGCGCGGCCAACGTCACGATTGGCACACAGGGAGTGGTGTCTGTCTTCGACATCATCAAGAACGTCGTGGAGCCAAACATTGCGGACTCGTCGCCGAACGTGATTGCCCTGCGCAACGCGGCGGGTCGGGATGTTCTCATCGAATTCGCAGCTGACCCGGATATCGTCATCAAAGAAAAGATGCCAACCGGAGGATTCCGAAACATAATCGCCATCGAGATCAAGGCCGGGACTGACTACTCCAATATCCACAACAGGCTCGGGGAAGCCGAGAAGAGCCATATTAACGCCAGACGCCTCGGGTTTTCCGAATGCTGGTCGATCATCAACGTCGCGTTGGCGCCTGAAACGGCGCGACAGGAATCGCCCTCTATGAACAGGTTCTACCTTTTGAGCGACCTCAAATCCGCCTGTGGCGAGGAATACTCGGACTTTCGCTCCCGCATCATCTCGTTGACGGGCATAGCTGACCTTGGCAAGAAGCGCCCGACCCGGATGAAGCGCAAGGCCTGACAGCCGTCTCCCGCCAAGCCACGTTAGCTACTTCCGCCACGTGTACCGCATGGCCGGGCGGAGGTAGGAGATGCTTTGGGACTGGTGCGAGCTGACGATGTCCACGTCGAAAGGCCCACGGACCGGCTGGCGGAATTGGACGAAGTGCATGGCGTACATGCGTCGGTTGTCCTGGCCGATGGTGTTGGTATTCATCAGCAACTCGACGTTGGTCAGGTTCCATCCCCGGTACGTGCCGTGGCGCTGCAGCCGGATCTCGCGCAGCACGGCGTTGTCCACGGGCACGACCAGCCGGGCCAGCGCGTACACCAGCCCTTCATAGCGAATCTCGCACGAGCCGCCGCGCTGGCTCTGGAACAGGATCAGCGTTTCCCGCGTGGCGTCATCGGTGGGCACCAGCGTGATGCGGCAGCTGCCGCCCGTAAAGACCAGCGTGGGCATCAGGCCCATGGCCAGGCGGACGTTCTGGCCCGGTTCCACGTCCAGCGTCACCGAGCCTATCGTCTGCTGGCCGTCGGTGCGGAACTCCAGGCTGACCGACCGCAGCTTGTCCCACTGCCGCGCGAAATCCTCCAACTCTTCCAGCAGCATCGGCGCCACCTTCAGCGCCATCTCGAACTGCGCCGCCTTGCGATCCCCCTCGGCCGGCGGGGCCTCCCTCAAGTACTGCATCAATATATCCTGCACCGCCGGCTGGGCCTGGTTGGGCTGGTGGGCCTTGGCGAATTGCTCCTGCACGCGTTGCCGGGCCTTGGGCGGCGTCTGCTTGCCCGCCCAGCCGAAAGAAAGTTCCAGCAGGCCGTCCATCAAGGCGTCGTTGATCCTGAGGGCGGTCTGGCCCGCTTGCAGATTGCCAAAGGCCACGTTGGCCCGCGGGGAGAATTGCCCCACGACGACCTGCAGCAGCATCTGGTAGCCCATGATTTCGTCGGCCGTTCGGCTGGATTTGCCGGCCTCGCCGCCACTGGCCTCTTCCAGCACGCGGGAAATATCCTCGGCCGTGACGAGCATCTCGCTGACGGCTTTGGCCCAGCGATCCGCCGATTGCGACCCCGACAGGTTGGCCTGGAGTTTGACCAGCGCCAGCCGGGCGCGGCGCAGCAGATTGGCTCCGCCGGTGGCCTCTTCTGGCGTGATGCCGACCTGCACCTCGTCGGCGCCCTGCATGACCTCAAAGCCCGTTCGCACCAGGCTGAAGATGGCCGCATCGGCGCTGCGCTTCTTCAGAATCGTGAACTTGGTGGGAATCCGGTGGCCGGCGATGTGCCACTGGGGCTTGACCGCGCCGGGCCAGGGGTCTTCTTCGAGATACCAGTACTGCCCGATCTGGTCGCCCGAGAGCGGCTGCTTTTCAATGCCGCAGCCAGCCAGCAGGGCCAGCAGCAAAAGCGTCAAGATGGCCAATGAGGTCCGCATCATTGTGGTTGGCTCGCCGGCTGCGAGGAAGCGGGCAGGCCCTGGCCCAACCCGTGCCGGCCATGGCGGAATGTGCGTGGCGGCGTGCCGGCGTTGTGCCCGGCGGGCGAACTGGCGGAGCGGCTCGAAGCCTGGCCACCGGCTTGGCTGTGGGCCTGGGGCGGCATACTCTTGAGCTGCTGCTCCTGCTCGCGTTGGCCCGCCAGGTCCATCAGTTGCCGCTGTGCCTGGTCGGCGGGGAATTGCTGGTTCTCGAAGATGACCTGCTCGATCTGCCGCCAGCTCTGCACCACTTGCGTGTTGGGCGGCAGGGCTTGCAGCTCGCGCATCTGCTTCCACAGATCGTCCGGCGAGGCGTCGTCGGCCACGTTCAGCAGCATGACGCCCGTCATGCCGCTGGCGGCGTAGGCCCGCATGTCCGAGGCCTTGTCGCCGATGCCGAAGCGCAGGTTGGTGAAACGCTCGTGCAGGCCGCCCAGCACGCGGGGCTTGAATTGCCCGCTCAGCATGTCGCTCATGCTGGCCATCAGCAGCACCGCCCGAGGAAAGCCGTTCTCCGCCAGCCATTGTCGCGTGCGAATCGTGAACAGGTCGGGCCGGCCGGTGAGGTAGATGATGGTGTACTGCCCGGCCAGCCGCTGCACGACCCGCTGAGCGTCGGGAACGGGCCGGGCCTTATCCAGCAGCACATCGACGATGCCCGAGGCCACCAGCGTCTGGTCCAGGTCCACTACGATCATGGGCGCGTCGGCCGGTCGGCAGGCCACCAGCACGTTGGTGGGGGGCGGCGGTTCGTCGAGAAAACCGTTGGGTGAAAAGCCAGCCGACAGGAGCACGTCGCCGCTCTGCTGGCTGGTGAAGCTGACGCAGGCGTTGCCATCGTCGTCGGTCTCTGCCGCCTTGAACAATTGCCCGCCGTCGTAGAATCGCACCACGTAGCCGGGCTTGTCGCGCAGCATTGATCCGCCCTGAAGCCGCACCTTCACGTCGACGGCCTCGCCGGGCAAGGCCAGTGTGTCATAGCCGATGAACAGCTGTCCGTTGAGCATGCCCAGCAACTTGGCCTGAGCGGCCGAACAGCCGGACAGGCCCAGAATGGCCGCCAGCAGCAGCAACAGCATTAGTGCGTGTCGAGGCATTCGCAGAAGCTTAGCGTGACGGTTCGACGGAATTCCAGTTGGGGCGAATTGTACGCAGGCGCGAGTGCGTCGGCGTGCATTCACCGGTGCCATAGGTTGAGCCACGCGGAATGGGTGCCATAGGTTGAGTCGCGCTGTCCAGCGGCTCTACCTATGCATAACCCACCACAGGCACTCACGCCTGCCTGCGCCGGCCAGCCGTTGCCGCCCACGCTCGGCGACAATACCGAATTTGCCCAACCTGTTCGGCCGGCCTACCATGTTTGCGTGGGAATCAAACGCATATTGGGAATCGCCGTCCTCTTACTTGCAGCTTCCATGTTGGGCTGCGCCGGCGCGACGGCCACCGTTTCGGTGCCGTACCTGCTGGGGCCTGATGTGCCGGTGCCGATGGACGCGCACCTGCTGAGCGTGGGCCAGTTCCAGGTGGAAGAGGGGCCCGACTGGGCGGGCGACTTCCTGGCCGGGGAGCTGCAGAAGCGTCTCGACGTTCGCCGGCAGAAGGCCGCTTCCCAGCCGACGTCTCTGTCGGAGGTGTCGCAGGCCGCGCAAAGCAGTGCCCAGGACGCAGCCCCCACGTGCACCGCCATCTGGCCGGCGACATGCCAGGCGTCTACGCAGCCCAACGTCATCGCCAGTCCGCAGGAGTTGAATCGCCCCTGCGTCATTTCGGCCGTGCTGCGCGTGCGGGTCGAAGAGACGCACTCCAATCGCATCATCCGCGTTACCGACCGCTACCACGACCTCACCAGCCAGCCGGCGCCCATGCTCGTCCGCCGCATCGAGACGGTGGTGGAGTTCGTCGTCCAGCCGCAAGGCCAGCAGCCTTTCACCGTCGAGACGCGGCAGTCGTACGACTCGCGGACGGATCGGCTTTCCTTCGGCCCGCTGGGGCTGCATCGGCCTGATGCTCCGGCCAATGTGCCGCCCGCCGATGAGGCGGTCCGCCAGACGCTGACGATTGGCCTGGACACCTTCTGCGACATGATCCAGCCGATGCAGGGGCAGGAAAAGGTCGAACTGCTGCCGCTGGGCGAGGCCGGCGCGGGCAAGGTGATGGCCTTGGCGCAAAAGGGAGATTACGCCGGAGCGGTCGAGGCCATGACGCACATCAAGCCGGCGTCTGACGATCTTTCGTACGTGTTCGACCTTGCCGTCCTGCAGGAAGCAGCCGGTCAGCGCCAGGCCGCACTGGAAAACTACCGCAAACTCAGCGTCCACCGCACCGGCAACGCGCAGCAGGTTCGGCGCGGCATCGCCCGCCTCACGCACGCGAACCCATGATGCGGCGACGTGCCGCGGGCGTCTCGCCCGGTCGTGGCATTGTCCTCGACTGTCGTTCTTGCAGGCGCGGCGTGTGGCCGGCAAACGCCGTTTCGCCCCCTACGCCCTCCGCCCTACCTTGTGTGAGACTACAATTCCTGGCGAGAGGTGCTGTTGCCGCGGGCCCTGATCGAGCCGTGTAACAGGCCCCGGCTTTAGCCGGGGTGAAGCGGATTGCCCCACATTCCGCCAGCCCGTTTCAACGGGCTTACCGGTTTGCGGCTTGAGCCATTTGCCTCAAGGCACAGCCTCAAGCCCGGTGAACCGGGCTGATTGCGTCTGTTGGCCACCTGGCACCCCGGCTGAAGCCGGGGCCTGTTACACGACAAATCCGGACGGCCAGAAAGCGCAGTCAGGCCCCCTGCCTTTCCCCAACCGTGATTGCCTTGACTTCACCCGCTCGCTGGGCGAAACTGCCTGCCCTGCACAAAGGCTTAATTCTTATGCTTGAAAAGGTATATCAGGATCGTCTGGCCAAGCTCGAGAAGTTGCGCGAGCTGGGCTTTGACCCCTACGGCGGCCGGTACGATTCGGCCGAGGACACTGCATCCATTGTGGGCCGCTACAAGGATGGCGAGGAAGGCCAGTCCGCCGACACGGCCGGGCGGGTCGTTCTGTATCGCGCCATGGGCAAGCTGATCTTCGCTCACCTGCGCGACCACACCGGGGCAATGCAGGTGGCTTTCCGCCGCGATGTCCTGGACGCCAAGACCTGGGAAATGGTCAAGCTGCTGGACTTAGGCGACATCGTGGCGGCGTCGGGCCCGCTCATGCGCACCCGGACCGGCGAGGTCACGATCTTCGCCGACAAGGTCAGCCTGCTCACCAAGAGCCTGCTGCCCATGCCCGAAAAGTTCCACGGCCTGCAGGACTTGGAAACCCGCTATCGTCAGCGTTATCTCGACTTGATGACGAACCCCGAGAGCATGGCCGTTTTTTACAAGCGGCTGGCGATCCTCGGCAAGTTCCGCGAACTGCTGAGCCGGCGCGGCTTCGTCGAGGTCGAGACGCCGATTCTTCAGGCCCAGTACGGCGGTGCGGCGGCCCGGCCGTTCGTCACGCACCACAACACGCTGGACGTCGACCTGTTCCTGCGGATCAGCCCCGAGCTGTACCTCAAGCGGCTGCTGGTGGGCGGCATGCCCAAGGTCTTTGAGATCGGGCGGCAATTCCGCAACGAAGGCATGTCCCCGCGGCACAATCCCGAATTCACGATGATGGAACTCTACCAGGCCTACGCCGACTACAACGTGATGATGGAGATCACCGAAGAGTTGGTCAGCACGGCGGGCAGGGAGATTTGCCTGTCGCCCTTGATGGCTGCGTGCGATCGCGCCATCGCCGCCCAGCAAAAGGCGCAGACCACCGCCGGCGAGGGCGCGGCCCAGAAGTCCCCTGAAGAGATCAAAGAGCTTTTCCGCAAGGAGCTGGCCGGCAACGCGAACGTGACCATGGAGGAGTTGGAACTCCTGGTCCCGTACTGGGAGGCGAACAAGATCGCTTTGCCATACTGCGGGCGAGTAATCGACTTCACGCCGCCCTGGCCGCGGAAGAAGTATGCGGACCTGATTCAGGAACACGCCGGCGTGGATTGGAAGGACGATGCAGCCGTGCGGGCCAAGGCCAAGGCGTTGGGGCTGACCGAGTCGAACAAAGACCTGGCTGTGGTCGTCAATGATATCTTCGAGTCAGTGGTCGAGCCGGAACTGGCCAAGAGCGACAAGCCGGTGTTCGTGATCGACTACCCGGCGGCGATTTGTCCGCTGACGCGGCGCAAGGCTGATGATCCGACGGTGGCGCTGCGGTTCGAGTGCTTCGTGGCCGGCATGGAACTAGCCAACGCCTACACCGAGTTGAACGACCCGGCCGTGCAGGAAGCGAACTTCCGCCAGCAGCTCAAGGGCGAGGCGGCCAACGAGACGATGCGGGTGATGGACGAGGATTTCGTGGCGGCGCTGCGGCACGGCATGCCGCCGGCCGGCGGGCTGGGCATCGGCATCGACCGGGCGGTCATGCTGCTGACGAACAGCGCGTCCATCCGCGACGTGATCTTTTTCCCGCTGCTTCGGCCGACAACGACTTAACCACGGAGAACACGGAAAAAGGCAAAAGGCGATATTCGATATTGGATATTCGATATTAGGAAAGACGGGTCGGTGCTGAGTGGCCCGTTGTTCCTGATATCGAATATCGAATATCGAATCCCGCCGTTTTCGGCGAGCGAAATGTACAAGCTGTTCCTATGTCTGAAGTTTCTTCGGCGGCGCTACCTGGCGTTGATCGCGGTGGCGGCGGTGGCCTTGTGCGTGGCCATGGTGCTGATCGTCGTCAGCGTCATGGACGGCTTCTTGCGCAAGGCCGAGTTCGCCGCCAAGGGCATCTTCGGCGAGATCATCATCGAATCGCCCACGCTTTCGGCCATCGGGCGGTATGACGAATTCATCGCTGAACTGACCGGCCGGTACCGCATGGACAGCGACTACCACGTGGTTCATGCAGGGTGGGCCCAGGAGCGAAGCGACGAGTCCCACCAGGGTCCAGACACGGCAGCGAACCACGTTCAACCCACCCTCCAACCGGGTGCCGTGGCCGCGGCGTCCAGCAGCCACGCGGGCCAGACCACTGTCGTCTTTGAAGGCCCCGGCCAGATGGCTCACGCCGAGATGCTGACCGGTGGCAAGATCGATCTGGACGCGCCCATCACGCTCGATGCCGTTGGCCTGGTGTACTCCGATGGCCGGGAAGTCAAAGAGGTCACCGGCAAGGTCACGCTTTCGGAGCAGCGGCTCGCGGGCGTGGCGCCGGCGCCGGCAAACGGCTCGAATACGGGCGAAACGGCTGCGACACCTTCTGCCGACAAGCTGCCCAAGCGGGTGTACACGCTGCGTTTTGAGGCGGCCCTCCCGGCCATTGCGCCACAGGACTTGCCGAACCTTCGGCTGCACAGCCTGTACGCCATCACTGGCAAGGGCATGGCGGAGATCCAGGCCGCCTCGCCGGTCATTTATTCCCAGGGCGGCGTGCTGAAGATCGGGCGCGAGTACACCACGGCCGTGAATATCTGCGGCATGCGGCTGCCCGAGCGGCTGGCGGTGACGGACCTGGCCCAGGGGCTGTTCGTGCAGAAGGGCTGGCCCGATGCCAACTTCTCCCCGCCGGTCGAGGCCATGATCCAAGCCACCCAGCGTGAGCTGGACCGCATCAGGATCCTGCTAGGCAAGCAGGAGTCTCTGCCCCCGTCGCGGCAGGACCAGGACGCCATTCGCCGGCTGCGTATCGCCGAGGAGAATGCCGCCCTCACGCTGCCGCGGCTGGTGTCGGCCCGGCAGTATCAGAAGGACGCCGAAGAATTCGAGCCGGCCCTCAAGGCCGAGCAGGCCAAGCCCGCCGACAAGCAGGACAAGGCGCTGATGGCACAGCTGCGAAAGCAGATCGATGATTCCCTGCGCGCGGCGCGGTTGGGCGACAACCACGTTATCCTTGGCTTGGGCATTCCGGGCCTGAGTTTTCGCGTCGATGACGGCTCGACGGTCCGCCTGGTTACGCCAGGCCGGAGCGAAATGACGCTGGTGATGCTGCCGTCCGGTCGTGGCCGCGGCACGATGGACATCACGCCGGTCATCCGCACCGTTACGTTGGTCGATGACGCCAAGACCGACGTGCACAATATCGACTCCAGCAGCGTGTACATGCCCTTTGAGACGCTGCAATTGCTGCTGGGCATGGCGGAAATCCGCGACATCACCGACCCGACCCTTGTCGATCCGGCCCGCTGCTCACAGATCAATATCAAGGTCCGGCCGCCATACGATGCGCCTGGCCGGTTGATCGAGGTCCGGCGCAAGGTGCAGCAGGCGTGGCAGAGCTTCAGCCTTAACCACCCCGAAGCATCGAGCGCCGCCTGGCCGGTGGAGATCTACACCTGGCGGGAGAAGATGGCCAGCTTCATCGGCGCCATCGAGAAGCAGCGGACGCTGGTCATCATGATGTTCGGCATCATCAGCTTCGTGTCGGTGCTGCTGATCTTCGCGATCTTCTACATGATCGTGGTGCAGAAGACGCGCGACATCGGCGTCATCCGGGCCGTCGGCGGCAGCGGGGCGGGCATCGCGCAAATCTTCCTGGCCTTCGGCGCCGCCACGGGCTTGGTCGGCAGCGCCATCGGGCTGACGGTCGGCTGGCTGTTCGTGGTGTACATCAACGAGATCCAGGACTGGCTGGCGGTGTGGACGGGCTTTAGAGTCTGGGACCGCGAGTTTTTCATGTTCGAGAAGATTCCCAACCAGGTTGACCCGGCCGTGGCGGTGGCAATCGCCGCCTGGGCGATCATGTCGGGCCTGGTCGGGGCGCTGATCCCCAGCGTGCGGGCGGCCATCATGGAGCCGGCGGAGGCCATCCGGTATGAATGACGTAAGTCCCATTCTGCTGCTGATGGCGGGCATGCTGGGCGTGGCGGCGGTGACGGCCTGGGGCCTGGGCATCTACGTGGTCGTGCGGGCGTGCCGACGGCGGCAGCGCAAGGCCTGGCCCTTCGTGCTGCTGGCGATCGTGCCCGGACCGATCTTCCTGGGCGTGGCCACCTTGGCGCGGATGCAAGGCCGCTGCCCATTCCGCTGGACCTTCGCGCAGGTTCTGTCGCTGGCCGCTGGCATCACCGCGGCGGTGCATTACCTCAGCGGGCTGATCGGCTTGCAGGTGCTGCTGGACATGGGCATCATGCTGGCCTGCCTGGTGATCGCAATGCTGCCGCTGATCGTGCTGGCGTTCCTCGGCCCGGCCAAGCCCAACGAGAAGTTGCAGGGCAAGGGCCTGCTGATCGACGCCCGCGGCCTGCACAAGAGCTACCACCTGGGCAATCGCGAACTGGCGGTGCTGCGCAACGTGAGCCTGAGCGTGCAGAGCGGCGAGTTCGTCGCGATCCTCGGCGCCTCGGGCAGCGGCAAGAGCACGCTGCTGCACCTGCTGGGCCTGCTGGATTCGATTGACTCCGGCAGCCTGCTGCTGGACGGCATCGACAGCCGCTCGCTGCAAGGCAGCCGGCGCGACGCCATCCGCAGCCGCGAGATCGGCTTCGTCTTTCAGTTCTATCACCTGCTGCCGGAACTGACCGTGCTGGAGAACGTGATGCTGCCGGCCATGACCGAGCTTGGCCCGGCCACGTGGGTGGCGCAGAAGGCGGCGGTGCGACAGCGGGCAGAAGAGATCCTTGGCCGAGTCGGGCTCTCGGAGCGAATTGGGCACCGGCCTCGGCAGCTTTCGGGCGGCGAGCAGCAACGCGTGGCCATCGCCCGGGCGCTGGTGAACAATCCCAAGATCCTGCTGGCCGATGAGCCCACCGGCAACCTGGATTCCAAGACCGGCCTGGCCATCATCGAGCTGCTCAAGGGCCTGAACACGAAGCAGCGGCAGACAGTGGTGATGGTGACGCACGACGCCGCCTTAGCCCAGATGGCCGACCGGATCGTCCGGCTTCGCGACGGCAAAATGGAAACGGCGTAAGGCCGAAACAGCATTAACCGGCCGTGCAAGAATAACTGAAATGGTGGAACAGGCTTTCCAGCCTGTTTCCGCACAGCCTGGAAAGGCTGTGCCACCAGTTATTCTTGCACGACAACTAACCGCCGAAAAATGGGTGCCATAGGTTGAACCGCGCTGTCCAGCGGTTCTACCTATGCCCAACGTCGCCCGTGCAGTTCGCGAAAGCATGGCCAGCCTTGCCTTCGTGAACTCAGGCGAGTCAGGCCATGGCACCCGGCGCATCTTGCACGCAACGCACGGTTGACCCCTCCTCCCCGGCCGATTAGCCTGTGGGCATGCAAAAGACCGTCGCGATTCTGATTCCATGTCTGAACGAAGAAGCCACGGTGGGCAAGGTCATCGACGACTTCCGGTCGGCCTTGCCCGAGGCGCGGATCTACGTTTTCGACAATCTCTCCACCGACCGCACCGCTGAGATCGCCCACACCCACGGCGCCACCGTGCTGCGCGTCAACGTGCCGGGCAAGGGCCACGTCGTCGCCCGCATGATGGAGTGCGTCGATGAAGACATCCACGTCATGGTCGATGGCGACGACACCTACCCAGCCGCCGACGTGGGCAAGCTGCTCCAACTCATCCTCGACGACCGGGCCGACATGGTCGTGGGCACGCGGCTGCAAGTGTACAGCGGCAAGAGCTTCCGCCCGCTGCACGTGGCCGGCAACCGCCTGGTCCGCGGCCTCATCAATACCATCTTCGGCTGCCACCTGGCCGACATCATGAGCGGGTATCGGGCGTACACGCGCGAGCTGGCCCGGGGCGTGCCGCTGACGGCCGTGGGGTTCGAGGTCGAGACCGAACTGACCTTGCAGACGCTGTACAACAATTACGTCATCGCCGAGGTGCCTGTGCCGTACGGCGAGCGGCCGGAGGGGTCGGTCTCCAAGTTGCGGACGTTCCGCGACGGCTTCCGCGTGCTCTGGACGATTTTCAACATCTTCCGCTCGGTCAAGCCGCTGACGTTCTTCGGCCTGCTGTGCCTGCTGCTGCTGGGCCTGGGCGTGGCGCTGGCCTTGCCGGCCATCTGCCAGTACGTGGATCACCACCGCGTCGAGAGCTTCCCGCTGCTGTTCGTGGCGGTGGGGCTGGTGATTCTTTCCTTCGGCAGCCTGGCCGTCGGCGTGCTGCTGCACGCGGTGAACGTCCGGCTGAAGGAACTGACCTCGCTGGTGAGGAAGACAGGGCGTAGGGCGTAGGGCACGACGGAAGGGGCGCGGGTGCAGAGCGGGCAGTCTTGTCGGTGAGGTGTGAATGCGTCTTCTTGCTCAGACAAGATACTTCGTGATCTTCCTGGCTCTCTTGGGGGGCGGATGCTTTCTGCTGCACGCCTTGGGCGGTGTGCGGGCCGACCGATACGTGTTCATATGCATCCTCATCGCTAGCGAAGTTGCATACTTACGAGCGGTCGTCGTGTGGGGCTGTTATCGCCGCTTGTATCAACGAGCCCGGGACGCCTGCGGGGCTGGCGACCATGCGTTAGCCATTAGCACATACGCGCGAGCCATCGAGCTGCGGCCGAGATCGCACTGGGCCTTCATGGGCAGGGGATATGCTCTCTATCGAGCCGAGCAGTACGAAGCGGCCATTGAAGATATTTCCAGAGCGATTGAGTTGAACCCAGACAAGAAGGATTCGAGCCAATCGTTTGCACAGCGTGGGGCGGCATTCCTAAAGCTCGGGAAGTACGACGAAACCATCAAGGATTTGTCGAAGGCCTTGGAATTGGGATCGAACGATACATGGGTATGGGCTTGGCGGGGGTTTGCCTATCAGGAATCGGGCTTGAGGGATCAGGCCATCGCGGATTACACCAAAGCGATTGAACTGACGCCAACGGAGTCAGAGTACTACCGCTATAGAGCGCGCCTGTATGTGTTGAAGGGTCAGGAATGTGAGGCCTTGGCCGACTGGTCGCAGGCAATCGCGAAATCGCCGACCGAAAGTGACTACATCAACAGAGGCAATTCATTCTCCAGGTGCGGACGGCGGGACGAGGCGATGGCAGACTACGAGGCAGCTTTGAGCCTCAATCCTAACGAGCCTCTCGGCTGGTACAACCGTGGGTTGATGCGCAAAGAGCGCAACGAGGCTGATCGTGCCGTAGTAGACTTCTCCAAGGCCATTGAGCTTGGCTGTAAGAGCGACGATGTTTACGCCGTACGCGCATCCTGCTGGTTAGAGTTGGGAAAGTTGGACGAGGCGGCCGCGGATGCGTCAACGGCCATACGAGTGAGTCCGCAAGACGCCTTCGCATGCTACACCTACGGGCGGGTGCTGGGTGCAAAGGGAGACCTGCAAGGAGCGATTCGCAGCCTATCCACGGCGATCGAACTGGATCCGAAGCACGTCGATGCTCTCGTGTGGAGGGCATTCTACTTTGGTCAGTGCGGGAGCCACGAACAGGCGATCAGTGATCTCAGCAAAGCGGCTGAACAGGATGGATCCTACCCGTACATATTCGGGAGCAGGGCGCAGGCCTATGCGATGAAGGGTGACCTTCCCAGAGCGTTGGAGGATTGCACACGGGCTATCGAGTTGAAGGCGGACGATGCCTGGGTATATATCATTCGCGGCGACGTTCTGACCAAACTTGGCCGGTACAATGAGGCCGTGGCGGATGCGAGTCTTGCCATCAAGCTTGACCCGAAAGACTCAGATGGGTTCAACAATCGTGCCGAGGCCTACGCGAACCTCGGCGATGTCGACAAGGCGTGGGCGGACGTTCGGGCATGTCGGGCACTCAACGGAAGGCTCGATCCGGCCATCCTGGCGATACTGGAGAAGCCCAAGCAGTAGGACAGTTCTGCCTGTGCGGTTGTTCCATGTTTTCGTGGCACAGCCGCCCTCGGCTGTGTGTTTTTCACTCGGCGGCGTGAACGTGGTTGCTTCGCTTCGCTGCGCAAACCACGGCACCGGGCGGTTGTCGTTTCCCTACGCCCTACGCCCTATGCCCTGTACCCTGACTTCACGTCTTTCTCCGTGTCCTCCGTGCCCTCTGTGGTTCATGCCGTTAGCGGTTAGCCCCTGTTCGGCCCGGTGGGGTTTTTGTACCATGGCGGCTATGAATCTCCGCGTGATCCAGAGCCAAACGCCGCTGGCTGACCCAGCCGTTGTTGATCTGCTCAACCGCCTGCGCGGCGGCGAGCTGACGAGTGAGGGGGCCGGCCAGGTCGAGAGCATCGTTCGGGACATTCTCGCCCAGGTGCGCAGCCACGGCGATGAGGCCGTCATCGAACTGACCGAGCGCATCGACAAGGTCCAACTCGACGCCGCGCATCTGCGCGTCAGCGCCGAGGAGATCCGCACGGCCCACGAGCAGGCCGACGCGGCGTACTTGCGCGTCATCCGCGCCGCCATCGCCAACGTGAAGGCCTACCAGCAGCACATCAAGGTGCAGGCCCCGACCATGCTGCGCCGCGGCGGACGCGAGCTGGGCGTGCGCTACACGCCCATCAATCGCGTGGGCGTGTACGTGCCGGGCGGCAAGGCGTTCTACCCCTCCAGCATGATCATGACGATCGTGCCGGCGTTGACGGCCGGCGTGAAGGAGATCGCCCTGGCCAGCCCGCCCAGTTTCAAGGGCAGCATCAACCCGATGATGTTGGCGATCGCGGCCGAACTGGGCGTCACCGAGGTGTATCGCATCGGCGGAGCCATTGCCGTGGCGGCCTTGGCGTACGGCACAAAGAGCATCAAGCCGGTAGAAAAAATCGTCGGGCCGGGCAACGCCTTCGTCGCCCAGGCCAAGCGGCAAGTGCTGGGTAAGGTGGGCATCGACAGCATCGCCGGGCCCAGTGAGGTGCTGATAATCGCCGACCGCACCGCCCGGGCCGACTGGGTAGCGGCCGACATGCTGGCCCAGGCTGAGCACGACCCCGGTTCAGCCATCCTGGTGACGGATTCTCGCGAGCTGGCAGAGGCCGTCGTGGGAGAGATTCAAACTCAGCTGCCGCAACTCGAGCGCGCCGCTGCCATCGGGGCTGCGTTGGAGCGATACTCTGCCATCGTCGTGGTGCCCGATCTGGCCATTGCCTGCGACGTGGCCAATGAATTCGCCACCGAGCACCTGCAGATTCAGACCGCCAACGACGAAGCCATGCTGGCGAAGATTCGCAACGCCGGGGCGATCTTCCTGGGCGGCCAGACGCCCGTGCCGCTGGGCGATTACTACGCCGGCCCTTCGCACGTGCTGCCCACCGGCGGCACGGCCAGGTTCTTCTCGCCCCTGAGCGTCAACGACTTTATGAAAGCCTCCAGCGTCCTGCGCTACGACCACGCCAGCCTGCTAGCCGACGCTCCCGACGTGGCGGAATTCGCCCGGCGGGAAGGGCTGACTGGACACGCAAATGCCATTGAAAAAAGAAGGTCGTAGGTCATAGGTCGTAGGTCATAGGAAGGCAAAAGTCCGCAGGTCGGTAGAACAGGGCATGGAACACGGGGATTACATGGCAGAGATAAACGGGTTTGAGGACTTGATCGGCTGGCAGAAGGGAATGGGCTTGGTGGAAAGCGTCTACCGATTGACGGCCCGGTTTCCGGCCGAAGAGCGGTACGGGTTGACCTCGCAACTTCGTCGTGCCGCGGTTAGCGTCCCTTCAAACGTGGCCGAAGGGTATGGACGGAGAACAAGGGCTGATTACGTTCGGTTTCTGGATGTGGCCAGAGGATCGGCCAACGAGATCCAGACGCAGTTGGTCTTGTGCCAACGCTTAGGCTTGGCGAGCCAGGACCAGATACACGAACCGTTGGAGCAAGTGAAGGAAGTGCAACGAATTCTGAAGGGGCTGGTTCGGAGTCTCGAACTCAGCCCGAAGTCACAAGTAAGAGAATGACGAGCCGGCGGCTGATTGCTGCGTTCGCTGGCCCGTATTATGGGATCGTCCATAGAGATACAGAGAGCGCCCTATGACCTACGACCTACGACCTACGACCTTTTTTCGCAAGAACATCGACGAAATGACCGGCTACATTCCCGGCGAGCAGCCCGCGCCGGGTCAGAAGGTCATCAAACTGAACACCAACGAGAATCCGTATCCGCCCTCGCCGGCGGCCATGGAGGTGCTGCGGCACTTCGACGGCGAGGCGCTGCGCATGTATAGCGACCCGATGGCCACGCCGGTGCGTCAGGCAGTTGGCAAGGTGCTGGGCGTTGACCCGAGTTGGGTGCTGGCGGGCAATGGCAGCGACGACTTGCTGACGATGATCTTCAAGGCCTGCTGCGAGAAGGGCCGGGGCGTCGCCTACGCCATGCCGACGTACGTGTACTTCCGCACGCTGGCCAACGTCCAGGACGCGCCGTTCACCGAGATTCCCTTCGACGACGAGTACACGCTGCCGGTCGATGCCCTGGCCAAGGCCAATGCGCCGGTGACGTTCGTGGCCAATCCCAACAGCCCCTCGGGCACGTGCACGCCGGTAGCGGTGCTGGACGACCTGGCCAGCCGGCTGGCGGGGCTGCTGATCGTCGATGAGGCATACGTGGACTTCGCCCAGGCCAGCGCGCTGGATTTGGTGAAGCGGCACAAGAACGTGATCGTGCTGCGGACGCTTTCCAAGGGCTACAGCCTGGCGGGCCTGCGCGTGGGCTTTGGTGTCATGCAGCCGGCGCTCGTGCCGACGCTGGTGAAGGTCAAGGACCACTATAACGTCAGCTCCATAGCCTGCGCCGTGGCAGCGGCCGCTATTGCGGATCAGGCGTATCTGCGCCAGACCGTCGAGAAAGTTAAGGCCGCCCGGCGGCAGCTCACGGAGGGCCTGCGGGCCTTGGACTACCGCGTCTGGCCGTCGGAGTCGAACTTCGTCCTGGCCCAGGTGCCCGGCGGCGCGGCCCAAAAGGTGTACCTGGCCCTGAAGAGCCAGGGCATCTTGGTTCGATACTTCAAAGAGCCGCGTCTCGAAGACAAGCTGCGGATTACGGTAGGAACGGCCGAGCAGGTGGCGGCGTTGCTGGCGGCGCTTGGGGCTAGGGCGAGTTCTTAGTTGTTAGTTCCTAGTTCCTAGTCTCGGAGTCCGTGGCGGGAACGTTAGGAAAAAACATGATGGGGTGAAATTCATGGATGCGAAGATTCGTGGGTTCAAGGACTTGGTGGCTTGGCAGCGGGGCATGGATCTAGTGCAAGAGGTGTACGAGGTCAGCCGCCTATTGCCGCCCGATGAACGATTCGGCCTTACCTCGCAAGCAAGAAGGGCCGCCGTCAGCGTCCCCAGCAACATTGCTGAAGGGCATGGCCGGCGAACCAAGGCGGACTTCGTCCACTTCCTGGACATGGCCAGAGGCTCGGCCAATGAAGTGGAGACCCAGCTACTCGTGGCTGTGCGATTGACGTACCTGACTGACAAACAGGCGAGCAAAGCCGTACAACTGGCCGATGAAGTTCAGAGGATCGTTCGCGGCCTGCTGCTAGGATTGAAGAACGCTCAAGCCTAGCTCCTGCTCGCCACTAACAACTAGGAACTAGGAACTAACAACTAGGAACTAACAACTAGGAGCCGGCATGCCCCGCACCGCCCAAATAACGCGCAGGACCAAAGAAACCGACATCGCCCTTTCCATCGACTTAGACGGCAGCGGAAAGGTGCAGGCCGACACGGGCGTGGGGTTCTTGGACCACATGCTCGACCACCTCGGCAAGCACAGCCTGATGGACATCACCGTCACCGCCAAGGGCGACCTGCACGTCGACGACCATCACACCGTCGAGGACGTGGGCATCTGCCTGGGCCAGGCCATCGCGCAGGCCCTGGGCGATAAGGCCGGCATCCGCCGATACGGCTTTTCCTCGCTGCCCATGGAAGAGGCATTGGCCAACGTGGCGCTGGACCTGGGCGGTCGAGCGGCCGTGGTGTACAACGTCAAGTTCGCCGGCCAGAAGATCGGCGCCTTCGACGTGCAACTCGTCGAGGAATTCCTGCGCCGCATGGCCAGCGTGGCGGGCATGAACCTGCACGTGAACGTGCCCTACGGCAGCAATGACCACCACATCGCCGAGGCCATTTTCAAGAGCTTCGCCAAGGCCCTCCGCGCCGCCAAGACCATCGACCGCGCCCGAGCCGGCGAAGTGCCCTCGACGAAGGGATCGCTGTAGGGGGAGAGGTCGTAGGTCACAGGTCGTAGGTCATAGCGCGAAGCCGCTAGCGGCTTTGCAGCCCCTTGCCTCTGAACCGCCATCCGGCGAATATGCTTTCCTATGACTACGAACGGACCCTCTTCATCGCCCGATCAGCCTACGAACTCACCTGAGCAACACTCAGACCTACCTGAGCAGCCCAAGACTACCCTGCCCGCCTTTCCCGCGAAAGCGCAACCAGCGCCGCCAACTCCGCAGGCGGGCGAGATGCCGCTGTGGGTGTTCCTGCTGCTGTCGGTGGGCTTTGCCGGAGCCATGCTGTTCTCGACGCTGGGGTCGAAGGACTCACTGGTCAGCGCGGTAGCGGTGATCGTTTCTGACGGCTTGGCGGCGGCGGTGGTCTTCGTTTCCGCCGCTGGGTACGGGGCGCTGCTGCTGCGGCCCTTGCGCCTGCCGGACGTGCCGAGGCCGCTGTGGTTGGCGACCTCGGCGGGCGTGGGGTTGTGGTTCTACGCCACGCTCATGCTCCTGGTCGGCAGCTTCATTCCCGGCAGCCTGAATCAATATGTCTGGTGGACCGTGGTGGCCGTTGGCGGGGCGCTGGCCGTCGGGCAATGGCGCGGGGCCATCAAAGGCCAAGTCTTGCCCGCGCGGGTCGGCGGCGGGGCGCTGGTGTGGTGGCTGGTAGCGGCTGCGGCGGGAATCCTGTTGGCCGGGGCGACCTTGCCGCCGGGCTACCTGGGGCGGGCGACGGCCGATTCGTATGACATCCTCGAATATCACCTCCAGCTTCCGCGCGAGTACTTCCAGGCCGGGCGGGTCAGCACGCTGGACCACAACATCTACAGCCACTACCCGCTGTCCTCGGAGATGCTCTTCCTGCTGGCCATGTGCCTGCGCGGCTCGGCGTATCAGGCGGTGTATCTCTGCCAGATGATGAACGGCCTGCTGGCGGCAGTGGCGGTGCTGGCGGTCTTCGGACTTCGCGGCCTGCCTGCCACTGGTGTGGGCGCGGGTTCGAACGATGCTGCCGGATCCCATCCGCCCGATGCCCTGCCCGCCGCGGCCCAGAGCGATTTTACTGCCCGCTTCGGCGTGGCGCTGCTGGCGTCCTCGCCGTGGATTCTGTACCTGTCGTACCTGGCGATGGAGGAGATGGGGCAGGTGGCCTTTGCGGCCTTGGCGCTGGTGTGGCTGAAATACTGGCTGGCCCGGCCCGCGCTCAAGGCGGGCTTGCTGCTGGGCGTGCTGCTGGGGGCGGCGTGTTGCTTTAAGTATCTCAGCGTCGGCCTGGTGGCGGGGCCCGTGCTGGCGGTGATGCTGGTGCTGTCGCTGCGTCACAGCGGAATGGCCGTGCGGAGCGGGCCGCAACTCGATGGCGATATCATCCTGCTCGAAATGGCCCGCCGGAATTGGCGGCGAATCGCCCAGTGGCTGGCGGTGGCGGCGACCGCGCTGGTGGTCTTCAGTCCCTGGCTGATCCGCAACGTGGCCTCGACGGGCAACCCGGTCTTCCCGCTGGCCATGGACGTTTTTGGCCACAACGGTCTGACCGACGAGCAGGTCCAGCGGTGGGAGAACGCCCACTCGGCTGAGTATCGTCCGCCGGTGCCGCAGCCGCCGAATTGGCAAGCGGCCGAGCAGACCTCGCGCGTGGATCGTCTGCTGGGGTATTTCCTCTGGCAGGCGGGGCAGCCCGCGCTGGGGGCCGTGGTTACGCTGCTGCTGGCGGGCACGCTGCTGTCGATGCTGCTGCGGCCGGCGGGGGTGGGTGTCTGGGCTTGGTCGCTGCTGGGCGTCCTGGCGCTGCAGCTGGCCGTGTGGGCACTATTCACGCGGGACATGCCCGGGCGTTTCCTGGCCGTGGGCGTGCCGACGATATGCCTGCTGTGCGCGGTCGGGCTGGTGCGGCTGGCGGGCGTGCGGGAACTTCGCTTCCTGCGTCAGAACGTGGCATCGGGCTCGCGTTGGGGCACGGCCCCGGCGGTCTTTCTGCTGGTCGCGGCCGTCATTCTCAACCTGATGTCCGCCCGACTGTTCCTGTTGCAGGATTTGTTTGCAGGTCCAGGCGTGGCGGGTCCGCCGCCGTCGGGCGCGTCGGCCTCGTGGTTGGCCGCCCAGATGTGGGACGGCCAAGGCAAGGTCATGCTCCTGGGCGATTCGCGGGCGTTCTATCTCCCGCCCGGCAGCATCTACGCCACCGTGTACAACACGCATCCGCTGGAGACGTTGTTGTCCAAGGCTCACTCACCACAGGATGTCGCCGACGGGTTGCGGAACATGGGCGTCAAGTACATCCGGCTGAGCCCGGAGGAGATTCGCCGACTTGCCTACACCGTCGGTTGGCCATCGGGGTTGTCGGTCGAGCGGATGGAAGAGGCATTAGGGCATTACCAGGCCACGACTCAGCCGAACGTTCGGGCGGAGTTGGTGACGATACTGGCCGTGCCGGAAGTCGGCTCTTCGGCCACATCCGCTGCCGCCAGCGGCCCGGCGACTAGACCGGCCAGCGGTCCTGCTACCGCGCCAACCGCTCCGAACAGCACCCAAACTGGCCGATCTGGTAGTGAGGGAAGTCCTTAATAGATTTTCAGATATGCTCTGGACAGCACACCGGGACGCCTGTATATTTTTTCGCTTACGTGGTTTTTCATAAACCCATGGGACTCGCCGCGGAACGGCGAATAGGAAAGGAAGAGGATCATGAAGGTTGCCAAGTTGATTGTCGCGTTGTTGATCGTCGTCGCTGCCAGCGTTTGTGTCGTTGCCCAGGCCGCCACTTCGGCCCCGAGCAGCAAGCCCGCCGCCAGCGCCCCGGCCAGCAAGCCCGCTGCCTCGGCTCCGGCCATGCGCAGCTAGTTAGTACGACGCTACGGAATAGGCCTCGACCGGTCGTCTGCGACGACTTGTCGGGGCCGCCGTTTTTTCTGGGGAACTCAGATGGGCCATTCTATGCACAGACTTCTGCTCGCAGCTCTTCTCCTGGCCGTTTCCACCTTGGCGTTGGGCCAGTCGGCGCCGGATGACTCGCTTTCCACGCCCGCGCCGGACAGCGACGTCGGCATCGTGCTGCAAATGGCTCACCTGGCTGCGCCAGACCACAGCGTTACCGACCCGGCCAAGCAGTTGCTGGGCCTGCTGGAGAACATCCAGAAGCTTCCGCCGCTGCTGGAGAAATTAGAGAAGAACCACCCGGCCAGTTCCTACCTACCCGAGGCCTACAGTCTCGTGCTCAACGCCATGGTGACGGCTCGGCAGTACGACTCGGGCAGCTTCACCAACGAGCAGATCAGCCAGGTTTCTCAGAAACTGGCTGCTTCGGCCAAGAAGGAAGATCACAAGGCCCAGGCCCAGTTCGTGCTGCTGCAACTGCAAGGGCTGGACCTGATCAAGTCCGCCACCAGCAAGCCTGCCCAGCCGCAGGCTGCGTCCATGCCGACCTCGGCGCCGGCTGCGACAGCCAGCGCCCCAACCAGTGCTGCCGCCAGCCAAGCATCCAGCGCGCCGGCCGATGCAATCGCCGGGCCACTTGCCGAATTGGCGGGGCGGTTCATCCAGTTCGCCCAGCAGCACGCCGGCACCACGTATGCAGGCCAGGCCATGATGCAGGCGGCCGGGCTGTACTTTGAAGCCGATGCCAACGACCAGGCCGTAGCCACGCTGGAGCGGCTGGCACGCGATTATCCCAAGGACCCCTCGGCCGCGACGGCGCTGGCGATCCTGGTCAAGCTGTACGACGAGCAGGGCCAGCCCGACAAGGCCATGCAGGCCAAGCGGACGCTGGTGGAGCGATTCCCTGACTCCTCGCTGGCCCAGAGATTCAAGGCCGACGTGGCCAGAGAGACGGTTCGCGGCAAGGCCTTCGAGTTCCGCGGCAAGAGCGTCACCGGCCAGCAGCTCGATAGCAAGGCCCTCGCCGGCAAGCCCACGCTGGTGTACTTCTTCGCGGCCATCACGCCGCGGACATTCACCGACCCGGTCGTGGCCAACCTGCGCGAGCTGCAAGCCCTGGCCTCCGAGCGCGAGTACAATCTTATCGCCATCGGGGCCGAGCCGGAATTCGCGACCAAGGCCGCCGGTGAGATCGTCGAGCGCAACCAGATCTCAACGCAGGTGTTTCTCGACCCCGAGGGCACGCTGGCATCGTCGCTGGGCGTCTCGGCCCTGCCGGCTGTGGTGGTCGTGGACGAGGCCCTGAAAGTCAAAGATGTGTTGATGGCGGCGGACATCGTGGCCAGAATGAAGAGCTACTTGGCCCCGGCCAGCCAACCCGCCTCGGCGCCGACCAGCCGACCGTAGGGCTCGCACGGTCCATCATTCAGCTTGCGGCATCCAGAAACCTGCCGCGGAAGTGTGTTGGCGTTTTGTCATCGAATCGGGATAATGTTGGTGTAAGTGCGGATTATCAAGACCAGCATGCTGCAGGAGTTTTGGGCCTCGCACCGCGATGCCGAGGCGTCTTTGCGGACGTGGCTGCAGCACACAAGAGTCGCCGACTGGGGCAGTTTCGGCGAGGTCCAAAAGACCTTGCCGAGCGCCGACTACGTGAAGGTGGCCAGCGGGCGACCGGTGGTCGTGTTCAACATCGGACATAACCGCTACCGGCTGATCGCAGCGGTCCACTACAACACTAAGATTGTGTACACGCTGATGATTCTGTCGCATAAAGGGTATGATCGCAATGCCTGGAAGGAGCAGTTATGAAGACCAGGACTCTTGCGCATGATGACATTCCGCAGACGTATTCCGAGCTTGTGGGCCTGTTCATGCCCCGCCCGTTGCACGACGACGTGGACTATCGCAATGCCTTGGCCGTGCTGGACGCCATGGCCGGCTTTGAAATGAACTCCGATCAACAGGACTACTTCGAGGCTATCGCGACGTTCGTCGAGAAGTACGAGGCCCGGTGCCATGCCATTGACGAACAGACGCTCGCGCCGGTTGAGCTGATTCAAAGTCTCATGGCCGAGCACGGCATGAGCGAGTCAGACCTGGGGCGATTGCTCGGAGACCGCAGTCTGGGCCACCGCATCCTGACGGGCGAGCGTGAATTGAGCAAGACCCACATTCGCATCCTGGCCGAGCACTTCCGCCTGAACCCTGCGGCCCTCCTGAAATAGCAAGGATATCTATGACATCTTCAACCGTTCCGTTCAATCAGCAGGTTCCGGTCCGACATGAGGTGGACGTTCTGGTCGTCGGCGGCGGGCCCGCGGGCGTGGCCGCGGCGGTGGCGGCGGCGCGGCAAGGCTGTTCGGTGTACCTGGCCGAGGCCCAGAACTGCTTTGGCGGCATGGGCACGGCCGGGCTTGTGCCGGCCTTCATGCAATTCTCCGACGGCGTGCGCTTCCTGGCCGCGGGGATCGGCGAAGAGGTGCTCGACCGCCTGCACCAGGCCGGCGGCACGTCGCCCAATTACGACCCGCTGCGCAAGGCTGACCCGCAGTGCGTCGGCATCAAGGTCGAGGCCTTCAAACGTATCTACGACGACATGGTCTCGTCCGCGGGCGTGGCCTTCACGTTCATGACGCAGCTCGTCGGCCTGCAGCGCGAAGGGGCGAAAGTCTCAGCCGGCATCTTCGCCGCCAAGAGCGGCCTGTTCGCGGTCAAGGCCCGCTGCTTCGTGGACGCCACCGGCGACGGCGACCTGTGCGCCTGGGCCGGCGCGCCCTTTGAAAGAGGCGACGCCACCGGCACCACCATGCCCGGCACGCTGTGCAGCCTGTGGGCCAACGTGGACTGGGCCCGCCAGATCCGCCCCGATTCGCGCATGCTCGAAAAGGCCTTCGCCGACAAGGTCTTCACGAATGAGGACCTGCACCTGCCGGGCATGTTCTTCGTCTCACCGACCATCGGCGGCGGCAACATCGGCCACACCTTCGGCGTCGACGGCACCGACGAACGCAGCCTGACCGAGGCGCTGCTCTGGGGCCGAAAGAGCCTGGTGGAATACGAGCGCTACTACAAAGAGTACCTGCGCGACGGCTTTGAAAAGATGGAACTGGTCACCACCGGCGCCCTGCTGGGGCTGCGTGAGACGCGACGAATCCTGGGCGATTACGTGCTGAACGTCGATGACTTCCGCAGCCGGGCGGTCTTCGACGACGAGATCGGCCGGTATTGCTACCCCGTGGACATTCACCCGCTGAGCACCGACCGCAAGCTGCACGAGAAGTTCCTCAAGGAATATCACAGCGATCTGAAGTACGGCCCCGGCGAGAGCTACGGCATCCCGTTCCGCTGCCTGCTGCCGCGTGGGTTGGACAACGTGCTGGTGGCCGGCCGGTGCCTCAGCAGCGACCGGTACATTCAGGGCTCCATCCGCGTCATGCCCGGCTGCTACATCACCGGCCAAGCCGCCGGCGTGGCAGCTGCGCTGGCCGTCAAGGGCGATGGCCAGACCCGGCACGTCAGTGTGCCCGCGCTCCAGGAAAAGCTCGCCGCCATGGGCGCGCACCTGCCGAACAGGGCGAAGACAGCGACGTAGGGTCCGCAGGTCCCTGATCACCGTCGCGAAACTGGGTGCCAAACTGGGTGCCAAACTGGGTGCCATAGGTTGAGCCGCGCCGTTGCGGCTCTACCTATGCGAGGTCGAGCCAGGTAGGGTCCGCAGGTCCTTGAGCGCTGTTGCGAAAGGTTCTGCGGACGGGAAGGGGACCCTGCGGACGGAAAGCGAACCATCTGGTGGGACTCGTCGCTTCACTCCTCGGCCCACCCTACAGGTGCGCAACCACGCTCGCCACCCACGGTGCGGCGATGCTATCGCCTGCGTTCTGACGGCCGATTTCGACTTCGACCTCTATCGCGATCCCGGTCCTTGGTCTCGCCGGTCTGGCCCAGCGCTGCCAGCAGCACGGTGGCGTAGGCGCCGCGGGGGAGTTCAAACACGACGCGGCGCTGGAAGCTGCGGCGGTCGCGTTCGTCGCGGTCAGGCCGGGTCATGAAGAACTCGCGAGCCTCGACCATCAATCGCCGCGGGGCCGAGCCGAAAAATGGCCGGGCCATGCCGGGGACGCGCAAATCCGCCACGCCGATATGCTCGCTCTTGAGCACCGCCTGCGCCGACTCCGCCCACGGGCCTTCGAGCTTGCTCGAAGGCGACAGCAGCGGCACGATCATCCCACGCAGCTCATCGTCCGTGGCATCGAACGCGACAAAGTTCATCAGCCGCAGCGGGTCGTGGGCATCCCACACGCGTTCCTTGGCACAGCGCTGGAGGATCAGCGCCGACGCCGTCGCGTTCCACAGGAACGACTGGTACGCCTCGACGTTGATCTGCTGCAGAAAGTACGGCAACGCGGCAAAGGCCGCGCGAAAGTCGCCGTTGCACAGCACTTCGACGGCCCGGCGGTACGGCAGCATGGGCAGCTTGCGCAGGGCCTTGCCCCACTGGCCCCAGCACTCGCCCAGGATGCTCTTGAATGCCTTCTCCACCGGCCGGTCGGCGCGGGCGGGCGTGGCAATGGCCAGCCGCAGCGCCTGCTCGAAATCGCCGCGAATCAGCGACTTGGCCAAAAAACCGTGGCCATGGCGGGTGGTGCCGAAGCGCTGGCTGCCGAAATAGTTCACGAACAGCAGGTTGCCCTGGCCATCCTGGAGCATCTGCGCCGCTCCATCCATGACGCGGCAGTCGTGCGTCGTCAAGTCGCCCACCAAAATCGTAAAGCGGTTGCCGGCGATGCACTGCCCGCTCATGGGCCGCTCCACAAAGCCCAGCAGTTCCATCTCCCAGTTCCGCCCGCCGACCTTGTGCGGGAAGCCCTTCACGCCGTGCGGCACGGCCTCGGGGGCAACGGGCCGGGCCTCGCGCTGGCGATCGTCGCGCCGGCGCTGGGCGTTCTGGGCCACCTCGCGCGGGACTTCGCTGGAGGATTCGGCGATGCTGGAGGACTCCGTGTCGCCGTACTCTTCCAGAGTGGATCCACGGGCCCAGCGGTTGCCCTGTTTGCCGGTGGGGTCGATGGTAATGTGCTGCGTGGTGGTGGCGTACTTGTCCTTCAGGCCGCCCATGGCGACGGCCTGGATCGGCACGCGCAGGGCCCGCGCGACGCGCTCAATGGCCTCGGGCGTGGTCAGGCCGCGCTTGAGCAGGCGATACAGCGGCAGCGGCGCCCGCCCAGCCGGCTGAATGCGCAGCTCAGGCGAAAGAATCTCCACTACCTCAAAGCCCGCGGGATTTCGACGAATGGCCATTACGTCTATTTAGCGTATTGGCCCGTGAAAAAGTACGGAAAACGGTGCCCCGCTTCCGCGTCTTTGGCGAAAGCACGCTTCCCGGCGTGGCGAAGAGGCGGGAAAGGTAGGGCGGGCATCGCCCGCCGATGGTCGCCGGCCAGACACAACACGGCGGGCAGTGCCCGCCCTACGCCGGGGCGCCGTGGTTTGCGCAGCCAGGGTGCCGTGGGTTGCGCAGCGAAGCGAAGCAACCACGTGGGACGCCCCGGGGCAGCGGGATCACCCCAGGCCGAGTCTCTGAACATGGTCACGCCAACAGCGTGACCATGCCACTCACCCGAGACCGTATCACCCGCGCACATGTTTTCACCGCACGCTTTGCGCCTTACCCTACGCCCTGGGCCCTGGGCGCGGGCTCTACCTCCAGCCCGAACAGCTTCAGGTAGCCCGCGATAGTCGTGAACTGGACGAACGGGAAGGAGTTGTACTGCGCCATCTCTTCATCCGTCGAGCGCAGGCCCACGTCCCAGATATCTTCCAGCATGGTCACCAGCGGCTTGTCCACCCCCAGCAGCCGGGCCTGGTCGCGGACGTACGTGAACAGCTCTTCCGACCGCCAGTAGCGGTTGTGCCCCGTCAGGCTGTCGTGCTGGAAGCGGTTGTCATTGGCCAACTCCGTCCGGTGCGTGCCCATGAGATAGTTCATGGAGTTGTACCGCGGCACGAGCTGGATGGTCGAACCGTCCGGCCCGACCCACTGGGCCACCTCGACGTTCAGGCCCGACTCGATTCCGAACGGCGCCCACTGCGTGCGGTTGACCACGGTGGTCAGGCCGAAGGAACTGAGCAGTTGCGGCATCTGGGCGAAGGTGGCGTGCTCCTGGTTCATGTACACGCGCACCTGCACGCCCAGGAGTTGCTCAATGGTCTCCAGGCCGTACATGAACTGGCGGACGTTCGACTCGGCCGAGACGATGAGGCTCAGCGGCTCGCTCCACGTGCCGCCCACCAGCTCGATAGTGCCCTCCTGGAGATACGGCTTGAGGGCGGTGAGATATTCCGGGTCGTTCTTGACGATGCGGTCCCAGCAGTTGGCGCCGATCTCCCAGGAACTGGTGTAGCTGCGGTACAGGCTCGAATGCACCCGCTCCATTTCGATGCGCATGGTGTCGGTCGGCTTCTCCAGCGGCCTGACGAAGCCGTCGTGATACCCCGACAGGAAATACACCGGCGCGTCGGGCGTGATCTCCAGCGGCTGCGGGGCGCGCGGGCCATTGGACTCGAACAGGTTGGGGTTGGCCCAGCCCTGCGGCACGGACGCAAATCGCCGGGCTGCGCTGCAGCCGTTGCGCTCGTCCAGCAACTTGGCCTTGCCGGCCAACTCGATGGTTTTGACCTCCCAAGGCCGCAGGGTGAACGCCCCCGCCAGCTTGCCCTGCTGGGCGAGCCGATGATTGCACTCGATGAGGTTCGCGCCGGCATCGCCGAAGCTCAGCGTGACGCGGTCTTCCTGGCCGGCCCATTCCCACAGGCGGATGAACACGCGCCCGCCGCGCTCAAAGAGCGCCGTGGCCACGGTGCTGTTGGAGTCGATCTGCACCAGTGAACCCTTGGCAGCGGTGGCCTTGGCGGCAGCGGCGGCTTGCACGCTCATTACCGGCCGGCCGAACTCCGCCGAACGCAGCGGCAGCTTGGCGCAGCGCCAGTCGCCGGCGTAGGGCACGAAGCGACTGCTGTGCACGTGCTTGCCGCTGAGCCGGAGTTTCTCCTCGCTGCCGTAGACGAACTTGCGCGGGGCATACCCCAGCACGTGCCGCAGCAGCGATTCCTTGTCGTTGTAGTGGTAGCCGGACTGGCCGATGTTGAAGTGGGCCAGGCCCCACTGCCCGGCGTCCAGGGCCAGATAGTGCAGGCTGTCGATGGAGCTGGCCTGGGCCGCGGGCCATGTGAGGAACGGCGAGTTGTACAACGCCCGCGGGCTGGCGGAGGGCACCTGGCCGTTCAGGCACAGCTTGCGGTCGTGTTGGAAATAATGCGCCCGGCGGACCGGCTCGCGCTGGATGTCCTCGGGCTCGGGGCCGAAGAATCGGCCATCGGCATAGTCGATCTCGGTGACCACGTCGATGCCATCGGCCGAGGCGGTGAAGACGTGCGAGTAGCCGACGTCGCCGACCATCCCGGCGACCTTGGCGATGGCCGTGCTGCCGTCGGCGCTGAGGTGCGTCTCGATGCTCGATGGCGTGGCAGCGGCCGTGTCGAACTCGCGACCATTGCGCCACAATGTCAGATTCCCCAGCCGGGCGATGCGATCCGGGAAGCCCTTGAGTTGAGTCTCCAGGCAGCCATTATCCAGCACGCGCACGAGATACGTGTCGGTCTCGAACCAGCCCTTCCATGGCCGTGTGGCGGCGGACTGAGCTTTGGGTGCATCGGCGGCGGCAAAGCCAAAGGCCGGCACTGTCTTGCCGTCGGCGCCGCGCCGGGCCCAGGAGAGCGTGTTGATGTCGAGATTGGCAGCGCCGGCCTTGCGGACGATGAAGTCACCGGCCTGGGTGCGCACCTCTCCCACGATAGCTCGAGCGGCTTTGCACCAGTCGATGCCGACCTCGTCGAACAGGCACACGTGCACGTCGTGATTCTGCGAATTCAGCAGCAGCTTCCAGGCCTCATCGAGCCTGGGTGAGCGACTTGCGTCGCCCAGCATCGACGCCATGGCCGAGAGCGTCTCAGCGTCGAGCAACTCGTTCTCGACCTCCTGCTGGAGGATGCGGACGGCGTCGCCGCGGAAGCCCCACGGGAAGGTGGATACAAAATCCTGCTGCGTCAGATGAACGGGTAACAGTTCCATAAACTCTCCATCGTGCCTTGTTGGTAGTCGCTATAGAGCCGGCGTAGCCTGGGCCGGCCAAGCGGGGAATTGTAGCGTGTCGGCGGCGCTGATGCAGCAACTTGCCCGCGCCGCCGCTGAAGCGCCGCCGTGAAAGCGCCGTAGGGCGTGCAACTTGTTGCACGCGGGGTGTGGACGCGGACTGAAGGGAGTGCGTTAGAACCCGATGGAACGTCTGCCTGCATGGCTGCTGGACTCCGCAGCCATGGCACCCAATGGGAGGGCGTGCACCTCGCTGCACGCGAAGTGGAGCTACCTCTCAGACGCCCTGGCGGGCCCCGAGCTAAATCCCGCCGCGCTCCGGGCTGTTTTCAGTCGCTGGTTGGCTGGCGGGTTGGCTGCCAGGTTGGGTGGCGCTGGTCCAACGCTCGACGCGCTGGAGTTTGTTCTGGATGATCTTGTCGCGATTGGCCTTGTGCTGGTCGAGCTGTTCCTGGAGCTTGGCCAGTTGCTTGGTGAGCCGCTCGAGTTCGTACTGCCGGACGATCATCTCCTTGTCGAACTGTTCGGAGATCAGGGCCTTGATTCGTTCTTCGAGCTTGGGCTTGTCTTCGGGCTTGGCCGCACGCAGCTGCTGGGCCGTCCGCAGGATCGCCACGTTCAGCCAGCCTCTGGCCAGGGCGGCTTGGCGGAGCTCGGGCGGGTAATCCTTGACGCGGCGGTACAACCCCTCGATCTGGCGGAACTGCCGCTCTGCCACAGCCGGATTGGCCTTGTGCAAAGCTTCCAGCTGCCGTGCCAGTTCGGGCATGTTCTGACGCAGGAACTCCATCAGCTCCTGCCGCTCCTGCGGGCCGCCTTCGCCGCGCGGGGACATCCGTCCTGCAAACGGTCGCGAAGCCGGGGCCGAACTCGTCTGGGCGAAGCGCTCACGCGGTAGCGCCGCCGTCGCCATCGTCGCCGTGACCGCCACCACCATCAAAAGGGCGGCCCGAACTGTCGATGCCAAGTTCATTGTGATCCTCGCTACTCCGTCTGCTCCATGTGTCGTTCCAGGTCGCCCAGGTCCTGCTCGAAGTTGTCGTTGGAGGACAGTTCATCCTGCAGCAGGACGACGTCGTCGGAAAGCGTCTGGGTCTGTGTCTGTGCCTGGTCGTCGCTCTCGCCTGAGAGGAAGGCTGAGACGTATTCGGACGGCGTCATCGCCTCGCCGCGAACGTTCGTAATGTGCGTCCGCACCATCAGCGCCAGCAGCACCACGGCCGCAGCCGCCGAGGTCGCCAGCCCAATGTACAGCCCGCGGCGCAGCTTGGTGCGGGCAGGTCGGGCAATCCTGCTGCCGACGCGGTGCAGCATGCCCAAAGGTATGGCCACGTCCAGCGTCGGCCCGACGGCCTGAAGGTCGCGCGAGACCTGCCGCGCCAGCTCACGCTGCGCCTCGGTGAGCGTCACGTCCTGACCGTCCAGGAACAGCCCGACGGCCTCGTAATCTTGTTCATTCCAGTTCATGTTCGGTTTCCAAAATCTGTCGCAGCGCCTTCAACGCCCGGTGCACCTTGGCCAGCACCGTGCCAATCGGGCAGGAAAAGACTTCCGCGATTTCCTTGAAACTCATCTCGGCAAAATGCCGCAGCAGCACCATCTGCCGCGACGACTCATCCAGCCGGTCCAGCGCCTTCTGGACCCGCTCGGAAAGCTCCAGCGTTCGCAGCGAAGCGTCCGGCATCGGCCCGTCGTCGGGGATGCTCTCGCCCACCGACGTGCCCGAAGGGCTCTCTAACTCCATCGACATGGCCGCGGGCGAACTTTTCCGCCGCCGAATCCGGTCCCGCAGCAGGTTCGAGCCGATCCGAAACAGCCAGCTCTCCAGCTTGCCGCGCTCGTCGTAGGAGTCGCTGCCGCGCACGACCCGCAGCATCAACTCGCCCAGCAAATCCTCGGCCTCGTGGTGCGAGCCGGTCGCCCGCAGAAAGAACCCGTACAAGCGCGGCCCGTACTCCGCCAGCAAACGCTGGTAAGCCTCGCCGTCACGGTCATCGGCGAAACGGGTGCGCCTCTGGTCTTCCATAGGACTCTCTGTGTCAGTCTAAACGAACGGGGCGGAACGTTATTGCCCCTTTTCTATCGGCCGGTCGGTCCGGTAGTCATGATAGGACAATCTCTTGCCAAAGGCATGGGCCATGCCGCAGAATCGCCGTCTCGGGTGAGCCGCAATGGTGGCACAGGCTTTCCAGCCTGTGGCTTGGAAGGTCGCTCCGGGCCTGCTGCTCAACCTCACAGCCGAGGGCGGCTGTGCCACGAGTCCAGCCGGCTGTGAAACCGGCTCTTGGAAGGGAGCACGTCATGGCTGTGGGCAGGGCAAGAGAGGAAATCTCGCTGAACGGTTGCTGGCAGCTCCGCGATGAGGCCATCGCAGTGCAGGCCGATGAGCATCTTCGCGTGGTTGCCGAGGCGGCGTGGATCGACGCCCCTGTGCCCGGCGCGGTGCATCAGGCGCTGATTGCGGATGGGCGGATGCAAGAGCCGCTGCTGGGCTTAAACAGCCTGGAATGCGAATGGGTGGAGCAGCGCAGCTGGTGGTACCGCAAGAGCTTCTACCTGACGAGCGAGCAACTGTCGGCCGACGGCATCGAACTATTCCTGGACGGCCTGGACGTCAAGGCCAGCATCTTTGTAAATGGCCGGGCCGTCGGCGAGCACCCCTCGGCGTACCGGCCTTTCGTGGCCCGGGTGGAAAAGTTTCTGCACGAGGGCGAGAACACGCTGCTGATCCGCCTGACGCACGGCACCGAAGGCATCACGGAAGAATTCGTCCGCGGCGACTTGGGCGGGATTCTGAACTTCCGCAACACCGATGGCCGGGGCGAAATGGCCCGGCCTTACGTCCGCAAACCCGCCTACACCTGGGGTTGGGATTGGAGCCCACGCCTGGCCACCGTCGGCATCGGCGGGGAGTGCAAGCTCGTGCTGATGCGCAAGACGGTCATCCGCTATGCCCGCGTCCGGAGCGAGCGGCTGGGCAAGGACGTGCAGCTGAACGTGACGGTCGAGGCGTACCGGCCCAACTACGTCGTCAGCGACGAAGGCCGCGTGAGCGTGAAAGTGTACGACCCGCAGGGCAAACTGGCTGCCGAGGCGGCCGTGGATTGCCTGCTGCAGAACGGCACGAACTATGTCCCGCTGACGTTGAAGGTGAGCAACGCCCAACTCTGGTGGCCGCGTGGCCTGGGCAGGCAGGATCGCTACCGCATCGTGGCCGAGGTGGTCAGTTCGCGCCATCGCGACCGGCGCGAGCTGCTGTACGGCATCCGCTTCGTGGAGCTGCAGAGCCACAAGACCTTTCGCTTCCTCATCAACGGCAAGGTCGTATTCTGCAAGGGCGGCAACTGGATCCCAGCCGATGCCCTGTACCTGCGCGTGACCGATGAGCGGGTGGATGCCCTGGTTCGCTTGGCCGTGGAGGAAAACCACAACATGCTGCGCGTCTGGGGCGGCGGGCTGTACGAGCGTGAGGCCTTTTACGAGGCCTGCGACCGCGAAGGCGTGCTGGTGTGGCAGGACTTCATGCTGGCGTGCTCGACGTACCCCGACCATCGCGAGAGCTTTCGCGACGAACTGGCCAAGGAAGCCCAGTACCAGACGCGGCGGCTGGCGCACCGGGCGTGCGTCGTCGTGTGGGTCGGCAGCAACGAGTGCTACGGCAACCAGGCCATCGGCCGGCCGAACGAGACCGACCAGGTCACGAGGCTGATGGGCGAAGTGCTGCCCCAGGCCGTGCAGGCGAACTGCCCGCAGACGCCGTACTGGTACTGCAGCCCCGGCGGCGGCAAGGACGAATGCGACTATACCGTCGGCGACGCCCACCACTGGCTGTTCATGATGCACAAGGAGATGGAACCGCGGATCACGCCCGAGCGATTTGACAGCCTGGGCGGGCTGCTGTTCATGAGCGAGTTCGGCTACCCCGGCCCGCCCAGTGAGGTCACCATTCGCCAGTACTTGAACGGTGCGCCCTTCGAGCGCACCGACGCGACTTGGCAGCACCACAACAACGCTTGGGAAAAGCACACCGTCGATGCCGGCATTACGCGGCATTACGTCGATGCCGCGGGGCTGTCGCCGGGGCAATACGTGCTGTACGGCGGGCTGACGCAGGGGCTCATGCTGGGCTATGCCCTGGAGAGCTGCCGCTTCATCGACACCTGCCACGGCGGCCTGTATTGGATGTTCAACGACGCCTGGGGCGAGATTGGCTGGACGACGGTCGATTACTACCTGCGCCGCAAGATCTGCTGGTACTTCGTCAAGCGGGCGTTCGCTCCGCAACGGCTGATCCTGCGCAAGACCGGCTCGCGCATCGTCGTTTGCCTGGCCAATGACACGGCCGAGCCGGTCCGCGGGGTGCTGGAATATGGCTACGTCAGCCTGGATGGCCAGCGGCGGCAGGCCAAGACGGTGCGCATCGCCGGTAAGCCCTTGGCGCGGACGGAACTGGTCGCGTTCGCCGCCGGCGGCCAGGACGCCACGCAGGGCGTGTGGTACGCGCTGGTGCGGAACAATGCTGACATCCTGCCGGCCACGCTCAAGGCGGCAGAGCCCAAGGAACTGCTGACCGAGCCGACGATATCGTGGTCGCTGCACTCAGTTGCCAAAGCCGGACTCACGCGGAAGGCTGCCGATGGCAGCAGCAGTCGTGATGCCGCGCACCGGTACGCCGTGACGATTTCCAGCGATCAATACGCACGGGCGGTGGAGATCGCGCTGCCCGACGGCGTGCTGCCGGAGGATAACTACTTCGCTCTGCTGCCGGGGGAATCGAGAACTATCGCGGTCCGCAGCCCGGCCCGACTGGCCGCGCAGGACGTGCATGTGCGGTGCGTATGATGTATCTGTGGATCTGCGATTCAGAATTGCATGGGGTCTGGGCCGAGTGTGCGAATCGACGCTGCTCGCGGGTACCGCCTCGGAATGAGTCGTGTAACAGGCCCCTGCTTTAGCAGGGGTAAACGGAGCTGCCATCAATTACCGGGCAGCCCCTTCAGGGGCTTACAAAATGGCCAAAGACGCATATCACGAAATGTTTCTGCACATCGTTTGGCACACCAAGGGCAGCGCCAACCTGATCGCGCCGGATTATGAAAGCGGCCTGCACGACATCATTCGCCGCCGGGCGGTCGAGAGCGGGGGCGTCTTCGTTCACGAGGTCAACGGCACTCGCAATCATGTCCATCTGGTCGTCCGAGTCCCGCCGACGCTGCAGCCGGCTGAGTGGATCGGGCGGGTAAAGGGCGGCAGTTCGCACGATTTCAACGAGGCCGGTCCAGGCCGGGTCGATTGGCAATCCGGGTACGGCATCGTCACGTTCGGGATGAAGGATCTGCCATGGGTGATGAACTATGTCAGAAATCAGAAGGAGCATCACCTGAAGGGCACCGTGTTCGAGCGGCTGGAGCGGGTGGATGAAGCAGATGGCTGAAGCCACGGCCCTAAGCCCGCTGAAGCGGGCTGGGGACTGGGGGGGGCGTGGGCTGTACCCCTGCTGAAGCAGAGGCCTGTTACACGACTCGACCAGGTCAGTGCCGACGGAATCTAACTGTGCGGGTCAGGCCTGTTACGCGCCCCGACCAAGCCAGTGCAGCAGAATCTCACTCGGTCGATCAGGCTTGCTACACGACTCGACCAAGCCTGCGCCGACAGAATCCAGAGTTCTGGCCACTGGACTTGCATGTGGCGCCACCGTTTCGTATACGAATGGGCGGCCAGCGATCAGTGTCGCTGTAGAAATGAGGAGTTTCCAAATGCCAGCTTTCGCCGAGAACCGTTATGACAAGATGGTGTATCGCCGCTGTGGCCGGAGCGGGCTGAAATTGCCCGTGGTGTCGCTGGGCTTCTGGCAGAGCCTGGGCGAGGCCGGGGGCGACGAACTCTGCCGCCAGGCCTGCTACTTCGCCTTCGACCACGGCATCACGCACTTCGACCTGGCCAACAATTACGGCCCGCCGCCGGGCAACAGCGAAACGCTCATGGGCCAAATCCTCCGCGACATGCCGCGCGACGAACTGGTCATCTCCACCAAGGCCGGCTGGTGGATGTGGCCCGGCCCGTACGGCGACTGGGGCAGCAAGAAGTACCTCATCGCCAGCCTCGACCAGTCGCTGCGACGGATGAAGCTCGACTACGTGGACATCTACTACCACCACCGGCCCGACCCCGAGACGCCCGTGGAAGAGACCATGGCCGCACTGGACCAGATCGTCCGGCAAGGCAAGGCCCTGTACGTGGGCGTGAGCAGCTATAACGGCGTGCAGTTCACGCAGGCCGCCCAGGTAATGAAGCAGCACGACTGGGCCCCGCTGACGATCCATCAGCCGCGGATCAACCTGCTGGAACGCGGCCCCATCGCCGACCTGCTGCCTCACACGCAGGCGTGGGGCGCCGGCGCGATCGCGTTTTGCCCGCTGGCCCAAGGCCGGTTGAGCAGCAAGTACCTCACCGGCCTGCCGACGGACACCCGCTTTGGCCGCCGCGGCGCCGAGGGCAAGCAGTGGTACGCCGAGCAGGAGGCCATGGGCACGTGGCGGCGAGTGAAGAAGCTCCACGAGATCGCCCAGCGCCGTGGCCAGACGGTGGCGCAACTGGCCCTGACCTGGCTGCTGGATGATCCGCGCATCACCAGCGTGCTGATCGGGGCTTCCAAAATCGAACAGATCCAGGAAAACCTCGGCGCCGTCTCAGCCGCTCCGCTTTCAGACGAAGAACGCAAGGATATCGCAGAAGCGGTGAAGTAGGCGGGCGGAGATGCGATATTAGGGATTCGATATTAGATATTGGGAACAGCAGTCGGGCCTGAAGTGGTGCCGTGCCAGAAGTGGGTGCCATGAGGTGCCATGCCTTTACGCGTTGTCTTTGCGGAAAGGCATGCGTGACCTGGCCACCGATCGCGGCCGGCGCAGTTCCTGATATCAGAAACTGCCGTCCCACCATTACATCCCTTGGCGCGGCGAGTTTCCTGAACTGGCCGCCGAGGAATCGCGATGTGTGTGTTTTCTCAACCAATAGGCTTTCGTCCCACGGCGATGAATCTGCGGGAATGCCGGGTGAAGCGACCGGCTCCCTTGGCTGAATGACCCAGGAGGCGGATGTCGACAAAGCCCGCCTGCTTGAGCAAGGCCCGCATTTCCGTTCCATTGAACACGCGCATGCAGAGTCGGCGGCGCTCGATGCGCCCGCCGCGCGACATCGTCCAGGTGTCGCGGACGTGGCTGGTGCGGTCCATGCGGTGGTTGTTGACGATCCGCACACCGTTGATGACCTCATCGCGGCCGTTGTGCCAGTGGCTTAGCAAGAAGGACTTGTTTATCACCTCGACGAGGAACTGCCCGCCCGGCTTGAGCGACGCCCACGCCGCCCGGGCCGTAGCCAGGTTGCCGGCGTCGTCAAAGTAGCCGAAGCTGCTGAACCAGTTGATGACAGCGTCAAACCGGCCGTCGAAGGGCAGCGTTCTCATGTCGCTATGATGAAAATCCACACCCACGTGCGATGTGCCTGCCGCCCGCCGGGCCTTGGCCAGGAATGGGCGCGTCAGATCAACGCCGGTCATCTTCAGCCCCAGCCTGGCCAGCGGGACCGTCAGCCGCCCTTGGCCGCAAGGACAGTCCAACGCGCTCTGACCCTTGCGCAAGCCCAGCACGCGTTTGATGAGCCTGGCTTGCCGCCGCGTCCTGGCCGGGTCAATCTGACCGGCCAGCACCCGGCCATATAGGCCGGCGAAGAATGTCTCGAACCATTGCCGGGATTTGACCGCGTTCCTCTTCACGATTTCTCCTTTTCCAATACGGCCACGTACAGAGACTTGCCCGTGTCAAAGAACCGGGCGACTCGCCAGCCGGTGCCCGCGACAATCCGTCGCATCTCTTCCTTGGATACCAGCAGGTAGTCAAACCACGGCGTCACGTGCTTGGCGTAGCGGACGCGGATTCGCAACTGGCCACTCAGGCGTCCACGCCGACGGTTGAACTGGTGGTACTCCAGGTGGACCGGATGGACCGCAACACCCTTGCGCGGGTACGGATCGTTGCTCTCGGCGATGATCCGGGCGTCAGGGCTGGTCATCTTGTGAAAGCGACGCAGCAGCCGGTGGGCGCGGCCGGCGCTGCCAAACAGCCCGAAATTGTTCCCATACATCACGATGGTGTCGAACGTGCCCAAGGCCGGACTTATCTGCGTGATCGACATGGCCTGGGCCTTCTTAATACGTTGCTCAGAAAGTCGCTCACGTATTTCTTTGGCTTAGCGGACATTAAACGCCCATGGAGAGACCGGGGACGGATGCCGCCAACCCTCACAGTTCGTGGGCACGCCGTGCCGCCGTGCCGCATCGTGGTTGCTTCGCAAACCACGGCACCGGACCAACACTACCCACCTAACCAACACCGACCGCCCGGCCGCCGCTGTTCTTGATATCTAATACCCGATATCTAATATCGCCGTTCTCCCGCTTTACCGCAGCACGTACTTCTCATCGGGCTTGGCGAAGGGCTGAATGTCCGCCGCCATCTTCTCGTAGCCTTTTCGGCCAATGAGGGCGAAGGTGGCCTGCTTGCCCAGTTCGACCGCCGGCTGGTCGTAGGCGTTGATGTTGAAGAGTTCGCCGGCCACGCTGGTGACGAATTCATAGTACATGATGAAGGCCCCGACGCTCTCTTCGTCGATGGCGTCAAAGCGGATCGTCACCGTCGGCCGCTGCGACACGGCCAGGGCGTACTCGGTGGCGACCTTCTCAGCTTGCAGCAAGGCCGAGAGCTTCGTGCCGCGCAGGTACGACAGCCCGGCCACATCGCCAAATACATCCGGCACGGTCAGCTCGCGTGGGTGCGTGGCCGCCTCCAGGAAGATCACCAGCTTGTCGTTGGGCCCTTCGCGGTAGAGCTGGGCCTGGCTGTGCTGGTCGGTGGTGCCCAGGGCCTTAATGGGCGTGGGGCCGACGAAGGCGTCCTTGCCGGCGCGGTCCTTGGCCTTGCCCAGCGACTCGGCCCACAGCTGGCGGTACCAGTCCGCCAGGCCGTACAGACGATTGGAGTAGGGCATCATCACCTGGATGGGCTTGCCCTTGTTGAACATCAGCCACGTGATGGCCGCCAGCATGGTTCCGGGATTCTTGCGCCAGTCGTGCGGTTCGAGTTGCTTGAGCATGGCTGCGGCGCCGGCGAGCAGCTTGTCGGTGTCGATGCCGCACATGGCCGCACTGAACAGGCCCACGGGCGAGAGCACGCTGAAGCGGCCGCCCACGTCCTCGGGCACGGGCATGGTGTCATAGCCGTCGGCCTTGGCGATGTCGTGCAGCGTGCCCTTCTTTTCGTCGGTGGTGGCGACGATGTGCCGGGCGAAGTCCTTGCCCAGCTTGGCCCGCAGCATCTCGCGCACGATCATGAACTGGCTGGCGGTCTCGGCCGTCTCGCCGCTCTTGGAGATCACGTTGAAAACCGTGCTCCCCAGACGGCTGCCCAGCAGGTCCAGCGTGTCGCTGACCAGGCAGGGATCGACGTTGTCCAGCACGAACAGCCGGGGGCCGCCGCGCTGGGCGTCGTCGATCAAGTTGTACGTGACGGGCTTTAGCGCCGTCTGCAGGGCGATGTTGCCCAGGGCCGATCCGCCGATGCCCAGCACGACCAGGTCGGTGGTCTTGGCCTTGTACTTGGCGACAAGCTGGCCGACGCGATCGCGATAAGTCTTGCGGTTGGGCAGGTCGGCGTATCCGAGTTTGCCGGCGGCGATCTGGTCGCACACGGCCTGATGGGCGTGGGCGACCTTCTGGCCGACCTGGTTAAAGTCCGCTTCGCTCAGTCCGTGCGCCCCGACGACATCGGCCGTGGCGCCCTTGTAGTAGAGTTGGATCATCGTTCCGTTCCTTTTTCACCACGGAGAAAAGCAAAGACCTGAACCACGGAGGACACGGAGATCACGGAGAGAAGATTAGAAAAAGACAAACGACATTAACGTTAGAAGCGGACTTCCAAACCGTCGAGCACCGTCAGCACCTGTGTACTCTTTGTGGTTTAGCGATCTCCTGCTTCTCGTCTTCTCCGTGTTCTCCGTGCTCTCCGTGGTTAAGTCTTTTTCTTACTTGGCCGTATCGATGTAATCCCGCTGGCCGTTGCCCCAGCGGATCAGTTCGAAGGCTTCGGCGCTCATGTGGGCCTTCCAGTTTTCCAGACGCTTCTGCCACGGCGTCCAGGTGAACTCCAGGTCCCAAGGCCGGTCGATGGGGCGTTTCTCCGACCAGCCCATGTCGATGCCGATGAACATTCTAGGAGCGTGCTTTTCCAGGATGCGGCCAACTTGCTCGGGCGTGCCCCAACTGTCGATGGCGTCGGACAGGTCGGCCTTGACGTTGGGATGGGCGTCGAGGTACTGGTCGAAGATCCCCAGGTTCTCGATGTTGTTGAGACTGTGGCACAGGATGAAGGTGATCTCGGGGTGGGCCTCGATGACCTTGTCGCGATGGCGGAAGATGTCCTCGCGCGACAGCGTGGTCTTGGGGAAGAACGTCGCTCCGGGAATCCAGGCTCGCGAGGGGTCGGCCTGGTGGACGGAGATCGTCCAGCCAACCTCGGCGCAGGTCTTCCATACGGGCTCTAAGCCCGGGTCGTCCATCGTGGCCGGCGTGCCGTCGGCGTTGAAGAAGTACATGCCGAAGTCTTTCCAGACTTTCAGGCCGCGACAGCCCAGGCCGGCGTAGCGCCGAATCTCGGCGCACAGGTTCTGGACGAACGCCTGGCCTTGCTCGAAGTACAGGCTCCAGTTGGGCCAGTAGAACTGGATGAAGCTCTTCATGCCGCGCTGGCGGATGATGCCCAGGAACTCGGCGAAGTCGCCGCTGTAGTGGTAGCCGAAGATCTGGTCGCCGCCCCACAGGTTGATGCCGCCGGCCACGCCGCCAGCCTTGAGCGACAACAGGATCTCGTCCAGGTTCTTCTGCGAATAATGCTGATGCCCATCGAAAAACTGAATCACCGAATAGCTCCTTTTGAAGGCCAAAACGACATGAATAGCGTAGATGGGCGGCAGTTGGCAAGAGGCAGGACGAAATGCAAACTGCTGGTTTTGAGCTGAGGGATGGGCAATGAGACGAAGATGGGGCGAACAATCCTGTGTCGCGGGCGTCTCGCCCGCGCTTGTGATCTCTGGTTCGGGCGGGTGGGGGGCGCGGGCGAGACGCCCGCGACGCGAAGCTCGGAGGTTATCACCGTTACCTACGCGGCCGCGGCGGCCGCAGGGTGCCGTGGTCGCGGCGTCCAGCGGCCACGTCACTCGGGCAAGCTGATGCTTACGCCGCGGCGGCCGCGACGGGGCTGCCGATGGAGGTGCCGAAGACCACGCGGTCGAACTCCAGGCCGATGCGGTAGCCCTCGGAGGCCTTGGTGCAGCGGACGACCGTGGCGTACATGTTCTTGCGGGCGCCTTGGGGGTGCAGGGGCAGGCACAGCAGCACCTTCTGGCCGGGATACAGCCAGCGGTCGCTGACGGCGCCCAAGCCGCTGCGGGAGATGTCCATCATCTGCAACGTGTCGTGCACGTCGCCACCCTCGGGGTCTAAGCGAATCCCGTGCAGCATCATGTTCAGCTGGGTTCGCGTGTGTCGCCGCCGCTCTGGCAGAAAGGCCTGCAAATTGTTCATACCTGACTCCATGGTTTCTGCCTGTGTCATCGGAGTGACAAATAGGCAGGTTAAGTAAAATGCGCAGAATTTTGCGTATGTCCTGTTTCTGCCATAGAATGGGGTAATGACACACAGGCAAGCTAAAGGTCTGGTCGTGCTGATCGGCTCGGGGCCGGGGGATATCGGCTTGGTGACCCAGGCCGCAATTCATTGGATAAGTATCGCAGAGACAATAATTTACGACCGGCTTGCCAATCCGGCCCTGCTCGAGCACGCGCGAAAGGACGCCCAGCTTGTGTACGTGGGCAAGACTCCCTACACCGGCAGCATCGACCAGGACGGCATCAACCAGCTGATTGTGCAGCACGGGCTGGCCGGCGAGTTGGTGGTGCGGCTAAAGGGCGGCGATCCGTTCATTTTTGGCCGGGGCGGTGAAGAGGTCGATGCCCTGCTGGAGAGTGGGATCGACTTCCGCATCGTGCCGGGCATCACCTCGGCCTTGGCGGCGGGGGCGTACGCGGGCATCCCGCTGACCGACCGCCGGCACGCCTCGTCACTGGCGCTGGTTACCGGCCAGCAGGACCCAGCCAAGGCACAGACGACCGTGAACTGGAAAGCCTTATCGGGAATCGACACCGTCGTCTTCTACATGGGCATGAACAACCTGCCGCTGATCGTGCGCGAGCTGATCGCCGCGGGCAAGGACGCCAAGACGCCCTGCGCCGTGGTGCAGGAGGCCTCGACGCCGCACCAGCGGACGGTCGCCGGGCCGCTGGATGAAATCGAGCGGATCGTGCAGGAGTCGGGCATTCACGCCCCGGCCCTGACGATTGTCGGCGGCGTCACGACGATGTACCCGCGGATGAGCTGGTACGAGCGGCTGCCGTTGTTTGGCAAGTGCGTGCTGGTGACCAGGCCGACGCATCAGGCCAACGAACTGGAGCGGCCACTGGTGGAGTTGGGGGCCGAAGTGGTGCTGGCGCCGGTGGTGGAGATTTGCCCGCCGGCCGACCGAGCTGCCATGGACGCGGCCTTGCGCCGGCTCGGCCAGTACGACCTGATCGCCTTCACGTCGGTTAACGGCGTGCAGGCCTTCGTGCGGCGCTGTGGCGATCTGGGCATCGACGCCCGCGCGCTGGGTTCGGCCAAAATCGCTGCTGTGGGAGCGGCCACGGAAGATGAACTTCGCCGCAATTTCCTCCGGCCTGATATCGTGCCGGGCAAGTTCACCACCCAAGCGCTGGCCGAGGCGATTTTGGGCTACGCGGGCACACCTGCAAACGCCGCAGGTGTGGCACCCAGTGGTGCGGGTGCCTCTGCTTCGGGTGCCGTGGCCGCGGCGTCCAGCGGCCACGCGGAAAAGACCACGGCCGGGGGCGGCTGTGCCACGGGGACCACAGCGGGTGCCGTGGTCGCGGCGTCCAGCGGCCACGCGGGAAAGACCACAGCCGAGGGCGGCTGTGCTACGGGGACCAATGCGGATTTGTGGCGGGGCAAGAAGGTGCTGCTGCCGCGGGCCGACATCGCGTCGGCCGTGCTGCCCGAGGCGCTGCGAGCGGCCGGGGCCGAGGTGGCCGAGGTGGACTTCTACCGTTCCGCCCGGCCAGAGTCGCTGCCCAACGCCGCCGTCGCCGCCCTCCAGGATCGCCGGCTGAATTGGATCACCTTTACGAGTTCATCGTCGGTTACGAACTTCGTGGAGCTGCTCAATGTCAGCGGCCTGCCGGCGGAACTGCTGCGTGAGGTCCGCATCGCCGCCATCGGCCCGGTGACGGCCGAGACGGCTGAGCGACTCATCCGCAAGCCCGACGTGATGGCCGAGTGCCACACCGTCGAGGGCCTGATCGCCGCACTGGTTCAGTTCGTGGCAGCGGCGAAGTAGTCGAATTCGTGGCGGCGGCGAAGTAGTCGTTCGTGTCGCGGGCGTCTCGCCCGCGTTCCTGTGTGATGTTTCGGTTCTTGTGTGATATTTCGTGGCACCGCCCTTGGCTGTGGTCTTCGTGGCACAGCCGCCCTCGGCTGTGGTCTTTCCGGCGTGGCCGCTGGACGCCGCGACCACGGCACCGCCAGCTCGCAAACCGTGAAGCGGGTGCCGTGGTTTGCGCAGCGAAGCGAAGCAACCACGTTCACGCAATGAATCGGTACGCCAGCACCGGCTACGTGGTTGCGGCCTGCTGGCCGCAGGCCACGGCACCCTATCCGTCCGAAGATCCTGGTCACGCACCGGAAGGTCTCACATGGTCACGCGAACAGCGTGACCATGCCACCCATTCGCAGACTCAGGGCGCGCCTGCTCGCGTGGTTGCGGCCTGCTGGCCGCAGCCCACGGCACCCAACGGACTCATGTCGGCCTTACTCAGCCTGTGCCACCACGTTTCCGTTGGCCAGCGTGATGGGCACGAGCATCACCGTGGGTCGGCTATCGGTGGTTATCTCCAGCACGGCGCGGGTGAGCGGTTCGTGGATGTTGTCGCAGGTGAGCTGGTACTCCATCGTCAGCGAGCCCCAAGGGTTCGACATCACGCTGCCCTGGGATGACGGGCTGATCCGCCAGCCTTCGGGAAGGTACCAGCGGCAGTGCAGGATCGTCTGCACCTTGTAGTGGTTGAATATCCTCACGCGGAGCGTCTTGGGTTGGGCGTTCCTGGCGAAGGCGCCGTCCTGGCCGTAGTTCACGAAGACCGTGAAGAAGTCGAAGGCGAAGTGCGGCCCGGCCAGGAGCGGCGCCATTTGCTCCAGCCAGTTGCGGCTGCGCAGCGACTCGACGTTCAGGTCGCTCAGGTCCGTGGGCTTTTCGCTCCACAGATGCTCAGCGGATTTGCGCATGAGCTGTTGCCGGGCCAGACGCTCCGTGCGGTCGGTCAGGTTATCGACGGTCTGCGGCAGTTGGCCGCCGAAGTAGCCCAGTTCGCCCAGGTTCAGCACGACGGTGGCAATGCCGCGGCCAATCGGGTCGATCCACTTCTGCGGGATGGCGCCGGCGCCGTGGATGATGCCCCAGATCGAGCCCGCGGTGGCGGCAGTGCAGTCGGTGTCCTCGCCGCAGTTGACGGCCAGGCACATCACCTGGGCAAAATCCTCCTGGCCCCACAGCAGGGCCAGCAGCGTCAGGGCGATGTTGGAGGGAACGTCATAGCCGAGCTGGCCGGTATCGAAGCCGAGTTTGCGGTCGCGCTCGCTGACCTGCGCCCAGCCGGCGAGCCTGCCCCGGTGCAGCCGGAGGATCTCGTCGCGCGTCTCCAGCCAGGTCTTGCCCTCGTCGCGGCACTTCAGCGTGGTTTGCACGGCCTTGGTGACGCCGCAGTCGGCCGGCACGTAGGACAGGCCGATATCGATGAGCTGCCGCAGGTCGGATACCAGGAAGGCGGCGCTCTCCAGGGCGGCCATGAACACCTCGGCGTACGTGCCCTCGCCGTCGGCGTGATCAAGGATGGCGTCTTCGACGGCAGAGCGGGCCGCCACCTGCGGCAGGCCCGGGGCGATGCAGGCCCAGATCTCGCTGCGGATGTACGCGCCGCAACTGTGCTTGTAGGGGTTGGTGACGTTGCCGGCCAGCGGCGGCGGCAGCCCGCGGCGGAAGTTGATCTTGGCGTTGCCATATTCCGCCCAGTGCGGCGTGACGTACATGCACCAGTAATCGGCCAGCCGCTGCGAGGTCACGTCCAGCCCGCCCTCTTCCATGGCGCAGAGCCACAATAGCTGGATGTCCAGGTCGTCATTGGGCATGGCCCGGCCATTGAGGTTGGTCTGGGTGTAGAAGCTGATGTCGTTGACCTGTCGCATCCACTCATAAGGCGCGCCGACCGTGCCGCCAATGTTCTTGCCCAGCCAGCAGCCCAGCACCTTGTTGCGATAATCCTGCCGATTCAGGTTCATGTTCAAGCTCTCCTTGAAGGAAGGGCGGATGATACCGGGCCGGGTCGGAAATGGGAAGCGGCTGAAGCACTTACGTTGGGTGCTGTGGCGTGCATTGGGTGCCGTGGTTTGCGCAGCGAAGCGGAGCAACCACGTTCACACTGTGGTAGGGTGCCGTGGCCGCGGCGTCCAGCGGCCACGTGCGAAGTAGAACGGACAGGTGTCGAGGTATGCGGCCGGAGGCGTGGTTTGCGCAGCGAAGCAACCATGTTCGCGCGACGGATTGCGGCGCTGCCAGCGGTCGTTGGCGTGGTCGGTGGACGCCGCGACCACGGCACCCTAGTCAAAGGTCGGCCTGCTGGCCGCAGCTCACGGCACCGGATCCGGGAGATCCTACGTCGTCACGCACCGGAAGTGTCTCACATGGTCACGCGAACAGCGTGACCATGCCACCCATTCGCACCTCAAGTTTCACAAACCGAACTGTGTAGACCGCAACTCAAGTTTCGAAAATCGAACTTCGCAATACGAAACTTGGATTGTCCTCCCTATACCCTACGCCCTCGTCTGGCCTTACGCCACCATTTCCCTCACGGCCTCGACGGCCTGGATCAGGTCTGAGAGCTGGTAGGGTTTGGCCACCGCGCCGCAGAAGCCTTGCTGGCGACATTGGCGGGTTTTCTCTTCGGTGGGCTCGGTCATGGCCGCCAGCAGTTTCGTCGCCGCCAGGGCCGGGCTGGAGCGAACGTTCTGCACGATCTGCGCGGCGTCCACCGCCGGGTTCTCCACGTCCACCACGATGACGTGCGGCTGGAGTTTCTGGGCCAACATGCCCGCTTCGAAGCCATTGGCTGCGAAGACCGCCTCGAATCGATTCGTCTGCGACAGGCTCGTTGCGACGGCGTGAGCCGAGGTGGTCTGGGCGTCGACGATGAGCACGCGAACGCTCCGGCCATCGAGCGAGCCCAGCGGCATGTGATTGGCCCGGAGGAACTCCAGCAGCACGGCCACCGGCACGCGGCGGTCACGGCTGCCGGGGATGCGATAGCCGCCCAGCTGGCCGCTGTCGAACCACTTGCTGACCGTGCGCGGGGCCACGTGACAAATGCTGGCGACCTCGCCGGTGGTGTAGACCTCTTTGCGATTCATGCCGACAGTGATATCGCCCGCCCCGGCGGCGGACTTTAGCAAGCAAGGCCGGAGGTCGGAGGTCAGAGGCCGGAGGCCCGAGAACAGCGCCTACGGGTGCGGCGTGATGGCCAGGATGGTGATTTCGCCCTTGGCCGGGCCGTAGCACCAGAAGATGCGATAGGCTCCCGACGTGTCGTTTTGGGCGTAGGCCTCGAAGACTCGGGCCAAAGGGTCGTACGGGCTTCGCATCGACGTGAACTCGTGGCTGCGGAGCCCGGGGTGTCTCGGGTTTGCCAGCAGCAGGCGAATGGTCTTGTCGATTTGTTTGAACAGCCCCTCAGGGCGAGAGGTCTTGGAGCGACCCTCTCTTCTCCTTGTCTCGCGCGCCGATGCGGCGGCACGCATCAACTCCTGGTATTCGGCGGTGGCCCGCGAAGTCCATTTCGCCTTGAACAAGGCCTACTCCTCGATCTCGTCGGCCAACTTGGCCCCTGCTTCTAAATCTGGGCCCTCGACGAGTTCGCCGCGCGCCGCTTGTTCCAGTCCGCGCCTGACCGACTCGTACGCCTGAGGGTTCTTGTACAGCCAGGCTTCTCGGGCGGGAATGGCTTCGGCCCGCACGATCTCCACCACGTCTTCGTTCTGGGAGCGGATGATCACCAGGCTGTTGGCGAAGGCCTTGCCCAGGCTGACCCGGCCTTTGGAGTCCACCTTGGATGTGGTGACCGCAGGGGCGAGGCGCCGGGTTTGGGCCGCCCGGCCTTTCGAAGCTTTGTGCGCGGATGTCTTATGCTTCAACTTCAGCTTGGAGGTGGCCATCGTCATGGTGAGTTTCCTTCTCATAAAGATGATACGACCCAATTCCCACTGTGGTCAAGTGGGAAAAACCCACCAAGAAACAGATCCGGGCAGGGCTTGCAACTGGTTGCACGCGGGGGCTATCGTCCGCAGAACCCGCTCGCGCACTCGCGGAACCTGCGGACCCTACCTCACTGGTTATTCGCGTGCCGCTGGCCCTCCGGGGACATCGCCGATAACGCCGCGCAGAGTTTCAACATAATCCTCGAATGCCCTGCGGCCGGCGCGGGAAAGCCGAACGAAGGTCTTCGGCTTGCGACGAATGAACGCTTTCCGGGAGGTGAGGTAGCCGGCCGATTCCAGCCTTTCCAGGTGAGCTCCCAGGTTGCCGTCGGTGAGCTTTAGATGATCCCGCAGGAACGTGAAATCAGCTTCGGCATCGCTGTCCATGGCAAAGAGGGCGGCCATGACCTTCAGGCGTATCGGCTGGTGGATGATTTCGTTGATTTCGGCCATGGGCTATCTCCATCGAAGCGTCAGGTACAGGCCGCTGGCCAGCAGGGCCGATCCGCCCGTAAACGCCAGCCACAGATCAAGGTAGCCCGGCAGCGCGAAGGAGGATGCGTATCCCACGCAGGCCAGCGCCGTCACGGCCAGGCCCAGCCAGAGCATGAACCGCAGTTCAAGCCACAGGCCCATGACCACGTAGGCGAACATGATCAACGTGACCAGGAACATGCCGAGTTGTTCGCCTCGCCAAGGCCAGAGGACCGCCAGCCAGATGTCGGCGTAGATGAACAGGAAAAACCAGAACCAGAATAGTCTCCATCCGATGCGTTTGGACGTCTCACTGCGTACCGCCTTGGCCTTGGCGCGGAATCTACCCAGGTAGAGAGAACCGGCGATGCCCACGCTGTTTCCGATGAGCCATCCCCAGCCTGCAAGTTGCGGCGCAAAGTGAACAAGGGAGAAACACACCATCCAGACGCCCCCCCACAAGACCAGGATCGGCCCGGCGACCCCATACGCCAGAGTGCCCTGCACACCCTTGGCGACCGATTCAACGTCCCGCAACGCTTCCTGTGCCTGCTTCTCAGTGACTTCCATCGCGCAGCTCCTTTCTGTCTAGAGTACTCTAGTACACAGAGTACTCTACGTCCATCGCGAAATGTGCCTTTCTTTGCCGCTCTAATCTCACCGGCAGCGAAAACGTGGTTGCTACGCTTCGCTGCGCAAACCACGGCACCACATCCCACCGTGTGCTGCGCGCCGGCCATCCGGGCGAGGATTGTCTCGGGCCCGCGACAGTCGCCGCGCCGCCCGCTATACTGTCCGCGCAAAACGTAGCAAGAGAGGACGTAAGAATCGGTCATGGTGGATTTGCTTTCAGATTTGAATGAGTCGCAGCGGCAGGCCGTCACGTGCGTGAACGGGCCGCTGCTGGTGGTGGCTGGCGCGGGCTCGGGCAAGACGCGGGTCATTACCCGCCGCGTCGGGTACATGGTCGAGCAGGGCATCGCCCCGTGGCACATCCTGGCCATTACCTTTACCAACAAGGCCGCCGGCGAGATGCGTCAGCGCGTGGCCTCGCTGGGCATGACCAGCGGCGCCACGGTGTGCACGTTTCACTCGCTGTGCGTGCGGCTGCTGCGGGAATTCGCCGACCCGGCCGGGCTTTCGCGCAACTTCAGCATCTACGACTCCGACGACCAGCTGCGCTGCATCAAGCGGGCCATGGAAGCATCCGAGGTGCCGACCTCCAACGTGCCGCCGGGGGCGATTCACTCGACCATCTCGCGGGCCAAGAACGCCCTGCAGGATGCCCCGACCTTCGCCGCGGCCGCCAAGGAGTTCTTCGACAAGACCGTGGCCAAGGTGTACCGGCAGTACGAGCGGCTGCTGGCGGAGAGCAAGGCTCTGGACTTTGACGACCTGCTGATGCGGATGGCGTTTCTGCTCCGCGACCACCCGGAGGTTCGCCAGGAGCTGGCGCAGCGGTACACGCACATCCTGATCGACGAGTACCAGGACACCAACCACGCCCAGTACGTCATTGCCCACGGCATCGCCATGGAGCACGAGAACATCTGCGCCACGGGCGATCCCGACCAGTCCATCTACGCCTGGCGCGGGGCCGACATCCGCAACATCATGGAATTTGAGGCCGATTACCCCAACGCCCAGGTGGTTCGGCTGGAGCACAATTACCGCTCGACCGCGCCGATCCTGCAGGCGGCGTCGAACCTGATTTCGCACAACCGCCAGCGCAAGCACAAGCAGTTGATCGCCGTCCGCGAAGGCGGCGCGGATGTGCAGATCGTGCGACTGTTCGACGAAAAGGCCGAGGCCGATGAGGTTGGACGCACCGTGATGCGGCTCAAGAGCGAAGGCCTGGCGTACAGCGATATGGCCATCTTCTACCGCGTCAACGCCCTGTCGCGCGTGCTGGAGGAGGCGCTGCGCCGGCATGGCATCGCCTACCAGATCGCCCGCGGCGTGGAGTTTTACAACCGCGCCGAGATCAAGGACGTGCTGGCGTACCTGCGGCTGCTGTCGAACCCCTTCGACGCCGTCTCGTGCCGACGGGTCATCAACGTGCCGGCCCGCGGCATCGGCGCTACCACGCTGGGCCGCCTGGAAGCGGCCGCCGAAAGTCGCGGCATCAGCCTGCTGGAGGCATGCAGCGCGCCCGAGCAGGCCGGTCTGGGCAGCGGCGCCGCCGGCAAGGTCAAGGTCTTTGCCGAGTTGATCAAGCGTCTGACCGCAGCGCCGGTCAAGAGCATCCGCGAGGTCATCGAGCAGGTCATCAAGCAGGCCGGCATCGAGGAGTATCTCAAGAAGGACGAGCAGGAAAAGCAGGCCTGGGAGAACGTGCAGGAGTTGGTCTCGTCGGCCAAGGAATTCGACGAAGAAAACGAGCACGCCACGCTGGCCGACTACTTGCAGCAGGTGAGTTTGGTGGCAGATATCGACTCGCTCGACCCGGCCGCCGGGGCCGTGACGCTGATGAGCCTGCACGCGGCCAAGGGGCTGGAGTTTCCCGTGGTGTTCGTCGTGGGCTGCGAGGACGGCTTGCTGCCCTTCCAGCGTGCCAACGGCCAGCCGGCCGACATCGAGGAGGAGCGGCGGTTGGCCTTTGTGGGCATGACGCGGGCGCGGGACCGGCTCTTTCTCACTTCGGCGCAGTACCGCAACATTCGCGGCATGCAGACGCGGCAGGTGGAGTCGAGCTTTCTGAATGAGATCGGCTCTGACGGTGTGACGCGGCTGGACAAGGCCCCGCAAGGCCCGGCGCTGCGGCACCGGCCCATGGACGTCGATACATTCAACCGCGGCGTCAAGCGGCACGCGGACGGCTTCTTCGAGGAGGTCGATCAGCGCGCCGCCATCGAGGCGATCGAAGCCATCGAGGAGCGGCACATCTCCAGCCGGTTCGCGGGCATCCGCATTGGTCGGCGCGTGCGCCACCCGATCTTCGGCATCGGCGTGGTACAGCAGGTGCATGGCCAGGGCGACGAAGCCCGCGCCGTCGTGGAGTTCCCGCAACTTGGCTGCAAGACGCTCATCCTGGCCTACGCCCGCCTGGAACCGCTGTGATTGATGTGCGATGTGAGAGATCACCCAAGTCCTGTCGTGGGTGCCGTGGTTTGCGAGTGAAGCGAGCAACCACGTTGGCCAACGGAAACAGCCCATGTGGCGCGCTGGTCGCGCAAGACCGCCGGGGAAAGTTACGGGGCAACCGGGGCGTTGCCCGCCCAGTCGGCAGAATATATCTGGGGACATGCAGAAAGTAATAATATCATTATTGACATAGTGGAACGTGGACATACAATGCAGCCGCTCTGAGGGAAGTTAGGTAGGCCCTTCGCCTTTCTAGTTTCTTTGTCAGGTTGTCCCGAAGGTAGTGCCGGGTTGCGGCGTCGGTCGCCGTGCGCTGGGAGCATGGCCAGGTGCGGTTTTCCTAGCCATGTCGCACGGGGGCAAATTCGTCCATCACGACAGCCGGAGTATATACTGACAACTCTATGTGGTTGTCGGTGCCGGTCACGATCTGTCTCTTGAGGTGCGATTCGTGAGCGAAGCTTCTCTTGGCCGGCCTTGACGGGAACCCTTTTCCCGTCGGATGGCAGGCCCAAGTCCGTGAACGCGGCATCCCGTGGCCTGTGGGCTAGCTCTCCCTTGCCGGCCTCGTTCCCCGAACCCGCCAGAATCTGGGTTGACAGAACGCGGTATCGGTGCCACAATCATGCCATCAAGTCTCGTGTGTGATAAGTAACTGGGCGGAGAATGAGTATGTCAGAGCAAGCGGGTGGTTTCTCTGGTCCACAGCTGTCGTCGCATCGCATTGGGGTGCGTTCTGCCCGAGGCAAGGCCATGGGCCCCGTCGGGTCACCTTATTCTCACGCCGGCCATCGTCATCGTTGCGACGTTGAATATCTGCTGCACTTCCTTGCTGTCATTGGACTTATCCCCTGGTATGAGCTCGAATTCCGTGCCGTGGGCAATGCCGCGCTATCCCCAGACCGCCATCTCCGCTTGCCCCACTTGCGAATCAGCGGACCTGGTTGAGACGCATCCGAAATGGCCGACGATGCTTTCCGGCGGGACTCTTTGTGAGCCAAGAAGGGCCGAGAAGAAAGCCCGTCGATCCAACCCAAAAAGTGATCCAGTTCGCCCAAAAGGTGGGTATTTCGATGTGGAAACGACAGAAGCCAGTCCTTCACTGACTGGCTTCCAACGCTTTACTTACGCGAGGCCGACGGGGTTCGAACCCGTAACCACCGGATCGACAGTCCGGTACTCTATCCAATTGAGCTACGGCCCCGTAGCTTCTCTGACGACAGCAGAGCATTTTATATACGGGATGACGGGGAATCCTGTCAAGCCCTCGTTTTTCAAAAACGGCAAAAGGGGTTTTTCAAATTCGGGGAACAAGCCTGGCTTGAACGGACGCGGCGGCGGCTGCGCTCGGGCCCCAAGACGGCAGTACGGGACGCCCTGCTCGCACAAAACAGGGCGCCCGAATACCGGCCAAGGTACACAGAGCTAGAACAGATACGTCTGCGACTCCTCTTGCGTCTGGTCGGCGAAGGGCGACGAATCTTCGGAATCAGCGTTGGCGGCCACGGCGACGGTTTGGCTCGTCGAGAGCTCGTCCTCGTAGGCCGGGGCTTGGGTGCGAGCAGCCCGCTCATCGGTGCTTTCGTCCATTTCGGCCACAGCCACTGCTGTCTCGGCCAGGGCCACCTGGGCGGCTTCGGCGGCCACCGGCTGGGCCGATGACTCACACGCCGCCGGCGAGGCCAGGCTGATCGGCGTGGCCGCTGGAGCGTTGAGCCAATTCAAATGGTCGAGGTACTCGCGCAGGTCATGGTCCCCAAAGTGAGCCAGGAAGTCCGGCCGGGCGGTCGGGTTCAGCCGGACGATCTCGTCAATCAACTCGCGTTTGCTCATTACAGTCCCTTCACATAGTCGAGAAGTAGCGCTCATATCGGCCTCGGCCAAGGCAAAACTTTAGAGTGCCGCCGCGACGGGCCAAACTCGTGGCACAGCCGCCCTCGGCCATGATGGGTCGCATGACCACGCCGTGGTTGGGCCGTGGCCATGTGCACACCACAGGTTGGGTAGGTGTGACATGTAGGTCGGGCACTGCCCGACGACTCTGGCCATAGGAAGTAGGGTGTGCAGGTTCCCGAGTGAAGCGAGGGGTTCTGCACACGGTCATTCCCCCGCAGGCACCGTGCGGAATGATTCGGAACCAAGCGGAACCGTTGGGAACCAAACGGAACGAAACGGAACGATTTGGCACCGTTCGGAACGATCTGGATCGCACGCCCAGAGGAGTATCACGCTGGCCTCCATCGCCTTGCGAATCTCGACGACGCTCCGTCTGCCGCGATTGGCGGTGAGCGCACCCCATGCGCACACCCGCGCAACGACGTGTCGCTCTTAGCCCAGAGGGCGTCTGAAAGTAGCCCCGTCCCGCAGCGAAGCAAGGGCGGGGAAGGCAGGGCATTCTTTTCTCAAGAGCCCCTTGCGGGCGATTGATGATTGGAGGCACCATCGCAGGGCCTCAGTCGCCCGTAAAGGGCTCTGCCGTCGCCGCCCGCCTACCCCGCCCTCCCTTCGGTCCGACGGGGCTACTTTCAGACGCTCTCCGAGCTAGCAAAAGACGGGACTGCTTTCAACGACGCAGCAGGTAGCGGGGCGGGCCTGCCCGCGCGGCCCCGTGGCACAGCCGCCCTCGGCTGTGGTAGTAGGCCGGGCACTGCCCGACGACTCTCGCCGGAGGAACTCAAGACAACTGCTGCCGACCGCTCTTCAGTTGTGAGCCGTCCTTCCCGACCACCCAGCGGCCGGAGGCTCGTCTATAGAAGGCCCGACGAACCGCCCGGCGCGCACCGCGGCGTTCGCCCTGGCCAGATCTCCACAGCCGGCCGTCACTTGCAGCGTGGTATATACCGCGCCAGCCCGCGGCGCGAGCGTGCGCGCGAGTCGGGATGATTCCGGGTGCGTCCAACGTGGTTGCTCGCTTCACTCGCAAACCACGGCACCCTCGCGAAGGATTCTGCGGACGGGCGGCGCGGTATCCCGTCCGCAGAACCCTCGCAACAGCGCGAGGAACCTGCGGACCCTACGTGCCGGGTGCCGCTTCCACGCCGTTGTGGAAGCGTGTCGGGCATGCTTCTGCACACGACGCAGAAGCATGGCGCCGGGCTCACGGGTTGGCTGGCGAGAAGAGGATGCTCTTCACGACGGCGCTTTCAAATCGGAAGTAGCAGGCCCGTGCGGCATCGAGCGGGGCCATGACGCCCGTTGTGAGCAGGTACATTTGAAAGTCGCCCAGGCTGCGACTGTACTTGTGCAGCCGCCACCAGTAGTCAGAACGGTACCAGAACGCCCGCGGCGTCCATTCCGGCTGGATGCCCTGCAACAGTTCCGCCTGGGCCTCCTCGGCCCGGCCAAATTCGACAAGGACACACGCCCCGAGCAAGTGACAATTCGTATTCCCGGGATCGAGCTTCATGGCCTGCTCGGCATCGGCCAGGGCAGCATCATATTTACGCAAGCACAAATATGCTGAGCCTCGAGTATAGTAGTCAATTGACCGCTTGCCATGCTCAATGGCCCTGGTGGCATCCGCCACCGCGTCCTCGAAATCGTGTTGGCTGAGGTGGCACATCGCCTCCAGCGCCCAGCCCTCCGCCCATTCAGGGTGCAACGCCTCCGCCCGCCGAGCGGACTGGATCGCGGCCGTGGTTTGGTGAAGGCAGCGCTGCACGTTGCCTCTATAGGCCCAGCCATTGAACTCCTCCGGCCAAGCTTGGGTGCATTGATCGAAAGCCCGAAGCGCCGCGTCGTAGTCGTACAGCGCAAGCAGCAGTTCCCCCTGCGCCAGCATTGCCTTGGCGTCGTCCGGGTGGGTTTGCAAGTATTTGTGTATGAGCCCAGCGGCCATTTCATACCGACCCCGGCGTCTCTCAACTTTTGCGATACTAAGCTGGGCATCCGAGGATGACGCGGCCTTGTCAGCTTCCTGATATGCCGCGATCGCCTGATCATACCGCCCCAGTTGCGTGTACGCGTCGCCGCGATAGAACCACCACGCCGCGTCTGCACGACAAGCCGGGTCGAGTTTCGCCGTCTCCTGCGTCGCCCGCAAGACATCTTCGTTTCTTCCCTGATCGCACAGGGAGCGTGAAAGGCCTGTCCAGGCAAGGACGGGCGTCTGAGCTAGCGACAGTTCGGTAACAGGCTTGAGAGACGGCTGCTTTTCGAGCGCGAACGCGTGGCCGCGACCGGTGGCCTCCCAGTAGATGCGCTCGCCGGGAGCGTCCCAGAACACGAAGGCGTGGCCCGGCGCCAAGGCCAGCCGAATCGGCATCTCCAGCCGTTGGCCCAGCACAACGTACAGCAGAGAGATGGCAGCGCAATTGCCCTGGTGCTTTGTCAGCAATGTGTGGAGCCTGGGCTGTTCCAGCGAGTATTGCACGACGAAATTGCGGTGAAGGTAGTCGGCCATGGCGCGGAGCTGTTCCCAGGGCTCATCCGAGACCATGCGCGTGGCCAGCATCTTGGCCAGGCGGTCCACTTCCTTCAGATCGCGCTCGACGTCGATGTTGGGATCGCCGCTGGCTTCGATTGTCAGGATGACTCGCGCCAAGTCAGCCGGCGCGCTGGCTGCCGGTGCGGCCTTCTTGCCGCAGCTCAAGCCCAGAAATGCCCCGATGATCGCAACCAGAATCGCCGCCCGAGTTGCCATGGCCACATGCTACCACCAGGCCGAAGTGAACGCCAACGTGGTTGCTCGCTTCACTGGCAAGCCACGGCACCCTGGCCCGTGGCACAGCCGCCCTCGGCTGTGGTAGTAGGCCGGGCACTGCCCGACGACTTTGGCCATATGGGGGCCAAGCGGCGGGCAATGCCCGCCCTACCTTGCTGGCCAGAGGAAGTTCACGCCGGCGGGCAAGGCCCTACCTGCTGATGCCACGAGGCTTCACACATGGCCAGCCCAAGAAGACGGGCTGACCATGCCACCCACCAGCGGCGTGAGCGTGCGCGCGAATCGGGATGGCGCCAGGTGCGCCCAACGTGGTTGCTCGCTTCACTCGCAAACCACGGCACCGACGGGTAAATCATGGCGGCCACATTCTCGAAAAAGAAATACTTCTGGCGCTGGCATCCGGCGAAACAGCGATCGGTGAGCCAAAGCGCGGCTGGTGCAGCCACGTTGGATGTCGCTGCATAAGTCGCTTTGATACCTGATTATATGTGCAGATGGCGTTATCGGGATGTGCGGCCTCTTGCCCAAGTATGCCCGATTTCTACTGGCCAAACCGGATGCGGGGGCCGGAATATCGTTAATAGCGAGTTGGAATTTTCAGAGTGTTCGTGTTTTGCCGTACTTGGCGACCTACTATGGTTTAGATGGTTCTTGGACGTGTATTGATGGGTTCTGTTTGTGGATGTGTGTTTACGGGGTTCTGCATAGGTTCTAGCAAAGACGATTCGTTTCCCAACGCAGTTTCGTTTGCGGCGCATATTCGCAGATGACGATTCGGGGTGAATGGGCGGAATAAGCAGCAATTCAACCAAAAGCTATAACGAGCAGGCACACGGCGGGCGCACCGATCATGACCCGACCCTAACCCAGGGGCGACCGTCAGGCTGGAGAAGTCTCCGGTTCGTGCCTGCTCGCTTTGTTTTTACTCTCAGCAATCCTCTGCGAAATCTGCGCCATCTGCGGATCAAACACATTATCGTGGAATGCCCTCCGAACTTGAGGGCCTGTTGCCCGAATTTCTGGCCGCATGCTAAAGAGCGCCTCTGGCCGGGTCGATAAACTGACCGGGTAAAGGTCGGACGGAAGAAGGCGCTAATCATGGCTGTCTGTTGGCCAGATTTCGTACGCGGTTTCAAACGGCAGTGCAGTGCCGCGGGGCAGACTCTCAAGAACCTCGCCTGGCCCAGCGACTATTGCGACAGCGATGGTCCCCGGCCAAGCGCGTGGCGACGCGCGGCTCGTGCGGCCCGTCCGGTGTTGATCACGGTCATTTCGGCGCTGGCGTTTCTGGCGCTGCTGCGCATCCATCACGCCAAGTTCAAGGACAGCATGGTCCGCAGCTTTCAGAAGCAGCAGCTGCGCTCCGTGTCGGGCTTGGCCACGTCGGTGGAGGAAGAGTTCCGGGCCCTGCGGCGCGACCTGCTGTCGATTGTCAGCCACCCCGATGTCCGAGGCTTGGCCCCCGCGGCCAAGGACGTGCTGGCGTCCTGTCTGCAAGGCCGCAGCGCCGTGCTGGAAGAACTGGCCGTGCTGGACGCTGCGGGCAAGCAGGTAGTGGTGGTGCGCTCGCCCTCGGCCGAGGTCGGCAACGACGGCGATGAGGCCCCCGAGTTCGCGCCGGCCGCCGGCGCGGGTCAGCGTAGGCTGACGATCTGGCTGCCGATCCTGCGCGAGGGCCAGGCCGTCGGGGCGCTGTACGCCACGATCAACATCTACCACCTGGCCGTGGGCTGCCAGGCCCAGGGCGGCAATACCGCCAAGAGCGTGTACTGGCTGCTGACCGACTCGGACGTGATCGTGCATGACGAGTCGAACCTCAAGGGCCGGTGCGTGCAGTACGTGCTCTCGGACTCCGATGCGCCGCGGCAGAAGATTCCACACGTCGATCTCTGGCCATACGCGCTGGGGCGGTGCGTCGCGGGCCACAGCGGGCTGGCCGACGTTACCCGGGCCGACGGGGAAGAGGAACTGATCGCGTTTGCCCCCATCACGCTGGATGGCCGGCGCTTCGGCGTGGCCATCGGCTCGCCGCAGGCGGACGTGGCCGTCCCCATCGACTCGCACGAGCGGGTCACATACGCCCTGATCCTGGCGCTGGCCCTGCTGTACTTCGCCACGGGCTACACCGCCTGCCGCAGCGAGCGCGCCCACACCGAACTGGAACATCAGCGGCGCAAGGCGGCCGAGCACGCCAGCAAGGCCAAGGGCGACTTCTTGGCGCAGATGAGCCATGAGCTGCGCACGCCGCTCAACGGCGTTATCGCCATGACGGAACTGGCCGCCAGCGCCGCTACGCCCGCTGAGCAGCAGAGCTATTTGAACGTGGTCAGAGAGAGCGCCGACTCTCTATTGGCCGTGGTCAATGACGTGCTGGACCTGTCCAAGGTGGAAATTGGCCGGATGGATCTGTGCAACATTCCTATGCACGTGCCGGCATGCGTCATTCACGCCCTGACCTCGCTGGCGCCGCTGGCGCGGACTAAGGGCTTGGCCCTGCGCTGGGAGATCAGCCCCGAAGTGCCGGCCGTTGTGCTGGGCGATCCGGGCAGGCTGCGCCAGGTGCTCAACAATCTCATCGGCAACGCCCTGAAATTCACCACCACCGGCGAGGTCGTCGTGCGGGCATCCATCGCCATGCTCAAGCAGCAGCGTGTGCTGCACTTCGAGGTCCAGGACACCGGCAGGGGCATGTCCGCGCAGGACATCGCCCGGATCTTCGATCCGTACTATCAATGTTCCGCCGCCGACGGCAGCCGGCCAGACAGCACGGGGCTGGGCCTGGCCATCGCCCAGCGGGTCGTGGGCCTGATGGGTGGCGAGATTCACGTCCGCAGCGAAGAGGGCCACGGCACTGCCTTTGCCTTCGACATTCGGCTGAATCCCGCGGCGGCCGCGGCGTTGCCGACCAAGGGCGAGATGCTGCCCAAGCTGGCCGGCCGAACGGTGCTGGTGGTCTGTCCGGCGCAGGATCGCCTGGGGCGTCTGGCCCAGCGTGTGAGCAGTTGGGTGGGCTCGTGCAGTCGAATCGAGACCGCCCAGGCGGCGCTGCTGGCCGTCAAGACGGCGCGCGACAGCGGCAAGCCCTTCACGCTGGTGGTGTACGACAGCGGCGGGGTGCTGATGAGTCCCTTTGCCTTCGCCGACGAGTTGGCGGTGGTGGCCGGTTCGTACCTGCCGCTGGTGGCGATGTGCCCCGAGGGGCTCAGCAACGACGCCACGCAGTGCATCCAGACGGGCATCGACGTGTACCTGGGCCAGGACGTCGACGACGATCAGCTTCACCTGGCGCTGCGGCTGGCCGTTGCCCAGGCGGCCAAGCGTGAGGCCTGCGCCGGCTCGGGAACTCGCTCGGCCCGCAACACGCCCAGCCTGAACGTGCTGGTGGTCGATGACAACCCCGTCAATCGCCAGGCCACCTCGATTCTCCTGCAGCGGTGGGGGCACCGGGCGAAATCGGCCGCCTCGGGCGAAGAGGCGCTGTGGGCGATGGAGGCCGAACGCTTCGACCTGGTGCTGATGGACTACGAGATGCCCGGGCTCAGCGGCGTGGAGACGACCATCGAAATCCGCCGGCGCGAGATGCGTTCGGGCCACCGCGTGCCCATCGTGGCCATGACCGCCCACGCCCAGGAGAGCGACTGCGAACGCTGCCTGCGGGCTGGCATGGATAGATACATCTCCAAGCCATTCCGCCCCGATCACCTGCGCGACCTGATTGCCGACATGTTTGCCGACTCGTGCGGTCGGCCAGTGTCAAATGGGCCGCTCGCGGCAACGCCAACCGCTGCCGCTGCTCTAGAGTGGGACCGCGACGAGGCGCTGGCGCTGGCCGGTGGCGACGCTGGGGCGCTGGGTGCGATTATCGATACGTTCCTGGCCGACCTGCGCGAGGTTCTGCCCCAGGCCGACGCAGCGGCCGCCGTGTGCGACGCTGCCGGACTGGCCGCACTGGCACATCGCTGGAAAGGCTCGCTGGGGCTGCTGGGCGCGCCGGCGGCGTGCCGTTGTGCCGAAGAACTTCAGCAGGCCTGCACACGCGGCGACGCCGGCGATGTGGGCGAACATTTCCGTTCGCTGCGGCGTTGCCTGGTGAGCCTGCAAACGACCCTCACTCACGAAAGGGAGGCCACCGCATGCGCGTCCTCGTAGCCGATGACGACCCGACGTACCGAAGCCTGCTCCAAGGCCTGCTGGCGCAGTTCAATTTCGAGGTGCAACTGGCCTGCGATGGCCAGGAGGCGCTGGCGGCCTTACAGCAGGAGAACGCGCCGCAGATCGCCATCCTGGACTGGAAGATGCCAGGCCTGGATGGCTTTGACGTGTGCCGGCAGCTTCGCCAGGGCTCGGCCGGCTCGTCGCAATACATCCTGCTGATGACCAGTCAGACCAGCCGCGACGAGTTGCTGCGGATCCTGGTGGCCGGGGCGGACGATTACCTGCTCAAGCCCTTTGAACCGCTGGACCTGAAGATCCGCCTGCGCCTGGCCATCCGCATCCTGAGCCTGGAAGAGCGGCTGCGCTACCCCTCGGCCGTGTAGGGGCGCCTGCGGTCGTTCGGCCCTCACAACAAGTCCCATCCATCGCCACGGGTGCCATACCCCACGATGGGTGCCATAGGTTGAGCCGCGTTGTCTTGCGGCTCTACCTATGCCAGACCTTCGCATAGGCAGCCCGGCCTTCGCCAGACAGCGCGAAGCCCGGTCAGCCTATGGCACCCATAGTTCACAACGGGTGCCGCACCCCACGACGGGTGCCATAGGTTGAGCCGCGTTGTCTTGCGGCTCTACCTATGCCGAACCTCGCATAGGCAGCCCGGCCTTCGCCAGACAGCGCGAAGCCCGGTCAGCCTATGGCACCCATAGTTCACAACGGGTGCCGCACCCCACGATGGGTGCCATAGGTTGAGCCGCGCCGTCTTGCGGCTCTACCTATGCCGGACCTTCGCATAGGCAGCCCGGTCTTCGCCAGACAGCGCGAAGCCCGGTCAGCCTATGGCACCCACCCCAATCGCCTGCACCAAGTTTGCTCGCCCACTAGCCAAGGCTCTCGCCATGCGGTAGCCTCTTTCGTGGCGGCGCAGGTTGTTCGGGCGTGACTGGCACGTCCGGCCGCGCCGGCGCACAAGCCGCTGCGGAGAACCGACGTGGATGTAGAGCTTACCCCCAAGACGCGTGAACGCCTGCTGGAGTCCATCCGGCTGGCGTGCGAATGGTACGTCAACTGCCAGAACACCAAGGAGCATCCCTGGGGCGGCGTGCACGAATCCGCCGATTATGGCCGGTACATCTACGAGTATTTCCCCAAGCGGCAGTGGTGCCGCGGCATGGGCGTGTGGGGCCAGGCCTTGGCCATCATGGGCCTGCTGACGGCCAGCAAGATCATCCGTCACGAGCACTTCAACTGCCGCCAGTCGGCCCTGACGGCCTCGGGCTACCTGCGCACGCTGCAAGTCATGGACCAGTCCAACCCCATCGCCTACGGCGCGTTGTGCGAGGAAAGCCCGCAGTCCCGCTACTCCTACCCGCGCGATGCCGCCACCGGCGCCATGGGCTTTATCGCCCTGTACCGCGAGACGGGCGAGGAAGAGTGGCTGCACCGGGCGACCCTGTTTGCCCGCTGGTATCACGACTACGGCAGCGACAAGAACGGCTGGCCGTATTGCAATTACGACTTCGTCAAAGGCTCCCTGGACGCCGAACGCGACCTGCCGCTGGTTAAGGGCGACTGGCAGGCCGGCGGCGGGCTGGTGTATTACTACCTGTATCGCGTCACGGGTGAAAAGCTCTGGCTGGATTACTTCCGGCAGTTGATCGACCCGCTGCTGGAGATGTACGAGCGGAACTTCAACGTGCCGGTCGTTCCGGCCGGCTTCCACGGCGAGGTCGAAATTACCTACGGCAACGACGACTTCGCCATCATCGCCCTGCTGGCGGCGTATCGCCAATGGCACGAGCCGCGGATGCTGGCGGCCTTGCAAACGCACATCCGCCGGATGTGGACCATCGTTGATGAAGACAGCAGCTACCCCAGCCTCGGCGGGACGTTCGTCTGCACCATCAACAATCACGAGTATCTCAAGCTCTGCCTGGAAGAGAAGCTCACCGAGGACATCCCGGCCTTAAAGCAGCGAATCGTCCAGTCCACGCTGCAAGGCCTGACGCAGCAGGAGACGGCCTCGACGGACCTGCGGGCGTACGGCGGCTTCTACGGCCAGAGTTCCTACGGAGTCTCGCGTGACCGAATACACCACCGCTCGACGGGCTACGCGCTGATCCTGAACACGCGCCTGGTCGGCGAATTCACGCCGTACTATTCGAGTTGGTGCTGGGATAAGAAGTAGAATAGCTATGCACAGGCGCCAGGATCGGCGTCATAGATCGGGTGCCAGAGCCGGGTGCCATAGGTTGAGCCGCGTCGTCTGGCGGCTCTACCTATGCCAGACTCGGCCATAGGCAGAGCCGCCTTCGCTAGAAGACGCGAAGACGTCTCAGCCTATGGCACCCACGATATCAGCCTATGGCACCCACTCGTTCCGCCTGGCCATGATGAGAAGTTTGAGCTTTATGAGGAATAACCGATGACCTTGCGTTTTGCCTGGACGTGGCGGGGGATGACTTTGCTGGCGGTGGTGGTTGGTTGTGCGCTGGCGGCGTGGCCGCTGGACTCCGCGGCCACGGCACCCAAGTCGGCGCCTATCGCGCCAATCTTGACGACCAGCCCAGCCCGTTCGGCAACACCGGTGGCTTCGGCATCGCGGGCCGCAGCCACTGCCTCGGCGCCGGCGGCGATGGCGCCCGCGGTGAAGATGGCCGCACCTGTCGTCGTGGCGACGATGGCGGCATCCAGGCCGGCTGCTGCGCCGGCGCCCATGGCCGCCGCGCCTGCGACAGCATCAGCGCCCGCCGCCAGCGCGCCGGCATCCCGGCCCGCGCCTGCCCAACCCAGCGGCGAGACGCTGAATCTGGACCTCGGCAATGGGGTGCAGATGAAACTGGTGCTGCTGCCGGCCGGAACGTTCGTCATGGGCAGCCCGGCCACGGAGAAGGATCGCTACGACGACGAAAGCCCGCAGCGTGACGTGACCATCGACGATGCCTTCTACATGGGCGTCTATCCCGTCACGCAGGAGCAATACGAGCAGGTGATGGCCGATGTGGGCGGCAGTGCAAGCACGGCGTGCAGCCAGTCAGCCAGCCAGGCCGCCAGCCAGGCCCTCTCGCGACCCTCGTCACCGGCCAGTGCTGCCGCAGCTTCCGGGGCGAACCAACCTGCCAGCCGGCCGCCCAACTCGGCCAGTGGGCCTGTGGCGATCGCGCCAGCCAGTCGCAACAGCGCGTCGGCGCCTTCCACGGCCCCGGCCTCGCAGCCGAGTTTCTTCACTGGCCCCAAGAATCCCGTTGACCGAGTTTCCTGGTCGGCGGCCCAGGAGTTCTGTCGGCGGCTGTCCGAAAAGACGGGCAAGATCGTTCGGCTGCCTACCGAAGCTGAGTGGGAGTACGCCTGCCGGGCCGGCACTGTCACGCGGTTCTTCTTTGGCGACGATCCCGAATACTTCGAGCTGCCCGACTACGCCTGGTTCGACCAGAACAGTGGGGCCAAGACTCACGCGGTTGGGCAGAAGAAGCCCAACCCTTGGGGACTGTACGACATCTGCGGCAACGTGTGGGAGTGGTGCAGCGATTACTACATGGCCTCCTACGCCGACGCCGGCTCGGACGATCCCGAAGGCCCGGCCTCGGGCCAGTATCGCGTGCTCCGCGGCGGCTGCTGGGACCGCAAGGCCGCCTACTGCCGCTCGGCCGCCCGGTACTGGTTCCATCCCGACATCCAACTGAACTGGATCGGGTTTAGAGTGGTGGTTGAAAAGCCGTAACCCGTAGCACAGCCGCCCTCGGCTGTCGCGTTCTCGTAGGACAGCCGCCCTCGGCTGTCGTGTTTTCGTAGGACAGCCGCCCTCGGCTGTCGTGTTTTCGTAGGGCAGCCGCCCTCGGCTGTCGCGTTTTCGTAGGACAGCCGCCCTCGGCTGTCGGGCAAGGACTAGCACATGATCTATGCCGGCATCGACGCGGGCTCGCGGACCGTCAAAGCGGTTCTGCTGGAAGCGCCGAGCTTGCGCGTGCTGGCGGGGGACTGCGTCGATCAGGGCGTTGGCCAGGGGGACCTGGCGGATCGCTTGCTCGAAGGACTTCTGGCCCAGGCCGGCCTGACGCGAGCTGACCTTGCCGGCACCATCGCCACCGGTTACGCCCGCAGCCAGGTCCGCTGCGACACCACCATTACGGAAATCTCCTGCCACGCCGCGGGCGTGCATCACTTGCTGAGCGAGACCCGGACCGTTATCGACATCGGCGGGCAGGACAGCAAGGTCATTCGCTTAGATGCTGGCGGGCGGGTCCGCGACTTCGCCATGAACGACCGCTGCGCCGCCGGCACGGGGAGGTTCCTTGAACTGGTGGCCCAACGGGTGGAGGCGGAATTGGCCGAACTGGGCCAGTTAGCGGCCCGCAGCCACAAGCCCTCCGCCATCAGCAGCATGTGCGCCGTCTTCGCCGAGACGGAGATCATCGGCCTGCTGGCCGGCGGGGCCAGTCGCCAGGACATCGTCTCGGGCGTTCAGTCGGCCATTGCGGCCAGGATTTCCGCCCTGGCCGGCGAGGTGGATTCGCCCGTCGTCTTCACCGGCGGGGTGGCGCGGATTGCCGGCATGGCATCGGCCTTGGAGCGAGCCCTGCACAAGCCCGTCACCGTCGCGCCCGATCCGCTCATGACCGGCGCGCTAGGGGCAGCCATCCTGGCCAGCCGGCGCCGAGCCTGATCCGCAGATTGCGCAGATGGACGCAGAAAACGGGCCAGTCATCGAAGGTGGGCCTCATGAATACATTCGGCCCAGCCTACAACGTTCACGTGGGTGCCATAGGTTGAACCGCGTCGTCTTGCGGCTCTACCTATGCCAGACCCCCGCATAGGCAGCCCGCTCTTGGGCCTCGCAACGGCGCTCGACCCAGCCTACGGTGCGGCGACCTATACTGGCTCAGGCGGGGACCAGCAATGAGAGGTCGCGATGATTGTGAATCCGCAGGTTCCGCTGCACCGCATGGTGATGTCGCTGGCCCAGGCCATGGACTGTGTCCACCGCGAGGTCAACAGCCACCAGCTTCGCGTCGCATACATCGCCACCAGCGTCGCTCGGCAGCTGGGCTTTAAGGGGCCTCCGCTGCTGGACGTGTTCCTGGCGGCCGCGTTTCATGACATCGGTCTGCTGCGCTCCGAACGCCGCATGCAGGCGGTGCATCTCAACCGGCTCGAAGGCCTGCTCTGGCACGCCGAGGTGGGCTATCAACTCTTGCGCGACGTGCCGATCTTCGCCGATGCCGCCGAACTGGTCCGCTGCCATCACACGTACTGGAACGATGGCCGGGGCGCCGAGCACGATGGCCGGCCCGTGCCGCTGGCCAGCCACATCATTCACCTGGGCGACGAGGTCGACCGCCGCACCGGCAGGTCGCAGCCGGTCCTGCCCAGGCAGCAGGAGATCATCCAGGGAATCCTCGGCCTGTCGGGCCGGCAACTCCACCCCGAATGCGTGCGGGCCTTCGAGGCCGTGGCGCAGCCCGAGTCCTTCTGGCTGGACATTGTTTCCGACCGCATCCACAGTGTGCTGCCCCGGCAGATCGACTGGCCCACGTTGACGCTGGACGAAGCCGTCATCGAGCCCATCGCCTGCATGCTCAGCCACCTGGTCGACGCCTCCAGTTCCTGGACGGCGCTGCACTCAGCGGGCGTGACCGCGACGGCCGTCGCCTTGGCCCAGCGGCTGGGGTTTGCCCCGCGCGAGGAGAATCTGCTCCGCGTGGCCGGCTACCTGCACGACCTGGGCAAGCTGACCATTCCTTCGAGCATTCTCGACAACTCCGGGCGGCTTAGCGCCGATGAGACGTTCCACATGAAGCAGCATGTATACCACACGTTCCGGATCCTGGATTCCATCGGCGGCATGCCCCAGGTGGCCGAGTGGGCCTCGTTCCACCATGAGCGGCTGGACGGCAGGGGCTATCCCTTCCGCCACAAGGGACGGGATCTGACGCTGGGCTCGCGGATCATGGCCGTGGCGGACGTGTTTTCAGCCATTACCGAGGACCGGCCCTATCGCGTGGGCATGGATGCGCTTCGCGCCCAGAGCGTGCTGGAGACGATGGTGGCCGACGGCGGCATCGACGGCGACGTGGTGAAGGTGCTCAAGAGCGAGTATGAGACGATCAATGAAATACGCCGCGTCGAGCAGGCCCAGTACGCCCGCAAGCATCAGCAGGTGACGCAACTGGCGATAGACCAAGTGGCGATGGCGTAAGCGTTTGTCCGGCGGTCCGAGAGATAGCCGCCTTAGCGGTACGGGTGTTTCGTGGCACAGCCGCCCTCGGCTGTGAGGGGTTTCGTAGCACAGCCGCCCTCGGCTGTGGCTGTTTCGGACCAAGCGACGTCTGCTCGTCCGGCTCACGCCCGAGGGCGGGCGTGCCACGGGGACGAAACCAGTTCTGGAAATCGCCGACTGAACTTGTCGCGGTCAGTGCGGGCTGCCCGAAAGAATGCGGCGACGAATCGTGCGTGCCCAGCGACTTTCACCCTGGGCATGTAAAAACCGAATCCACCCTGCCAGCCGGCGCGAGCGCCGCAGCGAAAACTCGATGGTCTTGACCATGTCATCGTCGCCCAGCCGCTGGGCGAGTTCGGCCAGGTCCTCCGTCAGGAGCTGGGGGATACCCGTCGCCGAATACATGCGGCGTGCCTTGCGCAGGTCGAACCGCTTGACGTCGAAGGAGCGGCACCGATCCAGGGCCCCGACAACGTGCAGGGTCAGCATCGTGCGATAGCACTTCAAGCATCGGCCGCAGTTGCCGCCGTGCCCGCGCTCCCGAAAACAGCAGCGAAGATGCTCCAGGGCCACCGGATGCCGGGCGATGAATTCCACCTTCTCCGCCCGGCCGGCCTCGGCCCCGTCATGCACGAGCCGGAACCCGGACGTGCCCAGCAATGCATCGGTGTCAGGATGCGTGCCCAGGGGCATCTGCCCGCGCAGCGGGAAACTCGCACCGATTGCGGCTTGCTGGAAGGCGCCTTCCAGGCACAACGCCACGGCCGCCAGGGCGCCACCATGAGAAAGTCCGCCCCAGTCGGCCTGCTTGAAACGCGTCTCGCGCAGATTGGTCCGGCCCTCGATGAGCGGCAGGCCCAGCTTGCTCGCGGCCAGACGCATTTCGGAAGACGCGCGGCGGGCGTCGGCCGGGTGCTCCAGCTTGACGTCAAACCCCCACATGTTCACCAGTGCGTCGATACCCTCGGGCCGGCCGCCGACTGACCGCACCTTTCGCAGCACCGTGTAGAACGAATCCACGCCGCCGGTGAAGAATGCAAACGCCTTGGGCGTTTCCGGCAGCGATGAAAGCGGCAGCGTCGGCGCTTCGATCTTTACCGGGTGCAGGTGCGGATACCAGGAGCGCCAGATTTCCACCAATTGCCCGACCGATTGCCGCATTTGCCCATCGACGGGCAGGCCCATTTGAATCGGCTCACCCAGCGTCGTCGCCAGCGGCAGCATCCACGCCAGCCACGGGTTGCCCGAAGTGCTCAGGCCGCCGATGCAGGCAGGGAATGCAAACCAGACGGTCTCGGTGAAACCGTCGGCGTAGCGGACCTCGCCCGACAGCCGAGAAAGCGTCACGCCGTCGTCTACGATTTCGTCCGTCCAGGTTTGCAGTAATTTCACGGCGCCGGTCCCTTTTCCAAGAATCGCGGCAAGTCGTGGAGACTCACCGGGGGAGATTGTAAAGGCCGCAGATTCCGCGGGCATCACAGATTCCATGGCCTATGCAGGATGGCTACCGCAAGCTGCCCGAAAGAATCAGTCGTCGGACGGTGCGGGCCCAGCGGCCTTCGCCATGGGCGTGCAGGCGCTCAATTCGGCGCTCCAGGCGCGCCGACCGCTGCAAGGCCGCGTCGATGGCAGCGGCCACCTCGGGCCGGCCCACGCGTAGCGCCAGCTTGGCCACGTCGTTGATCTGAATCCGGCTATTCTCGGTGTGAACGTACAGATGCGAGGCCTTGCGCGGATCGAACGGCTTGTCGCTATACAGCCGGCAGCGATCCAAGGCCCCGATCAAGTACAGCGTCAACATGGTGCGATAACACTTGTGGCACCGGCCACAGTTTCCGCCTCCGCTCTTCTCGCGGAAGCAGCAGTGCAGGTGCTCCATCGCCACCGGGTGGCGGGCGATCAATTCCACCTTCTCCGCCCGGCTGGTGTCGGCGCCGTCGTGGACGATCTCAAAGCCCGACGTGCCCAGCAGGTAATCGGTGTCGGGGTGCGAACCGTGTGGCGGCTGGTGATCGGGCGGGTGCGTCGAGCCGACAAAAGCCTTCTGGAAACTGCCTTCCAGGCACAGTCCCACGGCCGCCAGGGCTGCCCCGTGCGACAGCCGGCCCCAGTTGGCCCGCTTGAATCGCGTCTCGCGCAGATTGGTGCGGCCTTCGATGAGCGGCAGGCCTAACTTCTCCGCGGCCGCCCGCACTTCGACGGCGGCGCGGCGGTAACTTTCCGGGTGCTCCAGCTTGATGTCAAAGCCCCAGATATTTACCAGCGCGTCTAAGCCCTGGGCGGGAGCGCCGACTGACGGGACCTTTCGCAGCACCGTGAAGAACGAGTCCACGCCGCCGGTGAAGAACGCAAACGCCTTGGGTTTGGCCGGGAAGACTGACGGCGGCAGCGTCGGGGCTTCGATCTTCACCGGGTGCAGGTGTGGATACCACGAGCACCATATCTCCAGCAGCCGCCCAGCAGTTTTCAGGAACTGGCCGTCCACGGGCAGGTCCATTTGGATCGGCTCACCCAGCGTCGTCGCCAGCGGCAGCATCCACGCCAACCACGGGTTGCCCGAAGTACTCAGGCCGCCGGCAGAGGCAGGGAATGCGAACCAGACAGTCTCGGTGAAACCGTCGGCGTAGCGGACCTCGCCCGACAGCCGAGAGATCGCCACGCCATCGTCTGCGATTTCGTCCGTCCATGTCCGCAGTAGTTTCACAGCACCGGTCCCTTTCCAACAATTGCCTCAGGCCGCTACACTACGTCGATGCTGGTCATCGCGTGCCAGCCATCCACCTTCTCGCCCTTCATGGCCAACCACACCTTGGGCTGGTTTCTCTCGTCCACGATCACCAGGTCGAGCTTGGCCTCGCCCTTCTTCAGCCCCGAGGGCATGAGGATGTTCTCCTCGAACCACGCATGGCCGGGCAGCCACGTGCGAACGTCCTGCTTGAAGCGGACGATCTTGCTCACCTTGCCCTGGCGGAAACGTACGGCCAGCGCGTACTGCCGATAGATCGGGGCACAGCCGACGTTGTCGATGAAGAACTGGAAGTTGACCTTCTTGCCCGGGGCGCTTTGCAGCGGCAACCGCATCTGCCGGAGGGCGAAGCGATACCCGATCTTCTTATCGAACTCCATCAGCTTGGGCAGGAACTGCTGCGGAAAGAACGCGCTCTTGGGCATGAACACCGACATGTGATAGCGGTAGCCTTCCCGCATGATCACGTCCAGGTCGTAGTCGCTCATGAACCACGTGGCCACGTTGCCGCAGGTCTCCATCGTGATCGGGGCCCGCTTCCAGGCATCCTGGGCGCCGATCTGCGCGATCGACATTGGATAGGCGTCGAAGGTGTGGTTCCAGCACAGGTGCGCCGGCACACCGGCGTTTATGGTCAAGTGCAGATCGCCGAAGCAGTCCGCACGCCAGCCGGCCGGATGGGCGGTGTGGCCGGTCAGGGCCTGGGCCTGCTTGCTGCCGGGCGTGCCCAGCATGGACAGCAGTTGGGTCTTCTTGAAGTTGTTGATGTAGATGTTCGCCAGCTTGGTGCCCGTGGCGGGCGTGGAATTGCCGCCGGCCTCGCCCCAGAAACCGGCATACGCGATGTCGATGCTCTCCAGGTCGGGGTGCCCATCGTAGCGCTTGGCAAAGGCGCGAATGAAATTGCCAAAGTGCTTGATGTACAGCGGATCGTTGCTGTCAACCTCGTTGAAGCCAAAGGGCCCCTCGGCGATCCACTTGGCGCCGGTGTCCCAGTACCAGTCGGGCACGTTGACGCTTCTGTCGGGCGGGTGGCGCTTGGCCGTGCAGGGCGTGACAGAGTAATTCACCTGGGTCGTGTATGGCTGGAAACGCGCCTGCAGCGTTTGGCCGCGGGCGTGGGCGGCCTTTAAGGCCGTATCGACGATCTTCCAATTGTACTTGCCCTGCTTGGGTTCGAGGTACGACCAGGGCCAGCGGCAGTACGACAGCGTGGTCTGCGGGATGTACTTGACGTTGTCGCTGGCCGGCGCGGACAGGTCAGCGTCCAGCGGGCCGTGGGTGTCGCTGGTCTGCATGGCCGCGTACACCGGGTCGCCCTGGAAACGCTGGAAGGTGGTCGTGCCGCGGTGGGGGTTGGGAATGTATTCGTCGCTCTCGACTGGCCGGACGCGCTGGATCTCCTGCTGGGCATCGTAGCCGTCGCGCCAACGCTTCATGGTAATGTGCTTGGGCTTGGGGGCGTTGGCGGCGTTGAGGACCTCCTGCAGCGTCAGCATGGCCTCGGGCACCTTCACCGCCATCGTGCCGGGGTAGTCCTTGTCGAAGACTTCCCGCCAGAGCGAGCGCTTGGTCGGGGCCTGCTCGGTAAAGGCCGGCAGCTCCTGGAAGGTCTCCATCAGCCGGCGTGCCCGGGCGTTGCGGCCAAAGAGTTCCTGCCAGAAGGCCTTGGTCTGGCAGCCTTGGGGCATGGCCTTGGCCACCTCGGGCATGGCGGCTAGAAGATCGAGAATTCTGTCAATGACCTGTTTGGGCGTAAGCGTGATTGGTTTGCTCATGCCCACAAATTAGCCAACTGCCCGGCCGGTGCAATGAAAAAGCGGCTACGCTGCCGGGTGTGTGTCTGACGGCGCTTTCTGGCCGTCCGGCTTTGTCGTGTAACAGGCCTCGGCTTTAGCCGGGGTACCAGGTGGCCGACAGACGTAACCAGCCCGGTTCACCGGGCTTGAGGCCGTGCCTTGAGGCAATGGGCTCAAGCCGCCAAATGGCAAGCCCGTTGAAACGGGCTGGCAGAATGCCGGGGGAACCCGCTCCACCCCGGCTGAAGCCGGGGCCTGTTACACGGCGCAACAAGGGGCTGTGGCCAAATCGCCTCCCGCCAGGAACAGTAGTCACACACTTGGGTGAACGGCGGGGACCGAGTCCTCCGCGACGCGCACGTGCAACCGCCGCAGGTGTGGCACCCATAGAACCTGCACCGAACCTCGCTTGTCACCTGACGTAATTGCATGTAACGTCTGGTGCTGTTCGAGCCACTGACCGGTTAGTCGAGTTTCAAAATAGAAAGGCTCCACATGAATATTCTGAAATGGACCGTGTCCGGCCTGATTGCGGTGGCCCCGCTGGGCCTGCTGACGGGCTGCCACGAGCATCGGCACGAAGTTGTCGTGCATGAAGAGCGTCCTGTCGTCGTCGAGCGTGAACCCGCCCAGGTGATCGTCGTGCCCGAGCCGCCGCCGCCGATCATCGTCGAAAAGGTCCCCCACGGCCCGCGTGGCCAGATATGGATCGCCGGTCACTACGACTACTACGACCATCATTACGTCTGGCGGCCTGGCCACCACGAGGCCCCGCCGCATAAGGGCGCGCGGTGGGAACCGGATCGGTGGGATCGCACCGAGCACGGCTACGAGCATCGCGCCGGCCATTGGAAATAGAGCAGTAAGCTCCGAGGGTGATCGGCTGGGCGGCTGCGAATGCTGAGTCGGGGCTCATGCAGAGGCGATTCTAGTCCGCATTCCCAAGCCCAAAGGGCTTGAAGAATCCAGCCCAGGGCACAGCGAAGCGCCGCCCTGGGTTGGCGGGATACTACGATATAAGCCCTGCAAGGGCGGGAGAGCTTTGCCTCTCGCGCCCTTTCAGGGCTTGGCTGTGTAATGCACCGTTACCTGGGGCGTTGCCCCAGGCTGTACGCTCTCAGCCCTTCGGGCTGTATGGCCAGGCTGCCCGGTGCGCTGTCACCGATGCGGAGCTATGCAACGTATCTTGAGCTGACGTGTCCGTCTCTGTTCTGTCCTGAAATGTCCGTCTCTGCGCTCTCTGTGCCGCTGTGGCCCACTTGATTCCTGCGGCCTGCGCTATCGCTGGTCGATCACCTGCCGGGCCAGTTCGGCGGCCCGGCGGGGCTTGGACAGGTCGCCGTGGACGGTGTAGACGTCGCGAACGATGAACTCCACGCCCACGCCGCGGGCGGCCTTGAGGCTGGCGCGGATACTGGCCTTCCAGCCTGCTTCGTCCAGTTTCACATCCACGCCCAGGAAGCGCGGGTCGGGCTTGCGCGAGAAGATCACGCCGGTGCCCTGCAAGGCCTGGCCCATGAACGTCTCGTCGCACCAGCGCGAGATGGAGATCTTCTTGAGGTGCGGCAGGCGCTGAAGGTCGCCCCAGAACGGGTGGACCGGCTCGCAGCAGCCGTAGTACAGCAGCCCCAGCGGGGCCACCGCGTCGCGGTAGTAGGGAAAGCAGAAGTCGTGGAACATGGCCGGCGAGACGCTGACGGTCTCCTGGCTGTTGGCCGAGCCGAACATGTCGCACAGCCGAGCGGCCGGCGGCTGATACCCCGCTGCCGGCAGGGCGGTCGTGAAGTTGTAGCTCGATCCAAACGCGTCCTGGTTGGCATTGTTGAGACGCAACAGCCCTTCGCTCTGGGCCCAGCGCATGACGAGCAGGCTGTTGTCGCGCAGGTAGGCCATGAGCTGGTGCAGTTCGTCGGGGCAGTCGTACATGGCCAGGAAGAACGCCTCCATGCCCATCAGCTCGATCACCCGATTCGTCAGGAACGGGCTGCCGAACACGCCCGTCCGCAGCGCCACGGGCAGAATGCCGCCAAAAAGATCCTCCAGGAACTCCTTCCGCGCCGCCGTCTTTTCGCGGTCGACGCGGCACTTGGCCGGTTTCAGCAAGGCCAAGTCGCGCTTGAGGTCCTTGATCGGATGCAGGAAGCGATACGCCGTCTCGACGCCCTGGGAGTCCTTGCGCGTTTCCGTGGGGATGCTCACGCCGAACTCGTCGATGTCGACGAACCAGCCGAAGTTGAAGGTGTCGGGCATCACCTTGTCATCGTTGATCAGCTCGTAATTGCGGATGTTGTTGAGCAGTTGGCGTTCGATGGCCTTGCCGGCCTGGCTGGTGCACTGGAATACGCCCTCGGGCATGAAGTCGCGGTCGAACGTCCAAGTCTCGATCACCACCGGCGGCCGGGCGGTCGGCGAGCCGTCGTTCAGGGCGTACCACATCTTTTTTCGCTCGGCCATTACGGGCAGGGCGGCATAGTCGGCCTGCTTCTTGGCCAAGTCGCGAAGATATGTCCGTTCATGGTCGGATAGTTGCCATTCCACAGGTGTTGGCCTTTCCCAATCAAGTCGCGCCGGTCGCACAGGCCGCGAAAGGATGCAACCACAACGACGAAGCTACAGGATACGAGCACCTGCGGGAGACTTCAAAGCATTCGCCCAGGTAGGGGGAAAGCTCAGCGCAAAAAAAAAGTGCCGTGGCTGCAACAGGCAGCCACATTGGCACGGGTGGGACGTTGGCCATAACCCAAGCTTGCGTCCCTGAGGCGGGCAAAAGCCCGCTTGATTGGCCGGACAAAGCCGGCATTTTTGTATCGTAGCGGCGTTTCTTGCCGCCGGTCGATTCTAGGCCTGGCCAGACGCCCGCGGCCTCAATCGATCATTTCAATGCTATGCCGGCGCCACGCGTGCGGGCCACTCTGGGCAGGCTTCCTCGTCCGCTGCTTCGGGCATGATGCTCAGGATCTGGCAACCGCCGCGGTGGTCATCCCGGCCGCTCCTGGTGTGCTGGAGCTTGACGGCCGCTTCCTGCGGGCTCGACGCCTGCACCGCCGCGCTCTTTCGTTCCCGGCCCACCATGTATTGCACCAGATATCGCATCATGTCCTGCCTGCCTTTCATACTCCGATGTGACCGTACGATATGGTTTGTACGCCGGGCAAATCCTGGCGGCCAAAAGCATCCGCACATGACGCAGATGACGCGGATGAGGGCGATGGCGCAGCTGGCAAATCCTGGCGACAAAAAAGGGACCATCAGGCGAACTCGCAGGCATTTTCCAGCCTCGCCGCGAGGGCTTTTCTGCCTTGCATTTTGCGGCCAATTATGCGAAAATACTCCGTATGGATGAGCCAACCCAAGCCTGTCCGCCACGCGCTACCCTGACGGTGCCTGCGCATAAGACATTGCAGCACGCGGTCGCGCTGGAAGAGGAGCTCTCGGCGCGGGTTAAATCAGCCGTCGAGCAGCTCCAACGCGTCGAGTCGCTCGACGAGGAGCAGCGGGCGGAGATTCAAGCCATCCTAGAAGCTATGCAGCACGACAGCCGAAACCACGCCGAACTTGTCGGCAATCTCGTGGGCTGCTACCAGGGGAGAAGCGATGCCTGAGCGAATCCTCCTGCGAGCGCACTTTACCGACCTGCTGAGCAAGGCCCAGAAGGCCGTGGCCGAGTACGACCGGCTGGCCCAGTCAACTGCCGACTCCAAGCATCGCCAGGTGCTCTCGACGCTGGCCAAGGATCAGCAGCGGCAAGTGGAACTCTCTGAACGCCTGCTGGAGATCGTCGACGCCTGAGACGCCGCGCCATCTCGGGCTGATCGGCGCCGGCAACATGGCAGAGGCCATCGCCCGTGGCGTGCTCAAGGCCGGCCTGCTGAAACCCTCCGACGTAATTGCCTCCGACCCTTCCTTGGAACGGCGCGAGCATTTCGCTACGCAGTTGCACGTGGCCGTCACGACCGACAACGCCCAGGCCGCGAGTTGCCGCACCATCCTGCTGGCCGTCAAACCCCAGGTCATGGGCGTGGCGCTGGATTCGCTGGCCCAGATCGCCCCGGCCAGCACGCTGATTATCAGCATCGCCGCGGGCATCAAGACCGCCTTCATTCACTCTCGCCTGCCTGCCAACCGGATCATCCGCGTCATGCCCAATACGCCCATGCTGGTGGGCTGCGGGGCCAGCGCCTTGGCCCTGGGGCCTGGGGCCACCGAGACGGACTTGCACTGGGCTAAGCAGCTCTTTGCCGCCTGCGGCAAGACCATCGTGGTGCGCGAGGAATTGCTCGACGCCGTGACGGCCGTCAGCGGTTCGGGGCCGGCGTACTTTTTCTACCTCATCGAAGCCATGGTGCAGGCGGGCGTGGACGAAGGCCTGTCGCGCGAGGACGCCTTGCTGCTGGCGGTGCAGACGGGCCTGGGTTCAGCCCAACTCCTGCTGGAAACCGGCGAACAGCCCGACGTGCTGCGCAAGAAAGTCACCAGCCCCAACGGCACCACCCAGGCCGCCATCGAAGCCATGGATTCCGCCGGCGTGAAAGCCGCCCTCGTCGCTGCCATTCGCCGTGCGGCCGAACGCTCCCGCGAACTTGGCCGGTGATTGGTGGGATGCATGTTCCTTGCCCGCCCGTAGCATAGCCGCCCCCGGCTGTGGGCCTCGCGCCAAGACGTCGACTGGCCCGCAACGACCACAGCCGAGGGCGGCTGTGCCACGAAACACCCTTCACGCCCGCTCGGCTGTGAGCCTGAAAAGGTGGGCCTCATAACAGCCTTCGGCCCAGCCTACTTGCTTTGCTGGCCTACTTGCTCTGAACGGGCTGGGTCGCTGGCGTGCGGCTGTCCTGCTCGATCTGCTGCGAGATATCCACGAAATACCGGGCCATCATGGCGTCGGTGGCGCGGGGCAAGAGTGTTGCCATTGCGGCCAGGAGTTTCCCCCCGAAGGTAAAGACGATCTGCGGCTTGTCCTTGCCCACGATGTCGGCCATCTTCCGGGCCACGTCGGCGGCCGGCATCATCCTGCGGAGCTTGGCGAAGCTTCGTTTGGCGGCTGAGCCGCGCTCGGAGGTCTCAAAGAATTCCGTTTCGGTCAAGGCCGGGCAGATGGCCGTGACGTGGATGTTGTGCGGCTTGAGTTCGACCCGCATCGACTCCGTCAGGCCGATGACCGCGAACTTGGTGGCGCTGTACGCGCCGTGATAGGGCGTGCCGCGTTTGCCGACGACCGAGGCCACGTTCATGATGTGCCCCTGCTTCTGGGCGAGCATGACCGGAATGGCCGCCAGACAGCCGTAAAAGACGCCGAAAAAGTTCACATCGAAAATGCTGCGCATCTGCTGGGACGTCGTCTCCTGCACGCGGGAGAAGAGCCCGCGCCCGGCGTTGTTGACCATCAGGTCCAGTTGGCCGAAGTTATCCAGGGCGGTTGTGACCAGGGCATCGACCTGCGCCTGCACGCTCACGTCGGTCTGCACGGCCAGCGCTCGCCCGCCCAGCTTGAGGCACATCTGGGTCACCTCTTGAAGCTTGTCCATGCGCCGCGCCCCCAGCACCAGACGATCACCACGCCGAGCCAGTTCATACGCCAGTTCGCGGCCAATGCCGGAAGACGCGCCAGTGATGACAGCTACCCGGGACTCGCGTGACATGAGATGTCTCCATTTTCCCGTCGGGGCGATATGACAAACCATATGTATAGATCGCGTAAGGGTTTCACGCAAGGATAAACATTCCCGGCACAGGGGCGGCAAGACCCGTCACGACACGAGCAGCCCACAATACCCGATGCATCATGGGCGTGCGTTTCGTACCATCGTAATAGTGTCTGACTCACCTTGCACAACTCGGTTGGCTCCCTCGCCGACGGGGGCGTTGCACCTGGGCAATGCCCGCACGTTCCTGGTGAATTACCTGCTGGCCGTGCAGCAGGGCTGGCGGGTGCTGCTGCGCGTCGAGGACCTGGACGGGCCGCGGGTCAAGAAGGGCTCTGCCGAGCAGATGCTCGACGAACTGGCCTGGCTGGGCCTGTGCTGGCAGCAGCCGGTGGTGTACCAATCGACCCGGGCAGCGACGTATCGGGCCGCGCTGGATCGCCTGTCGGCCGCTGGCTGGGCGTATCCGTGCACGTGCAGCCGAAAGGACGTCGAGACCGCCGGCGGGGCGCCCCAGGCCGGCGACGGCGCGACTTCATACCCCAACACGTGCCGCGGGCGGTTCGCCTCAGCCGCCGAGGCCCTGCAACAGACGGGCCGGCCGGTGGCGTGGCGGGTGAAGGCGCCCGATGCGGCCATTGCGTTTGACGACGGCCTGGCCGGGCGACGTGAATACGACCTGCTCAAGGACGGCGGCGATTTCGTAATCTTCAAGAGCGACGGTCTGGCCGCGTACCAACTGGCGGTGGTCATCGACGATGCGGAGGCGGGCATCGACGCCATCGTGCGCGGCGACGACCTGCTGGAATCAGCTGCCCGGCAGATCCACCTGCGCAGGCTGCTGGGGCTCAGCCAAACCGTGCGGTACTGGCACCTGCCGCTGGTTATCGGCCCGGATGGCCGACGGCTGGCCAAACGCCACGGCGACACGCGGCTCGACTACTACCGCCATCGCAGCTGCTCGAGCCAGCGCATGCTGGGCCTGCTGGGGTACTGGTGCGGAATCCTGCCTTCGCGCCAAGAGGCCGACATGGCCGAACTGGCGCGGCGATTTGACCTTTCGCGACTGCCACGCCAACCGGTGGTCTTTGGCCGCGAAGATGATGACTTCCTGCTGGCACGATAGCGGCCACTTTCCGTGCCGGCTCTCGGGATTGAATACTGCCACTGGTTTTGTAATCGTGGCACAGGCTTTCCAGCCTGTGCAGCACAGCCTAAAAGGCTGTGCCACCTGTAGCCAGGCAAACTCGATCTGGTCTAGAACCGGTTTCATACCGTGGCACGCCCGCCCTCGGGCGTGAGCCGCACCTGCAACCGATTCTACTGCCTTGCCGTTGGTCAGGCCAGAATGGCCACTGAATCGCTAAGAACCAAACAACTAAGGCATCTGGACACTTGCGCCTGAAAAATACGCCGTGTCGGAGAAGCTGTTGGGAAAACCCGCGCCGCCCCAACTGGCTGGGCTGTTCCAGGAATCAGTTCCCGCTCCCCCGCCCGTGTAGGTGCAGTTGGTCGCCATCGCCGCCTGCGTGACGATCAATGCAACGACTGCTACCGCACAGAATCGTGACATGTCCAGCTCCTTTTGTCTTTGAAACGTAATACCGCGCTCTATCGTGAACGAATACACGTCCGAAGCAACACGCGTTGCTTCTTGTCAGATACTCTTGTCCGCCTGACGCCGGTGCGTCAGCACCCATACAAGCTGGAAAACGATGATGTTCTTAGTGCGGATTGAGCTTGTCTGGCTACAGCTGGCACAGCCTCAGGCCGTGCTGCACAGGCTGGAAAGCCTGTGCCACCCACAATATAGCAACACGTAAACATACGCCGATTCAGCACAAGCTTGCCGCCGGGCTCCTGGCCTTGGGCGCCGGCCAGGTCCTGTTGGCCAGCCAGGAACGAAGTAATCAGCTGTCCCAGCCGGAAGTCCGCGCCGCCGTGTCGGCTGCCGGTAGGAGATGGACCGACAAACCGGACACGGCGGCGCTGAGAATCGTGCCCACCGACCCGGCCGGAGCCTCCCTCCAGCACGACGTAGTTCTGGACGCTCACCCGAGCGGTGCTACATAAGTCTTTGGGGTTGGCACAGCCTTTCAGGCTGCGCCGAACAGGCTAAAAGCCTGTTCCACCGTCCAGAACTTACACAAGTCGCTCAGCCGTCAGCGTTGGCTTCGGTCGTACCTGCTTCCATTCCTACAGGGCGTTTCCCAGCAGGTCAATCATGCCCGCGTCGACGGCGTCAGTGATCGGCGGCAGCTGCCACTTGACGCTGCTGGCCCAAGTCACGCTGCGAGCGGCGGGCGTGCTGACAATGCTGCTCGGCTGCACGGGCAAGCTGTTGCGGAACGAAAGCGTCCGTGTCGGCTTGGTGACTGGGACGGTCGTACTCGGGCCGTTCAGCATCGCCAGCTGGCCGCCGGCTGTGATGATCGCCACCGGCCCGGTCGTCACAGGCACGTCCGTGCCACCCGTCGGCTGGATGCTGTTGGCCAAGTCCGCCGGGCTGGCCACCGGCGCGGCAGCCGGAGCGGCCGAGACGTACGACGTGCCGAAGTTGCGTTCCAGAATGATGTAGTCCTGGAAGTTCACCACGCCGTCGGTGTTGAAGTCGCCGCCTTCCCAGCCCGTGTTGCTTTGGCCGAAATTGGCTTCCAGCACGATGTAGTCCTGGAAGTTGGTCTTGCCGTCGAGATTGGCATCGCCCACGGGCTTGCCTGGCATGGCGCCGATCCAGCCATTGCTGGGGGCCACGTTGTCGCTGGCGGCCTTGTAGGCAATGTTGGTGCCCGCCAAGAGCGTCTGGTCCATCTCGCCTTCCAACACCTCATGGAGCAACTCCTGCACCATCGCCTTGAGGAAATCCTTGTCGCCTTTGAGCAACGCCTTGAGTTCGCTCGTCCGCGAACTACACTGCTTGTGGGTCACGGCTTGTCTCCTTTGTGATTGTCGTTCCTAGACCAAACACACTCACATCGAAGATACCGTGACCCTTCTTACTCCCAACGCTTTTGCAGAACGTTCAGGACACTACCCAATACCATCCCACGCCGGCGGCAGGTGGTTTGTTCCATGGTGCCAGACTTCTCCAACTTTTCCACCGCTCGCTGAACGGTCGCACAAGCCGCGTCTAGTCGAGGGGCCACCTTGTTTGATGGGCCAGTGGGGTTTCGGCCAACAGATCAATCGACTGCCATGGCGTTGGTGCCGCCAGCCGGTCGTACAAGTCGGCCCCGGCAAGCTTCGTGGGGCCGCGTCGGCGGCGGTATGCCGCAGCACGTGGGTCCCAGTAAAGCTGCGGTCCAGGCCGATGGCGGCGTAGGCCCGGCGAATGCCCCCTCGGATCAGTTCCTTACTCGCCGGCGTTGCCAACTGGGCGCGAAGCCGCAGGAACAGTTGCCGATGCGTGCTGGCGGGCCGTCCGCGGCGCAGGTATGCCGCCACAGCAACTCCCACGCGGCGGGGAAGTCGTGCGCGTTGGGCATGAGGATACGCAGATCGCTGTATGAGGGGGCAGTCAGTTTCGCGAGGCCGTCCCCAAGGCAGTTCTTATCCGCCTTACAGAAGGCACTAAACTTGCGTCTGCAACTGTGATAATATGCCCGCCAGATAAGGATTGGCATGTCGAGTCCGGGCTGCGATAATTACGGCAGTCTTGGTAGTGTTTTGCGCCGCGCCTGCGGCCGCAGGAGACGCTGCGCTGGCTTCACCCTGATCGAACTGCTCGTGGTTGTGGCCATCATAGCCCTGCTGCTGGCGATGATGCTGCCCAGCCTGAGCCAGGCCAAGCTGCTGGCCCGCCGGACCGTGTGCATGAACAACTTCAAAGGCTTGGGCTCTGCGCTGGCGATGTATCAAGGCGACTACGGCGACTGGGCTCCGATCACCCCGGCCAACATGTCGCTGGAAGATTGCGATCTGGGATGCGGCATCGTCGAGGCGCATCCCTGGAAATCATGGTGGGCGAGCCTGCTGCCATATGGCACGTACAAGCTTTTCGACTGCCCCACCGCCCGGCCGACGGAACGCGTGAGATGCGATGAGGATCTCACCAGCATCACCCACGTCAATGTGGATACCGGCACACTGAGCAAGGGCAGTTACGGCATCATCTTTCAGGAATCGCTGCTTGGCTACAAAACCGTGGCCTGCGATGGCAATTACTATACCGACTACTACCCCGACGATCTCAACTGGGAACGACCCTACTACTTCGGCTATCCCACCATGAACTTCGCCTACTCGACAATCCCCGGCGTGTCATGGACGGACCCGGCGAACAGCGTCTACGCGGCTGACTGCTACTTCACCAACAACGTGCCCACCTACCCCAGCGAGTTTGGCAAAATAGGATGTTCCAGCCTATTTCCTCCCGACTGCCTCCAATGGGTTGTCCCGGGCAAACCGATGTGTCCGGGGAATCCGCAACGTTTTGCTGATCGCCATCTCGGGACGAATTGCCTGTTCCTGGATGGGTGCGTGCGAAACTGTGACACCAGGCGACTGGACGCCATGAATACCGGCGATCCCAACTGCATCTGGGATGTGAACTGACCGCCGGATCGGCCAGTGCTGCGAAATTCTGGTTTGGTGCCGTGTGCCCTGTGCTCCAGGTGGCTCTTTATTGGCCGAAGGGAGCGACCGAGGACGCAACGGTAGTACCGCGATTGTGACTACAGCCACAGCCCCAGGGCCTTTCTGACCTCAGCCTCTACGATCTGGCTGTCGAAAGGCTCGCTTAGGAGCGATTGGGCCCCATACTGCATGGCAGCTTTCTTGAGGTGGGGCAAGTTACGAAAAGACAAGGCGATAATTGAGACTTCATCGCCCCGGCTGGCCTTGATATGCCGACAGGTCGTTTGAGAATCCAGCCCGATCATAAACAGGTCAAGCATGACAAGGTGCGGCTGAAACACGTGGAAGTCCCAGCCAGCTTCAAAACTGGTGTGGGAAACCTGCACCTGCCGCTGCGTGTCCGATGCCTTGAGCAGACCACACAGGCGATGGCACACCTCTGGTTGATGGTGGACCACTAACACGCGTAAAGCGGCAAGGGGCCTCGCCCCGACTTCAGAGCATCTGGCATCGCAGCCGACCTGTGCCGCCAGCACCGCCGATCCTCGCCCCTGCACATGCGGCTGCGCAGCTGAGGGTTGCGTGGCCTGCAGATCTTCCAGCGGCAACGAACTCTGGAGGCGGCCCACGGCCACACCTGCGAGGGGAACCGATTCGGCCAACGGTGGGATACTTCTCATTTTTGCGATCTCCGGATGCGTGAGGCAACCGATGCTGTTTGCACTTGAGCTCTTCAGGCGATCCATGCACAATGTCCTCGGCGATTATCCTGTGGCCGCGACGCAAGAGCGACCCGGACAGCCAATCCGGGGTCTGGGAGGCTTCTAGCCTTTGGGTCGGATCGGCGCCGGGCCGCTCTTGCGTTGCGGTGTAAAGATCTGCCCTGTATGCAGCGTGAGCCAAGTAGTGGCCCTATGGTTCGTGCTCAGGTAGCTGCGGCTTTTCGGTGCGGCTGTCGCTGCGAAGCGTTGTGCCCACAAGCATCCCTGCATAGGGGCCTTCCTCTCACCACCTTCGGCGGCACGGTTATGTCGCCCCCGAAGAGCGCGCTAAGGGGAGGAATGGTTACCACGAAAAATGGCCGATGAGAGAAAAACTTTGAACCCTCCCCGCCGCCGGATAGAATGTTTGGATCGATGCTGTCAGCCTGTAACAAAACCCCTTCACAGCGCGTCACTTCTTCTGAAAGCATGTCCGTTGAGCCTGTCAAGCCGGGTGAAATTGGTGTCGCTCGGTCTAGCGACACGCAGCGGATGATGGGGATTTACGAGGAGTCTTTCGACAGGATTCACCGCTATTGCCTGTGCCGCTTGTTTAAGCGCGAGGTGGCGCAGGATGCTACATCCGCGGTTTTTGCCAGGATGATCGAAGAGTTCGACTCCCTTAAGGACAAGACGCAGGAAGGGGTCGTCAGGTGGCTGTACGCGGCCGCGAACACAGTCGTCACCAACCAGGTTCGGACCGAAAGGCGACGGACTGAGATCCTACAGGAAGTAGCAAGGCAACGGGAAGGGCAACGACACGGGAAAGCGATCTTCGACAGGCTCGATTGGCCTGTTTTGTACGGGGCGATCTTGAAGCTGAAGCCGAACCAGCAAGACGTGGTGGTCCTACGCTATTTTGAGGGGCTTGACCTTGAAGAGCTCGCCGACCGCTTGAAGATGAAACCGATCACGGTCAGAGTGACCCTCTCGCGAGCGATTCGGAAACTGCGAAAAGAACTGGGGGCGCGTCATGAAGCATGATTCGATCGAACGAGACGACGACCTGCGTAAGCTGTTTCAGTCGGTGCGTGTAGACGACCAAGACAACGCCTTTAAGGCGCAGCTGAGGGCACGTCTACTGACCCAGGCCCAAGCCCGGGAGACAGCCAAGTCCACGCAGCTCCAGTGCCCTCGAAAGAGTCTGCACCTGGGGCGTCTTGTGTGGGCCGCGGCTGCGGTGGCAGTTCTGGCCTTTGGGTGCTGGTGGATGCTGGGGGGCGGCACAGGCGTTGCGTCTGCCGACCTGGCCGCTGTGATCGCCAACGTGAGGGCTGCGACAAGCGTCAGTTTCTGGCGAGACCTTTGCATCCCTGGCCAGCCGAAGCATCGTCTGCAAGTTTACGCTGTGCCTCAGCACGTTCGCATTGTCTCGGATGATCATGTCTTCGTTCGCGATGATGAACGCCATGTTGAAGTATCGTTGAATCTTGTCGAAAAGAAGGGCGTTTCGCTCGTCTCGAATTCAGCCGGTGGCATAGACCGCGATTTCTTGGACAGGCTTCGCCGGATTCACGTTGATAGCGGCAGGCTGATCGGCCGCGAGATGCTGGACGGACATAGGACGAAGATATACGAGGTGGCGCAGAACGCGGTGGCTATCAAGATTTGGGCCGACGAAGTAACTGAGATGCCGCTGCGCGTTGAAATCAGGCCTTCAGGAACAGGCCAGGATGGCGTGGTGGAGGTGATGACGCACTTCGTTTGGAACGAACCGATCGAGCCATCCCTATTCTCGACTGAGCTTCCGGCAGGATACGTACTGCGTGTTAACGGCGGCCCGATAAACGAGCAGTCGCTTATCGAGTTGCTTCGGGTGTGCGTCACCCTCTCGGATGGGGCCTTTCCTGACACGCTAGACAGTGCCACAGCTGCAAACTTGGTTTTCCAGGATTTCCGCCGGCGTCTGCCGGACGCGACAACGATTGTGGATGAGGGCGAGAGCGTTCGTGTTCGATACGAGATGGATCAAATCGCCAAGGATGCTTTCAGGACGTGTCTGAAGGGTTTGGAGTTCATCGGGCAAGTTCAGCAAGTTCAGGCGTGGCACTATTCGGGACGCGGCGCAAGACTCGGAGATGCCTCTCGGGTTGTCTGCTACTGGGGCTTGCCCGGTGATGGCTCATATCGCGTGATCTACGGTGACCTCAGTCTACGCAGCAAGCAGTCGGAGTGATCACTTGTACGCAAGAGAATGGTTGCACGCGTACTCAGGCTTGGACGCCACGTCCTACAGCACGGGGCAGAGCAAGCAGTCCTGCAGCCGCTTGCCCTGTCCCTGACGTGCATGCGAATAGTGCCAATGTAGTGAATCAAAAGAATCATAACCTATGAGAACATCACAAGACCGGCCTTTTTCGATACATGCTGCCGGAATCAGGCCTGTTTTGTAGGACATATAAGTCATCTCATTTGCGACTCACTACACTAGAGAGATCACATCGGTCGCGATCCGGCAAGCTCGGTGCTGGTCATCCCGCCGGTGCTGACCTTCACGGCAAGAGGCACGCATCTAGTACAAAGGCAGTCGCAAACGCCCTGCGGGTCAGGCCCTTCGTTGAATACGTGCAGGCACCCTTCGCCAAACGGCACCTCCATGATCGATACACCTTGTTCGAGTTCTGCAACCGGCATAAACATTCTCCTCAATCGCGGGATATTCGTCCCGCGTCCTATGAAGCCTCGCCAGACCGACGAGTTTCGTTGACTGGGTGACTGTGGCAACCGCACGGAGTCTTCGCTGTGTCAGGAAGACTCAAATTGACGCGCGAAGTCGAACGCGTGCGGGTTCCGTTCCATGACAGCCGAGTACTCTTCCATTAGCTCATGGCTTTGTTGGCGGCAGATACTGCAGGCCTGTCCACTGACTTTGGTCCCGAGCGGAGCATCATCTCCGACGCTCGCAAAGCAGCCGACTGCGCAAATTGGCAGGCACCAGCATCGCCTACATTGGTCGCTCGATTCATTCCACTGATCGAGCATTTTCATTACCTTACCCATATCGATGCCGTTCTTCACGTCTCCGATCAAATTGCCTGGCCCTTCGGAAACGCGCTCGCACGCAAAGTAATCGCCGTCAACGCTGACGAACGTTCTTCTCGCCCCGGGAATGCACGTGGACGGCGCTGTCATAACATCCGGGAGACGAGGCGAGAGGTACTTGCGCCGGTGGAAGCGAATGAAGGCGCCAGCACAAACCGCTGCCAGAAACAGCGTCTCTCGTGATCCGTAAGACTCTGCAACCCGCCCGCTCGCCAAGTCTTGCAGGAACTGCTCGCGGAGCGACTTGTAGCTTCGGGCACGCGGCACATCGTCCGGCGCTGGGGCTTCTCCTACGCTAGGGCTTTGAGGAGAAACGCTGACGCCCGTGCATTCCGTGAATAGATCATGTTCGCAGAAGAAGGTCTGAAGTTCCCGCAGGTCTGCTCCCGGTGGCACTACCGCACTAAACCGAAGCCGACTGTTGGACTTATAGCTAGGATAGGCGTCGAGGAAGGCTCGCACGTTGTCCATCACGGTCGCCCACGTCGGCTCTCCTTGGAGCGTCCGGCGGTGGCTATCGTGCACAGGCTCGGGACCATCCAGGCTGACGATGATGAAGAACTCGTTCGCAGCAAGGTAGGCCGCGCGGCGTGCGGCCAGGAGTGAGCCATTGGTCGTTAGGCTGAACTGCACCGGCGAGCCCGCGTTTTCGGCCTTCACGTATTCAACGCAACGAGCCAGTAGCCCATCCTCCAGGAGCGGCTCGCCGCCGTAGAAGGTGACGAAACGGGATTCCGCCTGATCGCTGTGTTGCATGAAGTCATCGATCGCGGCCCGCGCGGTCTGCCATTCCATGCGACGCGAAGAGTGCTTTCGACGGTTGGAGTACTGGCCGCCAAAGATGCAGTAGGAGCAGCGGAAGTTGCAGGCTTCAGTGAGATTTAGAATAAGCTGGCCGCGCTTATGATCCAGTTGGTCTGCGAGATCCGCCTGATGGTACGCTGTGATCCGCGTCGGCCGGTGCGCCAGGAACATGCCGCGTTCTTGGGTAGCCAGTACTTCCCGCCTCGCGGCAGAAAGAGTGTAAGCCGCATGCGTCGAGGAGTATTTGGCCACCAACTCATGCTCGTCCAGAACGCCCACGTCGGCGATGATGTCCCACACCGCTTTCGAGACGCGGAGAATCCGGTTTGTGTTGACGTCGAATAGATAATGGCACCGAGCTGTCTTGAACCGGTGAACAAACGGGGAGCGAGCGTCGCCTAAAGCCTCAGGTTGCCCCAGCGGCTGGGAAGAAAGCCCCGCCTCGTCAAAACATGGCTCTGTCATGGCGTTGCCCTAATTACAGCGAAGGCAGCAACCTTCGATCACCCGAGTATGAGTTGTACAATGGGTCCGAGTCAAGCTTCAGCCTGTGATCGACCCCAGACACGGACGTGGAAGCGGTCGGGACGGAAGCTGGGGCAAGCGGAGAATCTGGACCGCGACCGCGTTCCGGGCTGCATTGACCACCGCCAATAAGGACGCGGAAAGTGGCTGTCCGTCCAGCGCGATCAGACGCGAGCAGTGGCTTCAATGGGGCCACGTCGGTGAAGACGCGGAAAGCCATCGACTTCTGGCTGAAGAAGATCGCAACCATGAGCGCTTCGATGGGGCCACGTCGGTGAAGACGCGGAAAGGAAAATGGATGGGTCCAGAAAGCGGTACTGGGCATAGCTTCAATGGGGCCGCGTCGGTGAAGACGCGGAAAGGTGTGCCCTTCAAGATTGGCCCGTGACGGGTTCAGGATGCTTCAATGGGGCCGCGTCGGTGAAGACGCGGAAAGGCGCATGACCTGGATAGGCGACTTGCGCGGAACCGCCTCTTGAAGCCACCGGTTCGACGCGGTGGGGTTAGAAATCACCCGCCGGGTCATCTGGCTCGTCCAGTCGCTTGGCATCGACGAGGCATTGCTTCCACTTCTCGGACGTAATGAAGCCCGCTGCTATCGCCTTACGCTTCAGGTTGTGCAACTGGCCACCTGACACTTTGATGGCAGCAGCCAAGTCCAGTTGGGTGCGGTACTCCAGGGACTGGACCAAGCCCACAAGTTCCTTGAGGCGGTTCTTGTCCGAGACCTCGCAGTTCCATATCGAAGGGCTGCCATCCGCGCCGGGTTCAAGTTTCACTCGAAGCGGCTGACTGCTGCCATCCCGCAAGCGCCGAAACTTGTCCCAGTCCAGTTCAAATTGCGTCCCGCCATGTGACGGGATGCCATCAAGGTGTGACAGCTTGATGATCGTATCGAAGGTGACGGCAATCTTGCTCGTTCCTCGATAGGTTTCTCCGTCCTTGCGGGTGTGGTGGACAAGGATGCAGGACGTGCCGCCCTGCTTGAGCCTGCGCATAAGGTCGATGAACGGATTGAATGAAGCAGCGTCGTTTTCATCCTCCACCGTCGCCAGCGTGGAGAAGTTGTCCAAGATGACTAGGGCGGCCTTATGCTTCCTTGCGCGGCTGATGACCTCCAGCCGCCCTTCCTCTTCCGCCAGATCGGGAAAGGCTACCTCCAACGGCTGGTCCTGCTGCGCCAGCAACATGAGATTCTTTCGGGCGGTCGCTGTGTCGAGTTCAGGCATGGCCTGCATCAATAGCTTGGCCCTTTCCTGCAACTCCGCAATATCCATCTCTCCATCCACCAGCAGAACCCGTCGGGCCTCTGGGGCCTTCCAGCCGAGGTATTCGCAGCCTCCAGCAACGGCCAAGGCGGCTGCAAGAGTGAACATCGACTTGCCGACACCGGTGGCTGCATAGACCATGCAGAGCTGCCGCTGAAGCAGCCATGAGCCAAGCAAGGGTTCGCGGCTGGGGAACTGTTCGTCCAACAGTTCTCCAAGGGTGCGAAGTTTAAGGGACGCGGAATTCGACGCTTTGGGTTTCGACAAGGGTTTCCTCACGATCAGCGCAGGCCCACGACTGGGCGGCGGCTTGGGGTTGGACTACACGTTCCTAAAGACAGATACAAACAGACACGCACAGAACGAATGCGGCGGAGCGACGAACGGCTTTCGATTGAGACTTTCCGGCCGGGAAGACGCTTCGTTCGGTAGACGCGGCCTTCGGCTCACGGTTCTTCCATAGGTGCAACCTAATCTGCGCGGTGGAATCTGGGGGCGGCTGGGGTGGCTTCGTTGGCTTGGTTGGCTGGGTCTTATTCCGTAGGGGCAACCTAATTGACACGGACAGTCACTTTGACCCTAGCGGCGAGAATCGGGCCGGGGCCGATGGAACGGGCGCATCGACCGCTTCTGACCGAAGGTGCAAGACAATCGACGACGGGCTGCCCAAGGGGCTTGGCCAGAGGCATCGAAAAATCCTCGAATTTCCTAAGGCGCTTGCCGATGGCTTGCTATAGTGTACACAAGTTCCGAACGGTCGTCTGTGTTAGTGTACAGAAGGGAGTGCAAGACATGGTGAAGGCGGAAAAGGTGCAGCGGTTCGTGGCCTACTACCGGGTTTCCACCGATCAGCAGGGAAAGTCAGGCTTGGGGCTGGAGGCACAGCAGCGGGCGGTTGTCGAATACGTGGGGCGTATCCGTGGCGAGATGATCGCCCCGCCCTTCGTAGAAGTTGAGAGCGGCAAGCGGAAGGACCGGCCGGAACTGGCCAAGGCCCTGGCTCACGCCAAGAGGCACAAGGCAACTCTGATCGTCGCGAAGCTCGACCGGCTGGCCCGGAACGTCGCCTTCGTCTCTGCCTTGCTGGAAAGCGGCGTAGACTTTCGAGCGGCCGACATGCCAGAGGCGAACACGTTTATGATTCAGGTCATGGCAGCCTTCGCGGAGTATGAAGCCAAGGAAATCAGCAAGCGGACGAAGGCGGGACTGGCGTCTCTGAAGGCACGCGGGGTGCGGCTGGGCAACACCAAGAACCTGCTGAGGGGCAACAGCCCAGCACCCGCGATGAACAAGGCCAAGGCGCAGGCTGTGGCCGAACGCATGCGGCCGGTCATCGACAGCTTGGCCAAGGAAGGCATCATCTCAGTACGGGCAGTCGCAAACGCCTTGAACACGCGAGGCTATGCGACGGAGCAGGGCAGCCTGTGGCATCCTACGTCTGTGGCCCGGCTGCTGAGCAGGCTGGAGGCCTGATCGCCCTTCCTGCGGGCTGTCAGGCCCGCCGCCGAAGGCGCTGTCGCGTAGCCTGTGGCAGACACACGCGAAGGCCGGGGCAGCGGGGGAAGAATGCCAAATCATCCATCCTTTATCCCCTTTCAAATTTTCGCTTCAAAAAACATCAGTCCGTTTCTTTCGATCTTGCTTCACGTCTACTCATGGCATAGATTCGTTTGGGCCGACGGGCGTAAGCTGCTGCCACCTTTCCACTATTTCAGAGAAGGGGATGCAATGAGTCATTGTTGGAAGCATCTGCTGTGGGTGCGTATCTCGCTTGTAATTGCCTTGTTGACATTAACGGGATGCGCGAAGTTCAAGCCTGACCCACTCTTCACAGAAGTCACGCCAGGGGCTGAATCCGTTCGAGTAACGACCAATCCTGAAGCAACGAAGGGGGCCAAGCTTATCAACTCCGGTGGCGTGACCGCTGACACGATGGAAGAGGCATTTATCGCCGCCAAGAATCTTACGCATCGCTACGGAGGCAATTTGGCCTTTGTATCGTTCCAACAGCATGACTTTCGCAACTACCGTGGCCAAGTCCTTTACTCCGGCTACGACGCCACTATTGAAGTGTACGAGGCGGCTGAGCCAACGGCCGCAACGCAAGAAGCACGGAAAGACGCCCGACCTTAGCATCGCTAGATTGGCGAAAGCCGAATTGATGGAGTTGTCCTGGCTGCCTGGCTCTGGGCGAATGGAGAGAACGTTGAATCAAGAGATGAAAACGGCGCTGATCGTGGCCAACAAGATAGCCTGCGCGTATGCCGACTTCGTCGCCAACACAAAAGCACCCCTGCTTGTGTACGACAGTAGCAGCCTTCCTTACCCCAAGCAGCAGATTCTTGCTGCTTGCCAGCTTTGGATCTCAGCATGTCAGGATGCGCAGCAGCTTGAATCGTGGGGATGGATTTTCCCGCTGCTGGCGTACTACCAAGACGGGGTGGGCAAGACGCCTCTTGGCTTTGACCATTCGCGACTGGATATGGCTTCGCCCACGTTGGCCCAAGATGCCTTGGCGATGATGATTCCACCGCAATTGAAGGCGACAGTAGAGAACGAATTTCAAGAACTCTTGGAATGGGTGCGGACGACGGCCGAGTCAAAGAAGCGATAGCTCTCTCGAACTGGCATTATTCCCCGTTACTCTTGGAGCAACCCTTGGAGCAGATTCTAGCCTCTTGGAGCGGTTTCCAGCCCGAAACCCCCTGCCCCCTATCTTCCTCAGTGCGCATGAAAAAACCCCAAGATCATTGGGGTTTCTTCATTTTTGCACTAGTGGGCGATACAGGACTCGGACCTGTGACCTCACGGGTGTGATCCGTGCGCTCTAGCCAACTGAGCTAATCGCCCATCCAAACAACGTTCGTAGTATAGAGTGCTTAGCTCTTGGGGATAAGAACTAACCACGGGGAACTTACAAATCTCACACCTGCGGCGTACTGGGCGGCTGCTGCGTCGGCGGAGTCGTCGCCGGCGGCGTTTGCTGGCCAGCGTTGCGGGCGGCCGACGCAACGTCCTTCGTGCTGTCCACCGCGTCTTTCACGTCGTCTTTCACGCCGGCGAGGCCCTTCTTGAACTCTACCATGCCCTGGCCGAGGCTGCGGCCAATCTCAGGCAGTCGCTTGCCGAAGATCAAAACCGCCAGCAACGCGATCAGGATGATCTCGGGGGCGCCAAGATTGAAGAATGCCAGCATCATCGTCAGCTCCTAATAGTGAGGCTTGCTCAATTCTGCGTCAAGGGTTCACGCGAAAATTCTTCTGCCAACGCATCGTTTCCCAGCGCCCTCACTGCCGCCAGGAAGTCCGCCGGCAACGGCGCCCGCAGATACATGTCTTTCAGCGTGCGCGGGTGCTGAAACGCAATTGCCCGTGCGTGCAGGGCTTGCCGTACAATAATAGGCCCTTCAGCCACATCGCCGCGGCCCTGAAGTTGGCTTTCGTAAATCGGTCCGCCGCCGTAGATCGCGTCGCCCACGATCGGGTGGCCGATGAAGCTCATGTGGACGCGGATCTGGTGCGTCCTGCCGGTCTTTGGATACAGTTCCACGAGCGAAAAGCCTTTCCCGACCGCGGAACTCTCCGCCAGCCGGGCCAGCACCTTGTACCGCGTGACGGCCTCTTTGGTTATCACGCCAATGGCCTTGCCCGTGTCGCGGTTGACCGCGTAACGTTCGCGGACCCGGGGGTGGTGTCCAATGGGGGCGTCGATCACGTCCTCATCAAGTTGCATAATTCCATGCACCAAAGCCTGGTACGTCTTATGGACACGCCGCAGTTCAAACTGCCGTCCCAACCGCCACAGGGCCAGCTCGGTCTTGGCCAACAAAATAACGCCCGTCGTGTCGCGGTCCAGCCGATGGACAATCCCCGGCCGATACCACCCGCCGGGCGCGGGCAAATCTCCCAAGCTTTCCTGATGCTGCTGGAAGTAGTACGCCAGCCCATTAAGCATGGTTCCCGTTGGATTGCCCCGGGCCGGATGCACGATCAGCCCCGCCTGCTTGTTGACGGCCAGGATGTCGTCGTCCTCGTACAGCACGTCCAGATGGATGGGCTCAGGAAGGATGACTTTCTTTTCTTCGGGCTCGGGCAGCAGCATCTCGATCACGTCATCGTCCTGAATGACGTAAGAGGGCTTGACCGTGCGGCCATTGACGGTGACGGCGCCTTCGCGGATGTACGCCTGCAAGGCCGTGCGCGAGAATTGGCCCAGCCTCCCGGCGAGGTACTTGTCCAGCCGGCGGTCGGGCAGGGCGCGGCGAATGTCAATCCGCAGCCGTTGCAGCCCGTCCTCGTCGGCCTCCAAGGGGGTCTCGATCACCTGCAGGCCGATGCCGGGCTCGTTTTGGAATTCTTTCTTTTGCACAGTCTCTCGTTACGCAGCCGCTCGCGGCTTTGCATTTCACGCGTACAACCAGTTGCACGCCCCACATGCCGCGTGCTGCGTCAGGCATAGGTAGAGCCGCAAGACGGCGCGACTCAACCTATGGCACCCACTTGGCACCCGGCAGAAACAACAAGCCCGCGGCAGTACGGCCGCGGGCTTGGGGTGCCGCGCTATACCCGTAGCAGCGCTACGGTCGGCTGTTCGTGAAGTTCAGCCAATTCCGGTTGTTGGGCGCGTTCTTCGCACGGGCCTTGCCGATCCTGGCAGGAGCGGCTGGTTCGTGCTGTGCGCCCAGCGGCCGGCTAGTTCTTCTTGATCAGCTTCATGGCCATGTCGACTGCGCTGGCGGCATCGGCGGCATAGCCGTCGGCGCCGATCTCGTCGGCATAGCTCTGGGTGACCGGCGCGCCGCCGATCATGGTCTGGACCTTCAGCCCGGCGGCCTTGACGGCCTTGACCACATCGGCCATCTGCGGCATGGTCGTGGTCAGCAGGGCCGACATGGCGATGACCTGGGCGCCCTTTTCCTTGGCGGCGGTCACGAACTTCTCGGCCGGTGCGTCGGTGCCGATGTCGATGACCTGCAACCCACCACCCTGGAGCATCATGCCAACCAGGTTCTTGCCGATATCGTGCAGGTCGCCCTTAACGGTGCCCAGTACGACGGTGCCGGCAGGCTTGACGCCGCTGGCCTTGAGCTGCGGCTCGAGTACGGCCAGCGCGCCGTGCATGGCGCGGGCGGCGATCAGCACTTCGGGCACGTACACTTCGTTCTTCTTGAATCGCTCGCCGATGACGGCCATACCGGCGATCAGGCCCTTCTGAAGAATGTCGGACGGGGGCACCTTTTCTTCAATTGCCTTTTTGGTCAGTTCCACCACCGTGTTGCGGTCGCCCTTGATAAGTGCTTCCGCAATTGCCTTCAAGTCTGCCATGAACGTTTCTCCAATTCGCTTACGTTTGACCCGTGCCGGAGTGCGCCTCCGACTATAATCTCGCGATACTTACAGCAAATACGCCTGCGTGTAAACAGGCTTTTTACTTTTTGCCATGCCAGTGAAGCCGACCTTCAGGCCGCGCGATACGCTACTTCTTCGGCGCTGCGGCAGGGCGCAGAGCCGGTGCTGATGCCGGCGCTGACGCCGGGGCCGAGGTCGAGAACCGAACCGGCTCGGTCCAGTTGTCCACCGCTCCGGCCGGCTGGGCCGCTGGCGCCGACGACGTCGAAGCCATCGCGCCGCCTGAGTGCTGCATGCGGCGCTGGGCCTCCTGGGCCGTTGGGTAGGCCGAGTTCACCTGTGCAATGGCCAGCTGGTAATTCTCGCGGGCCTTGGCGAAATCGCCTTCATTCTCGGCCAGCTTGCCCAGCCCCAGATACGCCCGGGCCATGAAGGGCTTCATGTCACTGTAGCGGTCCAGGACGAGCTGGTAATAGGTCAGCGCGGTGGCCTTGGCATCGGCGGCGGTCTTCTGACCCTGCGGGTCGGCCAGCGCCAGGCCGTACCGGTCGGTCAGCGACTCGGCGTAGAACAGCGCCGCGCTGGCGGCAATGGCCGGTTGCTTGGCGGTGTTGATCAACTCGATGAGTTGGGGGTCACGCTCGCGGTCGAGCATGCTGCGGTTGGAGATGAGGCTTTGGAACGTGCTCCATTCGGTCGCCTCGGCGCGGGCCTTGCTGCGGGAGTGCCAGACAATGGCCAGGACGATCAGGACCACCACGGCCAGACCCGTCAGAACCCAGTTGCCGTACTTGGCGAAGAATACTTTCATCGCGCCCAATTCGCTGGCCAGGGCGTTTCCCTGCAACTCATGCCGACGTTCAGATTTCATGCGATACCGCCTCGTTAATGGAATCAGTCACTGCGTCGTTACAGAAGCATTGGCTAAGCTTGATGATTTCTGTGGGATTGTCAAGGAATTTGGCGAGACCAGTTTGATGTCCAACAGGGTTTTCGGGCAGGCGCGGTTGCCAAGGTGCCGTGGTTGCGCCGCCAAGGTGCCGTGGTTGCGCCGCCAGGGTGCCGTGGTTTGCGCAGCGAAGCGCAGCAACCACGTCTTGACCTCCCCCGCGCCCAAGCCGTGTGCCGTGGTCTGCGCATCGAAGCGCAGCAACCACGCCTCGACCTGCCACCGCGTCCAAGCCTGATCGTCCCGAACCGCAACCAAGCGGAACGCCATGGAACCGTTGGGAACGAAACGGAACCAAACGGAACGAAACGGAACCATTTGGAACCAATCGGAACGGTTTGGAACCGTCTGAAACTTCGGTGGAATTGCGTATCATTCTTCCTGCTAATGACTTACGAAGTTTGTCCAGTTCTGGCCAGGTCGTTCTAGCCTCTGCTGGGCCCTGCGCACCTCCCATGCGCACGCTTGCGCCTCACGGTGCTGACGCTATTTACTTTTCAATCGTTCTCCCCCGGCCACCTCGGCCGGAGGCGCTTCTATAGAAGGGGCGGTGCACGCTCTTTTGCGCACGCAACGGTTCGGCTTGGCCGGATCTCCCGGCCGGCGGTCATTCTCCGGTGATCCAGCCATCGCAATCGCTCTGACGCTGCTGAGCGCAAGTGAGACGCCCGCGACACCTATGCGTCGAACTGAGAAAGAAAGCAAGAAACCCAGCCCGTGTCCGTTGGTATATATGATGTTGCTGAGGGCGGGTTGGAGCGTGCGGAAGGCTGTACGCGCCAATCGGGGGTGCACGTCCGGCGTTTTAGCTTGGAGAAACGAGCCGGTTCGGATACGCTTATCGGACCATATTTATTCTTCTTTCAAGGATGTCATGGATGCGGTTTGGCAAGGGATTGTCTGTTGTTGTGTTGGTCGGCTTGGTGGCCGCGCTGGCAGGTTGCGAACATGAGATGGTGCAGGCCACCGAGCAGTACCCCGCCGCTCCGGCCAATTCCATCAGCGTGTACCAACTCGCTGGCCGGATAAACTGCCAGGTCACCAAGTCCACCCCGGCCTGTGCCACGCTGGCCAACCAGTGCAACAGTGTGACGATCTTCTCCGATCCAGGCGGGGCCATCTACGTCAATGGCCAGTCGGTCTCGCGGCAGGGGCAGATCGCCCGCGTCGGCGGCACCATCTTCCTGAGCGAGAGCGTCGAAGAACAGATCAGGCCGCTGCTGCGCGGCGAAGCGGTCCCGACGTATCCGCCCCGGCCCATGCCCCCATCCCGGACGCCCGTGGCCGGTGCGCCTGTGAGCCCGCGGCATTCGCACGTCAGCGCGGTGGTGGTGCTTGACCCTGGCCATGGCGGCAAGGACGCCGGCTGCATCGCCTGCAACGGCACGTATGAAAAGAACATCGTGCTGCCGATCGCGCTGGAGGTGCGGCGCCGGCTCATGGATAGCGGCGTAAAGGTCATCATGACGCGTTCGACGGATGAGTTCATTGAACTGGACGAACGGGCCCAGATCGCCAACCGCGCCGGCGCCGACATGTTCGTGGCCATTCACGCCGATTCCACCAAGAGCAACTCATCGGCCACCGGGCACACCGTGTACGTGGCCCCCGGCGCGACGCAGACCGTGATGACGATGGCCCGCTCGGTGGACCGCGACATGGAGCAGCGTGGGCTGGCCTCGCGCGGGCTGCGGCATGCCCGGTATCGCGTGCTGGTCAACACCAGTTGCCCGGCCATGCTGGTGGAAGTGGGCTACCTCTCCAACCGCGGCGAGGCCGGCCAGCTTTGCTCCACGGCCTACCGCAACCAAGTGGCCGACGCCATCGCCGAGGGCATCCTGGACGCCCTGCGGCAGCGGTAGGGCAAGCTTGGGAATCCGGAATCCGGAATCCGGGAATCCGGGAATCCGGGAATCCGGGAATCGGGGAATCGGGAATCCGGAATCGGGAATCCGGAATCGGGAATCGGGAGTCGGGAGTCGGGGCACGCGGGAAGCGGGTGGGTGGCATGGCCACGCTGTTCGCGTGACCATGTTGGACCTGCCACTTGTCCCGACGAAAATGCCCTCCACAGATCGAGTCTGAACATGGTCACCCCAACAGCAGGGTGATCATGCCACCCAACGAAACGCCGCTTCCAGTTTCCGTTTCCCGTTTCCCGATTCCCGATTCCCGATTCCCGATTCCCGATTCCCGGTTTCCGATTCCCGGTTTCTCGGGCTTTTCTTGACAAGCGCTTTGGCTGGGGCTAGCCTTATGCAACTTCGCCCGGGTGGCGGAACTGGCAGACGCGCCAGCTTGAGGGGCTGGTGACCCAAAAGGTTGTGCAGGTTCAAATCCTGTCCCGGGCAGTGTTTCCCCGAGCGTGCGTTTATCGTACGCTCCATAATTCCTGGAGTAGTGGCATAGCTGCCCTCGGTTGTGCGGCCTCCTGATCAACGCCGCTTGGCCCACGCGCCGGCCGACCCGCCCCTGTCTGAAGTTGAGCTCTTCAGCCCGAAGCCCTTCAGCCCGACGGGCTGACATAGTACAGCCCAGGGCAGAGCGAAGCGCCGCCCTGGGTGACGATGACCTCTTGGACAAGCCCTGAAAGGGCGCCAGAGTGTTGCGCCCTTTCAGGGCTAGGTGTCCTGCGTCTCTACCCAGGGCGTCGCTGCGCTCGCCCTGGGCTGCATTCTCTGAGCCTTTCAGGCTCGCGCGATTCCCCATCTTCGAGTTCCCAGGCGGCCATATCATCGAGTTCCGAGGCGGCCTTATTGTCGAGTTCCCAAGCGGCCATATCATCGAGTTCTCAGGCAGATGCCTATCTGCCTAATCGCTGCCGGACCAGCGTTCATCGCGCGATTGCCCCAATGCGTGTCATTCCCCCAGCACTTGCCGCAGCTTGCCGGCCTTTTCTTCGTTGATCGTGCCCTTGCGCAGGGCTACGTCGATGGTCCAGACGCCCATGGCGCGGTAGATCTCGCCCAGCTTGGCGTCGGCGGTGCGGACGTCGCGGTATTGTTTTGCCACCAGTTGCCAGTCGCCGCGGGCGATGGGGCCGGTCAGGGCCTTGGCCGGGCCGAGAGCTTGCACGTTGGACAGCGTGGCCTTGACCAGTGGTTCGAGAGCGGCAGCGGCGTCTTGGCGTCCGATGCCGGCCTTGCCCGCCGTGGCTAAGGCGGCGTCGAGCAGAGCGATGAGGTAATTCGACGCCAGCACGGCCGAGGCGTGGTACAGCAGCTTGCCGGTCGTGGACAGCTCCACCGGCTTGCCGCCAAGCTCCTCCGCCAGCAGCTTCAACGCCGTCACTGCCGGTTTGTCGCCCTCGCAGAAGCAGTACGTGCCGCCGAAGCGGTCGATGCCGGCCTGGACGTCCGGGAAGGTTTGCAGCGGGTGCAGCGAGCCGACGTGGGCGCCGCACAGGTCGCGGGCCGGGGCGAGAATCTCGCTCGACAGCGCCCCCGAACAGTGGGCCACGATGCAGTCAGGCGGAAAGGCCCTGGCCTGGGCCAGTTGCTCGCACACCGCGGCGATGGCGTCATCGGGCACCGTCAGCAGCACGATCCCGCCCAGTGCGGCCACCTCGGCCGGTGATGCGATGACGACTTGCTGAGCGGTCATGGCGGCGGCCTCCCGCGTCCGTTCGGTGGATCGGCCGGCCATGGCCACGATGCGATACCCGGCCCGCGCCGCCAGCGCCGCTAGCGTGGTGCCCACCTTGCCCGGCCCGATAATGACGAGGTCTCGTTTCATGCCGGCATGATAGGGTTCTTGCCGCCCGAAGCCAATGTCTGTACAACCATCACTCCGATGGTTCGTAAGAAGGCAATGGGCGTGACGAGCGGTTGCCCGGATGCTGACGAGTTGTCAGCAGGGCGCAACGCAATGGGCATGCCGCCGCATGGCTGCGGGACGCCGCAGCCATGGCTACCCAAGTCCGCGCCTTGGCACCCAAAGCTACCGGGTGGGTGGCATGGTCACGCTGTTCGCGTGACCATGTTAGGACTGGTTTCATAATCGTGGCACGCCCGCCCTCGGGCGTGAGCCGCGAGAGAAGACGTCCATTGGGCCCGCAAAAGCCACAGCCGAGGGCGGCTGTGCCACGGGTCATACCAAGGCGCACGACACGATTTGACTGATGAGACGACTTGACTGACAAGACGAACAACACGATCCTGCGAATCGGCACGCGCGGCAGCGCTCTGGCTCTGGCGCAGTCGCAGCTTGTCGGCCAGATGCTGGCCGTGCCGTTTGAGCTGGTCACTTTCTCCACCCGCGGCGACCGCGCCACCGGGCCGCTGGCCGAGGTCGGCGGCAAGGGCCTGTTCACCGCCGAGTTGGAAGCGGCCTTGCGCAGCGGCGAGGTTCACCTGGCCGTTCACTCCGCCAAGGACATGCCGGCCGAAATGGACGCCGAACTCGTCATTGGCTGCGTGCCGGAGCGCGAGGACCCGCGCGACGTGCTCGTTTCGCCCAAGGGCGCGCTGGCCGATTTGCCGCCATCACCGCGGATCGGCACCAGCAGCTTCCGCCGCAGCGTGCAATTGCGGCTGCTCCGGCCGGACGTGCAAACGCTGCCGCTGCGGGGCAACGTCGAGACGCGCCTGCGCAAGCTCAAGGAAGGCCAATACGACGCCATCGTCCTGGCGCTGGCTGGCTTGAAGCGGCTGGCCTTGGCCGGCGATCTTCAGGCCAATCTGCACCCGCTGGCGATTGACGATTTCATTCCCGCCGCCGGCCAGGCCGCTTTGGCCCTGCAATGCCGCGCCGCCGATGAGGCCACGCTGGCCGTGCTGGCCAAGATCAATCATGCCGACTCCGCCGCCGCTTTGGCCGCTGAGCGGATCGTCGTGGCCCGCCTGCATGCCTCGTGTCACTCAGCTTTGGGCGTGCACATTCGCCGCCTTGGCCAGCTTTGGCATGGCGACGCCCTGGCCGCCGACGTGGCCGGCCGGCGGGTCATCCGCGCCCGCGCCGACGCCGCTTCGGCTGAGCTTGTCGCCAATGACCTGCACGCCCAACTCGCCCGGCAAGGCGCCGAAGAATTGCTCCAGGTGGAGCAGCCATGAAGAAACTCAAGAAGTGGGTCGTGCGCCTGATCCTGGGCGGGCTTTTGCTGTTGATCGTGACCGTCAGCCTGACGTGGTTGTATCTCGACCGCCTGGCCGGGCGGGCCCTGACCACCGGGCTGCAATGGGCCGCCAACGTCCGCAGCGAGGTCGGCTCGGTTTCGCTCTCGCCGCTGGCGGGCAGCTTGGACCTGTACTCGCTGTCCATCGGCAACCCCGCGGGCTATGACCCCCAGCAGAATCTGCTGCGGCTGGCTCAGGCCCACGTGGCCATGGACTTTCGCACCATCAAGAACGGGCCGGTGCAGGTGAACCTGCTGGAGATCGACCGGCCCGTCGTCCGGCTGCAACCGGGCCAGGGCGGCAGCAACGTGCTGGTCTTCTTGCAGACCATCCAGGGCAAGTTCGCCCCCTCCACGAAGCCCAGCACGCCGCCGATGCGAATTCGCGTCAACCGGCTGGTCATCCGCAACGCCGCCTTGAACGTGTGCTACGCCAACGCCCCCGAAGGCAAGGTGCCCATCCCGCTGATCGAGCTGGAGAACGTCTTTGGCCCTGACGGCGCGGGCCTGACGTCGGCCGAGTTGTCCGGCACGATCATCTGCGAAATGGTGCGACGCGGCGCCGCCCAGGGCGACATCAACATCGCCCAGCTCCTGCCGCCCGAAGCCGCCCTGGCCATGGAGGCCATGTTCATCACCGGCAGCTCGGTGCTGGCCCCCATGTCCGGCGAAGCCCTGAGCCAGCCCTTCAAATCGGTGCTGCGCCTGGCCACGTCCAAGAAGAGTAGCCAACGCTGATGACACGGGCGTTCTCCGTGCCGCGGGCGTCTCGCCCGCGCATGGTGCCATGCCCTTACGCGCTGTTTGGCAGTGGTTCACTCTGGCTGGGCAATACAAGGAGGGTTGCAGAAATACGGCAGGACAGTCTACGTTGATTTCTCGTTGGCGCTCGACTTCCCAGTCATAAACGCAATTATAACTCCGACCAAGGAAATGCCGCCAATTGCTCCACCGGCCGCGTTAGCCCATGCGCTCTTGCCCCAAATACCGAGGGCTACGGCGGCCAAAATAGCGGCTATCACGACGATGCCTCCGATTACCTGACCCCACCTGCGTTCCTGCCTGGACGCTATGGCATCGTTAGTGATTCCCCGAACCGATTCCTTCTCTAATTCTTGTCTATGGCTAGATTGGATTTCGGCCATGCTAATTATCCGTGACGCGAAGCCTGGAGAAATACTCTCGTATTGAGCGAGTACTTCGGGCGGAGGAATTGGGCCGCTAAAACTGCTAACACGATGCTCCACGGAAACCAATTCGGCCTGTTGGTCACCGTTAGATTGGGAGCCTACTGAATTAAGAGAGGCTTCCTGTTTTCTCTTACCGAGTTTGTTTCCGTTCTTTTCCATGCTCGGGCGATAGGAATTCTTCCGGAGAGAACAGGAATGGCCCTTCCTTCTCAACTTTTGCCTGTGACTCAACAGCACGATACAGATCGTTGCCAATAGCAATCCAGTCAGCTTGGATAGCTTTGAGGTCATCCCTTATAAAGTGAAAATCCTTCGTCGACAGCGCGCAACGGTCCAGCAAGCCCCAGTCGATCAGGGTTCCGGCACCTTCAATCAGATTCTTTATAACCATGCGTCTGTTCCGCACGCTTTTCATGGGAAAGCCCGTTCTTGCGTAACCAACACGGTTTATACGTCGGTCCCTGGTGGTTGGCAACCTTTAGTAGTTTTTTGCTAGCTTCCGGCGACACGGTTTATTCAAGAACCGTTCAAGCCGTGGCCGTTCCTCCTCTATAATACCACGCACGTGAGTATTGCAGGAAGCCCGTGTGCAAAACCCCTCGCGAGAATACACTCGGGGACTTGCACACCCTGCGAAACTCGGCAGAAGAACCTTCAACCATCACGCCACGCTTGCGTCGGCGGGCCGATGTCCGTACTGTGTCGGGACTTTTGTGCAGCAGGAGTTGTTTGAAGTGAATGAGTTTGAAGAGATCCGCGACCAGATGCTTGGCCGCACGTACCATCGCATCGTCACCGTCGATAGCCTGCCCTCCCCGACGTTCCACATGGAAGGCCGGCAGGTCGTTTCCTTCAGCACCAACAACTATCTGGGCCTGGCCACCAGCGAGCGGCTCATCGACGCCGCCCGGCGCGGCCTGGAGCGGTACGGCGTGGGCAATTGCGAGTCACGCCTGCTGGGCGGGAACCTGGAGATCTACGAGCATCTGGAGGCCAAACTGGCGGCCTTGAAGCAGAAGGAGTCGGCCGTGCTGTTCGCCACCGGTTTCCTGACGAACATGGGCGTGCTGACGGCCCTGGTGTCGCTGTCCAAGATCGCCCGCATTTACGGCTACCGGCCACGGCAGCATTACAAGTACGTGTACTTCTCCGACGAATTCAACCACATCAGCATTCGCGAGGGCATCCGCATGTCCGGGGCCTCCCGGGTGAGCTATCGCCACTGCGACATGGCCAACCTGGAAGAAAAGCTCCGCGCCTGCGGAGCGGACATGAAGATCATCGTCAGCGACGGCGTGTTCAGCCAGGACGGCGACATCCTGCCTTTGCCCGACATGCTGCAACTGGCTGATAAGTACGACGCCCTGGTGTACATCGACGACGCGCACGCCACCGGCATCCTGGGCGACCACGGCGGCGGCACTACCGACTATTTCAACCTGAACAGCCCACGCCTCATCTGCATGGGCACGCTAAGCAAGGCCTACGGCGCCATCGGCGGCTTCGTGGCCACCGAGAAGTACCTGGCCGACATGCTCCGCTATGCCTGCTCGGCGTACGGCTTTACGTCCACGCTGCCGCCGGATCAGGCCATGGCGGTGTCCGAGGCCATGGACGCGGTTGTGGACGAGCCCTGGCGTCGCGACCGGCTGTGGGAAAACCAGCGGCGGCTGCTGGCGGGTTTCGACGGCCTGGGCTGCCAGGTCACCTGCCGCGACACGTGCATTCTGCCTGTGCTGGTGGGGGATGAGGCCATGTGCGAGCGCCACGCCGCCAAGCTGGGCGAGTGCGGCTTTCACGTGGATTCGGTCGTCTTCCCAGCCGTGCCGCGTGGGGCCGCCCGGCTGCGTTTCATGGCCAACACCAATCACACGCCCGAGCAAATCCAGGCGTTCATAGACGCGATGGGCCAATTGCGCGGCGCTGGCCGGAACCGCTGCCAGCAGGCGTAGTTGAGCGGGGAACGGGTGCGCCGGCGTCTCGCTGGCACCGCCCAGACGGGGTGTGTGACTACCATTCCTGCCGTGAGGTGCTTTTGCCGCGGGCCTTGGTTGAGTTGTGTAACAGGCCCCGGCTTTTAGCCGGGGTAAAGCGGATTGCCCCACGTTCTGCCAGCCCGTTTCAACGGGCTTACCGTCTTGCCTCTTGAGCCATTGCCTCAAGGCACAGCCTCAAGCCCGTTGAAACGGGCTGATTGCGCCTGTCGGCCACCTTGCACCCCGGCTGAAGCCGGGGCCTGTTACACGACAAATCCCGGCGGCCAGAAAGCGCAGCCCAGACATAGTCAGGGACAGACGCGCAATACCTCTTGACAAATTCAGGGAATTCCCTATACTGAATTCTGCTCTATAACCGGTGATTCGCATGCTCCGCCGGTTTGGTGTTCCCTGATGCGTGTGGCGTGGCCACATGTGCTTGCTCATGGCTCAAAATGGAAACGGAGGCAGCAATGGCTCGATTGCTGGTGTGTCTGGTTGCTCTTAGTCTGCTCGCGGCGCCCACCTTCGCAGGTTACGTGGAAAACTGGAACAGCATTCCTCTGGGCGCAGACGGTTGGATGACCGGCGCGTGGTCCGGGCCGCAGCCCTTGAACCCGATTGTGCCGCCGGGCAACTTTACGTTCACCGGCGATCCGGCCGTGTGGTCTCCCGTCGGGGGACTCAAAGGCGGATGTGTCTACTCCTCCCTGGCCGATCTCCGTGCGGTCGATGTCAATGGTTACGCCGCGCTGCTGGGCATGACAAGCCATTCGGTGGACTTTACGGCCAATCCGACCGTGTCGGTATCGATGCTCGACCCGGTGCTGGATGAGCCGGTCAACTGCGGCCCGATACACTTTGGCGTGACGGGCGCCGACGGCGGCGTGTTCATGACGAGTGCCGTCCTGCCCATGCCGACGGCCTCCTGGACGACCAGCAGCATGACCTTGGGCGCCAGCGCCCTGTCTTGGATTACGGTCGTCCCAGGCAACCTGGCCGCGGCATTGCAGAACCCCACCGGCTGGGGGTTCGCCGCGGAGAGCAGCTTGCCGCTGATGGGCGTGATCGTCTTCGACAACGTTCAGGTCACCCCCGAGCCGATGACGCTGAGCCTGCTGGCAGCCGGCGGCCTGCTGCTGATGCGGCGACGCAGGGCGTAAAGCTGCTCATTGACGTGAATCGAATTTGAGATCGGCGGGCCAGAGTGGCTCGCCGATTTCTTTGCGCCCAACATGCCTTTGGCGTGGACGGCCGTAAAGGCATGGCACCTATTTCAGGGGTTGGACAGCGTAATTACCGTCACTTCGGGCTGGGCCAGGACGCGCAGCGGCGGGCCCCACGTGCCGGCGCCAACGTTGACGTACAGCCGGCTGCCGCCCAGCTCGTACAGGCCGCTATACCGCTGGTAGAACAGCCGCGTGAAAAGGTGGAACGGGAACACCTGCCCGCCGTGCGTGTGGCCCGAAAGCTGCAAGTCGAAGCGCTTCTTGGATTCCTCGTTCACCCGCGGCTGATGCTTCAACAGGATCGTGTACGTGGCATGGGGGTCTGTATTCGTAGCATGGGCGTCTCGCCCATGTGTCGCAGGGACGTCCCGTCCCTGCTCGTCTCGCGGCTCATCCGCCCCGGCCAGTGCGGCCGCTTCGTCAATGTGGCACTCTTGACGCGTTCTCAGCCCGGCCGGGTCGTCCACGCCCGCCAGTCGCACATGTGGCGAAAGCATCGTCGATTGCCCGCGCAGCAGTTTGAAGCCACAGGCGTCGTGGAAGGCCAGGCTGCGCGCCAGCCCGTTGTAATACTCGTGATTGCCCAGCACGGCGAACTTGCCCAGCGGCGCCTCCAGCGAGGCCAGCAGGGCGGCCTGAGGCCGGAGATTCTCCAGCGACGTGTCCACCAGGTCGCCATTGCTGATAATCACATCAGGCCGCTGCTGGCGGATCAATTCCACGATCCGCTCGAAGCGGTGCGGGTTCATGTGTTCGCCCAGGTGCAGGTCGGTCACCTGGACCAGTCGAATCGACTGCCCCTTCGCCAAGGCCGGGGTCGTGAAGTCCAGGTGCGTAACGCGGATGCTCTGGGCCTCGTACAGCCCGTAGCACAGCAGGACCGCGATGATTCCGCCGATGACGGGCAAGGCCAGAGCCCCCGGCAGCAGCGCCGCCTTGGCAGCGGGCCAGTGCATCCCCGATAGCCGCACGCCCGCGTTCCAGATGTCCCCGGCGGCCATGAGCAGCGTGAACCAGAAGATCACGACCGCCCAGCAGTACACCACCGAACTGAACGCCCGCGCGGTTGAGAGCGAGTGCCACTTCTCCAGGTAATGGCCCAGGACGGGCCCGGCCACCATGACCACCTGGAAGATCGCCAGCGCGATCCGCAGCCGGCCCAACTGCGGATACACGCAGTACACCTTGGCAAACAGGTACACGTTCAGCACCGCGTACGAGCCCATGAAAATCAGGAACAAACCGGCCATCAGGAAACCCTCTCGACGAAATGAAATGGGTCCTGCCGCAACGCCGCCAGGCCCTTGGCGTCCAGGGCGAGGGTGTCGAGCAGGTGGCAATACGCCGAGAGCACGTACCCCGTCCGCAGCTCCGAAGTCGAGAGCAGGCCCTCGACGCGGTCGTAGCGCTGAATGTACCCGTGAAAGTTATGCCGCCGCACGCCCATGATGATGGTCTCGCCATTGGCCAGCGTGATCAGGTACTGCACGGGCTCTTTCAAGAGGTAGGGCGGCTCGACGACTTCCTCGACGCCGTGCATGAAGGTGTTGGGCCGCAGGCCGCAGCCCAGCATGAGGATCTTGCCGCCGACTTGCCGGATGCGCCGAAAGGGCGAGTGCGGGCCCACCGGCGTGGTGTCGAGCTGGTGATCGCTGAGCAGTTCATCCGCCCGCGGACCTATGCCGCAGACGCTATGCGTGGGGTGAACGCTGCGCCGCACGCCCGGGAGTGTGCGGAAGTATTCGGGAATCATGCCCACGCAGCAGGGCGTCGTGCGGACATCGAAGCTTGGCCGGCTTTCGTTGACGCTGGCGTAGCTCAGGCCCGGCAACAGCAGCGTGCCGGCGGGGCCTATGGCTCGCAGCAGCCCGTCGATGACGGCCGGCGGACCGCCCGGGACGTACCCCAGCGCGGAAAGCGAGGAATGCACCAGCAGCACGTCGCCGCCCACAACGCCCAAGGCCGCGAGGTCCGAGGCGATCTTTTCGGTCACGTTGGCCATGCCGGCCAGTATACGCATCAGCGCAGCCAGGGCTAGAACAGAGTGCCCCGCGATAGCACCACGTCGGGTGGCACGGTTGGGTGGCAGGGTCACGCTTTCGTTGGCGTGACCATGTTCAGACGTGCATAGGTAGAGCCGCAAGACGCCGCGGCTCAACCTATGGCACCCGGCGTACACTGCCGTTTCAGCCCGACAGGGCGTCTGAAAGTAGCCCCGTCCCGCAGCGCAGCAAGGGCGGGGAAACAGGACGCTTTGACCAGAGCCCCTTGCGGGCGATTGACGATCGGGGCGATCGCCTCCGGGCCTCAATCGCCCATGAAGGGCTCCGAATGCTGATGCACGCCGCCCCGCCCTCCCTTCGGTCGGAGCGGGGCTACTTTCATACGCCCTTGCGGGCTAGTACGTGACCAACGCGTTACAGCACGCAAGAACCATCCCCGGCGTACGCTGACCCAACGGGCCCGAACTGGCTATAGGCACGCCAACGCCCGGACGGTACATTGTCCAGCCTAATTCAAAGGAATAGAGCATGGCACTGATTTCGACCAGTCTCGGCCACCTGGGCAGCCGGTTCAGCATCATCTTCGACCCCAACCGCCACGAGATCCAATACGGCAGCCTCGGGCTCATGTGTCAGAACAAGGCCGGCCTGCTCATCGGCGTGCAGAACGCCCAAACCGGCCTGGAGTGTCTGCCGTTTTGCCCGCAGGGCGAGGGCTTCTTCATCGTCGATCAGCAGATGACCATGACCGGCCTGCAGTACGAGGCGTACAGCCTCCGCCACGGCCTGAAGATGAACGTGGACATCACCGCCCCGTTCTACCCGCAGGACGAAAAGGGCAGCATCGTTCCGGCGTACATCGTCGAGATCACCCTAGAGCACCTACGCCAAGTTCGCTGGAGCCGGCCGGCCAAGGACGTTGACCGCCGCGGCGTGCTGCGATTCGGCATCAGCCTGCCGGGGGCGAAGGTCACCGCCCAGGATGGCTGTGTGCAGCTTCAATATGCCCTGAACACCGGCGAGAAGTTCGGCCCCGACGCGCCGGCGACGGAGTTCGGCTCGCCCAAGCGGAGCGTTCCGTCCACTGGCCAGGCCACCGACCGCATCGTGCCGCTCCAAGGCGATTGGCGCGTCAACGGCGAATGCCTAGAAGTCGCCTATGACCTGAGCGCGCCGGCGGCGCGGCAGACCGTGCGGCTGGCACTGGTCAGCCACTGCCCCGACGCCCTGTTTGAATGTCATGGCCAGGCGCTGCCGCTCAAGTACACCGCCCACTGGCCCGACGTTTCGGCCGTGGCCGATTACGTCCGCAAGAACTACAAAGGCCTGCTCAAGAAGAGCCGCTTTTTCGACAGCCAGTGGACCCTCAGCAGTCTCTCGGCCGCGGCGGCATCGCTGACGGCCATCGCCTTTCAGAGCTATCTCATGTGCAGCCTGTGGTGCAAGAGCACCGGCAAGGGCTGGTTCGTCGTGTGGGAAGGCTCCTGCCAGTTCCACTCCACCGTGGACGTCACGTACAACGAGGCCATGTTCTACTTCACCTGCTGGCCGGAGTTGCTGGAGATGATCATAGAGGAATGGACCCACTGCACCGACGACGCGGCCGGGTACCAGCGGCGCGTTCACGCCGCTGCCGCGCCCGATTCTGCCGCGCCGGCTGCCCGCGTGGAGAGCGACCTGGACTTCCCTGGCAGGATCATGCAGCACGACATCGGCGCGGGCTGGACCGGCAATGGCCAGCGGTATTCGCACGGCATGCCGGTGGAGGAGAACGCCAATTTCCTGCTGCTGCTGTACTGGCACGGGCAGTGGAACGGCCGGGGCGAGCTGTATCGCCGGCACGTCAGCACCATCCGCGCCCTGGTGGAGTACCTGCTGTGGAGCGACTCCAAGGGCAACGGTTTCCCCGATCGCGGCACGAGCAACACCATCGACGACGCCTCGCCGGCCGTGCAGTACGGGCGTGACAACGTGTACCTGGGCGTCAAGCGTCTGGGCGCCCTGCACGCAGCCGCGGGCATGCTCGAACAGGCGGGCGACGCAGCCCTGGCCAAGAGCTGCCGCGCCGCCGTGGCCAAGGCCGTCAAGACGCTCAACGCCGGCTGGCTGGGCGATCACTGGGGCGTGTGCCTGGACAAGACGACCAAGGGCCTGCTCGACGCCTGGAGCCACGAGCCGCTGCCGTACAAGTTGCTGCCGGGCTGGGACGCCTACTCGCTGTACACCACCAACGGGCTGCTGCCGCTGATGATGATCGGCGACCTGCCGGCGGGGCTCTCGGCCGAGCGGTTGAGGCTCGACGCCGTCAACGCCTGCCGCGAGTCCATGACGCCATATGGCTGCGGGCACAGCAGTCACCCGGTGGACATTCAGAAAGTATGGGTGGCGATGAACGTGTGGCGCGACTGTGCGGCCGCGTACCTGGGCGAGAACCTGCTGGCCAACAGCGATCGGTACTGGAACCTGCAAGTCTTCGCCAACGGCATCGGCTCGGAAAACGCCAAGTGCTTCACGGAGACCACGCTCAATAACAACCTGGTGTGGTACTGCCGCGGGGCCGCCACGATGGGCCTGCCGCTGGCCATGGCCGGACTGGTGATGAACAAGCCCGAGGGCGTGCTGACGGCCCGTCCGGTGGCGGTGGGGCGCTGGCCGCTGCTGAGCCTGGCCAACTGGAAGAAGGGCGCCGTGCCGACGCTGGTGGTGGAGAGCAAGGGCTTTGGCCGCACTCGCTGCCGCGTCGAGGGCCAGGCGAAGATGCAGGTGGTGAAGTAGCGTGATTCTCTCGGAAGAAACCTTGCGGGCGGTGCTCATCGGCGCGGTGGACATGGCCCGCGTCGGCCCGGCGTTTCGGGCGGTGCGGATGCCCGCGGCGATTGCGCCGCTGTATCGGCCGGTGGAAGGCCTGGCCACGCGCATGGACTGCCCGGCCGGCGTGCGGCTGCGGTTTCGCACCGACTCGGCGTTTGTGAATCTCGCCCTGCACTACGATGGCCGATTTGCCCGCGCCAACGGCAGGGGCGCCGTCGTGGTCGATGGCGGACTGCCCGGCCAGGGCTTTGGCTCCGCTGCGCCCGCCGGACACTGGCGCGGCCAGGTCTTTCACCAGGACGCTCCTCGCCATCGACTCATCGACATATGGCTGCCGCACATGTCCGTGGCCGATGTGGGCGAGGTGGAGGTCCAGGACGGGTGCGACGTGAGTCCCGCCCCTCTGGCGTTGCGCTGGCTGGCACTAGGCGATTCCATTACGCAGGGCATGGAAAGTTCCTTGCCCACGCTCTGTCACGTGGCGCGGTGCGCATTGGCTATCGACGCCGAAGCCTTCAACCTCGGCGTCGGCGGGGCGACCATGCGGGCGGAGTTGGCGCTGGCGGCTCGGGCGTTGCCCGCTGACATCATTTCCATCGCCTATGGCACCAACGATTTTCTGACGGACGTGCCGCCCAGGGAATTCGCCCAAGCGGCTGAGGAGTTGCTGCGGGAGACGCTGGCAGCAAATGCGTCGGCCCCGATTCTTCTCATGACGCCGCTGAGCGCGCCTGGCAGACGCGAGCCGAACCACTTGGGCGCCAAGCTCCAGGACTATCGTGACGCACTTGGGCCGTTGGCTGGCATGTCCCCGAGAATCGCCTTGGTGGACGGCACAGAACTCCTGCCGGACGATTCTGCCATGTTCGCCGACGGGCTTCACCCTAACGACGCAGGCTTTGTTACGTACACACGTAACTTATTGGGGCACATGCGCGAAGCGATGGTCACAGCGTAGAAGGTGGCCGTGCGTTCGGTAGCGGATTAAAAAATTGCCAAGGCAGCTGCGAATCCAGCTTGACAAATTCGCAAGTCTGCATATACTGGTCGATGCTCAGACTTTTGCTGTTTCTTTGCTCGGCCTTTTGCTCAGTTTTTTGCAGTCTTTTGCTCAATGCTCACTAAGTGTTCGGGACACGGCTCAGCTCATTGTTTGTTTGAAAGGGAGGAGCATGGCTCTTCAACGTCTTGCTCGACTCGTGTTGCTCTGTGCAGTCCTGGCGGCCGCTTCTGTCGTCAGTGCAGACCAACTTAACTTGGGCACTCCTCAAACCTTGCAGTCGTTGCTGGGCGACGGCGCCAGCCTTCACGCTGGCGATAAGCTTTTCACGGACTTTTCGTATACGCCTTCGGGCAACGCACCCACAGCCGATGTCATCCTGGTTCAAGGGGTGCAGATCGATGGCAACTACGGGTTGCACTTCTTCATGTCGCCCGTGGCCGGGTGGAGCGCCAGCGGCAGCCAGGTCGCTGACGGGGCGCTAGACTTCAAGGTCACGGCCGATGCAGGGAACCAGATCGATGGCGTCACGCTCTCGATGCCCGGCGCCAGCGCAACAGGCACCGGCGCTGTAAGTATCGTCGAGAACGTCTTTAACCAGATTCCAGGCCAAGCGCTTGCAGGTCCGTTGATGGTCGTCAGCACGGCCAACTACTCGGTGCTCTCGGCCACGGCGGCGATGGATCCGGCCCAGAGTTTCCTGTTCTGTTTTAAGAACGTGATCGTCCAGGGCGGCGGCAACGGCACGGCCTCGGTGAGTGACTTCTATCAGGTTTTCCATCAGATTCCTGAGCCGGCAAGCCTGAGCCTGCTGGTGCTGGGTGGTCTGGCTATAATTCGCCGCCGGCGCACAAGCTGAGACGCGCTGGTTTTTTGAAAAATTTGTGCCGGCCCGGGCCAAGGGGTTTTCGGACAGGTCGGTGTTCAAAGATGTAGCAAGTTGGGCAGCAATTTGTTGCGGGATGTTCAGGGCGTCCTCGACGCGGTCGCATCCTGGACCGATATGTAGTATGGGATTGGATGTTTTTGTATTGACGTGAGGTTGGCGGTTCGTTAACATATAACGATAGATGCATTGGCTCACTGCTCAGAATCGCGGACAGAACGTGCTCCCTCTGTCCACACAGGAATGGAGGAGCCTTATGGCTCGCAACGCTCGAATCGTGCTGACGCTCGTAGCAGTGGTGCTGGGGTTGGCCTCGGTCTCTCAGGCGGCAACGTTTACCAAGCTGGGACCGTCTTTCACGTTGGATCAGTTGTTGGGCAGTCCCACGGTCATCCAGGCCGGTGACAAGACGTTCAGCAACTTCAATTACATGCCTGGCAACGGCGCGCCATCGGCTGCTTCGATCGTCATCGAGCCGGTGCAGCTCAATGGCGAACTCGGCCTGCACATTGTGGGACCCTGGACGGCCTTTGGCGCCCAGCTCTTGGATAGCGCGCTGAGCTTCCAAGTCGCCGCCTCCGGGAACTTCTCCATCGATGGCGCGACGTTATGGGCGCCCGGCGCCGCCGCCGGCGGGCCCGGTGTCGTGTCCATAATCGAAAACATCTTCGATCAGGTGCCTGGCAATCCCATCACCGCGCCGCTGATGGTGTATACGGGCTCCGCCACCGGAACGCAGCTGCTGGCAACGGCCGGCATCGCCCCATCCAAGACCCTCGTCTTCGCCTTCAAGAACATCATCCTCTCTGGCGGTGGCAGTGGCGTCGCGGTCATGTCCGAGATGTTCCAGACCTTCCACCAGAAAGACGATCTGCCCGAGCCGGCCACGCTGGGGCTGCTGGTCGCTGGCGGCTTGTTCATGGTTCGTCGCCGCCGCTAAGCTTTCCTGACAATTCAGATGTGATGTTTACCATGCGGGCGGGCCATTGCGGTCCGCCCGCTGTCGTTCTCAGGACCCGGCCGTGGGGGAATACCTCTGTTCTGGCCGATAGAATTGACTGTGGCCGGTGAGCCACCGGAAAAAGGGAACGTCTTATGACACTGCGTACGATCTGGGCGGTTTGCGTTTGTGTGTGCGTCCTGACTGTCGTGGCCTTATCGCAGCCCAAGGCGGGGACGTCTCAACCTGCCTCCAAGCCGGCGTCGCAGCCGGCCTCGGCGCCGACGGCAGCCGTTCCGCCAGACCAGGCCATCTGGCTGACCTCCTACGACGCGGCGGTCAAGCAGGCCAAGGCGACCAATCGCGTGATCCTGATGGACTTCACCGGCAGCGACTGGTGCATCTGGTGCCAGCGGCTGCACAAGGAAGTCTTCGACACGCCGGAATTCAAGAGCTGGGCCAGCCAGAATGTCGTCCTGCTGGAAGTGGACTTTCCGCGCGGCGGCAATCAGGGGGCCGCTCTGAAGGAACAGAACGAGCACCTGTCCACGAAGTACAACGTCGAGGGCTTCCCGACGGTGCTGTTCATCACCTGCGACGGAACGGTGCAAGGCAAGTCGGGCTACATGCCCGGCGGGCCGGTGCCGTGGCTGGGCAGGGCCCAGGAATTCATGACCGAGACCAAGGCCACCAGTTCGCCAGTCTGTCCCAAGTAGCGCAGCCGGCCCAAGTAGCGGGCCCGCATAGGTAGAGCCGCAAGAAGACGCGGCTCAACCTATGGCACCCTGGCGCGCGTCGGGTGCCACAGGTGCGGCGTCTGCACCTGTGCGGCACGGCTGCAAAAGCCGCAGCCGTGGCACCCGGCTTTCGCTGACGCTACCATGTTCAGACGTGCATGAGTTGCGTAGGCTCCGGCCGAACGTCGAGTTGCGTAGGCTGGGCCGAACGTCGTGCGCGTGAGGCCCACCTTCGCGTTGCTTGCTCGTGCGTTGCTACTTGATCGGCCCCAGGCCAAAGCGCTTGCGAATCTCCGCCGCCGCCACGTAGGAGTCCTTCTCTTCCTGCAAGACCGTCACGAAGTTGCTGGTGGAGATGCCCAACTGGCTCGCCGCCGTGGACAATTGCCCGCCGCCCGCTTCCAGCACGTCCAGCAGGAATTGCACCACGATCCAGAAGCGGTGATCCTTCCTGCCCACCTGCAAGCGTCCCTTGCCTGCTCCGCCGCCGCGCGGGACGAACAGGCAGCTCTGCACCATCTCCGGCAGCACCAGGGGTTGGCCAGTCACCGGCCGGCGGACCTGGCAGGCGATTTTGCCCCGCAGCCGGGCCAGGGCGACGCGCTTGTTCTCGTGCTGGTTGCGCGAGTCGTTGCAGATGGCCGTAATGCCGGTGGGGCGGTGGTGCAGCCGGATGGCTGAAGACACCTTGTTGCGGTGCTGCCCGCCGGGGCCCGATGCCTTGTACGTCTCCAGCTCGCACTGGGCCAGCAGGGCGGCGTCCTCCAGCAGCAGATACTCCTGTCCCGCCATCATGCCGAACCCTCCCTGGCCTGCTGCATGTGGATCATCAGGATGGTGATGTCGGCCGGCGTGACGCCGCTGACGCGCAGGGCCTGCGCCAGCGTGGCCGGTCGAATCTCCGACAGCCGCTCGCGCGCCTCGGCCCGCAGGTGCAGCACGCCGGCGTAGTCCAACTCGCGCGGAATCCGCTTGGCTTCCAGCTCGGCCATCCGCGCCGCCTCCACCAATTCCTTCTCCACGTACCCGGCGTAGCGATAGTCGATGGCCAGGCCTTCCAGGGCCGTCGGCTGCTCGCGATACAGTTCCAGCAGCCGTTGCACTTTGGCCCAGCGGGCGGCTTGATTCTCGCTCTCAGCCGCGGGTGGCGCTTGGCCGTCTTGAGCGGCCAGGTCACGCAGCGATTGCATCAAAGCCTCCAGCGTCACCTCTGGTTGCGCCAGCCGCTGACGCAGAGTTTTGTTCTCCAGCCGGATGCCCGACATCAAGCCGCCGGCCTCTTGCATGACCGCTTGCTTGCGCGAAAAAACTTCCCATCGCCGCTCGTCCACCAGGCCGATCTGCCGTCCCAGTTCCGTCAGCCGCCGATCCGCGTTGTCGCTCCGCAGCAGCAGCCGATGTTCCGCCCGGCTGGTGAACATGCGATACGGCTCCAGCACGCCGCGCGTTACCAGGTCGTCGATCATCACGCCGATGTAGCCCTGGTCGCGGCGCAGGATCACGCCTTCCTGCCCGCGCAGCGCCAACGCCGCGTTGATGCCCGCCAAGAGCCCCTGGGCGGCCGCCTCTTCGTAGCCGGTCGTGCCATTGATCTGCCCGGCCAGGTACAGTCCGGCCACGGCCTTGGCGTCCAGCGTCGGGTGCAGTTGCGTTGGCTGGGCGAAGTCGTACTCGATGGCGTAACCCCAGCGCAGCACGCGGGCGTTTTCCAGCCCCACGATGCCATGCACGATCCGCTCCTGCACGTCCGGCGGCAGCGAGGTCGAGACGCCGTTTAAGTACACCCAATTCGTCGAGCGGCCTTCGGGCTCGATGAAGATCGGGTGGCTGTCTTTGTCGGCGAAGCGGTCGATCTTCGTCTCCAGCGACGGGCAGTACCGTGGCCCCGCGGCCTGGATCTGGCCGGTGAACATCGGGGCGCGGTGCAGGTTCTCACGGATGATGCGATGCACTTCGGCATTGGTGGCCGTCAGATAGCAGGGCGTCTGCTCGAGTTCCAGCCGCTCGGTCAGGTACGAGAACGGCAGCGGCACGTCGTCGCCGTCCTGGCGCTGGCAGCGCGAGTAGTCGATGCTCTCAGAGGCGATGCGCGGGCACGTGCCGGTCTTGAGCCGCGAGAGCTTTACGCCCAGATTCTCCAAACTCAGCGACAGCGCCCCAGCCGCCGGCTCGTCGTATCGTCCGCCGGGCCAGATCTTCTCGCCGCAGTGCATCAGCCCGCGCAGGAACGTGCCGGCCGTTACGATCACTGCCCGGCAGCCCAGCGTGAGTTCTTCCTGGCCGGAAGCGTCCATCGCGCCGCCGCCGCGGCTGCGGATGATCTTCACGCCGCTGACGTGGCCCGAGTCGGCGATGATGTCGGTGGCCTCGCCTTCGAGGATTTCCAGGTTGGGCGTCTGGGCCAGCGCCGCTTGCACGAAGGCGGCGTAGGCGTGGCGGTCGGACTGGCAGCGCGGGCCCCACACGGCCGGTCCTTTGGAGCGGTTGAGCATGCGAAACTGGATGCCGGTGGCGTCGGCGGCCAGGCCCATCAGCCCGCCCAGGGCGTCGATCTCGCGGACGATCTGGCCCTTGCCCACGCCGCCGATGGCCGGGTTGCAGGACATCTGGGCGATGCCGCCCGCCGACAGCGTCACCAAGGCCACGCGGCAGCCCATGCGGCCAGCCGCCCACGCCGCCGCCGCCCCGGCATGCCCGCCGCCAATCACCACGATGTCAAACGTCCTGACCATCCCAGAGATTGTACAGAAAGACAGTTGCCAGCAGGTAGGGCGGGCATTGCCCGCCGTCTTTGGGTCGATGCGGGATAGCCGGCCCAGCGGGCCACGCGGCAGCATGTTCTAGGCCCGCGTGGTTGCTTCGCTTCGCTGCGCAAACCACGGCACCCTGGCCAGCCTGACTTGCGCCTGAGACGGCATGAAAGGCTGCGCCCGCCTTCGCGCACAGTCTTATTCTCCGCTCATCTCTTATCCCGTGCATCCCCTGCATCCCTGCTAACCCGCGCGTGGTCTCTTGACTTTCTCCTGCCGCTGGGCATGCTGTTGCGATAGCATAGGAACAACTATGACCCAGCGATTTTACGTTACAACGCCGATCTACTACGTGAACGATGCTCCGCACATCGGGCATTCGTACACCACCATTGCCGCTGACGTGCTGGCCAGGTATCACCGCGCCGAGGGGTATGACGTGCGCTTCCTCACCGGCACCGACGAGCACGGCATCAAGATCGTCAAGGCCGCTGCCGAAAAAGGCATGGGCCCGCGCGAACTGGCCGACCAGGTCGTCGTGCACTTCCAGCAGCTTTGGAAGGACCTGAACATTTCCAACGACGACTTCATCCGCACCACGCAGGAGCGGCACGAGAAACGCGTGCAGGAGATCATCCGCCGCCTGGTGGCCAAGGACGAGATCTACGCCGGCAGCTACGCCGGCTGGTACGACGAAGGCCAGGAAGAATTCGTCACCGAGTCCACCGCCCGCGAGACCGAGTACAAGAGCGCCATCAGCGGCAAGCCGCTGGTCCGCTATAGCGAGAAGAGCTATTTCTTCCACCTGGCCAAGTGGATCCCGGCCTTAAAGCAGCACATCCTGGCCAACCCCGATTTCATCCAGCCCGACAGCCGGCGGAACGAGGTGCTCAGCAAGCTCGAGCAGGGCGTGGAAGACTTGAGCATTTCGCGGGCCAGCGAGAAGCTCGGCGGCTGGGGCATTGCCATGCCCAACGACCCCACGCACAGCGTGTACGTATGGATCGACGCCCTGAGCAACTATTACACCGCCTTGGGCCTGCCCGATATCGGAGACGGCGCCGACCCCGCACTGGGCAGCTACTGGCCGGCCAGCCTGCACCTGATCGGCAAGGACATTCTCTGGTTCCACTGCGTGTATTGGCCGTGCCTGCTGATGGCGCTGGGCGAGCGGTTGCCCACGACCGTCTTTGCCCACGGCTGGTGGACCAGCGAGGGCAAGAAGATGTCCAAGAGCCTGGGCAACTTCGTCAGCAAGGAAGTTATCCTGGAACTGTGCGGCGAATATCATCGCGACGCGTTCCGGTACTTCGTGCTGCGCGAGGTCCCCTTCGGCGTGGACGGCGATTTTTCCCGCGCCGCCTTCCAGCAGCGGTACAACGTCGAATTGGCCAATGCCATCGGCAACCTGCTCAGCCGGACGGTGAACATGATCGGCCGGTATTTTGACGCCGCCGTGCCCGAGACGCAGCAGGCGCTGCTGGCCGGTTCGTCGGTGGCCCTGCGCGAACTGACCGGCTTGGAGGCCGAGCACCTGGCCGGACCGTTGCAGGCGCTGGGGCAGGAGGTGCCGGTGCTGATGGCGCATTGCCAGTTCAGCCTGGTGCTTCAGAAAGTCATGGAACTGGCCACGGCCGTCAATCGTTACATTGACGTGACCAGTCCCTTTACGCTGGCCAAGGATCCCTCGCAGCGCCCGCGGCTGGGGACGATTTTGTACACGTGCGCCGAGGCGGTTCGGATCGTGCTGAACTACCTCTCGCCGTTTATGCCCGAAAAGACGGCCACCGGCTTGGCGCAGCTGGGCCTGACGATCGGGAGCGAGTCGCTCAGCCAGCGGGTTCGCTGGGGCGTGTTGGAGCCGGGAACCAAGGTCGCCAAGGGCGAGCCGCTTTTCCCGCGGAAGCAATGAATAGATCTCCCGAACAACAGTTGACCGAGTTGGTGCGAAGCGATGGCCGGTATCCGCTGGAGGCGTACGCCTTCCTGCACGAGGGCCTGGCGCGGGCGGTGCGGCAATGTCATGGCGATGAAGCCGCCGCCAACCGGCCCAGGCACGTCTCGGGTCAGCAGCTTTGCTGGTCGCTGCGCGATGAGGCCGTGGAACGCTGGGGCATGCTGGCCCGGATGGTGCTGGGCCGCTGGCGCATCCGCGCCACGCTGGACTTTGGCCAGATGGTGTACCTGCTGGTGAACAATAACCTCATGCAGAAGACCGACGACGACAGCCTCGAAGACTTCCGCGACGTGTATACCTTCGACGACGCCTTTTCGCCCGGCGCGGCAGGGACGCGCTAATGGCAAACCGTCCCGCCAAGACCTCCGCGCCCGCCAAAGATGCCAAGGGCAAGGACGCCCAGACCGACGCTTCGCAAACTCTGCTCACCGAACCGGTGGACGTGGTTGATGGCATCCCCGACCGCGCCGCCCGCAGGCCCAAGTGGCTGCTGATCGTGCTGGCGGTGCTCTTCCTGGCCTACATGGCCTTCCTCATCGCCGTGAAGATCCTGGGCTCGCCGTAAACGCGACTTGGCCGCTCTGCCCAACATGAAGTGGCCGTTCTAGAGGAATTGCCAAAATAGATCTTCGCGTGGCGGTTTAGGAAACCGAGACTCACATCCCAGTGGAAAAGGCTCTTGGCAACCGCCCCAGCCGCGTTAGCGGCGGCTTAGTTAGCCCAGGCGGGAGCCCCCGTCAAGGGAGAGGAGTTCAAGGCCTGCCACGCTACGCCCTGTACGATGCGCTTTGCACCCTTTGCTCTGCGACCCACTCCCTACGCCCTCTGCCCTACGCCCTCGCTCGTGCCCTATGCTTCGCTTTCCTGCCGGTACATGGCATCGAGCCACGATGCGCTCTTGCTTTCCAGGTCGCCCTCGAAAATGGCTTGGCGAATGACGGCCATGAATTGGGCGAAGAAGGCCAGGTTGTGGATCGTCAGCAGCGTCGGGCCCAGCATCTCCGAGGCCATGAAGTAGTGGCGCAGCGCCCCCCGGCTGAAGTTACGGCAGGTGTAGCAGGGGCAGGTTTCGTCCAGCGGCAGGGTTTCGCGGGCGTGAATGGCGTTGCGCAGCTTCAGCCGGCCGGTCCACGTGAAGGCCTGGCCGTTGCGGGCGTTGCGGGTGGGCAGCACGCAGTCGAACATGTCCACGCCGCGCAGCACGGCCGCCAGGATGTCGCGCGGCTCGCCCACGCCCATCAGGTACCGCGGCTTGCCCTTGGGCAATTGCTCGTCGATGTGATCCAGCACGGCCACCATCGGCTCGTGCCCCTCGCCCACCGACAGCCCGCCAATGGCGTAGCCGGGCAGGTCCAGTTCGACGATCCGCCGGGCCGACTCAGCCCGCAGGTCCACGTGCACGCCGCCTTGCTGAATGCCAAAAAGCGACTGACGGTGGCACAGCCTTTCCAGGCTGTGCGGAACAGGCTCGAAAGCCTCTTCCACCCGAGAGGCGGATTCCGTGTTCTTCTCTTCGTTGCGCTGCCAGGCTTGTTTGCAGCGTGCCGCCCATGCGGCCGATCGCTCAACCGCTGAGAGCACCTGCTCGCGCGGGGCCTGGCCGGGGGGGCATTCGTCGAGTTGCATGATGATGTCCGAACCCAAGGCCGACTGGATGTCCATGCAGCTCTCGGGCGTCAGCAGCACCGACGAGCCGTCGATGTGCGAGCGGAACGTGACGCCCTCGGGCGTGAGTTTCCGCATCTCGGCCAGCGAGAAGACCTGGTAGCCGCCGCTGTCGGTGAGGATCGGGCCGTCCCAGGCCATGAGCCGGTGCAGGCCGCCCAAGGCGCCGACCACGTCGGCGCCTGGCCGGAGCATCAGGTGGTACGTGTTGGCCAGGACGATCCGCGAGCCGCAGGCCTTGATCTGCTCGGGCGTGACGCTCTTGACCGTGCCGGCGGTGCCGACGGGCATGAACACGGGCGTGGGCACCTGGCCATGGACGGTGTTCAGCACGCCGGCCCGCGCTCGCCCGCAGGTTTTCTCAATTTGCAATTCGACCATTCCGCCAAGATAGCGATTCGATCCAGCCGAAGCCAGACACGCGGCCACCAGCAAAAACTCGTTAGCAGGAATTCATTAGCAGGGATGCAGGGGATGCATGGGATGAAGGCTTTTTCGATTTGCGATGTTCGATTTGCGATTTGAATGCGTCTGGTGCTATGGTCGCGCCAAATCACCAACCACAACTCAGGATCGGTTTGACCCGTGGCACAGCCGCCCTCGGCTGTGGTCTTTGCGGCCCAATGAGGCTCACGCCCGATTGCAGCCGTGAAACGGTATGAAACCAGTTCCAGCAATCATCAATTCTCTTCATCCCATGCATTCCCTGCATCCCTGCTAATTGAATCCGTGCTGGCAATGGCCCTGAGATGCCGTATTTGCTAGGATGGACCAAATGACTACGAACGAACCGCAACGCGACAAGCCATTGCCACCGGGCTCGGTGGAGAACGAATTCGGCGTGCCGATCCCCGGCCAGATCCTGCCGCCCGAGCAGTGGACGGTCTCGGCCCTGCGCCAGTGGCCCGAGGGCTTTGTCGATTTCGAGCAGATCTTTGGCCGAAAGGCGCCGGTCGTGCTGGACATCGGCTGTGGCAATGGCCGGAGCACGCTGCTGTCAGGCTTTGGCAATCCCGAGTGGGACCACCTGGGCATGGACAACCTGCCGGTGGTGATTCGCTACGCCCGCAAGCGCGCCCGCCAACGTGGCCTGGGCAATGTGCGCTTCGCCGTCGGCGACGCCCGCGTGGTGCTGCCGCGGCACATCCCGCCGGCCAGCGTGTCACAGGTACATATATACCATCCGCAGCCATATTACGACCCGCGCAAGGCCAACCTCCGGCTGATCACGCCGCAGTTCCTATTGGACGTGCATCGCGTGCTCATCCCCGGCGGCCTGCTGGTGATCCAGACGGACAACCCGGCGTACTGGAAGTACATTCTGGCGGTGGCGCCGGCGTTCTTCGACTTCCACGCGCACAAGGGCAATTGGCCCGACGCCCCGCAAGGCCGGTCGCGCCGCGAGATCATCGATCACGTCAAGCACCTGCCGGTATTTCGCGGCATGGGCTATGCGCGAACGGACATCGACCCGGCGCAGGCCCGGGACGCAGCGGCCGCCTTGCCGCCGCCGGTCTTCAACGCCGATCGAGCACTTATGGAGCTGGATAAACTCGAAGCTCAGGGCAACGAGGGGCCCAAAGCCCTATCAGGAACTAAGGGCCGGCGCGGACGCAAGGGTGGGCGTTGGCACTACCACGACAAGCACGAGTAAGGCTGGCGCCCTTTGAGGAGGGCTGTCACTAATTGTTTATTTCTGGCGCCGCTCCAATACTCGCCAAGCCGGCCAGTGCCTGCGGAGTTCGTCAGAGGGGTGTAATCCAAACATCAGGCGGGCATGGACTTACTGCCGTCATTCTGGGGCTGGCCTGACGGCTTTGTTGAGACTCACTGATAAGTCATTACCTAAGAGAAAATTAAGCTCGCCGCTAAAGCTTTTTCGCGTTGACACCTTATGGAGAACCTGATATGATTTCTATTAGTTAGATGGCACCTGGCTCGGGTACCACTAGCTCAAAGGCTCAGCTCAATCAAAAGAGGAGTGTAACATGCTCAGGTTCATTCTGCTCATTAGCTGTTTTGCCGTGTCGCTCGCGCTCGCTTCCCCCGCTTTTGCAGACACCGTTAGCCCTGCCGTCGCCGCGCAGCTAGGCTTGCCGTCGAGCTATCAATGGCACTACGATCCCACCGAACCTGGGCTTAGGCATTATTATACTCTGACGCACACCTATGCCACGTGGGATAACGCCCTGACAGAAGCGCTGGGCGCCGGCGGCGACTTGGCCGTCATCGACAACAACGGCAAGGAAGGCTGGACCAACGAGGATAATTTCCTCGCAACCGAATTCGCCAGCCAGGCTTACACGCAGGACCAGGCCGCTGTGGCTCCGGGTTCCAAGGATCCGTTTAAGAACATCGCCTGGATCGGGTTGTCCAAGCCCGCAGACGGTAACGGGACATCGTGGGAGTGGCGGAATTTAGCGCCGTTGGATACTGCCGCGTCCCCGCTGTACTACCGCTGGGCCGACACGACCACGCCGGCTCCTGCTCCGTACGGCCCGCAGGCTGGAAATCACGCGTATCTGCACATGGCCAACCACCCTGGCGAAACTGACGGCACAAACACGTATCATGCCGGCGCCGGCATGTGGAACGCCAACAACCCCCACGATACAACCACCAGCCTGTTCCCGCTGGGCATCATCGAGAGCAAGATCCAGGGAGATATCCCCGAGCCGACCACGCTGGCCGTGCTGTTGGCGGGCGGCCTGGCGCTGCTGCGTCGCCGTCGCATATAGCCGTCGCCAGAGCCTGAGCTGATCCTGAACGTACACACGCAGGCGAACCTTCGCGGGTTCGCCTGCTTTTTTTCGTAGAGGCCGTCCTGGAACGCCTTGAGTTTGCGTGTTTGCACGTTTGGGGTGGCACAGGCTTTCCAGTGCTCCGTCGCTCATGACCTGATGGGTGGCACAGGCTTTCAGCCTGTGCCGCACAGCCTGAAAGGCTGTGCCACCTGTAGCCAACCGGCGCCACTGACCGCGGCGTTACTGGCCGCTGGGCGGTTGCGACAGGTCGTCTTCTTCGATGTACTTGCGTGACATGAGGAACGTGACTCGCTCCAGGGTTTCCTTGGACAGGGCTTTTTTAAGGATCTTCTTGGCCGCTGACATGTTCGTCCGGCGCGTCACGTGCGTCAGTACGATCTTTTCGTTGTGCGTGCCTTCCAGCACCTCGGGCAGGTCGATGACGTGGATATGCTTGCCGGCGCGGGCCCGCTTGACGTGGTCGGGGTCAAAGAAGGTGCATTCGATCAGCAGCACCTTGGCCTCGCGGACGCAGGGCAGGTCCATGTAATTGCCCTTGGCCGTGTCGCCCAGGTACGCCACCAGCGGTATTTCCATGCGGTTGGTGATCGGCGTGCCCTGCTTTTTGAGCGCCACCAACTCCGGGCCGGTCTTGTCGGAAAATTCGGGCTTGAGTTTCTGGCGGACGTCCACGAGGCTAAAGCCCAGGCAGCTGCCGACGTGGCGCGTGGCGAAGGCCCGGGCGAACAGGCCGCGGCGGACTTCGTAGTCCTGGCCGTCGCTCATGCCGACGAACTTGTGCGGCGAAGGATGGCCCTCCACGCCGGCGACGGCCTGCATCAGCGTCTCCAGTGGCGCTACCAGGCCTTTGGGCACCAAGGCCGTGCCGCCCGAAATGCCCTGAAAATCCCGCTGCGAGAAGTAATACGCGATGCCGGCGGCGTGGTCCATGTGCCCGTGCGTCAGCAAAACGTGGTTGATCCGCAAGGCTTCGCGGGGGCACTTGCCGATATCAAAGACAACGTCCAGCTCGGGCACCAGGATGACCGACTCCTCGCCGGCCACGCTGTAGCCGACAATAGAGAAGTCTTCTGTCCCAGGCAGCGAGCTAAGTTGGTAAGGTCTGGTTTTCACAGGGCGGGCCATGTTAGCCCATGCCGGCCCGGCAAACAAGCGTGTGCCGGCCGAGCTTGCCGAAGGTCACCGAATATATGTGTTCGCGGCCACAAGAAGAACCGGCTGCAGATGCATGATACTCGTGGATGCCCGTTGAACGGCTCGGCCATAAGCCGTGCGGATGTGCAATAAAACTGTTCTCTGAGCCCGAGGGCTTTTGCAGACGGCGATTCAATCCGCATTGCCTAAGCCCGAAGATGGCATGAAGAGTCCAGCCCAGGGCAGAGGGCCGCCCTGGGTTGCGGGGATGTGATGATTCCAGCCCTGCAGCCTGGCTCACGCCCCCGGCTACAATCGTCCCGGCCCTTCGGGCCTCCAATCCAGTCGCAACGCCAAGACTCCATTCGTAGCGTTGTAGTGCTAACGGCTCGACATTCGCCGGCCGAAATGAGTAGGTTCTTGCGCCGGCCTTGGCCGATACTGTGAGCAATGAGTTACGAAAGGTCTGCGATGTTGCGCGTGCTAGCCTGTTGCTTGGTTGTGCTGACGTTGTGTCTGGCGCCGACGGTTTCCCTGGCCATGCCGCGGGCGACGCTGCCGGCGGGCGAGGTGGCGTGGGTGGCGTTGGGCGATGACGTGCTGGTGAGCGTCTGGTCCGACGGGGCGGTGGGGGCGTACGACACGGCCGCGGGCAAGAGCCGCAGCTTCTTCCATCTGGACCGTTTCCACTTTCGCGACAGCGAATTCGCCCTCTCGCCCGGCAAGGCACCGGTGCTGGCCTGCCTGGTGGCCAAGGGCGACGACATCGAATGCAGCTTCTACGACCTGCAGACCGGCCAGTGCCAGGACACCCTCACGCTGGCAAAGGCAGCGCCGATTGACACGCTGGGCTTCAGCGCCAGTGGCCGGACGCTGTTCTGTGCCTCCTCGGCCAACAACGCCGTCTTCCGCATCAGCATGGCCACGTGGCAGGTGAGCCGGTATGGCCGGAGAGGCGCGGCGCTGCTGCCGCAATACAGTTCTGACGCCAGGGCGTATGCCAGTTTCGAGCCCGAAGGTTCAGCCACCGTCCGCACCTGGAAGGGCCAGACGCTGTGGACCCTGCAAGGGCTGTATCCGCTGCACGAGGCGACCCAGCCGCCCTCGTCGGTGCTGTTCCTGACGGGCAAGAACGGGCGCGATGTCCGGGCCGTCAATTTCGCCGACGGCAAGGAGATCTGGCGCGATGGCTGGATGGACGGCAAGCACGTGCTGGCGTGTTCAGCCGACGGGCGGGAATTGGCCCTGTGGGAAGATGGCAAGCTCCAACTGGTTTCGCTGAATGGCCAGAAGAAGGCGCTGGGCCAGGCCGGCAAGCAGACCGAGGCGTGCTTCTCGCCTGATTCGCAGCGGTTGCTGTACCTGCCCAGCTTGGAGATCACGGGCGATGACACGCTGCGGCAGCCGGTGCTCAAGCGGGCCAGCAGCCTGGCCTGCGTGGTGGATTGCCGCACCGGCCAGGTCGTGAAACGATACTCGCTCAAGCAGCCGGCGGTATTGGCGTCGGCCGCTCCGGCCAAGCCATCCGCGCAGACCAAGCCTGCCGAGCCGATCAAACCGGCTGTGCCAAGCAAGCCTGCCGTGCCGAGCAAGCCATCTGTGCAAGAGGCTCCCAAGCCCGCCGCCGCTCCCGCGCCACCCCGGCCAGCCCGCAAGGCTCCGCCCGCGCCGGCGGCCCCGGCCCCCAGCCCGGCCGGGTTTGACTAGAACTCTGTCCGGGCAATAATGTGGGTGCCACGGCTGCGGTGTTTGCAGCCGTGCCGTTTACACACCTGCAAACGCCGCAGGTGTGGCACCCGACAATCTGGGCCGGACAGAGTAACTAGAGCAATTACCGACATCCGCGTGGCGGGTGTCCCAACCCGCCACGTCCATGTGACAAGGGTGGCGGGTTAGGAAACCCACCATCCAATCGGGAAAGGCTTTTGGCAACCGTTCCTGCCGCCGTTTGACGCGGGTTTTTACGGTCGGCCTGGAACGCTACGAAACCTTCGAGCCCGGCGGCACGGCCGGGTCGATGCTCAGCGGCGTGACGCGCTGCTGCTCGCCTTCAAAGTGCGTTGCCGCCAGCAGCATGCCCTGGCTGTCCAGCCCGCGCATGCGGCGCGGTTCGAGGTTGGCCACCACGATGATGTTCTTGCCCACCATCTGGTCCATCTGCACGTAGGCCTTCAGGCCGGCGCAGATCTGCCGCACCTGGCCGCCGCCCAGGTCGACGTCCAGCACGATCAGCTTGTCGGCGTTGGGGTGCTCGCGGCAGGCCAGCACCTTGCCCACGCGCAGGTCCAGCTTGGCGAAATCGTCATACACGATGGTGGGCTTGGCTGCCTCGGCGGCCTGTGGCTGCTCGGCGGGCTTGGCGGGTTCGACGGGTTTGGGCTGCTCGGCCGGTTGTTCGGTCATAACGGTTTCCTTTACTTAAGGCCAAGAAGTGTACGCCGAAACCGTCAGCCGTGGCAAGACAACGGGCTCGCCAGGCTGTAGAATCTCCTGTTGGCTCGAACGCAGAAACAGTGTTTAAGAACAGGTGAGATCGTGATAGGAATTCATCCGTACAAGTTCACGCCGTTGTACAAGCCCACGATCTGGGGCGGCAGGGCGCTGGAGCGGCTCTTTGGCCGGCCGCTGCGACAGGACGCCCGCGTCGGCGAGAGCTGGGAATTGGCCGATCTGCGTGAAGGCCAGTCGCTGGTGGCCGAGGGCAACGATGCCGGCAAGAGCATTCAGGACATCATCAAGGAACGCGGCCAATCGCTGCTGGGCGGCGTGAAGCTGGTCAATGGCCAGCGCTTTCCGCTGCTGCTGAAGTTGCTCGACGCCAACGATATTCTCAGCTTGCAGGTTCATCCCGACGAGGCGACGGCGGTGCGGCTGGGCTCTGCGGCCAAGACCGAGTGCTGGTACATTCTGGAAAGCCGCGACGGCTACATCTTGAAGGACTGTAGACCCGGCGTGACGCGGCAGGATTTTGAGCAGACCCTGGCCAAGCCCAATGGCGAACAACTGTTGGCCGAACTGGTCGAGCGCGTGGACGTCAAGGCCGGCGATTTCTTCCACCTGCCCGCCGGCACGGTTCACGCCATGGGCTCGGGCCTGGTGGTGGCGGAGATTCAGCAGCCCTCCGACACGACGTATCGCGTGAGCGACTGGGGCAGAGGCCGGCCCATCCACGTGAAAGAGGCGATGGAGTCGATTCACTTTACGCCGGCCCAACCCGTGCCCGGAGCGGCCGGTGAGGTGCTGGTGGCCTCGCCGTATTTCACGGTGGCCAAGCGGTGCTTGCCCGCGGGCGAGCATAAGCTGGCGCACGGCCGGTGCGTGGCGTGGATGAATCTGCGTGGACGCGGGCGGCTGGAGTGCGAGCATTACTCCGGCCAGGCGTCGATCGGCCTGGGCCAGACGCTGCTGCTGCCGGCGGGCTTGGAGCAGCCGGTGCTGCGCGTGCAAGAGGACATGGAGTTACTGGAAATCACACTGCCGGAAGGTTGACATGGAAAAAGTTCGAATTCAGAAAATGTTGTCCGAAGCCGGCGTGGCCTCGCGGCGCGACGTGGAGGAGATGATCCTTCAAGGTCGCATCACCGTCAACGGCGATCTGGTGACCTCGCTGCCGTGCTTCTGTGAGCCGGGCGACGAGATCCGCGTTGACGGCGAACTGGTGCGCAAGCGCGCCGAGGAGAAGGTGTACGTGCTGCTGAACAAGCCGCGCGGCGTCATCTGCACCCAGCGCGACGAGCCGGGCCGCAGCCGCCCCAAGGCCGTGGACCTGGTGAGCGGGCTGGACTGCCGCGTGTACTGCGTCGGCCGGCTGGACGAGGGCTCGACGGGCCTGATCGTCCTGACCAACGACGGCGAACTGACGCAACGGCTGACGCACCCCAGCTACGAGGTCGAGCGGACGTACGTCGCCCGCATCGACGGCGTGATGACGCCCGAGCACGTGGACAAGCTGCGGGCCGGGCTGTTCGTGGCCGGTCGGCGACGGGCCGGGGCCAAAGTGCAGCTCATCCGCGGCGGGCACGACGAGAGCCTGCTGCAGGTCAAGGTGGCCGAAGGGCGGAATTGCCAGGTCCGGCGGATGCTGCTGCAACTGGGCTACAAGGTCAAGCGGCTGCACCGCAGTTCCATCGGCCCGCTGGACGACCGCGGTCTGAAGGTCGGGCGCTTCCGGCTCCTGAACAAGGCCGAGATATCCCTGCTGCGCCGCTCGGCCGGGCTGGACGGCGGCGTGGCTCACGGCCCGCACGCCCGTGGCCCCGCGAGCGTTCTGCCCACGCGCGGCAGGCCTGCCCGCGGAAAAGCATCCGCCGCAGAGGCGCCGGGGAACAAGTGGCGTCCCGGCCGGCCGAGGCGGCCCCCGCGCAGAAAGGGATAGGTGGTTTTCCCGTGGCACAGCCGCCCTCGGCTGTGGATGTTGCGGCCAAAATCGACGTCTTCTCACGCATCTCGCGCCCCAGGGCGGGGCGTGAGACGGCTATGAAACCAGTTTTGGGAACAAGTCATGAAAGCCTATGTCATCGTCCGCGTGACCGTGACCGACCCGGAACGGTACAAGACGTACGCGGCCTTGGTGCCGGCCATCATTGCCCAGTATGGCGGAACGTACCTGGTCCGCGGCGGCAAGTCGGTCACGCTGGAAGGCCCGGCCGAGACCGGAAGGGTCGTGGTGATGGAATTCCCCTCGCTGGAGAAGGCGCAGGAATTCTATCACTCGCCGGAGTACCAGCAAGCCAAGAAGCTTCGCGCAGGCGCGGCCGAGGGCACGCTGCTGGCGGTCGAGGGCGTGTAGAACGGTGCAGCGAACACGCGAGAGTTTGCGTCGCGATAACTGCTGAACCCGCGCAGGAGCGCAGGACCGCAGAATATGAACAAGGTCAAGATGATCATCGTCGGGGGTTTTCTCGGCGCGGGCAAGACCACGTTGCTGGCCCGTGCGGCTGAGGAACTCACGCGCCGCGGCCAGAAGGTCGGCCTGATCACCAACGACCAGGCCGCCAATCTGGTCGATACCGAGATCCTTCAGCAGGCCGGCCGGGAGGTCAAGGAAGTGGCCGGGGCGTGCTTTTGCTGCGCCTTCAATCGGCTGCTGTACGTGTGCGATCAGCTCATCGGGTCCTTTGCGCCCGACGTGATCATCGGCGAGCCCGTGGGCAGCTGCACCGACCTGTCGGCCACCGTGCTGCAACCCATGAAGAAGCTCTGCCGCGACATCTTCGACCTTTCGCCCTACAGCGTATTGATCGATCCGGCCAGCTTCATGCAGAACGTCGCCGGCGGTGAGGCGGGCGGTCGCCAGGCGACGGGGGCTGGCAAGGCGGATTCGCCGGGAGAATCTCAGGACGAATCGGTCCGGTACATCTATCGCAAGCAGATCGAAGAGGCCGACCTGATCGTGCTGAACAAGCTCGACACGCTGAGTTCGCAGGAGGCCGATGGCATCAAGGCGCGGGTCAAAGCGGAGTTCCCCGGCATTCCGGTGTCTGCGTTGTCAGCGGCGACGGGCGCGGGGTTGGCCCAGTGGCTCGACACCATTCTGGCCGGCGGTAAAGTCGGCCAGCGGATCGCCCAGGTGGACTACGACACGTACGCCGCGGGCGAAGCGGCTCTGGGGTGGCTCAATGCGGCGGTTCGGCTGAGCTCGGCCGGGACCATCAACTGGAAGGCCTTCGGCGTGGACCTGCTGCAGCGGGTGCAGATGCGGCTGACAGCGGCCGGGGCCGACATTGCCCACGTGAAGCTGCTGCTCTCGTCGGGCGGGCAGAAGCTCAAGATCGGCCTGACCAGCAACACCGGCCAGCCCTCGCTGCAAGGCAGTATCGCCGGCGAGAGCAGGGCCCTGTTGGTGGTGAACGCCCGTGTGCGGATCGATCCGGGCGATCTCCGGGCGGTCGCCGAACGCTGCCTGAGCGAGTCATCTGGGGAGGCCATCACCGCCGAGATCGTCGAGATTACGAGCTTCAGCCCCAGCCGGCCCACGCCGCTGCACCGCTTTGATTCGGTGCTGTAGCGTCTGGAAGGTTCATGCCGGTTTGGCCCGCGGCGCAGCCGTCCTTGGCTGTGATAGCCTTCGTGGCACAGCCGCCCTCGGCTGTGGCTGTTGCGGCCCACATCGACGTCTTCTCGGTGTGTGACCTTTGTTTCTGGCGAGGCCAGCTGTGCCGCAGGCATGGGCGAAAGTCGTGTAACAGGCCCCCGCTTCAGCGGGGGTTAGGCGGGTCCATACTGTGTTTGTAGCCCGTTTCAACGGGCTTACCTGGACTGGCTTTAGCCGCTGTGCCTCAAGGCACGACTTCAAGCCCGCTGAAGCGGGCTGGGAATATAGAGTCGCTACCATATACCCCCGCTGAAGCGGGGGCCTGTTACACGACAAAGCAGAGCGGCCAGAAGAACAGGTTGCTCAGAGGTGCTGTTCGCGGGCACCGTTCAGGGGTGACACCATCGCTGTGGCACGACGCCGGTGCTGTTCTTCCTTGACCAAATCGCACTTTCGCGGTACATTGTTGTTGCTCTAAGTTTGCTCGCTCAACAATTGAAACGCGAAGGAGGACGCACATGGCTCGTTTCATGGCGCCGTTGCTTGCACTGTGTATGTGCTTCGTCTCGTCAGCTGGCGCGGATAACTGGTCTCGGCAGGGTGCCGATGCCGGCAACACCCGCTACTCGGCCGACAACATCTCCGCCTCGTCCCAGCTTGCCCAGTCCTACGTGAAGCGATTCTACGGCCACTACACCACGTACGGCAGCACGTACATGTATGCCACGGGCGTGGTCATTCGCGATGGCCAGGCGTTCATTATGACCAATGACCAGCCGTACTCCTCCATCGACGACTACCTGCCGATTCAGGACACGCTTTTTGACTGGAGCACAGGGGCGACGTTGAAGAACTTCACCCAGCCCGGCTATGCCCAGTGGGGCAATCACTCGCTGCACCCCGGCGAGAACCCGGCCGAGATCGATTCGCACCACTACAGCACTACGGTCATCTGGCACGATGATGGCCAGATCTACACCCGCCGGGGCGGCGACCACTCCACGTGCGGCTCGCTGAATACGGCCACCAGCGTGTGGCGGCAGTTCGGCGCCACCGGCTACGACGCCGTGGCGTTCATCCAGACCTACAAAGACCGCATCATCTACCGCGATTCCGACACCCGCGTCCTGCGTGCCTACCAGTCCTTCAAGATCGGGCCAAGCGACTGGAAGCCCGGCGGATCGCCTCCCGGTTCGTTCTCGATGGGGCCGTCGTACCCCGAGATCATCAACCTGGCTCGTGCCAGCGGCTGGTATCCCCCGCTCTACGGTGACATTCCCAAGGTGGCCCAGGATCTGTGCCTGGTGGCCGCTTCGGTGTACGACTCGACCGCGGGCGTGAACAAGCTGTACATCCAGGCCACCGATCTCTACACCGGCACGCCCAAGTGGTACAAGGGCTTTTCCAGTGACGGCGGCGGCGCTACGGGCTTCTACGCCTGCAACGCCGACTTCTGGAAGTTCATGGCCACGGAATCGGGCAACTACGCCTTCTTCACGCGCGGCACCGGCGAGAAGCCGACCGTTCGCGTGCTGGACCTGCAGACCGGCAACGAGAAGTGGCACATGCCGATGGTCGGCGATAACGAACGCCCGCTCATGGCCACCCACGGCGACAGCCTGTTCGTGATCGGCGCCGGCGAGCAGTACAAGGTGGACATCAACACCGGCTCCGTGGCCTGGACGACGCACACCGCCATCCAGGAGGCCGGCTATCGGATTACCGAAGATCCGGCCTATCAGCCGGTGGTGCTCACCGACGACACGCTGTGGCTGGTGAGCGGCCAGCAGGGTTCCACGACGTTCGACTTGCTGGGCATTTCCACCGCCACCGGCCAGGTCGTTCAGGACATCGATCTGGCGGCCAGGTACGCCGGCACGGGCGAGTACATCGTGGCGGTCGACGACCTGGTGGCGGCCAACGGCAAGATCGCCGTGCTGCTGGGCATTGAGAGCAGCACCGATCCGTATCCCAACTCGTTCAGCTACGCCACGCCGGGCAACATGCAATACCAGGATCTGCTCGTCTTCGACGCCGTGCCCGAACCGGCCACGGTGTCGCTGCTGCTGGCGGGGCTGGTCGTGGCCATTCGCCGGTCGCGCAGAAAGTAATCAGCAAGACGCTACAGTAATTGCCAAAGCAGAGTTTCGCGTGGCGGGTCTCCCGGCCCGCCACGTTCACTGACGAGAGGTGGTGGGTTACGAGACCCACCACCCAATCGGAGAGCACTTAATCTCGATCGCGCCGCCGTGGCGGGGCCTGAATGCTGGGCCGCCTCCGCTAATGATGTAATCACTTCTGCGCCTCTTGCCGCATATCACATTCCACTGCCATTACTTACGAGTTGATTGTCATTGACACTTGGCAGTGACCACCAAATGCCAATGATTGTATGCGACGTCGTCACGTTCATTCCTGACTGGTCGGGGCCATTGGCAAAACGGGCCGGGGTTTCCCTGATTTGTGACAAACAGCAGATGCGCCTTGCGGTATTGGACGAAGAAGGATGCATGAACAATAGCCGGCATCCAGCGAGGATGCGATGAGTCTGAACAAAGGGAGGCGCGGCGTATGGCGGACGAAACTCGAAGAATTCTGATCGTCGATGACGAGGCGGCGGTGCTGCGAATGCTCCAGGCAGAACTGCAGGCACACGGGCTGGTCTGCATGACATCCACCGACTCGCCTGGCGCACTGGGCCTGCTGGGGCAGGAGCGATTCGATGCCTTGATCGCGGACGTGAAGATGCCACAGGTCAGCGGGCTGGAGCTGCTGCAAAATGTCCAGATCCACTTTCCCGAGTGCAAGGTCATCCTGATCACCGGGCACACGCAGCCTGACTATCTGGCCGATGCCCTGCGCCTGGGCGCGTACGACTACGTGCGGAAGCCCTTTGCCCCCGGCCAGATTCTGCAGGTGGTGCAGCGGGCGTTGTCCCATGAGGCGGAAAACTTCCCCTTGTTCACCCGCGCCGCCGAAGCGATGGAAATGGTGGGTTCGTCCCAGCCTGCTTCTCTGGAGGCCGTAAAGGCATTGGTTCGCGCGGTCGAAGCAAAAGACCCGTACACGCGCCGGCACAGCGAACAGGTCGCCCACTACGCCACCAGCTTGGCCAGAGTTTCTGGCGTCAGCGCCGAGACGCTGAATTCGATCTACGTGGCCTCGATGCTCCACGACATCGGCAAGATCGGCGTTCCTGACGGTGTCTTGACGAAGCCCGGCCCCCTGACGGCGAAAGAGTTCGCCCAGATTCGCAAACACCCGATCATCGGGGCCGAAATCCTGGGCAACATCGCGACCCTGCGCCACGAGGCGCTGCTGGTCCGGCACCACCACGAGCGTTGGGACGGACAAGGCTACCCTGACGGCCTGGCCGGCGAACACATCCCACGGGGCTCGAGAATCATCCACGTGGCCGACAGCATGGACGCCATGCTCATGGAGCGAACCTACAAGAAGGGCTATGACGTTCCGAGAATGCTGGAGGAACTCACCTGCTGCGCCGGGACACAGTTCGACCCGGCGCTGGCCTTGGCGGCCAGCCAGTGGTGCCGAAGCAATCCGGACAAGCTGATCTTGCCGGGCCGAAACCCGGTGCACGAACCTCTGTGCGTGGGAGACTAAGACGTGCCACGGAGCAACCCCGACATAACCAAGGCGAAAACACTCCGGCCCCTGGCCCAGGCGGCCATGTTCTACCTGGGCCCCGTGGTTGTCTTGCTCGCCGGCATTCTGGCATTTCTGCTGAAACAGTGGACGGACTGGTCGTGGCAGAATGCCGACGCGCATGCCGCCATCGAGTTGACCTGCGCGATGGCCGGGCTGGCGATGATTGTCGTGCTGGTGGGATCCTTACGCAGCCAGTTGGACGGCCGCACGGTCTTGGCCAGCGCCGCCATTGTGGAAATGGCGATCCTGGACGGCATACATGGAGTGACCCCGGTCGGCCAGGCATTTGTCTTCTTGCGGGCGCTGGGCCTTGCAGTGGGCGGGGTGCTGTTCTTCGCCGCGTGGATACCACAGGCTCGTTCGTTCGCGTCGGGACGCCGGTCGTTGGTGGTTGGCGTGGCGGTGGCGACGGCCGCACTGGCGACGCTCACCGTGGCCTCTCCGGCCATCCTGCCCACGCTGTTGGTGGGCATTACGTCGACCACATCGGGCCTGTGGCTGAACGTGGCCGGCGGGCTGCTCCTGGCGGCGGCAGCGCCAAACTTCGTCATGGAATACCGACGCACGCGTGAAACACGGTTCTACCTCTTTGCCTGCCTGGCCGCCTTGACGGGCATCTCCGGCGTGCTGCTGCGGCTTACGAGCATCTGGGATGACGGCTGGTGGTACCTTCACGTGGCGCGGCTGGCCGCGTATCTGGCCGGGCTGGCGTATGTGCTGGGACGCTTTTCCGCCATGCTGGCGCCCGCCGGCAGCCGCGAGGTCCAACGCAAACATCAGTTCTTCATTCCAATGGTGCTCATCATGCTCACGATGGGCATCGGGATGACGTTATTCTCCGCCATCGAGGCGGTGGCCGGCGAACACCTGGGCAAGTGGCCGGCCCAGGCGATCGATATCGTCTTCAGTTCTTTGCTCGCGACCGGAACGGCCTGGTTTGTGCTGCGAAAATGGCGGCAAATCACCTTGTTGCTGGTGAGTGAAACGGACGAGAAAAGCCGCGTCAGCGAGGCACTGCGGCAAGCCAACGCCGGGCTGCAACGCGAGATCCTGGAACGCCAGCGGGCGGAAAATTCGATCCGGGCTTCGCGGGAATTCATGAATAAGATCATCAGCAGCATCCGTGACCCCATAGTTGTCGAGGACGAGCAGGGCCGGTTCGTGCTGGCCAACGATGCCTTTTGCCGAATGCAGCACCTCGCGCCCCAGGACGTGGCCGGGCACACCATCGATGACACGTTGCCCCCGGAGATCGCCTCGGCCATCCTCGCCCGCAACGCGCAGGTTCTGGCCACCGGTGAAGCACGCGAGTTCGAAGAGCCCGTAACCGCCTCGGATAATACCCGCCAGATCTACCTGACCGCCAAAAGCCTCTACGTCGATCCCTCGGGCAATCGTTTCGTGGTGAGCGTCATCCGCGATATCACCCTAGCCAGGCAAGCCCAGGAGAAACTGCGGTTCCAGAACATCCTGCTGGCCACTCAGCAGGAGGCCTCGATCGATGGAATCCTGGTCGTGGATGAGAACGAAAAGATAGTGTCCTTCAACCGAAGATTCGTGGCACTGTGGGAGATTCCCGCTGAACTGATCGCCACCGGACTCGATGCTCCCGTTATGCAATGCAGTTCCGACAAGGTGGCGGAGCCGCAGTTGTTCCGTGAGCGGGTGAGGTTTCTCTATGAGCACCCTTCAGAAACCAGCCGGGACGAAATCGCCCTGCGCGACGGGCGGGTCTTCGACCGCTATTCCGCGCCGATGCTGGGGGGCGGCAGAGAATACTACGGGCGGGTGTGGTATTTCCGCGACATCACCGCCCGAAAGAGGGCCGAGGAGGAACTGGAGCGCGAGCGGAAAAACCTGGCCTCTGTGCTGGAGGCGGCGCCGGTAGGCATGCTCATCATGGATGAGCAGACGGTCATCGTGCGCGTCAACGACCTGGCCACCAAGCTGCTGGGCCGGAGCATGCAACAGATGCTGCACGTCCGGGCCGGCGAAGGGCTGGGCTGTGTCCACGCCTCCGACAGCCCGGACGGCTGCGGCAGGGGGCCCCAGTGCCCCACTTGCCCCATTCGCCTCGCCATCGAAAGCGTCACGCAGTCCGGGCAGCCGGTGCGCGGGCTGGAAGTACAGCCTGTGCTGCTGGTCCATGGAGCGCAGTCGAGGCCGTGGATCGAACTGAACATCGAGCCGACCATGATCGAAGAGCGGCGGCATGTCATCGCTTCCATCGCCGACATTACGGGTCGCAAGAAGGCCCAAGAGGAACTGCGGCAATCCAAGGAGGCCGCCGATGCCGCCAACCATGCCAAGAGCATATTCCTGGCCAATATGAGCCATGAAATCCGTACGCCCATGACGGCGATCCTGGGATACGCGGAGCTATCGATGGACCCCTCGGCCAGCGCCAGCGAGCGACAGAACTACCTGTCGGTCATCCACCGCAACGGCCAGCACCTGCTGGGGCTGATCAATGACATCCTGGACCTGTCCAAGATCGAGGCCGGTAAATTGTCGATAGAGGTTCGACCGGTCGCGCTGGCTTCGGTGCTGGCGGACGTGGCCAGCGTCATGCGCGTGCGAGCACGTCAGCATGGCATCGCCCTGTCCGTGGAGTACGCCACGGCCGTGCCGGCCACCGTTCGCACCGATGGTTCGCGCTTGCGCCAGATCCTGGTGAACCTGGTCGGCAATGCCATCAAGTTCACCGAGCGCGGCGGCGTGCGGATCGTCGTGAGCCTTCAGCCGCAGTGGCGAGGCGCGCGTAGTGCCATGCAGGTCACGGTCATTGACACCGGCGTCGGCATTGGGCAAGAAAAGATGGCCAAGTTATTCCAGCCGTTCGCCCAGGCCGACAACTCGATTTCGCGAAAGTATGGCGGCACAGGGCTGGGGTTGGTCATTTCACGACGGATGGCCCAGCTGCTCGGCGGAGAGCTGACGGCCTCCAGCCAGACCGGTCGCGGCAGCACCTTCACGCTGACGTTCCCTACCGGCAGCCTCAAGGGCGTGGAAATGTTGCGTGACCCGGCCGAGGCCGTCCGGGCCCAGCGGGATAATTGCGAGCCGGTCTCCCTGACGTCCAGGCTGCTGTCGGGGCTGCGGATCCTGCTGGCCGAGGATGGGCCCGACAACCAGCGGCTTATCGTCACCGTGCTGCAGAAGGCCGGTGCCGAGGTCCGGACCGCCGAGAATGGCCGGATCGCGTTGGAGGCCGTGCGGGCCGCCGGAGCGGAAGGCTACCACGTCATCCTGATGGACATGCAGATGCCGGAAATGGACGGCTATGAAGCCACCAGAACCTTGCGCCAATCCGGGTACAGCGGCCCGATTCTCGCCCTGACCGCTCATGCCATGGCCGGCGATCGGGCCAAGTGCCTCGATGCCGGCTGCGACGACCACCTGGCCAAGCCGATCGACCGGGCGTGCCTGATCGCGACAATTGCCCGCTTCACCGGGCGAATGGGAGATAGTGGGCAGGCGGTATCTGTCAAGGCGGATGTCCCGGCCACGTCGAGCGGCGAGGTCATCGTGTCGGAATACGCCGAGGATCCGGACCTGGCGGACATTCTGGATACGTTTGTGTCGGGTCTGCCTCAGCAAGTCTCCGCCATGCGGTCGGCGTTGGCCAACTTGGACACCGAGCGGTTGCGCGGGCTGGCCCATCAACTCAAGGGCGCCGGCGGCAGTTACGGGTATCCCGCGCTGACGGAGATGGCCCGGACTCTGGAAGTGGCCGCTCAAGACGCCGATGTGGAAGCGGCGAACGTGGCCCTGGCGGAATTGGCCAAGGCGTGCGCAGCCGCCGCCAAGGGCCGACCCGTAGCGGCGAGCCCTGCCGGCCAGGAAGCAACGGGAGAGGTGCGATGATGAAAGTTCTGATCATTGATGACAGTCCTGATGCCATCGCGGTGGCCAAGGCCCGCCTGGCACGCGAGGAAGGGCTGGAGATTCTGACGGCCGATGGCGGCCATGCCGGCCTGGACATAGCCCGGCGCGTGGTGCCGGACCTGGTGCTGCTGGACCTGGCCATGCCCGATCTGTCAGGCTTCGAGGTGCTCCGGGCGCTGAAGGCCGACCCGGCGCTGTGTTCCGTGCCGGTTATTTTCCTCTCCGGCTCTGGCAGCATTGAGGAGAAGGTCCGCGGGCTGGACATGGGCGCGGTCGACTATGTGACCAAGCCCTTCGACGCCGTCGAACTGCGCGCCCGCGTCCGGGCGGCACTGCGAAGCAAGCACTTCCAGGATATGCTGATCGAGTATGCCCACATCGACCCGCTCACCGGCCTGCCCAACCGCCGGGCGCTGATGCAGCGTCTGGCCGATGAGTGGTCGCGCATCCAACGGCATGGCGGGTCGCTTTCGTTCATCATGGCCGACATCGACCACTTCAAGCGGGTTAACGACACTTATGGCCACAGCGCCGGCGACCAGGTGCTTCAGGCGGTGGCCAAAGCTATCGCCTCCCAGTGCCGACAGACCGACCTGCCCACCCGGTACGGCGGAGAGGAATTCGGGATCATCGTTCCGGGGGAGATGGCCGACGGCGCCGCGCTGCTGGCCGAACGATGCCGCCAGAACGTCGCAGATGCCCACGTCCGGCTCGGCGAGTCCCACGCCCAGGTCACCATGAGCATGGGTGTCGCAGACTCCTCCCAGGCCGCTTCCCCCGAAGCCCTGATCCAGCAGGCAGACAAGGCCCTGTATGCGGCCAAGGCCCAGGGCAGAAACTGCGTCGTCAGCGTTGTGCCTGTTCCCGTGGTCAAACTCTAGGGCAGCGTCTCGGCACAAATCAGGGGACTGCCGCATAGGTATAAATCGCAGATCATTATAGGTATGTTTTGGTCTAGGCATAACCGCTATATGCATGTGTACGATATCCCCGAGGGTAGAACAATGAATAAGCCTATGGGGTATGCATCCGAAGAGACACGCGTCGCGAGCGGCTTGCCCGTCCGGTGCTACGCCTTTCTTGGGCCAGGTCATGAGATGGTCGAGATCGTCCGTGGTGGCGGCATGGAGACGTGCGGCGTCTGCATCTCCTCAACCGGCGTGGATGCTCTGAACGAACTTCAGGGGACGACGAAACGCCAGGTGGCTGCGATGCTGGCGGCCTGCCAGCATGGTTGGGATTCGCCCGCCGCCGATCCTGACAACTATGACGCCGATGGCGTGCACATCCGCAACCTGCCGGCGAACGGCTGCGACGACTCATCGCAAAGAAATCCAGCCCACCAAATAAGAACCGAGACTTCCCACAAGCCAGGAGGCGCGAACATGAACGATCGCACTCTCCTGCGTCAGGAGGATTTTCGGAATGACCGAGACAAGGCGGCGCTGCTCAAACGCCATCTGGATGATCTTCTGAAGCTCTCCCGTCGCATCGGCCTGTGGGTTTCCAATCCCGGCCAAGGTGGCATCACCATCGACGGACGGGAGGTACTGCTGGTCCAAGAGTCGCTCTGTATCCTGCTCTGGGAAGGGCTCGAGAACAGGCTGGTCGCCATGGATGCCGCGGCCAGGCCGAAATCGCGCGTGAGCGACGCAGGCAGCAACGCCAGCCGTCCTGAATCTGCCGCTTACGGCTATCAAACCATGTAAGCCCCGCCTCCGATAAAGCTTGGACATCGACTAGGGCAAAGACCTCAGCAAGAGTCAGGTTATCGGACCTGACGGGATATCGCCTAGAGTCACACCACATTATCAGCGGAAATTCGCTCTAAATTTTCCATTTTCGGTAATATACGCGACGATCCTGTGTATAATCTGTTCGGGTTTGGGCCAGCAAGGAGCGATTATGTTGCTGACCCTGTATTGCGCGTCTTTAGTGGTTTGGGAGGCCAGGAGTAAGGGACGGCGAACCGGAACGATCCTGTCTCAACGAGAAGGATCGCACGTCCGCCTTGGGGGCATGCACATCTTCGTGCCCCGAGCCATGAGCCGTGTGGAAGCCCCGGCATTCTGCCCGGCCGGCGGTGTCGCAGTACCACTTCGGGAGGACGCCGCGGCCAAGCCGGACTATCGGTGCGAAGGGCCCGATCCGGCAGATTTGGTTGCGCCGCCACGGGACCGCGAGTTGCGGTACAGGACGCTGGTGGAGAACTCTGGCATGGGCATCATGCACGTGGATCTGGAATATCGCATCGTCGCGGCCAGTTCCGCAGACACTCATGTGTCCTCCGCTGCCGGCACGCTTGTCGGGCAGCACTGCTACCGGGCGTTTCATAGCCGCGAGCAGTTGTGTGAGAACTGTCCCGGCAAGACGGCGATGGCCACCGGCCAGCCGGCCGAAATGGAGCGCACATGCGTCCGGGAGGATGGGACAAGCATGGTCCTGCGGGTCCAGGCGTTCCCGCTCCTGGGACCCGACCACCAACCCACGGGCTTCATCGAGGTGGTGGAAGACATCACCGAACGAAGGAAGACTCAGGACGAGCTGGGCCACAGCCAGGCCCTGCTTATCGAAGCCCAACGTCTGGGCAACATCGGAAGCTGGGAGTGGAACGTCGCCTCGGGCAGGCTCACATGGTCTGAGCAGCTCTATCGCATATTCGGCGGAGACAGCCAGAGCCTAGTCCCGACCCACCAATGGTTCATAGCTCGCGTGCATCCCGATGATCGCCAGCTAGTGAGGGACGTGCTGGCTGATGTCCTCGCCACAGGCCAGCCTTACGACCTGGAGTATCGCATCGTCACCGAGGCCGGATCGCTGCATGTCCTTCACGCGAGTGGAGAAGTGCTGATGGACTCGGCCGGGCGTCCCGGCCGCATGGTCGGCACGGTCCTGGACATCACCCAGCGCAAGCGGTCCGAAGACTTTCTTCGCGAAGAGCGCGACTTGGCCAGGGACGTGGCCATGAGCGACGATCTGGCCACCACGCTCACACGCTGCCTGGACGCGGCCTTGCGCATCTCGGGCCTGCACTGCGGCGGCATTTACCTTCGCGACGAATGCAGCGGCGAGTTCCGTTTGGCCGTGCACCAAGGCGTCTCTCCGCCATTCGTCGAAGCCGTAACGCGGCACAACACGGAGTCACCCAATAGCGGCCTGGTGATGCCCGGCCAGCCCATGTATGTGCTGGCCCACGACGTGGATGTTCCGTTCTTCGAGCCCCACCGTCGCGAAGGGCTCCAGTCCATTGCCATCCTTCCGGTCCGGCACGGCGACCAAGTCATTGGCTGCATGAATCTGGCGTCGCGCCTGGCCGAAGAAATCCCACCCGACACGCGAATGATGCTCGAACGCATCGCCGGCCAGATCGGGCCCCTGATCGATCGGGCCAGGACCGAAGCCAAGCTGCGGGAATCCGAGGACACCTTCCGCCAACTCGCCGAGAACATCAAAGAGGTGTTCTGGTTGGCCTCGCCGGATATGCGGCAGTGCTTCTACGTCAGCCCTGCCTACGACGAGATGTATGGCCGCAGCCGCCGCGAACTTCAGAGCAACCCGGATGCGTGGCTGGACTACATTCATCCCGACGACCGCGATCGGGTAGAGGCCCTGGCGAGGGATTCCAGCCGCCCCTTCGTCTGCGAGTACCGCACCATTCGCCCCGACGGGTCGCCCCGGTGGATTCACGCCCGCGGGTTCCCCGTGTACGACGCCAGCGGCGCTGTGTATCGCATTGCCGGCATCGCCAAGGACGTGACGCTGCGAAAGCAAACAACGGCGGCCTTGTCACACCTGGCGTCGTTTCCACAGTTGGATCCCTCCCCAGTTGTGGAGATCCGACTCGATGGCGTGGTCAGTTTCATCAACCCCGCCGCCACCCGCCTGTTCCCGGATTTGCGGCAGCGCGGCTTTACGCATCCCTTCCTGCATGGCGCTTCTGAAGCACTGCGTGAGATGGAGCGCAGCGGCAATGAGTTTCTCCAGCGCGAAGTGGCCGTAGGGTCGGCATGTTTCGTGCAGACGCTCTGTCTTCTGGCCGACCACTCCTGCCTGCGTGTCTACGGAATGGATATCACCGACCGTAAGCGCAGCGAGGACGCCTTGCGGGTCAGCCAGACGCGGCTGCGGCGCCTGGCCATGGAGGCCTCGCTGGTCGAGGCCCGCGAGCGCCGCAAACTGGCCGAGGATCTGCACGATGGCCTGGGGCAAGTCCTTACACGGGCGAATCTCAAGTTGGCCTTGGCCAGGCAGGGCGGTGCCGATCCGCGACAAACGCTGGAAGAGGTTTCCGCGCTGATAGACCAGGCTTCCCGCTCCGCGCGCTCGGCCACGCTTCACTTGAGCCATCCGGCCTTGTACGAGCTTGGCTTCGTGGCGGCGGCGGAGTGGCTGGCTGAAGACATGCAGGCCGAGTATGGCCTGAGCCTGTGCCTGACCGACGATGGCCAGCCCAAGCCGATCCACGAATCGGCCCGGGTGATCCTGTTCCGATGCCTCAGGGAGGTACTGATCAACGTGGCCAAGCACGCCCAGGTGAACGAGGCCTCTGTGCGCATCGAGCGGCGCGAAGACATGGTGCACGTGACCGTGGAAGACCGGGGCGTGGGCTTTGATCTTGAACTTACTCGCGCTAATGCCACCACGGGTGGCTTTGGCCTGTTCAGCGTTTGTGAAAGGCTGGCGTACCTGGGAGGGCGCAGCGAGATCCAATCATCGCCGGGTTCCGGCACACGCGTGATATTGACCGCCCCGGTGAACGAGGCGGCAACCACAGGCGGAAAGGGGACTTCATGACTATCAGGGTCCTTTTAGCGGATGATCATGCCATGGTGCGCGAGGGGCTTCGGGCCGTGCTGGAGAGAGAGCCGGGTATCACGGTGGTGGGTGAAGCCGGCGACGGCATGGCCGCCGTGGAACTGGCTATCCGCCTGGCTCCGGATGTGGTGGTGATGGATATCGCCATGAGCACCCTCAACGGCATCGAGGCCACACGGGAGATGCAGCGAACCTGCCCTGACTGCAAGGTTGTTGCCCTGTCGACGTACGCCGACAAGCGCTATGTGCAGCGGATGCTGGAGGCGGGCGCCCGCGGCTACGTGGTCAAGGCTAGCGCGGGCCAGGAACTCTTGCGGGCCGTCCAGGCCGTCGCTCGAGGCGAGGGCTACCTAAGCTCGGATATCACCACCAGCGTGATCGAGAATACCCTCTCGCGCGGCGCCTGGGCGGCTCCGGCCTTGGCCGACAGGGAACGCGAAGTGCTTCAACTCCTGACAGAGGGCAAGGCCAGCAAGCAGGTGGCCACGCTGCTGAACCTCTCGGTCCGCACCGTCGAGGCGCACCGTCGTAACATCATGAAGAAACTCGACCTGCATGACCTGGCATCACTGACCAAGTACGCCATTCGCGAGGGGATCACCGCCTGCGATTGCTGATGGCGTTGTGGTCCCGCTTTCCGCGGCGTGGGGCGTAGGCACTTTTCGTCAAGGCCATCGGGTACTTTTGCGAATGGTCTGCCGCTACGCATCAAGCAACAATGAATAACGTGCCGGGCCGGGCACTCGATCGGCCACATCCGTGAGTTCTATGCGGCGCACCGCGCAAAGCAGTTATGAAAGAGATGTGTGCAGTGGGTGTCATGGATGCCACTAGTCCCAACGACGGCATGGCGAGTGAGCCTCTACGGCTGCTCATCGTGGGGGACAAGCTCGGCGCCGAAGATGCCTTGCGCGACAGCGAGCAGCGCTACCTCGCCCTGGTTGAGATGGCCCAAGACGCCATCCTGGTGGCCGATGCCGACAACCGTTGCATATACAGCAATCCCGCCGGGATCAAGCTGCTGGGCGCCGCCCGGCGAAGCGACCTCATCGGCCGGAGCCTGCTGGGCTTCATCCCCGCGGCCGATCGCCACGCCGCTGTGCTGGAGGCGATCCGCAAGCCCGCCCATCCGGGCACGCACTCTCGGGGCGCCGACGAGACCGTAAAGAGCCTGAATGGACGCCTGCGCCACGTGGAGATCTCCGGCTGGCCGATCACCTATCACGGTCAGAAGGCCACCCAACTGGTCATGACGGACGTGACCGAACGACGCAAGCTCGAGCAGCAATTCATTCAGGCCCAGAAGATGGAAGCCATCGGCTTGCTGGCGGGCGGCATCGCCCACGATTTCCGCAACCAGCTGACCGTGATCAAGGGCTTCACCGAGATGCTCATCCGCCGCAAGCTCATCGATGAAGAAGGCCTGGAATGCACGCGCGAAATCCTGGCAGCGGTGGATCGTTCGGCCACCATGTCCGAGCATCTGCTGGTCTTTACCCGGAAACATGCGCTCAGGCCCGAGGTGCTGAATCTCAATACCGCGATATACGACATGTTCAAGTCGCTGGCGCGCATGCTGGGCGAGGACGTCAAGCTGTCGCTGCTTCCCTCGGCCGACCTGGGCCATGTCAAGGTGGACAGGGGCCAGTTCGAACAGGCCCTGATGAATCTGATTGTGAATGCACGCGATGCCATGCCCCAGGGCGGAGATCTGAGCATCGCCACGGCCAATGTCAACCTGTCCGCGAGCTTCGTTCGGCGACATCCCGGCGCGACGGCCGGGGCCCATGTGATGGCCACGGTCACGGACACGGGACTGGGCATGGACCGGGAGACTCTGAGGCACATCTTCGAACCGCTCTTTACGACCAAGCCCCCGGGATACGGCACCGGCTTGGGGCTGTCCATGGTGTATGGCTTCGTCAAGCAGAGCGGCGGGTACATCGCCGTCGACAGTGAGCCCGGACGCGGCGCGACGTTCACGATCTATCTGCCACGGGTCGCGGAAGAACCCGCGCCGGCTGGTGCCGCACAGACGCTCCTGACGCTGCCGACGGGAACCGCAACCCTTCTGCTGGTTGAGGACGAGGCCGCCATTTGCAGCGTGGTGTCACAGACGCTGCGCGAATGCGGCTTCACGGTCCTGGCCGCGGCGAACCTGTCCGAGGGCTTGCAGTTGAGCGAGCGGCGGAATTGGAAGATCGACCTGCTGATCTGCGACGTCGTCATGCCGGGCATTGGCGGCCCGGAAGTCGCGGCTGCGATACGTCAGCACAAGCCAGACATGCCGGTCCTGTATATTTCCGGCTACACCGGCAAGGCCCTGTCCAACCGCGGCGTGCTCGCGTCCGAAGTGAACCTGCTGGTCAAGCCATTCAGTTCGCAGACGCTGACCGAAACGGTTAAGAAGCTTCTAGAACCGGTTTCATAACCGGTTTCACCCGTGGCACAGCCGCTCCCGGCTGTGGCTTTTGCAGTCATATCGATGCCTTTCGGCGGTCTCACGCCCGAGGGCGGGCGTGCCACGGTTATGAAACCGCACTTGAAGGCACGGGGACGCCCAGCGCATCCGGCAGGAAGACCGGACAGAAAGAAGGTGGCAATTGCGGGACTCGTAGGCTGTGTCGCTCGCGCGTACATGACCAGGCAGCACCGTAACGGAGTAACATGCAAGGGCTTACGGATGGGCCGATAACGGCTATGGTCAATCTATTTATAAAAGAGACCAGATATGATAGCCAAGAACGGAATCCTCAGAAGCCTGCAAATTCTCATGGTGGACGATCAGCCCGATGTTTCCTCTTTGGTGGCAGAAGTGCTGGTGGATGAGGGGGCCTTCGTCGTACCGGTCAATTCCGGCACATCCGCGATCAGCCTCTTCGCCCTGATGAAGTTCGATCTCGTGATCCTGGATCTGACGATGCCCCAGCCCGACGGTTTCAAGGTGCTCGAGTATATTCGCGCCACGGACCCAGGCCTGCTGCGGCGCACGCTCGTCCTGACCGGACAGGACCTGGAAAACCCGGCTATTGTGAAGTGGACAAATCGCCATATCACGTGCCTCAAGAAACCCTTTGCACTGGACGAACTGGTGGAGGCAGCGGCGAACATGGCGTTGCCAGGCGTCGCTCCGGCGTACTCCATCGATTGAGGCTGGGACCATAACGCCGAGAGCGGCATTGCTACGAGACCGCCTCGGCGAAAACCAAGATGCTTGTGGGGGGCTGCTGGCCGGCGTGTCAGGCTTTCGCTCCCAAGGGGAGCCTGTTTTTCATTGCACGAATCGCAGAGTCCGTTACCTTGGTGGGCATGAGCAAGCCCATCATACTTACGTCCAAACAGGTCATTGACAGAATCCTCAGCCTCCTGGCCGCCATGCCCGACGTGGCCAAGACCATGCCCCAAGGCTGCCAGACCAAGGCCTTCTGGCAGGAACTCTTTGGCCGCAACGCGCGCACGCGCCGGCTGATGGAGACCTTCCAGGAGCTGCCGGCCTTCACCGAGCAGGCCCCGACCAAGGCCGCCCGCTGGCGCGAAGTCTTCGACAAGGACTATCCCGGCACGCTGGCGGTCAAGCTTCCCGAAGCCATGCTGACGCTGCAGGCAGTCATCAAGGCCGCCGAGGCCCCCAAGCCCAAGCGCATTGCCATGAAGCGCTGGCGCGACGGCTACGACGCCACGCAGGAGATTCAGCGCGTCAGGCCAGTTGAGAGCGACGAGTACATTCACAACCCGCATCGCGGCACGACCACGTTCCAACGCTTCCAGGGCGATCCCACTTACGCCGCCTGGGCCACCAGCGATACTCACGGCCCGCTGGAAGTCGATCTTTCCGCCCCGGCCACGGACAACGTCAAGTACATCGCGCAGACAACATTGTCCTACTGCCGCTGGCCTTGGGCGTACCTCGAACCCAAGAAGGGCAAGTACAACTGGAAGATCGTGGACCAGGCCCTGGCAGTTGCCCACGCCCGTGGCCAGACGCTGCAAACGCGCTTCCAGCCGTACACGACTCGCGTGAACTACGACGTCACGCCCTGCACGGCCAAGCGGCACCCGCCGGAAAAGAGCGTCAACGTGCCCGACTGGTACTGGGACACCGGCGGAAAGTGGGTGGAAGTCGGCACGTACGCTCCTCACGAGCCGGACAGCAACGATCCGCTCTACCTCAAGCACTTTGGCGAGTTCATCCGCGCCTTCGCTAAGCGCTACGACGGGCATCCCGACCTGGAGAGCGTCGATATGGCGTATGCCGGCTTCTGGGGCGAGAGCGGCGGCAACTCCACCGCCCAGACGGCCTGCAAGCTGACGGACATATACCTCGCCAGTTTCAAGAAGACGCAACTGCTGTCGATGCTGGGCACGCCCGGCAGCAAGCACGCCCAGACCAGGACCGGCCATACCGCCCGTCCCGTCGGGTGGCGGGCCGACTGCTTTGGCGATCTCAAGACCTGGGTCGCCCCCGGCGTACCGGCAGGGCTCAACTGGAACCACACCTTCGACGCCTATCCGATGGAGATCCAGAAGGTCGGCGCCAAGGACGCCTGGATGCGGGCGCCGGTGACGATGGAGACCTGCGGCAACGTGGCCACGTGGTTCATGAGCGACCTGGACCTGGACGTGATCATGCGCGAGGGCTTCCGCTATCACATGTCGGTGTTCATGCCCAAGAGCGCGTTCTTCCCGCAGAAGTTCCTGGCCAAGCTCAGCGAGTTCGAAAAGAAGATCGGCTATCGCTTCGCCCTCCGGCAGATGCGCTTGCCGCTGCAAAGCGCCCCGGGCAAGAAGGTCAACGTGCAGTTCTTCATCGACAACGTGGGCTGTGCCCCGATCTACCGGCAGTACGCGCTGGCCCTGCGCTTCCGCCAAGGCAAGCTGAGCAAGATCGTCCGCTTCAAGCAGGACATTCGTACTTGGCTGCCGGGCCACACATGGTTTGAAGAAAATATCCTCATGCCCGCAGGCTTCAAGAAGGGCGAGGTGAAGCTCGACCTGGCCATCCTGGACGAGGCAAACAAGCCCAAGGTGTGGCTGGCGATCAAGGGCGAGAAGGTCGATGGCTGGCATGCGATGACCAGCATGGACGTGGTATAGGTGTGTGACTAGTACTCTTGGCAGAACGTGCTTTGTCTCAGACTGTGGTGACGCTGTGTAACAGGCCCCGGCTTTAGCCGGGGTAAAGCGGATTGCCCCACATTCTGCCAGCCCGTTTCAACGGGCTTAACGTTTTGCGGCTTGAGCCATTGCCTCAAGGCACAGCCTCAAGCCCGGTGAACCGGGCTGATTGCGTCTGTCGGCCACCTGGTACCCCAGCTGAAGCTGGGGCCTGTTACACGACAAATCCGGGCGGCCAGGAAGCGCACTCAGACACTGGTATAGCAGCCCCGAACCGCATCTTGCATTTCCGGGCCGCAGCGGGGATAGTCTGCCCTTTCCTTGGAAGGATGACGCATGCGCGATTATTGCATCGGTATCGACTTGGGCGGAACGTTCATCAAGTCGGCCCTGGTGAGCCGGGACTGGCAGATCGTCCGCGACAAGCAGAGCCCCACGCCGGCGGGCGGCGGGCCCGACGCCGTGGTGGCGGTCATGGCCCGCGATGCGCTGGAACTGCTGGCCGAACAGGGGCTCTCTCACGGCGACATTGTCGGCATCGGCATCGGCTCGCCCGGGCCGCTGGATCTCAAGAATGGCATCGTCGTTGGCATGCCGAACATCCCAGGCTTCACCATGTATCCGCTGCGTGACCGCGTGAGCGCTCTGACGAAACTGCCAGCCGTGCTGGAGAACGACGCCAACGCCGCCGCCTTGGGCGAGTTCCTGGCCGGCGGGGGACGCGACATAGAAAACATGGTCCTGCTGACGCTGGGCACGGGCGTGGGCAGCGGCATTATCATTAACCGCCGGCTGTACCGGGGCTCGTTCAGCCAGGCCGGCGAGGTCGGGCACCTGCTGGTCGAGCCCGAGGGTGAGTTGTGTGGCTGCGGCCAGCGCGGCTGTCTGGAGCGGTACTGTTCAGCCACGTACCTGGCCCAATACGCGGTCAGACGCATCGAAGCCGGGCAGGATGGCATGTTGGCCCAGCGGCTCAAGGCCAAGGGCACGATCAACTCCATCGACGTGAACGAGTGCCGCAAGGCCGGTGATGCGCTGGCCATCGAGACCTGGAATCGGGCGCTGCGTTTCCTGGCCATGGGCTGCGTGAGCCTGTGTCGGCTGCTGGACCCTGACCGCATCGTCATCGGCGGCGGTATGGCCAAGGCCGGCGTGGCGGACCTGCTGGACCCACTCAAAGCGTTCTTCGTGGAGGAGCATTGGAAAGTCGCCCCGGTCCACACCGAGCTGGTGCTGGCCGAACTGGGCAACAATGCCGGCATGATCGGCGCCGCCGGCGTGGCCTGGGAAAAGCACGGGCAGTAGCAGCACCACAAAGGGCACGAAGAGCGGCATCACGAAGGGCACAAAGGGCGGCACGGCAAGAGACAAACGGAACGGCAAGAGGCAGACTGCTTTTGCCACAGAGGCCGCGAGGAAAGGGCAAACGTGGTTGCTGCGCAAATCACGGCACCGGGCCAGCACAGCACAAGCAGCACGAAGTCAATCATCTCTTGGTGACCTTCGTGTGATCTTGGTGCCTTTGTGGTTATGACCGGCCGAATTCACGAATCCACGAAGAGCGGATTCACGACTCAATCAATCTTCGGCGCCAGCGTCAGGCAGTCGGCGGGTTGGATGTCGAAACTGCGGAGCAGGTCGGCCGGCGATTCGGGCTGGCCGGTGCGGTCGGAGAGATAGGCTGCATCGATGGTCGAGAGGGTCAGCAGGTTTTCCAGCCCCGAGCACTCGTACATGCCTCCGCCGGCCTGCACGGCCTGGATGAACGACTGCACCTGCCGGCCGAAGACCGTCAGCGGCAGGCACTCTTCCTGGAACTGGTCGATGACGGCGCCATCGCGGTCCCGCAGCAGGCACCGGCCGGGCTCAGCCAGGATCGAGCCATTCTCGCCGTACAGGGCGATGCCCTCGCTGGCGGGGTGGTGCCGCCGGCTGACGGAGATCATAACGGTGGCCTTGCCGGGGTAGCCCAGCAGGCAGCAGGCGGAGTCGTCCGTGTCGTAGACGGGCTCGGGGGAGGCGTGCCTCCCAGCCGTCTGGGCTTGGCAGTACACCGTCTCGGGCAAGCCCATCAGCCAGACGGCCAAGTCGAACACGTGGTAGCCCAGCGTCAACAGACTGCCGCCGCCGGCAGCACGGTCGCCGCGCCAGCTACCAATCGGCCCGATATTGAAATAATAGTGACAGTCAGCCAGTGAGATCTTGCCTATTTTATCAATCCAGCGTTTGGCGGCCCGATATCCGCCCATAAAGCGCCGTTGGGTGCCGATGGCCAAGCATAGGTGGGCCTGTTCCATCATCCGCCACAGCTCTACGCCTTCTTCGAGAGTCCGGCCAAGAGGAGTCTCGCGCCAGACGTGGATGCCCCTCTGGCTGGCAAGCCGGGCGATGTCGCCGGCAGGGCCGGGGGGCAGGGCGGCGAACAGGGCTTGGGGCTTGGTTTCCACGAGCAGGCGGCGCGGGTCGGTGTAGGCGGGGCAATTAGCCTCGGCCGCGGCGGCTGAGGCGGCGGCGGAGTCTTGATCGCCCACGCCGACGACGCGAACGCCGCTAAGCTGGCAAAGAGCTGCAAGTGTATGTGTGCCAAAGCCTCCGGCACCGATAAGTGCGGTCCTGAAGGCTTCTGTTGGCTTGGTGGCGTCCATAATTGGCGTAAACATACCGCCGCTGATTAGCCGATGCAATAGGGGAAATCTCTTCCAACGGGGCGGGTCAGGACGTGGATTAGGGGGCTGCCTGTGCTAAACTCATGCCAAATTGGCCGGGTTAGCCTTGACAGTTCATTGGCATTCATCTATAAACTACTACTATTATGGTCAGTGCAACCTCCAGCAAGGCCTCCTTGGCTAAACCGGCTCGCCGGGCACCTATCCGCACGTACGATGCGGCACTGCGATATCTCTTCAGCCACACGGACTACGAGCAGATGCTCCGCGTGCGGTACAACCGCGACACGTTCAGTCTATCCAGGATGGAGGGGTTGCTCAAGAAGCTTGGCGACCCGCACAAGGGCTTGCGGTGCGCGCATGTCGCGGGCACAAAGGGCAAGGGTTCGACGTGCACGATGCTCGCCTCGATGTTGCAGGCGTGCGATCACAAGGTCGGGCTGTACACCTCGCCGCACTTGATCGACCTGCGCGAGCGTATCCGCATCAATGGCGACATGATCACCCAGGCCGCGCTGACTCGGTACATCAATCGCGTGGCCCCGATCGTGGATGACATGGTGCGCGACAAGCCGACCTTCTTCGAGATCTTCACTGCCATCGCCTTCTGCTACTTCGCCGACGAGGGCGTGGACCTGGCCGTGCTGGAAACAGGACTGGGCGGCCGGCTGGACAGCACCAACGTGGTAAAGCCGCTGGTGTGCGGCGTGACGAGCATCAGCATGGACCACATGCACCAGCTCGGCGCGACCATTGAATTGATCACCACGGAAAAGGCCGGCATCTTCAAGTCCGGCGTTCCGGCCGTGTCCGTGCCGCAGCGGGCCGAGGCCAAGTCCGTGCTGAAGAAGATGGCCAAGGCCAGCAATACGCCCTTGCTGTTTACGGGCGAGAACATCGAATTCAGCTTCCGCTTCGAGTCCAGCCGCGAGACGGGCCCGCAGACGCGCATCTGCCTGACCACGCCCAACAGCCAGTTCGAGCACCTGCCCGTGCCGCTGATGGGCGAGCATCAGGCCGTCAACTGCGGGCTGGCGCTGGCGATGCTGGACCAGCTTAAGGGCCAGGGCGTCAAGATCGACGACCGGCAGGCAATGGCCGGACTGGCCAAGGTCAAGCTCGAAGGCCGGATGGAAACTTTGAACGACAGTCCGCGGATCATGGTCGACGGGGCGCACAATGGCGCGTCGGTCGAGGCCCTGATGCGGGCGATCGGGCAGTATGTTCCGTACGACTCGATGGTGGTGGTCTTTGGCTGTGCGGCCGACAAGGACATCGACGGCATGCTCGACCAGATCATGCGCGGGGCCGACAAGGTCGTCTTCACCAAGACCGACACTGCCCGCGCCGCCCGGCCCGAAATGCTGGCCGACCGCTACGAAGAGCGCAGCGGCAAGACCGCCCAGGTGGCCCAGAACCTCAAGGACGCCATGCGAATCGCTCTCAACGCCATTACCCGCGAAGACATCCTGTGCATCACCGGCAGCTTCTACCTGGTGGGCGAGGCCAAGAAGCTCTGTGCCACGCTGAACATGGGCGACAAGACCGTGCCGGCCAAGCGGTAGGAGCGGCCGGGATTCGATATTGGATATTAGATATCAGATATCGGGAAAGACAGGGCCGGCTAGACCACACCTGTCTTTCCTAATATCAGGTACCTGATATCGCCGTAATTCCCGCGTATAACCACATCTCCTTCGTTCGTGTTTGACTGGCCTGTCAGGACTTACAGGCCCATACCAGGGCGCGCGGACTGCCGGGGCCGTACGGATTGCCTTGCTTGTCGCCGAACGTTTGCTCAACTACCAAGCCGGCTTGCTTGACCGCTGCCAGTACCTCTGCCAGGACAATGGGATGGCAGGTTTCCTGCCATTCGCGGTGCGAGATGCTGCCGTCGGTATGCGTCACCTTGAGGCGGCGGATGTAATGGGTGAATCGCCCATGAATGTCATACCAAGCCGTCTCGGTGCTGCCTTCGAGCCGCGTTCCGTCCTGGCACGTTCCGCTGGGAAAAGCTCGACGGGGCTGGCCGGGCGGCTTCCTCCAACCCGGTGCCAGTTCGACCGACGGGTGATCGTCGTTATCGATGAACACGTGCCCGCCCCGACGGAGGCATGCAGCGGCCCGGTGGATCAAGGCCTTTTGCTCATCGGAGGAACTGACTTCGTAGCAGCAGTTGCCGCCGAGCAATACGACATCCACCTGAGCTGGCCATTGCGCCGCGAACACGCTGGAGTGAATCAACTGGACTCGATTTCGAACCGTCTCGGGTTCGGCCTGAAGCTTGGCACCGAGCCGCGCCAGCATGGCCGCGGACTCATCCAGGCCGGTGAGTCGGTGCCCCTGTCGAGCGAGCGGAATGAGCATCCGCCCGGTCCCGCAGAAGGGTTCGAAGATGGTCAAGCCGGTGCTGGGGCCGATCAGGCGAACGATCAGGTCAACGTCATCCAACTGCGTCTCAACCTGATCGTAGATTTCGGCTATGTGAGAATCGGCTGAGTATTTCTGCGTGGAACAATCAGACATGTGAGAAGTTTCCTTTCGGGTGAATGCTGCATGGGCATTCGATGTGCCATGCCAAACGTCACGGAGGCGGTCGTGCGGGAAGCGGCCTTTTTCATGGCACTTCTCCTTGCATGGCTGAGAAAACCGCTACGGACGAGTAAACCTACGGCGTTTTGCCCATGGTTACAAGCAGCTTGTTTGCACCGGTCGATTGACTCTGCAGGGCGAGAGTTGCCATACTATGGCGATGCAGAAGAAGTTTGCCTCGCCATTGGCCCTGTTGGTTCCGTTGTTGCTGGCGCTGCTTGCGTGCGCTGGCTGTCCGGTCTTGCAGCGGCAGGACACGCCGGTGGACGAAATCCAGCTCATCAACGCCTCGACCAAGCGCAAGTACTTCCTGTACGTCCCCAGCGACTACAACCCTCAGCAGGCCTACCCGCTCATGGTCACCCTGCACGGCAGCCACGGCTTCGACGACTCCAGCCGGCAGATCAAGGAGTGGAAGGCCCTGGCCGAGGACGAGAAGATCATCGTGCTGGCCCCGCAGTTGCTCAGCCCGCAGGGCGTCACGCCCGCCCCGCACCCTCTGCGTATGAACGACCTGCGCAGCGATGACGAGCACATCCTATCCTGCATGCAGGAGGTCAAGGCCAAGTACCGCATCGACGAACGGGCCGTGGCCATTTCGTCATTCTCGGCCGGTGGCTACCCCATGTACTTCACCGTGATGAAGCACCCCGAACTCTTCACGGTCATTATTGGCCGATCGGTCAACTGGGATCTCAGCACGGTTGGAGACATCCCCATCGGCGACGCCTTTCGCCGACTGAAGATATACATCTACTTCGGCAGGACCGGCGTGAGCCCCGGGGCCAGCCAGTGGGACGTGGTCACGCGCGATTCCTGGCGGGCATATCGCTACTTCTACGACCACGGCTGCCGCGGCATGAAGATCGAGATAATCCCCGGCAGCCACGAGCGCAAGCCCGACGTCGCCTGGAGGTGGTGGAAACAGATCATAGCCAAGCAGAAGCAGGCAGCCACCACGCAGCCAAAGCAATAGGCTGAGTCGCGCGAGCAGACGTCGACGGGGCCGCCAAGTCCACAGCCGAGGGCGGCTGTGCTACGAAAGAAGCAAAGACCACAGCCGAGGGCGGCTGTGCTACGAAAGAAGCAAAGTTCACAGCCGGGGGCGGCTGTGCCACGGGGCGAGCCAGGTTATGAACCGGCTCCGGCCTGAGCCCTCGTGGGCGCAGCCTTACACGGGCCTGACGCGGTCTCCCTTGACCCAGCCGCCGCAGCGCGGGCAGCGCACTCGGAGGCTTGTTCCCGAGGGCGTTCGCACGACCTCTTCAGAGATCACCTCATCGGCCTCGCCGATGCCGTCATCGCCGCCTTCATCCGAAGACTCGGGCACGAAGCCCTCGACTCGCCCGCACTTGGGACAATACAGAGCATATTTCTGCTGGGTCATCCGCGGCTCCCTTGACTCTTTCTAGAGGTGGAGCGAAAAGTTCGCCACCCTCGGCTGGGCCAGGCGGGCGTAATCATCGTAACGCATTCGCACCGCCTGTCGATGCGTACCGGCCTGGAAGGTGATCCACCGGCACTTGGCCAGGGCTTCATCCACCAGCGTTTCCAGGTTGTACATTTTACCGAAGGGAGGCTCGGCGCCCACCTCTGCGTCAGGAAAGAGTCGCGCAATCTCCGCCTCGTCGGCCAGTTCGCACTGGTCGCTCTGGAGCACTGCCGCCAGCCGATTCAGGTCGACTTTGTGGCTGGCTTGCAGCACGCACAAAAGATACCGGTCGCCGGCGCGGACCAGGACGCTCTTGGCTACCACGTCGCCGCTGACGTGCTCTTCCTGGGCCACTTGTTGGGCGGTGAAGGCCGTCTCGTGCTGGTGCAGCTCGAACGGCACGCCCTGCTTCTTCAGAAACGTTTGCAGTTCCATTGTGCCACCTCGTTTTCGATGAACCTATTGGGCCGAACCATTGTAGCGGGGCTAGTATTTGATTTGCCTCCCGCTGCGGCAGGGTACAATCTGTAGGTCAGATTAGAAGCGGGGGACGAGGGCCTCATGACCGCGACAATTTTGCTGGTTCTGGCGGCCGGACTTCAGTTGGTAGCGGCCTATATGTCTTTGCGACTCGTCCGGCTGACACGCGGACGCGTTGCCTGGCTCCTGATCGCGGCCGGGCTGGTGTTGGTCACAATCCGCCGAGTGCTGGATTTGATCAGCATTGCCAAGGGAATTGACAAGGGCCCGACCATGCCTGACGTAGTCGCCGCGATCATCGCCTCCCTGTGTTTCATTGCCGGGTTGTCGGCGATCGGGCCGCTTTTCGCGGCCGCCATTCAGGGCGAGGAAATGTTGCGCAAGGCCCATGGTGAGCTGGAAAAGCGCGTGCAGGAACGGACGGCCGAGCTGGCGCAGTCCGTGGCCGACCTTCGCCAGGAGGTCGCGCAGCGCCAGCAGGCCCAGCAGGCCCTGCGGGAGAGCGAGGAACGTTACAGGCAATTGTTCGCCAGCGAGCTGGATGCCATCATGCTCTTTGACGCCGAGACTCTGCAAATCATCGACGCCAACGAGGCCGCCACCCGGTTGTACGGGTACGAGATGGACGAGTTTCTTGGCATGACCGGTGCCGCCTTCTCCGCCGAGCCGAAGCAGACGCTGCAATCCATGCGGCAGACCCTCGATGAGGGGAACAGCCGGGTGATGCTGCGCTGGCATCGCAAGAAGGACGGGACGGTCTTTCCCGTCGAGATTCACAGCAGCTCGTTCATGCTGGGAGGTCGGAAGGTCATCTGCGGCTCATCCCACGACATCACCAAGCGGATCACGGCCCAGGAGGCGCTGCGTGCGGCCCACCGGCAATTGATCGTGGCGCGGGAAGAGGAGCGCCGCCGGCTTTCCCGCGAACTGCACGATTCGGTGGGCCAGCAGATCGTGGCGGCAGGGCTTAAGCTCCGCGCGCTGGAGACCGAGCTGAAACGGTGCGCTTATGACGCCGCCGCCGGACCGCTGGCCGAACTGGTAGCCCAGCATCGTCAACTGTCGGAGGACGTGCGCCGCGTCAGCCGGGCGTTGTATCCGATGATTCTGGAGGAGCTTGGCCTGGCCGCCGCTCTTCGGCAGCTTCAGAACGACATGGCGTGCCCGGAAACGGCCGTCGAGGCCAACAGCCCGCCGGAAATCGAGGGCGCCCGCTTTGGCCGAGAGGTCGAAATCGCGTTCTACCGTATTGCCCAGGAAGCGCTGACCAACGCCCTTCGCCACGGCAAGTGCCGGCAGGTGTTTCTGGACCTGGATTTCGAGCAGGGGCAATTGCACTTGTCGGTCATTGACGATGGCTGCGGATTCAATCCCGACAAGGCCGGGGCGGGCCAAGGCTTGCACTCTATGCGGGAGCGGACAGAGGCCATCGGCGCCACCCTGGAAATCACTTCCGAGCCGGGCCGCTCGTGTGTGCGCGTTCAGCTGGCCGCCCAGCCTATAGCCTCGCCGTCTCAGCAGCAGTGACCGAATCCGCCGGCGCACCCTCCTGACTTCACCCAGCCTATAATTTTTTGGTGAAAGGGGGATCAAGGAGCATCGAACATGAAGAAGTTCATGGTATCTCACGCCCTTCCAAAGGGCCTGACGCGCGGCGAACTCGAACAGCAAGTCAAGAGCTTCCAAAAGGATCCGGATATCCGCGGGTATCGGAGTTTCATCAATCTCACCCAAGGCACGGGAATCTGTGTCATCGAGGCCCCGAGTGCGACGCGACTGGCCGCTTGGTTCAAGGCCAACAACATGCCGTATGACTCCATCACCGAGGTCGAACTCGAAGGCTATCTCGGCGAGTGGGTTGAGACCCGGACGCCTGTCCAGACCGGAGTGTAGCTTAAGAAACGCGCATGGCGACGACTCTCATGGGGCTCGATGCCCATGAGAATCGGACGTAATCGTGCAGCGCCCGGAGTGGCTATCGAGGCCAGGCCGGGCGTTGTGTTTAATCGGCGGTGCTGCGCGAGGGCAGGTGCAGGCTGCCGGCCATCGAGCGTAGGGCGTAGTCGCTGTCGGCTTGCAGCGTGATCTGGTGATTGGCTTCGTCCACGACCATCTGGCAGCCGTGGATGTACGGGTAATCGTAGATGATGCCCGTAACGCCGATGGCGTGGTGGCCGCGCAGGCCTTGCTCGTGAAGGCGGTTGGTGAAGATCTTGTACTGGACGCGGGTCATGGCGCACTGGCCGGCGGGAGGCTTGGAGCCCATCGCGACGATCCGCCAGACCTTGCTGAACGTCTGATGTTTCTGCTCGCTGAGACGGTCTTGTTGGACGATGTTCGCCATGTCTGCACCTCGTCAAATCGCGGTTCCGGCCGGTCTGTGAAGGCCTTGCGATAGTTCAAAAGCTCTATCGACAACACTGGCGCAACCACAGACCTGTTAGATTCCGTTCTGCGACAGCCCCACTGCCGCTCGATTTCACGAACGCTCAACGAAATGAAACTGCCCAAAGCCGCCTTTCGGCGGGTACATCAAAAGACGTGCGATGCTGCCGCTACTCTTACATCGACTATTGTACGTGAATGGCTTTGGCTTGTCAATGCCTGCTTGCGTTGAGTACAATCCGGCGGCGTCGCAGCAAGTGCGCCTGCGCGAAAGGGTGGTGAGCGCTTGTTAGAAACTTCATCCGTGCCGCCGGCCAAACGGAGCTTCTTGCAGCGGCACGTCCTGACGCAGGCATTTCGCCGGGTCGAGACACTGACGCTGGTGCTGGTTGTCCTTGGCCTGGCTTGGCGGGCAGTGCGTTACGGCGAGGGCTTTCCGATCTGGGGCGACGAAGGGGCCATCGCCGTTAACTTCTTCCATGCCCACTGGATGGACGCCTTTGGGCGGCTTGCCTATGGCCAGATCGCGCCGCTGGGGTTCCTGTGGAGCGAGATCGCGATTACGCGGCTGTTTGGCTATTCGGAGTGGATCGTTCGGCTGATTCCGTTCCTGTGCGGGACGGCGTCGCTGCTGCTCTTCTGGCGCTGGGCCCCGCGCCTGGTGGACCGTCGCACAGCCTTGCTGGCGGTAGCGGTTCTGGCGGCTTCCTTCTACGCCGTGCGGTATTGCGCCGAGGTCAAGCCGTATGCGGCGGACATGCTGGTGGCCATGGTGCTGATGGCGTTGGCGTGGCAGACGCATCGTTGGCCCCGGCGGTTAGGGTGGTGGCTGGCACTGACGGCCGGCAGCGCGTTGTCGATCTGGTTGTCGTACACGGCTGCATTCGTCGTGGCCGGCATGGGGATATTCCTGTTCATCACGCTCAGGCGGCAGCGCTGGGCCTGGCTTTGGCTGGCGGTCCTGGCCGTTGTGGCGGGCGGGAGTTTCTTGCTCATGTACTGGGTGTACGCCCGGCCTCACGCCCAGGCCGACCCGTGGTACACGTCGATCTTCTGGCGCTACGCCTTTCCGCCCATGGCCAAGCCCTGGCTGATTCCCTGGTGGCTGCTGGAAATCCACGCCAGTGAGATGATGGCCTATCCTCTGGGCAGCAAAAACTTCGGCAGCAGTTTCACGCTGCTGATGGTCGTCATTGGCGGCGTGAGCCTGTGCCGCTCGGGCAACGGCAAGGTGGTGTTGTTTCTGCTGGCGCCGCTGATTCCGGCCCTGCTGGCGGCGGCGGCCCAGAAGTACCCGTACGGGTATGCCTTGCGGACAATGCTGTTCATGGGTCCATCATTCTGCCTGCTGATGGGCGCGGGGCTTTCGGCCTGCCTCCGCCGACTCGTGCCGCGCCGGCTCAGCCCCGACGGGTTCCGGCTAACGGCGATGGTTATCGGCGCAATCGCCATTGTGGGCATGGTCCGCGACGTCAACCGCCCGACCAAAGACATCAGCGACCCGCAACTTCGCAGCGCGATGAGGCGGGTGGCGTCGCTCACGCCTCCGGGCGAGCCGTGGGTGGTGCTGTTCGGAAAAGAACTGCTCTATGGCGAGGAAGTCCCGCCTGGCAAGGCCAACCCGCCACGCTTTCAGTTCTACGTGCTTCAGCAGGCACGCGGGCCGGTATTGTGGTCGCCACCGGCGGCGGATGTTCAGCCGGGGACCAGCGGACGCGTGTGGGTGCTGGCCTATCTCAATCAAGGCAGCAGCCCGACCCGTGACCGGCTGACGCGGTACATAGAGCAGTTGTCGGAGCGGTTTGCACCGGGCAAGGCCCAGGTCTTTCCGATCTCAGGGGTCGGGGATGCCCGTGCGACGGAGATCGACTTGCTTGAATTCATCGCCCGGCCAGCCAAGGCGGGCCAGGCCACGACGCAGAGGTAAGCCCGGCCCGCGGCCAAAGCTGACTCTGGCGAGTCCTGCGCCCGCCACGAATGGCTGGCCGCAGCATGAACTGGTTTCATAATCGTGGTACGTCCGCCCTCGGGCGTGAAACCGCGCGAGAGGACATCGATATGGCCGCAAAAGCCACAGCCCAGGGCGGCTGTGCCACGGGTTCGGCCGCGGGCTGCGCCACGGGTTCGCCGAGCTGCCACGGGGCCAGCCCGGCATGACACCGGCTCTAGGAACTCTTCAGGTACGCCGCGGCGTTCTGGAAGACCACCAGGCCGTCGGCTCGCTTCACCTGCCCGCGCGTCCAGGCGGGGTGCTGCGTGATGTCCACGAAGCGCTCGGGGTGCGGCATCAGGCCGAACACGCGGCCAGTGGGGTCGCAGATGCCCGCCACGTCATCTTCGCTGCCGTTGGGGTTGTCACCTTCGTAGCGCACGACGATCTGTTGCCCGTCGCGCAGCTTCTTGAGGATCTGCTTGCTGGCCGTCAGGAACTTGCCCTCGCCGTGGGCGATGGGCAGTTGCAGCGATTCGCCCCGCTTCAGGAAGACGCACTTGTCGCCGTCGCTGGCCAGGCGGATCCAGCGGTCGATGAAGCTGCCGCTGTCGTTCCAGCCCAGCGTGGCGTCCTGGTTGGCGCTGGCGGCATCGGCCTTGCCCCATGGCAGCAGCCCGCTCTTTATCAGCACCTGGAAGCCGTTGCACACGCCCAGGATCAGCTTGCCGTCGGCGACGAACTTGTTGAGCGGCTCGGCCAGCCGGTGAATGATCTGGTTGGCGAAGATCTTGCCCGCGGCCACGTCGTCGCCGTAGGAGAACCCGCCCGGAAACATCAGCAGTTGCACGTCGTCAAGCAGCGCCGGCTGCTCGATCACGCGAAAGAGATGCACCCGCGTGGCCTCGAAGCCCGCCAACGAAAGGGCGTACTCAGATTCCTTGTCACAGTTCACACCGGCCGCTCTTAGAACGATTGCTCTGGGTTTCATGGGTCTTCTTGAACCACAAAGGGCACAAAGGGCACGAAGTTAATTCACAAGCCGTTTGATGCCTCTCTTGAGGGTAGTAGCTCCAAAGTTGATCAAGAGGCCCAGCCGATAGCCGGTACTCTTGAGGTAGCTCAGCAGTTGGGCCTCGTGAATCGGCAGCAGAACGTCCACTGCCTTCAGTTCCAAAATGATTCCGGGCTCAACCAGAAGGTCGATGCGCTGGCCCTGGATTGTTATGTCTTTGTATCGAACGCTGACGGCCACTTGCTGTTTCGCGTCAACGCCCTGCAAGTGCAGTTCGTGTATCAATGCTCGCTCGTAGACCGACTCCAACAGCCCCGGCCCAAGATGCCGATGCACCTCGATAGCGCAGCCAATAACCCGATTGGATGCGAGATCCAACTCCACGGGAATCGGCACCGGATTGGCAGATCGTTCTAACATCTGTCTCTTTGTGTCGTCTCTGTTCTTCTCGTTGTACCCTGCAGCTTGGCTTATTCTTGGCCTGGTCTCTCTTTGTGGCCTTTGAGTTCTTCTTCTTGCCGCTGTGTAAGTCTTCTCTTTGTGCCCTTTGTGGTTCTTCTCTTGCTGCTGTGCAAGTCTTCTCTTTGTGCCCTTTGTGGTTCTTCTCTTAGTGCTCTTTGTGGTTCAAAGAACCCTTCCAAGCCGCCTTGGCCTTGGCGATTTCCACATCGACCACCGCATCGCCCTGGGCCGTGATGAACAGCCGGCCGGTGTCGGTCACTTTGCCCACTTGGCCGCAGGCCAGGTCTTCCATGCGGGCGGCAAACTCTTCCGCCTTGGCCGCAGACACCTCGACGAGGAATCGCCCGGCGTTCTCGGCGAACAGCCGAGCCTGTGCGGGTACCTTGCCGGTGGCGGGCATTTCGCTGATTTCCAGGCTCAGCCCCAGCCCACCCGAAAACGCCATCTCTGCCGCCGCGACCGCCAGGCCGCCCTCGGACAGATCGTGACAACTCCGCACCAGCCCATCAGCGATGGCGTGCTGCACGGCTTCCATGATCCGCCGCGAACCGACCGTATCGACCGGCGGGACGTCCGTGCCGGTTTCCTTGCCCGATGCCAGCAGGAAGTGGCTGCCGCCCAGGTGGGCCGTGGTGGTGCCCAGCACGAAGACCACGTTGCCGGCCTGCTTCAGATCGGCCGAGACGCACTTGCCCGCGTCGGCGATCACGCTGATGGCCGAGATCAACAGCGTCGGCGGGATGGCGATGGTCTGGCCGGTTTCGGTCTGGAATTCGTTGTTGAGCGAGTCCTTGCCCGAGATGAACGGCGTGCCGTACGCCAGGGCGCCGTCGTAGCATGCCTTGGCCGCCTGCACCAGCGAGCCCATGCGGTCGGGTTTGTTGCAGTTGCCCCAGCAGAAGTTGTCCAGAATGGCCGTGCGTGAAAGATCGCCGCCGACGCAGACGATATTCCGCAGCGCCTCGTCGATGGCGTGCAGGGCCGACTGGTACGGGTCCAGGTCTCCCAATCGCGGGTTCATGCCGCACGCCAGCACGACGGCACGCCGGCTGGACAGGATGGGTCGCAGCACGGCCGCGTCGGAGGGGCCATCGCCCGTCACGCCGATGAGCGGCTTGATGACGCTGCCGCCCTGCACCTCGTGATCGTACTGGCGAATGATCCATTCCTTGCTGGCGACGTTAGGTGAGCCCAGCACCTTCAGCAGCATCTTGGTGTAGTTGCGCACGGCCCGGACGGTCGGGCTCTTCCGCTCGGGTTTCTGCCACAGGGCGTCCTTGGTTGGCCGGGGCAGGCCGTCGTGCAGGAAACGCATGTCGATCTCACCCACCAGCGTGCCGGTGTAGAAGAGCCGCAGCTGCTTTTCGGGCGTGCCGAAGTGGCCGATGACGGTGGCCTCGACGTCCTCGGAGGCGAATACGCGCAGTATTTCCTGCACCTTTTCCTGCGGTACGGCCAGGACCATCCGCTCCTGCGCCTCGGATTCCCAGATTTCCCAATAGCTCAGCCCGGCGTACTTGAGCGGCACGCGATCCAGATGCACCTCGGCGCCGATCTCCTCGCCCATCTCGCCGACGGCGCTGGACAGGCCGCCCGCGCCGCAGTCGGTGATGGCGTTGTACAGCCCCGAATCGCGCGTCTGGATGATCGTGTCGAGCGTCTTCTTTTCGGTGATGGCGTTGCCGATCTGCACCGCGCCGGAGAATTCCGTCTCGTGCTCGTGCGTCAGCTCGCCGGATGAGAAGGTCGCGCCGTGGATGCCGTCGCGGCCAGTCCTGCCGCCCACGACCACGATGGCGTCGCCCTGCTTTACTTCCTTAAAGCACATGCTCCGCGGCAGCACGCCCACCGTGCCGCAGAAGACCAGCGGGTTGCCGACGTACTTTTCGTCGAAGTACACCGCGCCGTTGACCGTGGGGATGCCCATGCGATTGCCATAATCGCGCACGCCCGCCACCACGCCGCGCATGATTCGCCGCGGATGCAGCACGCCCTTGGGCAGCTGCTCCATCGGCAGGTCTGCCGGGCCAAAGCAGAAAATGTCGGTATTGGCCACGGGAAAGGCGCCCATGCCCGTGCCCATGGGGTCGCGAATGACCCCGCCGATGCCCGTGCCCGCTCCGCCGTAAGGGTCCAGCGCGCTGGGGTGGTTGTGCGTCTCGACCTTGAAGCACACGGCGTTTTGCTCGTCGAACTCGATGACGCCGGCGTTGTCCTTGAACACGCTGATGCACCAGGGCTTGTTCAGTTTCTGCGTGGCCGCAAAGATGGTGCTCTTGATGAGGTTGGGAATCTCCTCGACCTGCCGGCCGCGTTCGTCGCGGACCGACACGTCGGAGCGGAAGGTCTTGTGGCCGCAGTGCTCGCTCCAGGTCTGGGCGAAGGTCTCGATCTCCACGTCGCGCGGCTCGCGCCCCAGCTTGCGATAGTGCTCCTGGATGGTCCGCATCTCGGTGAGGTTGAGGAACAGGTCGCGATCGCTGCTGAGCTTCTCCAGAGCCGCGTCGTCAAGCTGGCGGATGGCGATCTCGTGGACCACGAGCTGGTACTGGCCCGCGTGCGATTCAGGCGGCGTGTACGCGGCGAAGTGGGCGTCCTCGATGCAATCGTTGGCCAGCAGCCTCCGGGCGATGGTGGCCAGTTGGTCCTGGCCGACCTGGCCGTGGAACTCGTACCGCCGGGCGGTGCGGACGGCTGCAACGGCAAAGCCCATGTCGCAAATGGCCTTGAGCGTCGATGCCGCCACCGGGTCCATCACGCCGGCCTTCAGGTGCACCTCGATGACCTTGCCCTCGCCCTGGCCATCGTCGTCGGCGAGGCTGTACGTCTCGGTGACCGGGTCGGCCAGCAGCTCGCGGGCCACGCGGTCGAGGTCGGCCTCACTCAGCTCGCCGGCCAGGAAGAACAGCCGGGCGGTCTGCACTTCGCGCGCACTATGTATGCCCAGCTCTGCCACCTGCAGCAGCACGGCCTGGGCTTGGGGGTCGGGCAACTCCGAACGCAACCGAACTTCAATCCGATGCATCATCCTTGGCTCTTTCTCATCTGGCTGGAAACGGAAGATTCTACAACAAGAGCAGGTCAGGAAGGAAGCGGCGGCGCGAAGAAGTGGGCCGCCGAGCCGCAGAGGCGGAGGCAGAGGGCAGAGGCGGAGCCAGAGCCGGAGGCGGCGGAGGCTTTTGTATGAAGCGTCTTGCTCCGTGTTCCTTCAGCCCGAAGGGCTTGAAGAGTCCAGCCCAGGGCAGAGCGAAGCGCCGCCCTGGGTTGGCGGGGTGCGACGATTCAGCCCTGCAAGAGCGGGAGAGCTTTGCCTCTCGCGCCCGTGCAGGGCTTGGCTGTGTGAGGCACCTCACCTGGGGCGTTGCCCCAGGCTGTATTCTCTCAGCCCTCCGGGCTGCGTGGCCAAAGCTGTGCAAACGCCTCCGTCTGGAATAACCGTGTCTGCCGCCAAATTCATTCTCATGCGTTAGTTCTTTGGGCTGCACTGTTTACGCGGCCGGGTCTGTGAAGCTCTCCGGCGGCTCCCGGAATTCCTTTTGCTAGCGGTTCCAAATAGCCGATCCTACGATCTATGCGTAGTAGTAGATAGGCTTGGCGAAGCTGCCTCCTATCTGGCATAATTGCGCCTGGAGAGTCGTGGCCGAAAGTGGCACGCGAGCCGGGCATCCTCACCTGTTGCACTCGTGAGCGGTGTTAGAGTTTCCGCCTTCTCTCAGGCATGCGGGTTGGTCCCGCTGGTATGAACCCTCCTCAAGAGTGCATCGAAGGTGCTGTTTGTCAGTCGCCGATATCTCTCACACAACCGTTTCAGGTTTTGTTCCCACCCGCACACCGATCCAGATTCAACCCAAGCACCCGCTGGGCGGCAAGGCCAAGGTGCTGCTGTGCAGCGTCTTTGGGCCATACGCCCAGGACGACGAATACGGCAGCCGGCGCATCAACCCCATGGAACTCTGGCACAACCAGGTCACGCGCATGCAGGGCGCGTTCTCCATGCGGATGTTCCACCGCAGTTGGGGGCTGATGCTCATCCAGGCCAACATCCAGGCCCGCTGCACCGTGCTGGACTTCCCCACGCTGGAGCGCTTCATCGCTGAACTGCGTGACAACGACTACGACATCGTCGGCGTCAGTGGCATCCTGCCGAACCTGCCCAAGGTCGCCAAGATGTGCGAGCTGATCCGGCTGCACCTGCCCAAGGCCAAGATCATCGTCGGCGGCCACATTACCGGCCAGCCGGACTTGGCCCAGCGCGTGGACGCCGATCACATCGTCCGCGGCGAGGGCGTGCGTTGGTTCCGCGAGTATTTGGGCGAAGATGCCAATCAGCCGATTCGCCACCCCGCCGTGCTGTCGGGCATTGACCAGCGAACCATGGGTATCCCGTTCACCGAGGCCGCCCAGAAGAGTTCGGCCGCACTGCTGCCGTCGGTAGGCTGCCCCATTGGCTGCAACTTCTGCTCCACCTCGGCCATGTTCGGAGGCAAGGGCAAGTTCGTCAGCTTCTTCCCCAAGGCCAAGGACCTTTTCGAGGTCATGTGCCAACTCGAAGACACGATGAAGATCCACGCCTTCTTTGTGATGGACGAAAACTTCCTGCTGCAACGCACCAGGGCCATGGAATTGCTGGAGCTGATGCGCCAGCACAACAAATCCTGGGCCTTCTACGTCTTCAGCTCGGCCAATGCGATCCGCATGTACACCATGGACGAGTTGGTCTCGCTGGGGATCAGTTGGCTGTGGCTGGGCTTGGAGGGCGAGAATAGCCAGTACGGCAAACTCGGCGGCACCGACACGCGCAAGCTGGTGGCCGAATTGCAGGACAACGGCATTCGCGTGCTGGGCTCGTCGATCATCGGCATGGAAGACCACACGCCCGAGAATATGAGTGCGGCCATCAGTTACGCCGTCAGCCACAACACGGACTTTCACCAGTTCATGCTGTACACGCCGGTGGCCGGCACGCCGCTGTATGCCCAGCATGAGCAGCAGGGCACGCTGCTGGGGCCCGACGAGATCGCGTTTGAAGACACCCACGGCCAGTTCCGTTTCAACTTCCGCCATCCGCACATCAAGAATGGCCAGGAGACGGCGTACCTGCTCAAGGCCTTCACCGAGGACTTCCAGGTCAATGGCCCCAGCGTAATGCGGGTGATCCGCACGACGCTCAAGGGGTATCTCAAGCATCGCAACCACCCTGAGGCCCGCGTGCGGGCTCGGTACGTCTGGGAGATGGACGGCGCGTGCAGCGCATTCCCGGCCGCTGTGTGGGCGGGGCGGAAATGGTTCGCTCACAATGTGCCGGTCAGCCAGCACCTGGACGAACTGTTGAAGGAACTTGTCAAGACGTTCGGCTGGCGTGCCCGCTTGGCGGCGCCTGTGCTGGGTCGGTATGCCTTCCGCAAGCTGACGCAGGAAACGGCGCGGCTGGAGGCAGGGCAGACGTACGAGCCGCCGACCTACTACGAACGCAACTACGCCGACCCCAGCGCCGCCACACCGGCCACCATGGCTCGGTCAGTGGGCCAATTGGCCAAAGAGGCCGCGAAGGTGTAGCGAGAGTTCAGCCGCAGAGCCGCAGAGAGCGCAGAGTCGGAAGCGATGCTGATAGGCCACCGCCAAGGGCCGAAGATGCGGTCTTGCGCCAGCCTGAAAGGCTCAGAGAATACAGCCCAGGGCAAGCGACAGCGCCGCCCTGGGTACGGGCCGTACGTATTCAGCCCTGAAGGGGCGCGACAATCTTGCCGCCCTTTCAGGGCTAATTTGTATATGTTGATGTATACCCAGGGCGGCGCTTCGCTTTGCCCTGGGCTGTACTCTGGCAGCCCTTCGGGCTGAGGAAACTTCAGGACCTCTCAGCGTTGCTCAGTGGTCGTCCGCAGATGTCGGACGATCTCGCCGGTGCGCCAGAAGATGATGTCTTCGGCGATGTTGGTGCAGTGGTCGCCGATGCGTTCGAGCGTCTTGGCGAGCATGAACAGCGTGATGGCCCGGTCGGCCCCGCCTTCTTTGGTTCGTTCGCGTTCCGGCACGCCGCGGACGAAACGCTTGTACGCCTGGTTGATCTGCTTGTCGGATTCCATCACCTCGCGGGCCAGGTCGATTTGCGGGTCCACCAGGCTGTCGATGGTCTTTTTGAGCAGTTCCAGCGTGATGCCGGCCACTTCGTTGAAATCGGCGTCGCCGCCGACGCTGGCCCCCTCGGCAACCATTCGCTTGACCCGCCGGCCGATGCCGCTGGCCAAGTCGGCGATCCGTTCCAGGTCGCTGTTGACCTTGATGATCGTGCAGATCGTGCGCAGGTCGATGGCCGCCGGCTGGTACAGCGCCAACTGGCGGATGCACTCCTGCTCGATGGCGACTTCCTCGCGGTCGACCTCGGCGTCGCGCTCGTCCACGGCCTTGCCGGCGTCAACGTCCAGCCGGCGCGTCGCCTCCAGCGCGTCCTGCGCGGCCTGTTCCACGCGCAAACCCAGGGCATTGAGCCGCCGCAGCAGCACGTCGATCTGTTTGGCCAGTTCACTCACAATGTTTTGTTATCCTTACGCTTAGGTTACAGCCGAATTATGTTCAGGCGACCCTCGGATGTCATTAATATTACGTTAGGGTGTTGGATGGAGGTTTCCGGGGCTTCGCCTGCGATTACAATTATTACCAAGATGTCGAAAAAACAGATTCTCATTATCGAAGACGAACGGGACATGGCCGACCTGGTGGCCATGCGGTTGACACGTGAGCATTACGAAGTGGAAGTCGCCCGCGATGGCAGCGAGGGCTTAGAGAAGATTCGCTCCCTCCGGCCTGACCTGGTCGTGCTGGATCTCATGCTGCCGGGCATGAGCGGCACGGAGATCGCCGCGCAGGTCCGCTCCGATCCCCGCACCGCCGCCATTCCGATCCTGATGCTGACGGCCAAGAGCGAGGAGAGCGACATCGTCGTGGGCCTGAAGCTCGGGGCCGACGACTATGTTACCAAGCCTTTCTCCATGTCCGTGCTACTGGCGCGGATCGCCGCCATTCTGCGCCGCTCCTCGGACGCCTCCTCCAGCGAGAGCGGCATGATCAAGGCCGGGCCGATTGTCATCGACCAGCATCGCCACGAGGTGCAGGTCAACGGCGAGAACATTACGCTGACGCTGACGGAGTTCCGCATCCTGACCGCCCTGGCGGCGGCGCGCGGGCGGGTGCTTTCGAGAAATCAGCTCATCGATCAGATTCTCGGCATTGACGCCGTCGTGACGGACCGTACCATCGATGTCCACCTGACGGCGCTTCGACGGAAACTGGGCGCGGCGCGGAACCACATTCAGACCGTCCGAGGCCTGGGATACAAATTGGCGGGCGAGGATGAGACGGCGTAGCCTGTTTCTTCGGCTGTTCCTGGGCAGCCTGCTGTTGGTGCTGCTCATGCTGGGCTTGGCCCTGGGCTTTGCCTACCCCGCTTTCAGCCGGTTCTTCCAGCGTGAATCCCAGGCTCGGCAGCAGGAGTTGACCTCCGTCTGCACGGCCTTGGTTGGGCAGGCTTGGCCCCAGGCCAACACGCCCGCGGCCATGGACAAGCTTTGCCGGTCGGTGCTGGCGGGCAGCCCGCTGCGTCTGACGGTGATCGCAGCCGACGGGCAAGTGCTGTATGACAATCTCTTCGACGCCCGGCAGATGGACAATCACGCCACGGTCTCTCGGCCCGAGTTGGTCGACGCCCTGGCCGGTCGGCCCGGCTCGGCCACACGGCGGAGCGAAACCGCCGATGAGGAATTTCGCTACCTTGCCCATCCGGTGGTTCTCGATGGTCGCGTAGTGGGGGCCGTTCGCCTGGCCATGCCGCTGACGGCGCTGCACACCGACCGCGACCTGCTGCGGCACATGCTGCTGACCGGCGGGATCATCGGCCTGATCTCGGCGGCCGTGTTTTCGTCGGTGATCGCCCTGTTCTGGTACCTGCCGCTGCGCAAGATCACGCTGACGGCCCGGCAGATCGCCTCGGGCAGTTTAGAGCAGAAGGCACGCGTTACCGGCTTTCGGGAACTGTCGCGGCTGGCGGCGGCCCTCAACGATATGCGTGACGGCCTGGCCAGCCAGATCCAGACCATCGCCGCCCAGCGCGGCGATTTGCAGACCGTGATTTCCAATCTCGGCGAGGGCATCGTGGCGCTGGACGCCAATGCCCGGGTCGTGCTCATGAACAGCACCGCCGGGGCCATGCTCGGCGCCGACGCCAGCCAGGCCGTCGGCAAGCCGCTGCCCTCCGTAGTGCGCGTGCCCGACGTGGTGGACCTGTCCAACCAGGTCTTCGCCCAGAAGCAGACCTTGCAGCGCCAGTCCGAGGCCGACATTCGCGGCCTGCGGCGGACGCTGGACATTCACGTGGCCCCGCTGAATTCGACCGCCGGCATCGCCGAGCTGCTTGTGCTGCGCGACGTGACGGACCTGGTGCGGGCCTCGGCCATGAAAGCCGAATTCGCCGCCAATGCCTCGCATGAGTTGCGCACGCCGCTGGCCACGCTACGGGCGGCTGTGGACAATATGGAGGACATGGGCGCGATGGATGAGGCCATGTCGCAGCGCGTGCACGGCATCCTGCACCGCCACGTCACCCGCCTGGAGAATATGACCAAGGACCTGCTCGATCTGCACCTGGTGGAGACGGGCAAGATCAAGCTGCGGGCCGAGGAGATCGACGTTCAGAAATTCCGCAACTGGGCGGTGGGAATTTTCGGCCCCAAGGCCGAGGAAAGAAACGTGGCGCTGACTGTGGAAGCGCCGGCTGGCGCTGCGGTCACTGGCGCAGCTGCTGCCGACACTGGGCAGGCCACCGCTGCCAGCGTCGCCCAAGCAACTACTGCCGGGGCGGTCCAGCCCGGCCCGGCCACGTTGCCCGTTGCGTTCCAGTCCGACCGCAAGCTGCTGGAGTTGATCCTGCAGAACCTGTTGGACAATGCCATCAAGTTCACGCCCGCCGGCGGCCACGTGTCGGCCAGCCTGGCCCTGCGCGACGATGGTCGGCTGGTCATGCGCGTCAGCGACACCGGCTGCGGCATCCGCAAGGAAGATCAGACGCGCGTCTTCGAGCGATTCTTCCAGGCCGACGCCGCCCGCAGCGGCGACACCAGCATCCGCGGCACGGGGCTGGGACTGGCCATCGTCAAGCACGCCTGCGAGCAACTGGCCGGCACGATCGACCTGCAAAGCGAGCTGGGCAAAGGCACGACCGTGACGGTCGTCATCCCGCCGCTGCCGCCGCCAAAGCGGTAGGGCGGACGAGTGTTGTTCGTGTGTCGCGGGCATGTCGCTCTTTGAACGTGGCCGCTGGACTCCGCGGCCACGGCACCCGGCGTGCGGGTCCGCTCGATTCATCGGCGCGTTTTCCGATGAAACTCAGCTTCACACAGATCGCCGATTCTCTGGTATCCTGATGCCTCAGCCAGTCGATATATGACAGGCATGGCCATGGGCCCCCAGCAGAAGGAAGGGCGTAGGGCATAGGGCGTAGGGAAGAGACGCGGCGGTTTGGCGTATTTCCCTACGCCCTACGCCCTACGACCTACACCCTGTCTTTCGCCCTTCTTTCTGCTGCGGGCCTGTGGACCGAAGGCCTCGCCTGGCTTGATCGGAGAAGTTCGTGATGGACGTCACCAAGGTTCAACTTGACGAAAAGGACATTCCGCGCCAATGGTACAACCTGGCCGCCGACCTGCCGCACGCGCCGCTGCCGCCACTGGGGCCCGACGGCCAGCCGGTCAAGCCCGAGATGCTGGCGCCGGTCTTTCCCATGAACATCATCGAGCAGGAGATGTCCACCCAGCGTTGGATCGACATCCCCGATGAAGTGCTCAAGATGCTGTACCTGTGGCGGCCCAGCCCGCTGTACCGCGCCCGCCGGCTGGAAGAGTACCTGGGCACGCCGGCCCGCATCTACTTCAAGCACGAAGGCGTCAGCCCGGCCGGCAGCCACAAGCCCAACACGGCCATTCCGCAGGCCTGGTACAACAAGCAATTCGGCATCAAGCGGCTGACAACCGAGACAGGCGCGGGCCAGTGGGGCTCGGCCTTGGCGTTCGCCTGCGCGCTGATCGGCCTGGAGTGCAAGGTGTACATGGTCCGCATCAGCTTCGAGCAAAAGCCCTTCCGCCGGCTGATGATGGAGACCTGGGGCGCCAAGTGCACGCCCAGCCCGTCGACCGAAACGGCGGCGGGCCGGCAGATATTGAAAGAGCAACCCGACACGCCCGGTTCGCTGGGCATCGCCATCAGCGAGGCCATCGAGGCCGCCGTCAGCGACGCCACCGGCTCGACGCGGTACAGCTTGGGCAGCGTGCTCAACCACGTGCTGCTGCACCAGACCATCATCGGGCTGGAGGCCAAGAAGCAGTTGGCCAAGATCGGCGAGAAGAAGGTGGACGTGGTCATTGGCTGCGTGGGCGGCGGCAGCAACTTCGCCGGCATTTCCTTCCCGTTCATAGCCGACAAGATCAACGGCGCCAAGATCGACATCATCCCCGTCGAGCCCGAGAGCTGCCCGACGCTGACGCGCGGGCCCTTCAGCTACGATCACGGCGACGTGGCCAAGATGACTCCACTGATGGCGATGCATTCGCTGGGGCATCGCTTCGTGCCGCCGCCCATCCACGCCGGCGGGCTGCGGTATCACGGCATGGCTCCCCTGGTCAGCCACGCGGTGGAAGAAGGGCTGTGCACGCCGCGAGCCGTTCATCAGCTCCGCTGCTACGAATCGGCCGTGCTGTTCGCGCGGACCGAGGGCTTCATCCCCGCGCCCGAGACCAGCCACGCCATCGCCTGCGCCATCGACGAAGCTAAGAAGGCCAAGGAAGAGGGCAAGGAAAAGGTGATCCTGTTCAACTGGTCTGGCCACGGGCTGATGGACCTGGTGGGCTACGACAAGTACTTCCAGGGCAAGCTGTCGGACTACTCGCTGCCCGACGCGGACCTGGCCGCAGGGCTCGATGCCATCAAGCACCATCCCAAGGCGAAAATTCGGTAGCGGGAGAAGCCGGGAATCGGGAAAACGGGAATCGGGATTCGGGCAAGCCGGAAGCGGGATTCGGGAAGCGGGAATCGGGAAGCCGGAGGACGGCGATTACCTCAATCAAAAGGGCTGGCGGGTCTCCTGACCTGCCAGCCTTTCTTGTTCAAGCATCGCAACGGGCCACTTCACCGGCCCCGTTTATCCGCGGGATCGGCGCCGGGCGGTTAGCCGTTCTCCTTGCCTCGCTCGGACTTCCCGCAGGGCCTTGAGGATGTCAGCGGTCCTGGCCTTGGTCTTTACTCCGGGAACTTCCAGAGGTGAACCTTCCTGTTTCTTGGGCTCGATGCGGAAGACCTCTCCGCCGCGTCGCCGGACAAACACATCTTCCGACCTGGCCCGATTCAGTACTTCCGAGAGATTCTGTCGCGCTTGAGAATAGGTGTAAACTTTCATGCTTGCTCCAGCAGCGTGATGTGCAATTCCCTGGCGGTGTGTTTCATGCCTCGGTCCAGCGTAAGCAGCGGACATCGCGTGACCATGGCGCATTGGAGGTAGTAGGCGTCATACGCATACAAACCGCACCGAGCGGCCAGCAATAACGCCGCCTTGACGTCGAAGTCCGTTAATTCTATGGGAATCCGCGCGATCGTGTCCCAAACGGCGGCGGCTTCAGACGCCAGAATGGACTTGCGTTTCACCATCGCGGAAAGAGCATTGCCGATTTCATAGGGCAGAACTGCCGGGGCGGCCAGTACACACCCCTTCGTCGCCTCGACCAGCCAGGCCTTTTCCGGTTCGTCCAGGGCCACCGCCAGGAACGCGCTTGTATCTACCATGCACTTCATGCGCACAATTGTACGTCTGGAGTGAACGGAGGGTCAATGGAAATTATCCAGCCTGCTTATCTGGCTGCCTGGCATCGCCGAGTGTCTGTTCTTGCGGAAGCGCGTCTGCGGCTTTCCTGTGCCCACACGGCCCCTACGCCCTATGCCCTACGCCCTCCAAGTGTTATCTTTTCCGCCATGAGCCAGAAACGATTCCTCAACGCCATCGGTCGCAAGGGCGACGGCCAGCCGGTCTTCGGCACGGGCACGTCCATTGCCTGCGTGGAACTCATGCACGAGACGGGCGCGTACTTTCCGCAGGCGCACCTCGATCCTGAGCAGATGGCCGACCTGGCCATCGCCGGCTACAGCGTGCTGGGCATGGACGTGGTGATGCCGCTGTTCTCGGTCTGTCACGAGGTGGCCGCCATTGGCTGCAATGTCAACTGGGGCACGAGCGAGCAGATGCCCGAGAGCGGCTCTCCGATCTTCCGCTCGGCTGAGGACATCGTGATTCCGCCGGACCTGCTGCATCGGCCGGGCTGTCGTGTGCCGCTGGAGGCGATTGGCCTGCTGAAAAAGCGGCTGTCCGGAGCGGCCGCGGTGTGCGGCAAGGTCTTCGGGCCTTGGACGCTGGCGTATCATTTGTTCGGCGTGGAAAACTTCCTCATGGGCACCATCGACAGTTCCTCGGCCACGCGTGAGATCCTCTCTCGCCTGCTGCCGGTGACGCTGGCTTTTGCCAAGGCCCAACTGGACGCCGGGGCCGATTGCCTGCTGCTGGCCGACCACGCCACGCGCGACCTGTGCAGCCCCGGCGCGTATCGCGACTTCCTGCTGCCGGTGCACAGCCAACTGGTGCGGGAGATTGCCGCCCCGCTGGTGCTGCACATCTGCGGCAATACCTCCGACCGCATCGGCATGATCGAGCAGACCGGCATGGGGTGCTTCCATTGGGACACCAAGACGGGCTCGCCCGCGGAGGTCCGCAAACTGGCCGGCGAGCGAATGGCCCTGATGGGCGGCATCAGCAATTACCGCCTGCTGCAAGGCACGAGTCAGGAGATTCGGGCAATGGCCCAGGCCGCGGCGACGGCGGGCATCGACGTGGTCGGCCCGGAGTGCGCCATCCCGCTGAAGACGCCGCTGGCGAACCTCAAGGCCATCGCGGGGAAATAGCACCGAAGATGCAGAAGACCTTGGCCGCAGAGACGCAGAGGAAGACGGAGAAGATAAGAAGCGGACAGATGAGCGAATTCAACGGATTCACGAGTTAACGAATTAACGAATTAACGGATCAACGAATTCACGAGTAAACGGATTCACGAACCACCATGCCACGCCCTTGGCTAACCATTCTGTTGCTCGTCCTGCTGCCGGCGGGAATGCTGTACCCGCTGTGGACCGATCCCACGTCGGCCGGCGAGGATGACGTCGTCTTCTTTTATCCCGTGCGCGTGCTGACGGCCGATGCGCTGCGGCAAGGCCACCTGCCACTGTGGAACCCATTTTCGGCCACCGGCACGTCGCTGATGGCCGACCCGCAATCCAGCGTGTTCTTTCCGCCCAACTGGCTCTTCGTGGCCTTGCCCGCGAAACTGGCGTACAGCCTGTGCCTGTTCCTGGCCTTTGGCACGGCCGGCGTGGGGGCGTTCGTGTACCTGCGCCGGCTGGGGCTGCGTGACGAGGCCGGGGCGTTCGGCGCCATCGTGTTCATGTTCTGCGGCTTCATGGTCGGCCACCGCGTGCACCTGGGCGTCATCCAGACTGCCGGCCTGCTGCCGTGGGCTCTGCTGGGCATCGAACTGATGCGGCCAAAGTCGGTCGCGGCTGTAACCACACTGCTGCACACGCCGCAGCAGTGGCACCCGAACCAGCGCGCGCAGTGGCACGCGGGCGTCCGTCGTGGCCTGGCGGTGCTGGCTGGGGCGATGGCGCTGGCCCTGGCGGCAGGTCATTGGCCGACGGTGATCCAGATGAGTCTGCCCATCGGCGTGTACCTGCTCGTGCGTGGAAGGCCTTTGAAGTTCGCGATCCCCGCGGCGCTGGCAGCTGGCGTGCTGGCAGGCCTGCTTATGGCCAGCCAGATATATGTCACGATGCTGGGCATGCAAGCGACCTTCCGCGCGGGCTTGGCGTATTCCACCGCCATCGAGAACTCCTTCTTCCCGCTCTCAACCGTGCTGGCGTTGTTCCCGTTCTTGCTGGGCAATCGCGACCCCAACTTCTTCAGTCAAAAGTGGTGGGGGCCGTGGCACCAGTGCGAGATGCTGGGCTACGTCGGGCTGATCACGCTGATCCTGGCGGCAGCGGCCGTGCTGGCGTTGTATCGGCGGCGGCAAGAGCAGCAGGCCGGTCCGCTGGGGCCCCTGGTGCGGCTGTGGGTGTGGCTGGGCGCCGGGGCGTTCGTCTGGATGCTGGGCGGATACCTGCCGACGTACCGGCTGATGTACTGGCTGCCGGTGCTGGGCAAGGTTCGCTGCCCGGCCAGGATGGTGCTGACGCTCGACCTGGCCTTGGCGGCGCTCTCGGCCATCGGCATGCACTGGTGGCTCATCCGCCGCGACGAGGCCTGGAAACTAACGCTCAGCAAGGTCTGCATCTTCCTGGCCGGGGTAATGTGCCTGCTGTCGCTGGGACTGCTAATGGCCGCCCGCACCGGCCGGTTGGAAGCGATGGCGCCGGTGCTGAACGTGCCGCACTCGGTGGCGCAGTCGGTGCAGCAAGCGCTGGAATGGAAAAGCCCGGCCTTCTACGTGCCGGTGGCGCTGCTGGCGCTGACGGTGATTGCGCTTGGTCGGGCCACGGGAGTATCGCCCGCGGAAAAGACCACAGCCGAGGGCGGCTGTGCTACGAAAGAACAAAAGACCACAGCCGAGGGCGGCTGTGCTACGAAAGAACCAGATTCTACATCGCCGGGTGCCACGGCTGCGGAGTCTGCAGCCGTGCGTGACAGCACACCTGCAAACGCCGCAGGTGTGGCACCCATAGTTAGTGTGCCTGGCCGTTCAGACAGACGCCTGCTGATTCTCCTGCCGCTGTTGCTGCTGGACCTGTTTATCCTCTGTCGGTTCGTCGACGTCCCGCCGCCGGACAAGCGGATCGACCCGGAGGTCTCCCCAGCCGCTGCCTGGCTGGCCCAGCACGCCGCTGGCCAACCGTTCCGTGTGTGGGGACTTTCGCGCGACTACCATCATCGGCCGGCGGAACTGCTGCTGCCCAACTGCTCAGCCTTGTTCGGCATCGCCAGCATTTCCTACTACGGCCCGCTGCAACCGCTGGAACACGCCAGAATGTTTGGCTTTGAGCCCTGGGGCGAGAACTGCTTCTGGCAGTGGCTCATCCGCGACAACCGGCTGCTGAGCCTCTTTGACGTCCGCTACGTCCTGGCGGCCGACCCGGTGTATCGCCAGGTCATAGAGTCGGCGCAGTGGCCCCTGGCCCAGCCGGGGGCAAACCTGCTGCCGGCGGTAGGGGAGATCACGCTCCAAGCCAGCGCTGCCAATAATGCCGACGTGAAGACCTGGCCAGTGACGCTGGAGGATGGCCTGTACCGGATCGATATGGACATTCGCGCGCCGCACGGGGCTGACAATGTCTTTATCGGCGGCTGGCGGCCAGGGCTGGGGCAAGCCTGGTGGCGGGAGTTCCAGTCGCGAATCCGGCTGTCCGCCGAGCAGCTTACGCCGACGTGGCGGCACGTTGGGCAGCTCTTTATGGGCGCGAAAGAGGCGGGGTTGTTCCTGCTGGCCACGACCAGTCGCGGGGCGGTAGAGATTCGCAACGTCCAGTTACGGGAGATACCGGCGGGAAGCGGGAATCTGGAATCGGGAAGCGGGAATCGGGAGTCGGGAATCGGGAATCGGGAGTCGGGAAGCGGGAACGACATGTCGGTCGGGGCCGCAGCTTCTCAGCCGGGTGCCGTGGCCACGGCGTCCAGTGGCCACGCGGGGCCCTCGGCCATCTATCACGACCTGACGCCCGACGGGCTGCCGGCCATCCACTCCGACGATCTGCCGGTGCACATCTACGAAAACTTGCGGGTCCAGGGGCCGCACTGGAGGCCCGAGCGTGTAACCGTCGAGCCCGATTCGGCCACCGCGATGGAGAGGCTGCGGTGGGATGAGGCGATCGACCTTCGCCGCGACGTGCTCGCCGCCGCACCGGCAGAGGGTGAGTTCTGGGCTCAGGCGGCGCCTTCGCCCAAGCTCGTCTCAGGAAAAACCGGCGTCAAGGCCGATCTATTGGGCTTGGTGGCCTCGCAGCCGCCCGAGCCGCTGGCGGCCTCAACGGTTGTTGTGGGCCTGGTGTACGTGCAGGCGGCCGCCTTGCTGACTTTGATAGCCGTCGGTTTGTGGCCCAAGGTTCGCAGGGATACAAGGGATACGCAGGATCGATGATTGATGGTTTGGAGTTTGTCGGCTGGGTTGTCTGGTCTCGTGTATCCCCTGCATCCCCGCAAGCTGTGGTTGCGCGGATTTCGTCAAAGGTGTCTCGATTCCGACCTGCATCTGCGAAATCTGCGGAATCTGCGGAATCTGCGGATCGGAATCTGCGGATTGTCTGTGCGGATTTCATTGACGATGTCTCGATTGCGACAGCCGGGACGCTGGGCCTATACTTTGTCTGGGTCGTTCCTGCCAAGTTATCGGCGATAAAGGAGATAGCAGCATGATGTACGCACGCAAACTCACCGTCGGCGTTGGTCTGCTCATGGGCGTGGTTCTTTCTTTGGCTCTGGCCGTGCCGGCGCAGAGCAGCAAACCTGTCGTGGTGGAGAGCGCCGCCAAGGTCGAGAAAGCCACCCAGCAGGACCGCGACGAACTGGCCTCGATGTCTGCCCAGGACACGCTGAGCCCGCTTTTCCGTAAGATCGTCAAAGTCGTGGGGCCTTCGGTGGTCGAGGTCCGCGTTGAGAAGCGCGTCGAGCAGCCGCAGGTGCCGCCTGAGTTGGAAGACTTCTTCCGGCATTTCCAGAGTCCCGATCAGGATGACCAGGACGAAGACGCCACGCCGGCGCCTGCTCCGACACCGGCGCCCACTCGGCCTCGCACGCAGCGCCGGCCGCCGACGGTCGAGCGAGGTCTGGGCAGCGGCACCATCGTGGACGCCAAGAACGGCATCGTGCTGACCAACTGGCACGTCGTGGGCGGCGCCACCGAGGTCAAGATCATCACCGCCGATGGCAAGAGCTACTCCACCGATTGGGTCAAGGGCGATCCCCAGAGCGACCTGGCCGTGCTCAAGATCAAGAACTCCGAAGGGCTCATCGACACCCCGCTGGGCAACAGCGATGATATGCAGGTGGGTGACCTCGTGCTGGCCATCGGCTCGCCTGAAGGCCTGGAACAAACCGTCACGATGGGCATCATTTCGGCCAAGGGACGCACCACCGGGCGCGGGGCGTACGAGAGCTTCATACAGACCGACGCGGCCGTCAATCACGGCAACAGCGGCGGGCCGCTGGTCAACATGAAGGGCGAGATCGTCGGCGTGACCTCGGCCATTGTCTCGCGCACGGGCGTGAACGAAGGCATCGGCCTGGCCGTGCCGTCGAACATGGCCAAGAACATAATGAAGCAGCTCATCGAGACAGGCAAGGTGGTCCGCGGCTTCCTGGGCGTGGCCATTCAGGACAACACCCCGGCGCTGGCCGAGAGTTTCCACCTGTCGATCAGCCGCGGCGCCGTGGTGACCAACGTGCTGCCGGATAGTCCCGCCAAGGCGGCCGGGCTGAAGGAAGACGATGTCATCGTGGAAGTCGATGGCAAGAGCGTGCTGAACTCCAACGAGCTGCGCAACCAGATCGCCGAGGTCGCGCCCGGCCACGAGGTCAAGCTTGGTATCCTGCGCGGCGGCCAGAAGATGGAGATAACGCTCAAGGTGGGCGAGCAGCCGGCGGATATGGCCCAAGGTGGCTCGGCCGCGGAAAAGCAGACGCAGGGCAAGAAGTACGGCCTGCAAGTTCAGGACTTGTCCAAAGACATAGCCGACCAATTCGGGTACGATCTTGCCAGCAAGGGTGTGGTCATCACGGATGTCGATAATGACAGCGACGCCTTTGACAAGGGGCTTCGCTCGGGCATGATGATCGACCGTGTGAACGAGAAGGCCGTTGCCAACGTCCGCGAGTTTCTGGCGGCCGTCAGCGAGGCCAAGGACAAGGCCATTCGTCTGCACGTGGTGCTGCCCAAGAACGGCGGCAAGCGGTATTTCGTGATCTCGCCGAAGTAGCCGCGGTGAGAGAATCGCGGACGGCTTGATCCTTAGACGCAGTGGCGAGACGCGATTGTCGAGCGCCAGGCCACCGGTGCAACGTTATTGGGAGAGCACGTCATGTTGGAAGCCGAACTTTCGAGGGATGCGGAGTCCAGGGCGCTGCCGATCACCATGGCCGAGGAAGGCTTCACCGGCCTGGCCAAGCAGATGAGTCGTTGGATCGAGCACGTGCTGGGCACGGACTACGTGCAGTATCCCGGCAATGCCTGGCGACCGGCCGTCAATCTCTACGAAGACCCCGAAGCGTTCTACCTCGTGGCCGACGTGGCCGGCGTGGACGCCAAGAGCATCGACCTGCACGTGCAGAAGCGGATGCTGGTATTGCGTGGCGAACGCAGCAGCCCCCGGCCGCCGTTGGAGAAGAGCCGCTGCAAGGGTGAAAAGACTACTCACATGCGCCTGCATGTAATGGAGATTAACCACGGGCCGTTCCATCGCGTGCTGGAGCTGCCGCAGGAAATAAACTCCGAGGCCATCCAGGCGTGCTATCGCGGCGGTTTCCTGTGGGTGACGATGCCCAAAAAATGATTTCACCAGCAAGACAACCGCATAGAACGATCGCGCAGCGCAAGAAGGCCGAGATTCCGTGATTCGTGAATTCGTAGGATGACGCCATGTCCATATCGGCTTGGCGAGTCAACGCTTCACGAATCAACGAGTTCGCGTTTTGCTTCTCCCTGTGACTTCCGTGGCTGAGTTGGGTGCATGAGTCAGTCACGAAACGGCAAAGGACCGACATTGGCAGACGATACCACGACAACCGAGGGTGCCTCCAAGACCCGGATCGACACCTCCGATGATCGCGATACGATCATTCGGCACGAGGACCCCTCCGGGCCCGGCAAAGAGCCGCATCTGCCCATTCCCGAAATCGCCGCCGTGATGGCCATCCGCAACGCCGTGGTCTTCCCCGGCACGGTCATGCCGCTGACGGTCGGCCGGGAGAAGTCGCGCAAACTTATCGACGAAGTGCTGCCCGAGCAGAAGGTCATCGTGCTGGTCACGCAGCGCGACAACGAAGTCGAGGACCCCACGCCGGCCGATCTGTACCAGGTGGCCACGGCCGCGGTGGTGCTCAAGCTGCTTCGCAACGAGGAAGGGCACCAGACCATGATCGTGCACGGCTTGCTGCGCGTGCACATCGACGAATTCACGCAGACCACACCATACCTCAAGGCCCGCATCACCCCGCTGGCCGACCGTCTTTCCGATTCGCGCGAGTTGGAAGCGCGGGTGCTGGACGTTCGTCAGAAGGCCCAGCGGATCGTGCAGCTTTCGCCCAACGTGCCCGACGAGGCCGCCATGGTCATCTCCAACATCGAGCAGCCCGGCGCGCTGGCGGATTTCCTGGCGGCCAATTTGCCCCTGCCGGTGGCGGACAAGCAGTCGCTGCTGGAGCAGGACGACGTGCTCCGCCGCATGGAACTGCTGCAAACCCACCTCATGCGGCAGGTGGAGGTGCTCGAACTCTCCGGCCAATTGCAGGACCAGGTCCGCGCCAACATCAACAAGGATCAGCGCGAGTACTATCTGCGCGAACAGCTCAAGGCCATTCAGAAGGAGCTGGGCCAGGTCGATGACCAGGCGGCCGAGGTCGCCGATCTGCAGAAGAAAATCACTGAAGCGGGCATGGCCGAAGCCGTCAAGGACGAGTGCGTCCGCCAGCTCCACCGGCTTGAAGGCATTCCCGCCGCCAGCCCCGAGTACACCGTTATCCGCACGTATCTCGACTGGATGGTCGAGTTGCCCTGGGGCAAGCTCACGCCCGACCACCTGGACATTCAGCGCGCCGGCAAGGTGCTGAATGAGGACCATTACGACCTGGAGAAGGTCAAGAAGCGCATCCTGGAATACCTGGCCGTGCTGAAGCTGGCGCCGCAATCGCGCGGGCCGGTGCTGTGCTTTGTGGGCCCGCCGGGCGTGGGCAAGACCTCGCTGGGGCAGTCCATCGCCCGGGCGCTGGGACGCAAATTCATTCGCATGTCGCTGGGCGGCATGCGCGACGAGGCCGAACTGCGCGGACACCGGCGGACGTACATCGGCGCCATGCCTGGCCGGATCATTCAGGAAATCCGCAAGGCCGGCAGCCGCAACCCCGTTTTCATGCTCGACGAACTGGACAAGGTGGGCATGGACTTCCGCGGCGACCCGACTTCGGCGCTGCTGGAGGTGCTGGACCCGGCCCAGAACTTCAGTTTCCAGGACCACTACCTAAACGTGCCCTTTGACCTGTCCTCGGTGCTGTTCATCGGCACGGCCAATATCATGAGCACGGTGCCGCCGCCGCTGCGCGACCGCATGGAGGTCATCGAGATCCCCGGCTACACCACGCACGACAAGCTGCGCATCGCCGAACGCTACCTGCTGGTGCGACAGCTCAAGGAAAACGGGCTGACCAAGGATCTGCTGGAGATGAAGCCCGAGGCGCTCCTGCGGATCGTGCGAGACTACACCCGCGAGGCCGGCGTGCGCGAACTGGAACGCCGCGTGGGCGCCGTCTGCAGGGCCGTGGCCGCCCGCGTGGCCATCGGCGAAAAGAAGAAGCGAATCATCACGGAAAAGGACATCGGCCACTACCTTGGGCCCGCTGAGTATGAGAGCGAACTGGCCCAGCGCACCAGCGTGCCGGGCGTGGCCACGGGCTTGGCGTACACCCCGGCCGGCGGCGAGATCATCTTCGTCGAAGCCACTGCCTTTGCGGGCAAGGGCAATTTGCTGCTGACCGGCCAGATCGGCGACGTGATGAAGGAGTCGGTGCAAGCGGCGCTGTCTCTCATCAAGAGCCGGGCCGAGCAGTTCGGCGTGGATCCGGCCAAGTTCAGCAACTTCGATATTCACGTGCACGTGCCGGCCGGCGCGGTGCCCAAGGACGGCCCCAGCGCCGGCGTGACCATGGCCACGGCGCTGTGTTCGCTGCTGCTGGATCGGCCGGTGCATCACGACCTGGCCATGACGGGCGAGATCACGCTGCGCGGCCTGGTGCTGCCGGTGGGCGGCATCAAGGAGAAGATCCTGGCGGCCCGACAGGCGGGCATCAAACGCGTGATCCTGCCCTATCGCAACAAGAAGAACATTCGCGACATTCCGCCCGACGTCCGGAAGGAGATGCAGTTCATCTTTGCCCGCACCATCGACGACGTGCTGAAGGTCGCCCTGATGCCCAAGGTCCCGGCCCAGATCAGCAAGGCCAAGGCGAAGCCGAAGCCGAAGTCGGCCGTGGCCAAGTCGGTCGCGGCGAAGTCTCCTGCGCCTGCGGCCAAGTCGCCCGGAACGAAATCGCCCAAGGCCAAGCCGCGTAAATCGGTTCGCAAGCCCGCCCGGAAGAGCACTCACGCCAAGGCGTGAACCAGTTGGCCGAGCAACATGGCGTGACAGGCCGGACGTTGCGACCAGAACTGGGTGCCATAGGCTGGAAATGGGTGCCATAGGCTGACACGTCTTCGCGTCGTCTGGCGAAGGCGGGGCTGCCTATGTCCGACGTCCCGCATAGGTAGACCCGCAAGAAGCCGCGGGTCAACCTATGGCACCCGTGAAAACGGACCCGTGAAAACGGACCCGTGAAGACGGACCCGTGAAAACGCTGGTTCGCACAGCCGAGGGCGGCTTTGCCACGGGGCCAACCGGCCGCGCGGTCAACTCTACTTTGGCAAATCTGTTGGCCGGACGTAGTCCGTCAGGTTCAGCTCGGCGGCGTACTTGTCCATCAGCGAGAGCAACGCTTCTTCCGTCTCGGGCTTGATGCCGCGCGGGTGGTGGCTGGCCAGGATATCCAGCACCTTGTCCCGAGCCCGCTCTAAAATCTCCGGCCTGCCGGCGGCCATCCAGCCTTCCATATACATGCCATTAAACAAGTCGGGCAGCCACAGTTCCTGGCGGAAGTGCTCGTGCGTGTGCGGGTGCGAGAGGAACTGCCCGCCGGCGCCGACCTCGCGAATCACGTCGTACGCCAGCGTCTCGGGCGTCACCTCAAAGCCCCGGCTGATGCGACGCAGGCTGTCCACGAACTCGTTCTCGATCAGGATCAGCCGCGGGTCGTAGATTTCGTCGGTGCTGAAGATGCCGAAGTGCCAGTCAACGTCGCCGAACAGGGCCAGTTGCATGCCGGCCCCAAAACCCTTGTTGAGCCCGGCCTCGATGTTGGGGCCCTTGGCGGCCGTGCCGTGGCCGGTGCTGCCGGTATCCAGCGCGCCGATGGCATCGGCGATCTGCGACATGGCCAGGGCCGTCAGCGTCTGCTCCGGCCTCCCGTAGGGCATGCAGCCGGTGCGCATGTCCAGCGGCGGAATCGCACACGCCACGTACAGGCCCTTGTCGCCATAGAACACGTGTTGCCAGAAGTTGATGACCAGCGACTCCGCCAACCCCAGCGCCACCGCGCCGGCCATCGTGCTGGGCGCCGAGCCGCCGATGGACGGCAAGTTGCCCACTGTCACCCGGTAGCCGTGCTGGTAGAACCACTCGAATTGCAGGGCCTCTTCGCGGGCATACCGCAGCGGGGTGATGATGTAGTTCTCGCCGCGGAAGTACCGCTTCACGCCGCCGTTCTGCGGTTCCATGGCCGAGACCGTCTCGGCGAACTCGGCGATCAGCGGGCAAAGCCGGTGATCCCACAGCACGTAGGAGTTGGAGAGCTTCTCGGCGTACCGCCAGGAAATAAACCGCATCCACAGCGGCTGGAGCAGCGGCGAGATGTCCGACGGCACGCCGCACGAGCCGATGCCATCGATGTTGGGCACGGCGTCGGCCAGGCGGGTCAGGTCGGCCACGCTGCGGGCGGTGTGCAGCTTGATGGTGCGGTCGTAGGGGTCGAGGTACCGCATCGGGTAGCTGCCGATGCTGCCGCCCACGTGCGGTTCGCGCGGCACGGGCGCGGGGAAATTCTCGCGCCGCTGCGACTCGATGTACCGCCGCATGAGCGAGCGCGGGAACTTCAGACGGGTTTGCCCGTCCCACGCGGCCCCGGCCTCGACGAAGCGCTGGCAGATGAACGGGCTCTCGATGATCATGCCGATCTCGTCGAGGATGTTCAGCGACGTATCGACGATGGCCTGGATTTCGCTTTCGCTGAGGCAACGCACGCCCTGAGGTGTCAGCCGCATGTCGGCCCTTTCAAGAATGGCAGAGGATTACCGCGCCTGCGCGGTACAATCAACATTTGGTTCAGTTGTGCACGGCAAAGGAGCGTTTCGTTCGATGAAAGTTGGCATCGTTTCGGATTCTCACGGCCAGAGGTTGCGTCTCCAGCGGGCGCTGGAAACTTTGTGCCGTCGCGGGGCCGACACCATCGTGCATTGCGGCGATGTCGGCGGCTGCTCGTGCATGGACGAACTCATCGCCTGCGGCAAGCCCGTGTACGCGGTCGCGGGCAATACCGATCTGGACATGTCTGAATTGCAGCGACACGCCCAAGCTCATGGCATCACCTTCGACCTGGACATGGTCACGATCAGCCTCAACGGTCAGGGCCTGCTGGCCGTCACGCACGGCAACCAGCCCTGGCTATTGCAGAAGGGGATCTCCGGGCACGTGGCGTATCTCTGTCATGGCCACACGCACCGCCAGCGCAACGAGATGGTCGGCTCGACCCACGTAATCAACCCCGGCGCCCTTGACCGCACGCTAGTCCCCACGGTGGCCCTGCTGGATACCGATTCGGGGGCCGTTGAATTCCTGGCCGTGCGCGACGATGAATAAGACGGGAAGCGGGAATCGGGAAGCGGGAATCGGGAAGCGGGAAGCCGGGACGCCGAAGGTGGGCCTCGGAAAGAATTCCTCGGCCCAGCCTACGGACTGTCGTGGTACACAACCATCCGGCGCGCGTACAACCAGTTGCACACGCGCCGCATTGAAATCTTGTCTTCTCTGAGCCCTCTGCGTCTCTGTGGCCCAGTCTTGTTTTTCCCTACGCCCTACGCCCTACGCCCTACGCCCTACGCCCTATATCTTCGTCATCTGCTGATCGTGGTTGGCTGGACGCTTCAGCGGCCAGACGGCGAAGGCCTCCATGGCGTGGTATTCCGGCAGGCCCAGATCGTCGTACAGCTTGGCGGTGGAGATGTTGCGTTCCTCGGCCCGCTGCCAGAACTCGCGGCTGTCGAAGGGGCCCGGGAACATGGCGCGGTCCTTCTGGCTCTGGTGGCGGAAGATGGCGAACCGCTTGCTCTTGAGTTCATCGGGCGAGAGCGGCACGGCCATGGAAATCTGCTCGGGGCTCCACTCCTGCCACGCGCCGCGATACAGCCACAGCTCCGGCTTGGCGTTGCCGGCGGCAAGGTACTGATCCAGTGCGATGAACCCCGCCTCGCCGCACAGCCGGTGCGTGCCATGCGGGTCGGACAGGTCGCCGGCGGCAAAGATCATGTCCGGCTTGACGGTCTCGAGCACCTTGCGCACGGCCGAGATGTCGGCCTCGCCGATCGACAGCTTCTGCACCTTGCCGGTGTTGTAGAAGGGCATGTCCAGGAAGTGGCAGCGGCTCTCCTCGATGCCGCAGTACTTGGCGGCGTCGATGGCCTCGGCCCGGCGGATCAGGCCCTTGAGCGACTGGATTTCCGTGGTGTCGATGTCGCCGGGCCTCTTCTGCTTGAGGAACTTGTCGATGTGCTGCTCGATGGTGGCCGACTGTTCGGGCATGACGCCGAAGATCTTGTTGAACTCGCGCACGAAGTCGGCGTAGCGCGACACGTCGTGGTCGAACACGCTCAGGTAGCCGCTGACCATGTACGCCACGTGCACTTCGTGGCCCTGTTCGACCAGGCGGGTCATCGTGCCGGCCATGCAGATCACGTCGTCGTCGGGGTGCGGGCTGAAGATCAGCACGCGCCGCTTCTTGCTCTTGCCCGCCGGCCAGCCCGTGATGGTGTTCATCAGGTAGCGGAAGACCTTGAGGTTGATGTCGTACGCGCCGCCGCGGGCCCGCAGTTCGCCCAGCCCGTGCTCGACGTAATCTTCGTCCGTCAGCCGCAGGACGGCCTTGTTCACCTTCCGGGCAAGCCAGATCACCGCGTGGCGTTCCAGCATGTCATCCCACTGGCAGGAGCCCATTTCCCAGGGCGTCTCGAAGCGCGTCAGCCGGGCGGCCGCGGCGTCGTCGAGGTAGAACTTCGCGTTAGGGTGCTTTTGCAGGTACGTGGCCGCGATGGTCGCGTTGATCTCGCCCTCGACGGAACGCTGCACGATGGAGGCCTTGTGCTCGCCGAAGGCCAGCAGGCAAATCTCGCGGGCGTCCAGGATGGTGCCCACGCCCATGGTGATGGCCATGGACGGGACGTTCTCCTCGCCGAAGAAGTCGCTGGCGGCGGCCTTGCGGGTCACGCGGTCCAGCACGATGCGGCGCGTGCGGCTGTCGCGCGCCGAGCCGGGCTCGTTAAAGCCGATGTGTCCCGACAGCCCGATGCCCAGGATCTGCAGGTCGATGCCGCCGGCCTTGGTGATGTTGTGCTCGTACTGGCGGCAGAGCTTGGCGATTTCAGCTTCCTTCACCTCGCCGGGCGGAATGTGGATGTTCTCGGGCTTGACGTTCACGTGGTTGAACAGATGCTCGTGCATCCATGCCCAGTAGCTCTGCATGACGCTCGGAGCGATGGGCCAGTACTCGTCGAGGTTGAAGGTCACGACGTTGGAGAAGTCCAGGCCTTCCTCTTTGTGCAGGCGGATCAACTCGGCGTATACGGCCACGGGCGTGTGGCCGGTGGCCAGGCCCAGCACGGCGTTCTTGCCTTCGGCAGCCTTGGCTCGCATGATCTCGGCGATGCGGCGGGCGACGGCCACGGACGCGGCCTTGGAATCCTCAAATACGGCCACCGGAACTCTCTCGCAACTCATCGTGTTACAACTCCTCTAACTGTGGATCGGCCCGGCGGGCTCGACACTCTGCTGAACACTACGGGGTTTCACCTGTCGTGGTGCGCTTCACGGGCAGATGCGAAAGAGCCATCGTACCGCCGAGGCAGCCCCCGTGCAAGCAGCTTTGCCGGCACAGCTGCGCCACCCCAGCGCAGAGCCGGCGGCCATGCTTCTGTACTCCTCTCCCTGTGGGAGAGGGTCGGGTGAGGGCCGCTTGGCAACTCCGCCCCTCACCCCGCCTGAAGGCGGACCGCTCCCGAAGGAAGAGGAGTTTGAAGTTCAGCCTCCGTCGCGGCTTCATCGCCAAGGTTCTGCACGCCTTGGGCGACTAATTACACGCCTTCGACGATCACGGCCCGGTAGTCGGCGCCTTTGAAGCGATGCTGGCGGACTTGGCGGTAGGCGGGGCTGTCGTACCACGCCTTGGCTGCGGCGAAGTTGGGGAATTCCAGGATGACCACGCCCTCGACTGGCGGGCCTTCGAGCACCTCCTGCCGGCCATACGCAGCCAGCACCGTAACTGGGTGACCGGCCATCGCGCCGCCGACCTTTTGCGAGTAAGTCGCCAGTTCCGAAGCGTCGCGGGTGCTTTCTCGGGTGAAAACGATGTAGGTTGCCATGTTATCTCCGAGTGTGTTTGACGGAGATTCGTTCCGTCAGCTCTCTGTACGCGTCCTTGGCCCGGTGCCATGCTTCTGCGTCTTGTGCCTAGGCATGCCCGACATGCTTCCGCAACGGCGCGGAAGCGCCCGGCCATGTACATGATACGCCCAGTGCAACCACGGGCAACAAGTTGCACGTCCTGCACGTTGCCCGTATCATGTGGCCCATGGCAAGCTCCGATGAATTCAAGCATCTGTTGAAGATGCGTCAGTCGTTCCAGGCTCGCATGATGCCGATGCTGGTGATACTGGCCGTGCTGACCGTGGTAGAGACGCTGCAGGTCATCTACAGCGTTCTGGCCAATCCCGTACCGGTGCCCATGCTGGTGCTGAGTCTGGCCGGGCTGGGCTTTGCCCTCATAGTCATCATTATCCTGATCATCACCATGCGCCGGCATCGCGACAAATAGGCCGGATTCCTCATGCCTTCTTATGTTCGGCGCGTCTCGGTTCTCCTCTTTTGCCTGCTGATGCAGATCGGTTTGGGCACCAATCAGGCTTGGAGCGTCTTCGTCAAGCCGCTGCACGACGCCTACGGCTACAGCGCCGCCGATCTGCAAAAGGTTTTTGCCCTTTCGACCTTTGTCTTCTGCGCCACGCTCATCATCTGGGGCCGGCTGCACGACCGCTACGGGCCGCGGGTGCTGGGCGTCTGCTCGGCCATCTTGCTGGCGGTCGGATACCTGCTGACCTGGAAGCTCGGCCAGCATTACGGCGTACTGCTGGTTTCTGTCGGCGTGATCACCAGCTTGGGCATCACAGCCGGTTACGTCTGCCCGCTGGCCACGGCCATGAAGTGGTTCCCCACGCATAAGGGGCTGGTGGCGGGGCTGGCCATGGCCGGGTTCGCCGGCGGCCCGACGATCTTGTCCAATGTCGTGCAGTGGTTGTTGCATTCCGGCTGGCCGGTGCTGGAAATCTTTCACCTGATGCTGTGCGTATACCCGCCGCTGGTGTTGGTGTGCGCGCTGAATCTCATCACGCCCGAAGGCTCGCACGCGGTCACTCGGCCCAAGGTGGAATACCGGGCGATCTTCAGCGACATCCGCTTCTGGACGCTGTTTGTGGCCATGCTGGTCGGGAGTTTCTGCTTCCTGATCGTGATGGGCAGCGCCAAGCCGCTGGCGACGTTCTTCGGCCTGCCGGAACTTGCGGCAGTGCAGGCGATTTCTGTCCTGGCCGCCAGCAACGCCCTGGCGCGGGTCTTCTGGGGCGGGCTGCTGGATCGGCTGGGGACGAAGCGGTCGATCTTTCTGGCCCAGTTGTGCGCGGTGGCCGGGCTGACGCTGCTGCTGACGGCAGGGAGCGTCGGGCCGGTGTTCTTCGTGGCCGTGGCGGGCGTGGCGTTCTGCTACGCCAGCAGCTTTGCAGTCTTCCCGGCCACGGTCGCCCGCCTGTACGGCCTGAGCGTGCTGGGCTCGATCTACCCGTTCATCATGATGGCCCAGGGAATCTCGTCGATCGCCCCGATCATCAATGGCACGCTCGTTGACCGCACCCACAGCTACATTCCAGGGCTGGTGCTGGCCCTGGCCGTGACGGTGGTCGGTGCGATAGCCTGCACGCTCATGGCCCGCCGCGCGGGGGACCGGCTGTAGGGCGGGCGCAGAAAAGCGAGAAGAGACTCAGGCAACGCAGAGACGCAGAGGGGCAGAGAACACGGGTTTTCCCCAATGCTTTCTCTGTGCCTCTGCTTCTCTGCGTCGCAATTGGCTTTGGTCGTGCCTCACGCCTCGGGCCCGGTGCCGTAAACCTTGCTCCGGAGCCTCCGGAACTCTAGACTAGCGGCATAATGAAGCTGGCATACTTTGACTGTTTCTCCGGCGCCGCGGGCGACATGATCGTCGGGGCCTTGCTGGACGCCGGGCTGGACTTTGCCGCCTTGCAGGCCGAGTTGGCCAAGCTCGAGCTGGCCAGCTGCCACGTCAGCGCCCGCAAGGTGCGCCGCGCCGGGCTGGCCGGTACAAAGTTCGACGTCGAACTGCCCGCCGACGCCGGCGATGGTAACGATCACGAGCACAGTGATGAACCGGGTCAGACGGCCCGCCAGCACGCCGATGAGCACGCGCTCGGCCACGCCGATGAACACAAACACGAGCACTCCGATGAGCATGGCCATGCCCACGAGCATGCCCATGAACACGCCCACGAGCATGCTCCCGAACACGCCCACGCCCAAACGCACGCCCACGAGCATCGCGGGCTGAAGGAAATCGTCGCGCTGATCGACTCGGCCGGTCTGTCGCCACGGGCGGCCGATTTGGCCAAGCGGATCTTTCAGCGGCTGGGCGAGGCCGAGGCCAAGGTACACGGCGTGGACATTCAGGAGGTCCACTTCCACGAGGTGGGCGCCTACGACAGCATTATGGACATCGTCGGCTGTGCGGTGGCCGTCGATCTGCTGGGCATCGAGCGGGTGATTTGCTCGCCGATCCCGACCGGCAGCGGCATGGTGAAGATGGCCCACGGTCTGCTGCCCGTGCCCGCCCCGGCCACGGCCGAGTTGCTCAGGGGTGTGCCCATTGCTTCCCCCCGGCTTGGCGACAAGCCCACCGGCGAGTTGACCACGCCCACGGGCGCGGCCGTGCTGACCACGCTGGCGGGCGAATTCGGCCCGCTGCCGGCCATGACGATTCAGGCCATTGGCTATGGCGCCGGCGGCAGAGACCCTGCCGAGCAGCCCAACTTGCTGCGCGTGGTGCTGGGCGAACTGGCCGACGCCGCATCGGCCGACAGCGTTGTCGAATTGGCCGTAAACCTGGACGATTGCTCGGGGCAGGTGATTGCCGCGGCCACCGAGGCGCTGATGGCGGCCGGGGCGCTGGATGCCTGGGTGAGCCCGATTTACATGAAGAAGAACCGTCCGGCCTGGCTGCTGTCGGTGCTGTGCAGCCCTGCGGACGTGGCGCGGATGGAGAGCATCCTGTTCCGCCAGACCACCACGCTGGGCATTCGCCGGCACGTCTGCCAGCGAAGCATGCTGGCCAGGCGGCACGAGAGCGTCGAGACGCCGTACGGCCCGGTGCGGATCAAGCTGGGCGAACTGGCAGGTGAAGTCGTGACGGCATCGCCCGAATACGCCGACGCCGCCAACGCCGCCAGCGCCCACGGCGTAGCGGTCAAGGAAGTGCTGGCCGCTGCCATTGAATTGTTTCGCGCCGCCGCGAGGAAGTCGTAAACTAGCTCAGAGCGACGAAGACCAGGCTCGCTAGCCTGTGCCGTAAAGAAGGAAGCCGCATGACTGCTGTAATGATCGCCTTGATCGTGCTGACGAGCCTGAGCCTGCTGGTCTGGATCAGCCGGCACTTTGAAATCAGCCACCACTGTCACGACTTCCTGCTGAGTTCGGATTACCCGGCCCCCGCGACCGGCCCGAAGCTCTCGGCCTTTGTCGCGGCCAAGGACGAGGAATGCTGCATCGATGCCTGCGTCCGCGGGTTGATGAGCCAGGACTATCAGAACCTCGAAATCTTCGTCGCCAACGACCGCTCCTCAGACCGCACGGCCCAGATCGTCGAATCGACCATCGCCGGCGACGCCCGGGCCCACCTGATCAACATCGACCACCTGGACAAGGGCTGGTGCGGCAAGAACCACGCCATGTCCCACGCCATTTCCGCCAGCGCCGGCGAATGGATTTTCATGACCGACGCCGACTGCCGGCTGGTCTCGCCGCGGGCGCTGTCGGTCGCCTTGGAGTATGCCCAGAAGGAGAAGATCGACCTGCTCAGCGTCCTGCCCAGCCTGGAGATGCAGGGCTTCTGGGAGAACGCCGGCATGCCCGTGTGCAGCGCCATCATGATGATCTGGTTCCACCCCGCCAAGGTGAACAACCCCGCCAAGCCGCAGGGATACGCCAATGGGGCGTTCATGCTCATGCGGCGCGAGGCGTACGAGCGGATCGGCACCCACGAGGCCGTCAAGAGCGAGGTCAACGAGGACATGCACATGGCCTGGCGAATGAAGAAGCAGGGCCTGAACATCCGCGTGATCCGCAACGGAGACTTGTGCATCGTGCGCATGTATCGAAGCTTACAGGAAATGCTTCGTGGTTGGAGCCGCATCTACTACGGCACGTTCGGCACGGTGCGGCGGGTGGTGGCATCGCTGGTGGTGCTGGCGCTGATCAGCCTCTGGCCGTACATGGCGGCGCTGCTGGGGCTGGCTGCGGGCGGGCTGGGCGTTGGGCCGGCGGGGCTGGCCAAGGTGCTGCTGGGCGTCGCCCTGACAGCCATCGTCATGCAACTTAGCGTGATCTATCGCTTTTACGACATGGTCAAGGCCCGCAGCGGCTTGTTCTGGAGCTACCCGCTTGGCTGCGGCGTGGGCTTGGCGGCGCTGGTCATGGCCTTGGGCAAGATGCGCAAGGGTGCCAAGATCGCCTGGCGCAACACCACGTACTCGGCCGGCAGCAAGGTATAGAGGTAGGGCGTAGGGCATAGGGCGTAGGGCGTAGGGGCGATGCCCGGTCCCGAAGTTCAGTCTGGACGGCAAACCGAGAATCCTCAAGTTCGTCATGCCTCTGGCCTTCGGGCTCAGCCTTCTCCTATCTGGTCTGGGCGTTTCCCCTAGACAAGAAGCAGTGTGCTACACGGATTGCAGAGTTCACACTTCTCGCCTCTAATAGGAGGGTCAAACGAGAGGCTCGTTGTGGGTCTTTCGCCGCGTTGAAAGGCAGGGAGCACATGAGACTGATGGTTAAGATTGTGCAGGAGTCATCGGACCGATTCCGGGCGTGGTGCCCGTCGCTCCCTGGCTGCATGGTTCGGGCGCGGTCCCAGGATGAGGCACGCGTTCATCTCGACCACGCCATTCGCGGCTACCTGGCCAGCTTGAACGTGGCTGAGCCGCATAATGTCGAGCAGCACGTCGTGATGGGCTGATTCCCGTTGGCGAGAGCGCACATCCCACCCACCGAGTGCTGCTTGAGGTTGCTTCATATCCAGAACATCACTGAGTGGAAAATCCTCCGCGTGGAAGATCCTTACATGGTCACGCGAACAGCGTGACCATGCCACCCATCGCGACCAAAGAGCACAGCCCGGGGCGGCTGTGCCACGGGGCAAACCTCCTAGAAATCGTCCCAGTACCGGTCGCGGTCGTAGTGCCGATGCAGGGCATCTTCGTACTCTCGCGCGACGGGCGCATTGGGGTCAAACTCCGGGGCCGTGCGGATGAGTTCACGCGGCAGGTCCACATGCACCTTGGCTTTTTCCCAGACGAACCGGCTGATCCACGGCGGGGCCACCAGAACTTTTCGGCCGGGCAGCCAGTTTCGGATGTCCACGACTAGGTAGCGCACCGCCCAACTCTTCGTCTCCAGCAGGAAATCGTCAAGGTGCCCAATGTCGCCATCCGTGGCAGCGATTCGGTAGCCAACCAGCTCACGCATGCTGCGCAGATGCGGGTCGCCCGTTTCGGGCTCTATGGTGGCTGTGGCCGAGGCCGACGCCGAAGCGGGTTCCATTCGATACGGGTCGGTCGCATGGCCCATCGCGCCCGGAATCGGCAGGCCGGACATGGGCTCGGGCATGGCGCCAGCGCCGATGGCTGAGGGGCCATACCAGTACATGGGCCAGCCATAGTAGGTGCTCAAGTCGCCTTCCAATTGCCGCGACACGGGCCGGTCCGTCTCGATTCCGGGGCTGTTGCGGAGTTGGTCGATACTGAGCGACACGGGCAAGTCGCGATTCGTCAGTTCGGGCTCACCCAGCGAGGCCGGGGCAATCAGCACCTGCCGGCCGGGCAGCCAGCGTCGCGTGTCGGCCACCATGTAGCGCAGCAACCATTGATTGTCCTCGAACAGGAAGTCATGCACCTTGCCGATCTCGCCGTCAAACGCGCGGAGCGTGAAGTGTTCCAACTTTCTTGCACTCAACAGCATGTTGCACCTCCGGCCTGAGGCTCCCGGAGGCCGGGCCCCAGGCCCATTCCTTGATGAATTATAGGCGATGCGGAAAAGCGAGGTCATAGGTCATAGGTCATAGGTCGTAGGTCGTAGGTCATGGGCCGCTGACGGCAAGCGGTGCATGGGCGCGGTCCGCGCTGTTGGCTGACGTGTATTACCCTGCGCCCTACGACCTACGACCTATGACCTCGTTCTCCCCGCGCTATGATGGTGCAGTCAAACGAGGAGTCAGCAAATGTTTGGCAAGCGAGTCACGCTTTTTACGCTCTTTGGCTTTTCCATCCGGGTTGACATGAGTTGGTTGATCTTGGCGATGCTGATTACCTGGTCGCTGGCGGTGGCGGTCTTTCCCGCCTGGGCTCCTGGTCACGCCTCGACGGTGTACTGGGCCATGGGTGTCATCGGGGCCTGTGGGCTTTTCCTCTCGGTCGTGCTGCACGAACTGAGCCACTCGCTCATCGCCCGCCGCCACGGCATGACGATGAAGGGCATTACGCTCTTCATCTTCGGTGGCGTTTCGGAGATGGACGGCGAGCCGCCTAGCGCCAAGGCTGAGTTCTGGATGGCCATCGCCGGGCCCATCAGCAGCGTCATTCTGGGCGGGCTTTTCTATGGATTGTGGGCCATTTGCCACGTGGCCGGCGCTTCCACCGCGGCTTCGACCGTCTGCCTGTGGCTGGCGCTCATCAACGTGATCCTGGCCGCTTTTAACCTGATTCCGGGCTTCCCGCTCGACGGCGGGCGCGTGCTGCGATCGGCCTTGTGGTACTGGCGCGACAACCTCCGCTGGGCCACGCGCGTGGCCGCGCAGATCGGCGGGGGCTTCGGCCTGCTGCTGATGCTGCTGGGGGCGTTTCGTTTCATCAGCAGCGATGCGATTGGCGGCATCTGGTACTTCCTGATCGGAATGTTTCTACGGATGGCCGCCAAGCAGAGCTACCAGCAGATCGTGCTGCGTCAGGCCTTGTCCGGCGAGAGCGTGGCCCACTTCATGAGTTCTGAGCCCCTCACCGTCCCGCCCGTGCTGAACGTGCGGCGGCTGGTGGAAGAGTACCTGTATCGCCACCATTTCAGGATGTATCCGGTCGTCGAGGATGGCAAGCTGCTGGGTTACGTGGGGGCCGAACAGGTCAAGGATCTGCTTCCAGCGCAGTGGAACACGTACACGGTGGGGGACATCCTGGAACCGGCCCGAGCCGAGAATACCATCAGTGCCCAGGCCGATGCGATGGAGGCGATGGAACGCATGAGCCGCTCGGGCATAAGCCGGTTGCTGGTCGTCGAGGGCGACCAGCTGGCGGGCATCATCACGCTCAAGGATCTGCTCAAGCTGCTGTCACTGAAGGTGGAACTGGGCGATGCCACCGCCCCGGCCGACGATCGCGGGACGAGCCTGCGGATGAACCAGCCGGCGTGGCGAAGCTACGCCAGAGAGAATCGAGGTAGCGAACTATGACGGGTAAGCGGCAGACAACTCCGCCCGACTGCCGGCCCCAGCGGCCTGGGCCCAAGCCAAAGCTTGTGCATTTCGACCTGCCCGGACCAGTGGGGCATCAGCACAGTTGCGGCCATCAAAACAATGCAAATGATGTTCGCCCAGACGAACAAGACGCAGAGCCTAGAACTGGTTTCACAACGTAGCATGGGCGTCTCGCCCATGAGCTTTTCGGCCGTCTTTACGGTGCTCAGTCACGGGCGGGACGCCCGTGCTACGGTTATGAAGCCAGCTGTATTCATTGTCGGCGGCGGGAAGCGGTTTCATCACCCGGCTCGGTCGGCGCCATCATCCCCGCCGAACCGGATCAGCAGATAATCGAGGCTGTTCGGAATAGTGGCTTCGACTTGGCCGTTGCGGAAACTGGCCGAGCCGTGGCCGGCCAGCACTTCACACGGCAGGTTCCCACAATCCGATCCGGCCAGTTCGCCCAACTCGTACACGTGCCGCGGCGAGTCGTTGCATTCCCGCAGCAGCAGCAGGTGGCCGCCTCGGCGATCCGGCGAGATGGAAGCAAAGCCCGTCCAGCCCGTGCCCGAAGGCTCATCTCCGAGGGGCAGGATCGAGCCGCCGAAGATTCCGTCGCGGTGTGTTTTCCAGATGCTCGCCAGCGGGCCGACCTGCTCAGAGTACGCCGCCGGCAGATTGGAGGCCTCAAACCACCCCAGCGGGCTGCAGAACATCAGCGATGCAAACAGGTACTCCGGCCGGTATGCCTCCGGGGCCAGCGGGTCGCCGCTGTACAGGTTCTGATGGCGGGCGGTGTTGAGAAACTCCATGCGGAGTCGGAGCGGGTCGATGTACTGCGCAAGCCGCCACAGCGTGCGGAGCGTGTGATGCGGCCAGTAGCGGCGGAAGTCGGTGTACCGATTCTCCACGAACAGCGGCCCGGTTTCCATCAGGCTGAAGTAGCTCGGGCGGGTCTCGGCCGTGATGTCGAAATCAAACGTGACGGCCCCGGCGGAGTCGCGCAGCACCTTGTCGAAGAACCGGTGCAGGTTCTGTTCGCCCAGCCTGGTTCGGGCCTTCACACCGTCGATCTTGAAATAGTTGATGCCCAGCCGGCGGTGGTAGTCGAGCAGAACCGCCGCGTCGCGCTGCCAGTTGGCGAAGTCATCGGCTGAGTCCGGGCCAAACCACAGGCCGAACTGCATACCGAGCTTTCTTGCCTCCGACACCAGCGGCTCCAGGCCATGGGGCAGCCGGACCGGATCGACCTTCCAAAACTCCGCATCGTTCGCCCAGTATCCGATCCACACGCCGCCGTGGACGGAATTGGCGGTTCGGCCTTTCTGCCAGCCGTCGTCAATCTGCACCACGTCCACGCCCAACTTGGCGGCGGCCTGGACCTCCGCGAGCATGAAGGTCTCGTTGATTCGCGAGTCCTGGCTGCGATCGCCCCAGGTGTTGGACAGGAAGATGCCGTCGCGGCCACTCCGGTAGGGCCGGAACTGGCGCTGATACGTTTGCAGTGCCCCGGTCATGCCCGCGCTGCCGCCTGAGTAGCTGACGATCGTCCAGGCATAGCCCTCGCCCGCAGCGCCAGCCAGGCCGTGGCCGTACAGAGCGAATTGATACGCCAGCGGAAAATCCGGGTGGGTCGGGCCATATGGCGGCTGCTTGGGCGAGAGAAACATGGCGGCTCGGCCATTGACGAGAAAGTCCGTGCGGCATGGGCAGGGGCGTGCGTGCGGCAGCGGGGCGTGCTTGAGAAAGATCAGGCCGGTGTGGCTGAGCGTATCCTCGAGCACAAACAGGTTGCCCTGCAGGGGCAGGTTCAGTTCGTTGGGGTGCAACAGCCACTGCTGCGTGAGCACCAGCTCGTTGTGGTCGTCGCTCTGGTCGCGGAATTCCACCTGCGTGAGGCGAAGGTGGGGCAGGGAGATGTCCAGGGTCTCCAGCAGGTCGCCCGGCGGCAGGCTGGACTTGCTCTTGCGCTGCAGGTCGGCCAGCTCGATGCCACTGGAGGCGGCCGCGCTGCCGCCAGCGTCGCCCAGAGCGTCGCCAACGAGCCCGAGGACTTCCATCTTGATCGTCACCGCGCTGGAGTGCGGAAACACCTGAAAATGATACAGCAGCGAAGCGGACTCACCCGTCGCACGCAGCGTCACCTGCAATGATGCCACTTGCAGCGGGCCGGCCTGATTGCCTTCCCAGGAAATGGAGACCGCCCGCGGTTCCTCAGGTAAGGCCCCTGGCGGTGTCGGCGCCGGTTGGCGCGCCGGGCGGGCGATCCACTCCTGGCCCGTGGCAACATCCCGCAGCGACTCGGCAAATAGCAGCCCGTTGCCGATCCGCCAGCGGCGTTCGATCAAGCCGTTGCCTACGGTAATATGGTTGTCACTCCAGTTGGCGTAGCAGGATTCAAAGCTTGCAGCGTTCTGGGCGGTCATCTCTCATCCCGTCGGTGGAATAGCTCGGCCATTGGCCAGGTCGAGCCGTGTCTTGTCCTCAGCGATTCAGCTAACAGCGTACCTGTTGAGCCAAGATGCCCCAACGCATGCTCGCCGTCAAGGTTATCGCTCGATTCATGAGGCACGCCACTTGGTGATGCTGCGGTCACACACGCAATGTCATGGTGCCTTGTTCGGCCGTCTCTGCGACATCTGCGGATCCGCCGGTCACATGCACAATGTCATGGAGCCTTGTTCGGCTGTGGCCAGGAAACTGCTGACGCCGCCTTGCTCGACGCCGTCGATGAGTTCCTCGGGGTGGATGCCCATCACGTCCATGCTCATGCTGCACGCCACGAGCTTCACGCCGGCCTGCTTGGCCGAGGCGATCAACTCCTCCAGGCTGGACACGCCCTTGTCCTTCATGATGCCCAGCATCAGCTTTTTGCCCACGCCGCCCATGTGCATCTTGGACAGGCTCAGCCGGCCGGCGCCGCGCGGCATCATCCAGCCGAACATCCGCTCGATGAAGGTCTTGGGGACGCGAACGTTTTCGCTCCGCCGCAGGGCGTTGAGCCCCCAGAAGGTGAAGAACAGCGTGACTTCGCTGCCCATGGCGGCGGCGCCATTGGCCAGGATGAAGGCAGCGAACACCCGCTCAAAGTCGCTGCTGAAAACGAGGATTGTCTTACGCTTGGTGGCGTTGGCCGGAGCGGACGCAGTTGCCGCGGCGGTCGCGCCCTTGGTCACGATGGCCCAGTGCGCCTTGCCCGTCTGGCCAAGCTGGGCCAGCGTATCGCCCGTGCTGTCGCACCAGCCTTTCACGTCGGCGGCAAAGCCCGGGTCGTTGGTGGTGATGCGGGCCGAGTCGCCGCTGGCCAGGGTCGCCAGTTCGCTCGCCAGCCGCATGATCGGCCCGGGGCACTGCATGCACGTGGCGTCGATTTCTTTGACGACCTTGGGCTGGCTGCACGGCCTGCCCGCGCACGCTGAGGGACTCTGCTGAGATGGTTGTGCTTGCATGGGTGTCCTTGGCGGCACGGACGCAGGGGCCTGGCCGGCCAGTTGCGCGACGCTCTGGAAGGTCTTGAACCCGCCCGAGAGATTCCGGCAGCGCAGGCCGTTCTGACTGAGCGTCCGGCACGCCAGGTAGCCGCGCAGGCCAACTTGGCAATACACGAGGAACTCTTTGTCGCGCGGCAGTTCGCCGAGTCGGCTGCGCAGTTCATCCAGCGGCATGCACATCGCGCCGGGGATCATGCCGACGCTGACTTCGGCGGGCGTGCGGACATCCAGCAGCACCTGGCCCGGCCCGACGGCCAGGGCGTCGCGGGCGTGGAACAGCCGCACGTCGCCCGCCAGGGCGTTGGCGGCCACGAAGCCGGCGTAGTTCACCGGATCCTTGGCCGAGCCGTACGGCGGCGCGTACGACAGTTCCAGATCCTGCAAGTCGTATACGCTCATGCCCGCCCGAATCGCCACCGCCAGCACGTCGATGCGCTTGTCCACGCCGTCGGTCCCGATGGCCTGGGCGCCCAGCACCTTGCCATCCGTCGGAGAAAACAGCAGCTTGAGCGTCAGCGGCGCCGCGCCGGGAAAGTACCCGGCATGGCTGGCCGGGTGGATGTACACCTTCTCGCACGCGATGCCGAATTTGTTGGCCGCCTGCTCGGTCAAACCGGTCATGCCGATGGCCAGGTCGAAGACTTTGCAGATGGCCGTGCCCTGCGAGCCGTGGTAGGCGCTGGGCCGGCCAAAGATGTTGTCGGCGGCAATGCGTCCCTGCCGGTTCGCCGGCCCGGCCAGCGGCACCAGCGCGGCGCGATCGGCCACGATGTTCCGCACCTCGACGGCGTCGCCCACGGCGTAGATGCGTTCATCGGTGGTCCGCATGTGTTCATCGACGACGATGCCGCCCGATGCCGCCAACTCCAGGCCGCAGTTGCGGGCGAGCGTGCTTTCGGGCTTCACGCCCACGGACATAATCGCAAAGTCGGCGTCCAGCTTCCTGCCATCGGCCAGAACAGCCTGCAAACGCCCGTTCTCACGCTCGATGGCCTTGACCGACATGTTCAGGTGCAACTCGATGCCGTTGCGCCGCAACTCGGCATGCAGCGGGGCGGTCATTTCCACATCGGCTATCGACATGACGTGGTCGGTTCGCTCGATCAGCTTGATCTCCAGGCCGCGATGCCGCAGGTTCTCGGCCATCTCCAGCCCGATGTACCCGGCCCCGACGATCACCGCCGCCTTGGCCCCTGACCGCACGGCCTGGTCAATGGCGTCCATGTCCCCCAGCGACCGCAGCGCGAAGACGCTGGGGTCGTCAGCGCCCGGCATGTCAGGCACAATGGGGTGCGCGCCGGGCGAAAGGATCAGGTAGTCATACTCCAGCTGACTTTCGCTTCCGCTGGCCAGGTCGCGCAGCCGAACGCGCCGACTGGCCCGGTCGATTTCCATGGCTTCCGTTCCCACGCGGACGTCCACGCCGTAGCGACGCTTCATGCCCGCAACGGTCTGCACCAGCAGGGCGCTGCGATTCTCGATCACGCCGCCCAGGTAGTACGGCATGCCGCAGTTGGCGAAGGAAATGTCAGGCCCGCGCTCGATCAGCGTGATCTGGGCCGACTCGGACAGGCGGCGGGCCCTGGCGGCCGCGGTGGCGCCACCAGCCACGCCGCCGATGATTACCAGACGCAAAGGGGACGTCGTCATGCTCGCTTCTCCACAACAGGTTCTTCGGGCTTGTCCTTGCAGCCGGCCTGGATGCACCGTATCAGGCTCGGCAATCGCGGCGAGGCGATTTCGTAATACACCTCGCGTCCGCGCCGTCGGCTGGTCAGCAGCGAATGCCCGCGCATCAGCCGCAGGTGCTCGCACGCCTGCTGCGGGGGGATCCGGCACAGCCCGGCGATTTCGTTCACGGGCAGGCGGCCGCGCATGAGGATGTCAACGATCCTCAGCCGAACCGGATGGGCCATGATCTTGAGGCACTCGGCCGCCTGGCAGAGAAACTCCAGGCTCAGCAGCGTCTTGGGCAAGGCAGTCTGCGCGGTCGTCATTGGTCACCTCGATGGTTCAACTATATCGTTACTTATAATACGTCGCGAGTTGACGAGTTGTCAATGGGATTCCGCAGGATGGGCTGTGAGGGTGAGTGACCTGCGTTTCTGGCGAGGCAAGCATTGCTCCGGGCATAGGCGAAAGCCGTGTAACAGGCCCCCGCTTCAGCGGGGGTAAAGCAGCACCATTCTGTGTTTGCAGCCCGTTTCAACGGGCTTACATGGACTGGCTTTAGCCAGGTGCCTCAAGGCACGAATTCAACCCCGCTGAAGCGGGCTGAGGATATCGATTCGCGGCCTTATACCCCCGCTAAAAGCGGGGGCCTGTTACACGACAAAACGGCCTTGACAGAAACACAGGTCACTCACCCTATGAGGTACGTGACCTCTTTGACCTGTTCTTTGGGCAGGGCCGTAAGCGGGACAGTAACTCCATGCCGCCATCATGGATGGGATTTATTCCCGGCATGTCGTTTCCTTGAAACTTATTTGCCTTTGCGTTACTCTAAACAAGGATACGCCAGGGGACGCCCCGGGAGAGCACAATGGCTTTGCGCTTTGACTGCCCGATATGCAAGCACGTGCTGACGGCCAAAAACGAGGCCGCCGGCAAGAAGGCCCGCTGCCCAGAGTGCTCCTATGTCATGATCGTCCCGAAGGCTTCCACAATAGACGCTCCGCCGGTGGACGCGACGGACCTGCTGGCCATGCTGGGTGACCGGGTCATCGAAGCTCCGCCCAAGCCAGATGAGGCCCAGGCCCACCAATCCAAACCCCCGCACGCACGGACAGCCAAGACCGACGAGGCCAAGGACGAAAGCCTGTACGATCCGCAGAATGTCGGGCGCGAGAAGGCCAAGCAGCGCGAGCAAAACCGCGGCGTCTGGAACGTCTTTGTGGCCGACTGCTTCCGCTGCGCCGATGCGGCCATGGGGTTTTCCAGCGTCCTGTTCATGGTCGGCTTGCTGGTGGTGTTGGCTGGAGCGGCCTTTGCGGGCGAGATATTCCTGTTCCGCAGCACCAACGGCAAGGCGGCGCAGGGTATGCTCGACTTCATTGCCACCGGCCCGGGGCGGGGCGTGTGCGCGCTGGCCGGGGTGCTGCTGGGGTTGTACCTGGCCGGCTATTTCATGACGTACTTCATCGACTCGGCGAACTACAAGCTCAGGGCGCTGAGTCTGGCCCCGTGCTTTCCCGGGCTGGCGGTGGGCAAACTCATGCTGGGCGGCCTGAAGGCGCTGGGCGTGCTGTTGGTGTACATCGCTCCGGTCGTGACCATCCCGCTGCTGCCGCTGGGGCTGATGGGCCTGGCGCAAACTGACGATTGGCGCGCCTTCGACGTGATCTGGGCGGCCAAGGCGGCGGTACGGCGGATCAAGGAACTGGTCATCGCCTGGGCGGTGATCATGCTCTTCTTCGGCGTGGGATTTGCGATCCTGGCTTCCGTCTGGCCATTCCTGGGCAGTTTCCTCACCGTCGACAGCCTGGGCACGATCCAGGGCCCGATGCTGACGCTGACGCTGCTGGCCGTGGGCGTGGCCCTCACGCTGGTGGTCGTGACGATCATCGGTTCGATGATCACCAGCGTCGCCGGCGTGCTGGGCTGGCACTTTCCCGATATGGTGGCCGCGCTGCCGCCGCGGAACAAGTGGGTCGGTTCCATTGCCTCGGGCGGCATCGTGGCGGCCGTCGGAGTCATCGTGGTGGCCGGCTCGTTCCTGTGCCGGCCGTTCCTGTTTACGCAAAACATTCGCGAGGTCACGACGCTGGCGTGGTTCTTTGCCGACGCCGTGACGCCCACGGCCCCCGCGGGCCATGTTTCGCCCGAGCCGGAGCAGTGGGAAGTGGCGTGGAATGATTTCTTCCCGATCAAGGCTCCGCCGCTGCCCTCGCGGCCGATTGTGCAGGCGGCTCCGCCCGCAGCCGTCCAGCCCGTGACGGCGCAACCCAACAAGCCCGCTGGCGAGAATGATACGGCCCGCGAGAGCGAACTGGTCCAGCCAACTCCTGCGCCGGCGGCGCGCCCGGTTTCCCCCGTGGCTTCGACTAAGCCCTCTGAGCCCGCCCGCACGGTGTCGGGAGATACGCTCGCCTCTGCCTCGCCCTTACCCTCCGCGGGCGCCGCTGCCAGTCACAGTGTGAGCCCTGCCTCCGCGCCGGCCGGGGCGGAGACAGCCAGGCTGCGCGAGCGCATGAAAGCGGCCGAAGCGGTTCCGCCGCCCTCCGCTGACGAGGGCGCCAAGGACGTCGCGGTCGAGTGGGACACGCCCGACCTGATCGCCGTGGATGCCGTCAACCATGACTTCTTCAAAACCAAGATCTGCCAGTCCACCAAGGAGTTCAAGGATCCACGCGGGTTCGTCTGCTTTGCCGGCGTGGTCTTTGGGCCGGAGGCTGCGAGCCGCGACGACGAGGCATACAAGGACTTTGCCAGGCTGATGTCCCGGAAGTTCGATGCCCTGATCTACACAGTCAACGGCGTTCACGACCGCAAGGAGCTTCCTCCACAGACGTTCAACAAAGTTCAGTACGATCGCGTGAACGCCTTCGAGGCCAGCGGCAAGTACATCACCATCTTTCGGGCCGTCGATGATGGCCGGTGCGTGTGCTACTGGTACAACGGCACGAGTGACGGCCTGGCGCGCTTCATCGCCACGGCCCTGGGCAGGGCGAAGGCGAAGAAGTAGGTCATAGGTCATCGGTCATAGGGCATAGGGCGTAGGGGAGGATACAAGTCGGGTGCCACCAGGTGCGATGGGTGCCATAGGCTGACACGGCTTCGCGTCTTCTGGCGAAGCTGGGGCTGCCTATGCTGGACGTCCCACATAGGTAGAGCCGCCAGAAGACGCGGCTCAACCTATGGCACCCACCTTGAACGCTGGGTGCCGTGGTCTGCGTCGTTCAGCAGCCACGTGATCGTCTACGCGCCCCGCTCTGTGTGTCTACCCTTCCAGATAATCAAATTCGCGCAGGCCGCAGCAGGGGCAGTCGGCGGATTTGTTGGCCGAGATTTGCTGCACGCGATTGGTCCAGAGGTCGAACTTGAGCAGTTGACTGCGGGCGGCGTCGGATCGGCCTGAGAGAATCTTTATCGCCTCAACCGCTTGCATGGCGGCCACGGCCGCAACCACTGGCCCCAGCACGCCGGCCTGTCGGCAATTCGGGTCGTGGCAGGGCGGCGGCGGGTCAGGCAGGATGCAACGCAGGCACGCCGACTGGCCGGGCAGGATGGCGAGGATTTGCGCCTCCGTGCCGACTGCGCCGGCAAAGACCCAAGGCCGCTGCATCTTCACCGCATAATCGTTGATGATGTACCGCGCCAGGAAGTTGTCCGTGCCGTCCAGGATCACGTCAACGCCCTCGGCCAGCGCGGCGATGTTGTGCCGGTCGAGTCGCCCGACGATGGGTTCGATGGCGGCGTGCGAGTTGATGGAAGCCAGTCGCTCTGCGGCGGCCTCGACCTTGGGCCGGGCCAGACGGGCGTCGTGCTCCGTGTACAGCGCCTGGCGGTGCAGGTTGGTCAGGTCTACGTTGTCGGGATCGATCAGGCGCAAAGCTCCCACGCCGGCGCGGGTGAGCAGTTCGGCCATCCAACTCCCCAGCCCGCCCACGCCCACGATCAGCGCCTTGGACGAGCCGAGCTTTCGCTGGGCGGCCAGGCCCATGTCCGGCAGGATCATCTGCCGCTGGTAGCGAACGAGGTTGTCGGCGGTGTCATTCATTGTCGGACCAAGTTACACGCGGGCGAAGCAACTTGTTCAGGGTGCCATAGGTTGTTCAGGGTGCCATAGGTTGAGCCGCGTCGTTTTGCGGCTCTACCTATGCGGGCGCCCCGGCCTAGGCAGCCCCGCCTTCGCAAGAAAGCGCGAAGTCGGGTCAGCCTATGGCACCCTCGTTCGCGTCTATCGCGTCGGGTCTACCCACCCAGGTCAGCGCCTTTGATGCTTTTCTGGGAGCCCGCAGCCCGGGTCTGGCTGGGCAGCACTTCGTTCATCGAGCCGGTGCGCAGGCCTTGCATGTCTAGAGTGACATATGTGAAGCCCAGCGTCTTGAAGCGTTCCACCACGCTGGCCTTGCCGGTTAAGAAGGCCTCGAATCGGTTCGGCGGAATCTCGATGCGGGCCAGTGCGTCGTGGGCGCGGACGCGGCACTGCTCTAGGCCCAGGCCCTTGAGAAACTCTTCAGCCTGCTCGATGCGGCGCAGGTTGTCCATGGTGATCGGCTGGCCGTAGGGAATCCGGCTGGCCAGGCACGCCATGGCGGGCTTGTCGGCGGTGGGCAAGCCCAGGCAGCGTGAGATTTCGCGGATCTCGGCCTTGGTCAGGCCCGCTTCCATGAGCGGGTTCCGCACGCCCGCCTCGCGACCGGCCTGGAGGCCCGGGCGGAAGTCGCCCGTGTCATCGGCGTTGGCGCCGGTGACGATGGCGTCGAAGCCGCGTGCCTTGGCCACGCTGCGCATCCGCCCAAAGAGGTCCATCTTGCAGTAGTAGCATCGCTGTGCCGGGTTGGCGGTGTAGCGCGGGTCGTTCATCTCGCCGGTGGGAATCTCGACCAGGTCGGCCTTGAGTTGCTTGGCCAGCGAGCGAGCGTCGTCCAGTTCACGCCGCGGCAGGCTGGGCGAAAGCCCGGTGGCCGCCAGCACGTGGTCCGTCGGCAGGGCGTCCACGGCCAGGGCCAGCAGCAGCGTGCTGTCCACGCCGCCCGAGAATGAAATCACGACCCGGCCCATGGATTGCAGAATCTCTTGGCAGCGCGCGACCTTTGGAGCGATCGCGGGGGAAAGCTTGGATTGCCAGTCTGTACTCATGGTTGCATTTTACGAAAAACGCGGCACAGGGCCGAAGGTTAATTGTCGTTGGCGTCTTCGCCGAGGACGGGTGCCCAGGACGGGTGCCGAGGGACGGGTGCCATAGGTTGAGCCGGTCGTTCACGGCTCTACCTATGCGAGACTCTGCCGGAGTCCGCACGGTTCGGATGGATACGCCTGCCCCGATCCTGGTCCAGCATGGCCAGCCTCCCCTTCGCCTCCGGCTCAGGCGAGTCAATGGCACCCAGGAGTCAGGCCATGGCACACACGAGTCTGCCTATGGGCAAGCCCGCTTAGCTGGCCTTGGTCTGTTCGCAGGGCGGTTGGGCCCACTTGCCGCGGGCATGCGCGGCCACGCCGCCTTGGGGCGAGCGCATCGGGAACGGTCCCGCCGGCGTTTCTTCCCATCGTTTGATCCGCCCGAACATGAGGCGCAGTCCCCAGCCAAACGTCCGCCGGATCGTGTGCATCAGCCCGTACATGCCCAGCAGCTGCATGCCGAAGGGTTTGTAGCCCAGGCGGGTCTTGCGCTTCTTCCACAGGGCCGAGGGCAGCCAGATGAGGTTGTAGAAGAACAGGTACGCCGCCAGAATGTTGAACTGTTTTTGCCAGGGGTGCTTGGCGTTGCAGGCGATGACGTGGTTGCCGTCGTACATGTGCGCCTGCACTTCCTTGCCGGCGACGCTCTTGTACACCATGCCCGACTCGAAGGTGCTTTCAAAGGACTTCGAGCCCGCCGACGGCGTGAGCATGAGCACCTGCAAGCCGGCCGCCCCGGCCTTGCGCAGCCGGTTGACCTGGTTGAGCAGGCCACTGGCATTGCCACGGCTGAGCAGCGGTTGGCGGTCGTGGTGCATCATCATGGGCATGGGGGCGATGCCGTTCTCGCACAGCAGCTCAAAGGCCTCAGCCGTCTTGTCTTCGCCTTGGCCCTTACGCACCAGCGCGCCGGTCATGTCCTCGACGCCCAGCCACAGCGCCCGCACGCCGGCCTTGTGGGCCAGCGGCAGGTATTCGCGCATCTGCAGCGTGTCGTGCACGGTCACTTCCGTGCCCCAGCGGACGCGCCGATGCAGCGGCACGCCGGCGTGATCTTTGGCCGCGAGGGTTTCCAGAACCTGGATCGCCCGCTGCTTGTTGTTGAAGAAGTTGTCATCGGTGCCGAAGAAGTGGCGGATGCCGTAATGGCCGAAGATGCGGTGCATTTCCTCGGCCACGCGCTCGCCGGACTTGTACCGAAGCTGCCGCTGGTTGTACGCCGGAATGGGGCAGTACTCGCAGGCGAAGCGGCAGCCGAAGGTCATAATCAGCGAGCCGATGGGCGTGAACTTCCGCACTTCGCGCCGGGGCAGCGGCTTGGGGGCCAGCGTGGCGGCCTTGCTGGGCGTTTCCAGGATGGAATACCCAGCCGTGGGGAAGGGCAGTTCGTCCAGGTCGCCGACGAGGCGCTGAATGCCGGTATCGACGAGTTCTTGCACTCTGCCGGCGGTGTCGGTGCGCGGATAGATCAGGCCGGGAATGGCGTCCAGGGCGCCGCTGTCGCGGGCCTTGAGGAAGGTCTGCCGCAGCGGCTCGTTACCGGCCCGGCCTGACAGCAGCACTTCCAGCAGGTTCAGCAGCACGTACTCTTCGCCGGTGACGGCCAGGTCGATGCAGGAGGGATCCTTGCCGGACGGATCGGTGTAAAAGGCTTCCCAGGGCTCGTAGATGCACAGCGAGCCGCCGGCGATGACCAGCGGACGGCGCGACGGCTCGATGCGGCAGACGTCCTGAACCATCTTGCGAAACTCGGCCGTGTGCAGGCTCATGCTCGAGGCGAGGAACAGGTCAGGCAGCCGGCCGTCGATTTGCATCTGCGAGGGGCGGAAGTTGCGGTTCCACTGTTGCAGCACGACGCGGGTCTTTTCAAAGCCCGACTCGACCAGCGCCGAGCCGATCGCACGCACGCCGGCGGGGGACATCTTCACGTCCGCGACGATGAAAGGCAGCATGCGCGTGCGGTGGTCGAAAGCGCAGGCGATAACCGTGGCCACATCGTGCTTGGCCGCAATGGCCGAAAGCCGCCTGCGGATATCTACGAGTTCGCCGCTCTTGAGTAGTTGATCGCCGTTTTGTCGTGCCGGAAGTTCCATGCTACCTCGTTGGGCTCCACATCATTGGCTTTGTGGCCACAGCTTAACAGTGTTGCCGGCTGCGAGCCGTTCAACCCTGCATGGTATATCAGCGGGCAAGGGCCGGACAACCCTAATTGGGCTTGCCCGGGACATCCTGAATCGCCGAAGTCTGCGCGGTCGCCCCTGGGATTGTCGCCTGGGCAAGCAGCTCGCGTTCCGTCTGGCGTTTGAGCTTGCGTCGCCGCAGCATGCGGACGATCCACATCACAAGCACCGCCACCAGCATGATAACGATTGCGACCGGCTTTTGGTGCTTGGCAAGGAAGGTTTCCATGGCCAGGCCAAACAGATAGCCGCCCAGGGCGAAGGTCGTCGCCCATACCGCCGCGCCCGTGGCGTTGAGCAGCAGGAACCGCCTCGTGCGGACCTCGCTCATGCCGATGGCGAAGGGCGTGATGTTCCGCAGGCCATAGAGAAAGCGAAAGCCCATGATCAGCCAGAACTGGTGCTTCTCCAGCATGCGGTAGACTTTCTCGGCTCTCCGCTGCAACCAGGGGCGCTTGGCCACGAAGTCCTTGCCTCGGTATCGGCCCAGGAAGAAGGCCAATTGGTCCCCGCACAGCCCGCCGCAAAAAGCGGCGAGGATCACCAGCGGCAGCCACGGGTGATTGTCGCGCGCGGCCACGCCGGCGATGATGACGATCGTCTCGCCTTCAAAGAAGGTCCAGATCAACACGATCAGGTACGGCAAGTACGGATGCGTGTTCAGGATATCCTGGATGTCCGTAAGGCTAGGCAGGACCATGAAATCTCCGAGCGAAACACACCATTGTGCAGCAGGATACCACAAAGCAGGGCACAGGGCATAGGGCAGAGAACGCGGGTCGTAGGTCGTAGGTCATAGGTCGTAGGTCATAGGTCGTAGGGCGCGTGGCACAGCCGCCCTCGGCTGTGATTCGGCGCCGCGACCTGCAAAGCAAGGTGCCATGCCTTTACGTGTACTCGCGGAAAGGCATGTTCTCGACTCACCATGCAGACCATGCTCTCGGCTCACCATGCAGACGGTAGGGTCCGCAGGTCCTTTCGCGCTGTTGCGAAAGGTTCTGCGGACGGGTAGGCCAGGCGGCACTCTCGCAGGCGTTGGGCGTCATGACCGCGAAGCACCCAAAGACAACCAAACGCGCCGCTCCGGTGGGTGGCATGGTCACGCTGTTCGCGTGACCATGTTGGCCCCTGCCCTTTTCATGCCCAACCGCAACGGAACCATACGGCACCAACCGGAACGATTCGGAACGAAACGGAACGAAACGGAACCAAACGGAACCAAACGGAACGAAACGGAACCATTCGGCACCGTTTGGACCGATTCGCAGCGCAGGAGGACTCCCGCATCATCCTGGCCGCCAGACTCTTGCGGATTCGCCCCTGCTCTTGTCACGCACATGCGGCCCACGAGCGCACCCCATGCGCACATCCGCGCAGCGTCTCAATTACTTTCACTGATTCGCGTGGCATCGCTCTTCACTTTTCAAACTTTCTCCCCCGACCCGCTCGGCCGGTGGCGCTTCTATAGAAGGGCCGACGAACCCTTTTCTGCGCACAAACCGGCGCGGCCTTTCCGAATCTTCCGGCCAGTGTTCATTTTTTTGTTTTAGACCGTCTCCGCCACACCCGGCGCGGCCGTGCGATGTGTGATGCCGGGTGCCATGGCCAGGCCGTTGTCCAGGTCTGGCCATGCGTCAGCGATTCCAATATCGCCATCGCCATGTTAGTTCCTGGTCGCCACATGGCCAGCCCAAAGACAGGGCTGACCATGTGTAAGCGATTCCAGTATCGCCGTCACCATGTTAGTTCCTGGCCGGGTGCCATGCTTCCGCGTCGTGGTTGTATGCGGAAGCATGCCAGACCTCAGCCCAGCGGAGGCGGAAGCATGCGTCGCGACGTCCGCCAGTGAGCTTCACATGCTTCTGCAAGACAGCGCAGAAGCATGGCACCGGGCTGGCCCCGTCCGCAGAACCTTTCGCAACAGCGCGAAAGAACCTGCGGACCCTACCGAGGGGGCAGGCGCAGTGTCGAGGCTGGGGATTTCTTCGGACAGAGTGCGTTCAGGAAGATTATTGCGCTACTGGGAAAACACCGGGACCGCGAAGAGAAATCGCGATCCCTACGCCCTACGACCTACGCCCTGCCGTTAAGCTACGGCTGTGGCCGGGGGCGGATTCATCGAGCCGGGGTCGATCTGGTTGTCCTGGCTGGAGAAGATGACGTTCCGTACGAAATGATCCACCAGCCGCGAGAACAGGTCCTCGTCCATGGGCTTGCGTACGTTGGGTGAGCCCATGGCGGCGTTGGTATTGTCCAGCCGCCAAACCGGATCGGAATGGGTCGTGTACGGCACGAACGGGGCCGTGAAGTTCATGATGCATCGTTCCAGCGGCGTCGGATCGGCGATCTCGTCGCCGCCTTGGCCCATGCCGGTAACCCTCAGGGACCGTTCGATCACGGTGGCGATGTCCCGGCCGTAGATCGGGCTGGCGCTGGTCAGGTGATACGTCTTGCCCGCATGCGGCTGGGTGAGGACGGTCAGAATGCTCTGCGTCACGTCGTCGATGCAGACGAAGTTCTTGGCCGTGCTGTTGTGGCCCAGCAACCGGACCACGTCCAGATCCAGCACTTCGTTCCGGGTCCAGCGTTCGATGAAGTTGATCCGCTGCCGCTTACACTCTTTCAAAATAGCGTAGTATATCCCCAGCACGTAGCCGTAGATCATCCGCCGCTCGCACTGCGAGTCCAGCGTCTGGGAGTTGCCCATGATGATGCTGGGGCGGAAGATCGTGAAGGGCAGGCCGGACTGGCGGACGAGATTCTCCGCCTGCCACTTGGTCGCCTCGTACGTGTTGCGGAAGCCGTTGTCGGCGGGCATCTCATCTTCAGCCACTGGGCCGGGATTCAAACCAGCGACGTAGGCGGTGCTGATATACAGAAAGTTTTCCAACTTGGAAAACTTCCGGGTCAGGGCCAGCATGGTCTGCGTGCCGACGACGTTGCCCTGGTAGATGGCGTCCTTTTCGCGTTCGTCGAAGCTGGTTGAAGCGGCGAGGTGCCAGACCTCCGCCACGTCCGACAGGCTGGCGGAGTCGTCGGGGCTAAGCCCCAAGTCGCTCTGAAGGATGTCGCCGCGGATGATACGCATGCGGTCGCCGCCCATGGCGCCGAACCATTTCAGCAGATCGGCCTGAGCTTCGTTGGACCGGGCCAGCACGCGAAACGCGGCTCGGGGGTAGGATTCCGCCAGGCCCTGCAACAGATTGCGGCCCAGGAATCCTCGGCCTCCGGTCACAAGAACGGTTTTTTGCATAGGGCGATAGTCGCTTTCGATTCAACAGCCAGCCAGCCGAACAAACAGCCACATCGGTGCCCGTCGGGCTATCGTAGTACGAGTCCGACCAAGGGCCTGTTTAGCCTTCTTAATCTAAACAAAATCCTACTATACGTCTTGGCAGAGCCTGCGTCAACGAATGGAGGACTTTCCCGCTTCCATTTTTCGGCGTTGTAGTCCCACGTTCGCCACTGCATTTTCGCAACTAGCGCACGATGCCGCTTCCGCTGCCAGAAAAATCTTGCCCTGAAAGGCCAGCCTCAACAGCCACAACCCATTATAGGACGGTGGAATCGCTCAGTATCACCCGAGATGTGACTCCTGCCGGCGCATCGTGGCGCGGGCAGCCCGCGAGGGCGCCAACTCATCCGTTTTGCCGGTTCTTGGTAACTATCTCAAAAGCTGATTCACCGCGGAGACCGCAAAGCTCGCGAAGCTGAAATGTTTCAAAGAAGCCTCTCTCTGCGTTCTTCGCGGCCTCTGCGGGGAGTTCTGCTTCTTGCTGCTAAAGGACGGCCCGCCTCTGGCCGAAACAACACTGCAAGGGTTCAGATCGGAGATACGGGCTTTGTGTGGCGAAAGATATATGACGGGTCAGTTCGTGGACGCCGCGGCTGTGCCAACGGCACAAGTTGGCCGAGGCGTGCGCGCACCGCGGGTGCAACAGGCGTTACGCCGGTTGTCGCTCCGGCGTCGCCACGAGCGCGCATTCACCCTGGCCGAGTGCCTGCTGGCCACGGTCATCCTGGTTGCGGCCGTTTCGGCCACCATGCTGCCGCTGGTCGTCGGCCAATCGCAGACCGCCTACGCCCTGCACACCCAACAGGCGACGCGGCTGTGCGAGGAAATGATGGACCGCATCCTGGCCTGTCCCTACGCCCAGGTCGTTGCCACCTATAACACCAGCACGGAGAATCCCGGCGGGCTCAGGGACGCCGCCGGCGTAGCATTCCCGGCCGAGTACCAGGTCTTCAAACGCGTCGTGGGCGCTCAGACTTCAACCCAGACCATCGCCAACCTGGGCGGCGCGATCCCTGGCCTGGCCGTTACCGTCACCGTGTCCGACACCGACGGCAAGGCCTGGGTCATCAGCCGATTCATTCCCCAATGAACATGAAACCGATGCCATCGCCCAAAGCCTTCCTCCCGACGGCCTCCGGACCGACGGGCCCAGCGCTGCCCAGGCGGGCCCGGGCCGGCTTCACGCTGGCGGAGATCGTGCTGGCCATCGGCGTCACCGCCGTAATTGGCGCTGCCATTGCCTCGATGCTGTACGCCTTCACCTACGGCAGCAGCCTCCAGGCCGACAATCGCGAGGCGATGGTGGCCTCGGAGATGGTGAAGTTGAGGATGAGCGAGACCGTGCAGCGGAGTGCCAAGGTGCTGGCGCAGGGCACCAACTACCTCGTTCTGTGGGTGAGCGACGACGCCGACGGCAACCCGGAATTGGCGGAATTGCGGCGGATCGAGTACAACGTCACGGACAAGACCATTACGTCGTACAAGCCGCCCTTGAACCCAACGCCCAACACCAGCTACAGCCTGACCACGACGGACTTTAACGCCGTCACCAACGCCGTCAAAGGCACTGCGCAGATGCCCGGGCAAGTTTGGGGCAACGTCACGGGCTTCTCGATCCTGCTGGACAATGCCACGGTGCAGTCCGCCAAGTTCGTGGGTTGGCGAATCATCGTCAGGTCCGACAACGGCGGGACGGAAGTGGTCGTCGGCGGAGCGGCTTTGAGAAACTCATGAGCAAACGCCAAAACAATACGACAGGCGGTAACTTTTTGCGGCATGGGCGTAAAGTTCGCCGGCCCGCCCGCGGCGTTGCATTGCTGCTGGTGATGATCGCCATCGGCATTGCGATGGTGATCGCGTTCAGCTTCCTGGCGGTGCAGGCGACGGCCACGGATATTTCGCGCAACATCGTCAACGCCGCCCAGGCCCGGGCCATCGCGGAATCGGGCCTGAGCATGGCCATATCGTACGTGAAGAACAACACGACTTGGCGCGGCGTCCGGCCTCAGAACGCGTGGGTTTCCACCCAGGCTTTGGGCGGAGGCAGCTTTACCGTCAGCGGCAACGACGGGGCCGACACTAACGGCGATGGCGCCATCGACAACGGCAACACCAACTTCAACGATGCCTCGCACCCGCTCACGCTGACCTCAATGGCGACATATAAGGGCGCCAAGTACACGGTCAAGGCCGTGATGTACCCCTCGGCCTCGACGATCAAGGTCGGCATGTCCGTGCTGGGCACGAGTGGCCAGACGTTGACCTTGAGCAACGGGGCACTGCTGGACTCATACGATTCGGGGCTGGGCAATTACGGCGGCTCCAACGTGGGTTCGGCCGCACAGATCACGACCAATAGCCCATCGGCCGGCACGGTGTCCGTCACGGGCGGCTCGCGATTGGCCGGCACCGTGTATGCCCCGCCGGGAGCCGACCCGACTCAGACCGTCAGCGTGGTGTGGTGCACGTATACCGGCACGACGCAAAACCAGACTGCCATGGTGAGCGCGCCCACCATCAGCGTGCCGGACCTCGGCGCCAGCATCGGGAACAAGACTTATCCCGGCGGCGTCCAGGGGACGTTGGGTGCGAACATGCACTGCAACAACTTCACCTTGGGCAACGGCGTGACGCTGACGATCACCGCCCCCAACGTGGTCATCGTGTCGGAAGGCAACTTCTCGGTGGGTGGCGGAAGCGTCATCTCGGTGCAGTCGGGGGCCTCGCTCAAGGTGTACTGCAAGGGCGCACTTACCATCGACACGGGCGCCGACAACAAAGTGGCCGGCGACAACCTCAGCCGCCTGACCTTCTACAACCTCAGCACCACGGCCGTGAACCTGACCGGCGGCGGCACGTTCCAGGGCGTGCTGATCTCGCCCAATGCAAACGTCGCCGCCACCAACGGCTTTCGGCTCTTCGGCGCGGTCATCTCCAAGAGCATAACTCTGGGTGGCGGCTGTGCCTTCCATCAGGATCTCCGCATCACCAGCGGCACCGACTCCGTCAGCGTGGCCGGGGCCGGCTCCAGCTACCGCATCAAGTGGCTGGCAAACTGGTAGGCGACTCTAGTCATGTTGGTGCGTGCCCTTTTGTTTCTGGCGAGAAAAAAAGGTGGCTCACGCCGGAGCCTCGGGCATCGAAAGAGCTTTGATTTGAGGAAGGCTGTGATCTGAAGAAGCAGGCTGCGATCTGAAGAGGGAGGCTTGATCTGAAGAAGCAGGCTGCGATTAGAAAAAGAAGGCTTGATCTGAAGAGGAAGGCTGTGATCTGAAGAAGCAGGCTTGATCTGGGGAAGAAG